>JAHHIB010000013.1 GCA_019359075.1 Kalymmatonema hyalinum WJT4-NPBG1
TTCGCATCTGTAGGTAGGAACTTGAACACTTGCCAATAACGTAGTACACGAGGTACTTAGTCGGGTCAACTACTGTCCTTGGACTTAGGCTAGAAGCCCAGCGTCTTTAGACCTGGGTTGTTGACTGAGCAGGAGGGCATTCTCTTTTTTAGCGGTGTAGCGCCTGAGTGTGAACTTATATTAATTAGTATAACAAAATATTTACAAAGTTGAGACGATGGCAGATCAATGCCAAGATACGTCCTGCGCGACTGATACCCAAAATTTCCTGTTCGGAAAAACCAAGCTCGCTCAAGTCATCTCCTCGTAGAAGCGGAAGCGTAGATTTTGATGACATTGCTAAAAGCACGCGGATCACGACACAACGCACTGCACTCTGTTACAATACAGAACTGCGGGATTCGCTCTCAGTCTTGGCGCTTACTGCCGATCTAGCCCTTCAAACCATCCGTCCGCCTAAGACTGATGCCGCCACTGGCGACAGGCCGATGTTATTTCTGGAGTTTTATGTCTTTTTCTACTCTCGGCTTGTCCAATGAAATTATCCGTGCCGTCACCGAGCGAGGGTACACCGAACCCACGCCAATCCAGATGCAGGCGATACCTGCGGTATTGTCGGGTGGTGATCTGCTAGCTGGTGCCCAAACCGGTACTGGAAAGACTGCCAGCTTCACCCTGCCGCTCCTGCATCGGTTGTCGGCCGACAAGAGCGTTAAAGGCACTTCTAATGAATGCCCGCCGATCCGGGCGCTGATTCTCACCCCGACTCGTGAACTCGCCGCACAGGTGGAGGAAAGCGTGCGCGAGTACGGCAAGTACCTGAAGCTGAGCTCAATGGTAATGTTCGGCGGGGTCAGCATTAGTCAGCAAAAACGGCGTTTGAAGAGCCGCGTGGATATTCTGGTCGCTACCCCAGGACGACTGCTAGACCACGTGCAGCAGGGCACAGTGAACCTGTCGCACATTGAGGTGTTAGTGTTGGATGAAGCTGATCGAATGCTAGACATGGGCTTTATTCATGATATCCGCCGCATTCTCTCGCTTCTGCCCAAACAGCGACAGAACTTGCTATTCTTCGCCACCTTCTCGGACAAAATCAAGGCACTCGCCGCCAGGCTACTCAATCACCCGACGATGATCGAGGTGGCACGCCGCAACGTTACCGCCGACACGGTGGCACAGAAAGTTTACCAGGTAGACCGTGACAAGAAGCGCCAATTACTTGCTCACCTGATTCGGGAAGAAAATTGGTACCAAGTGCTAGTGTTCACTCGCACTAAGTATGGCGCTGACCGTCTGGTTAAGCAATTAATCGAGAACCGCATTCAAGCACTGGCCATCCACGGTAACAAGAGCCAGTCGGCGCGTACCCACGCTCTAGGAAAGTTCAAGAACGGCAGCCTACAGGTACTGGTTGCAACCGACATTGCGGCGCGGGGTCTCGACATCAG
This sequence comes from Kalymmatonema hyalinum WJT4-NPBG1, assembly GCA_019359075.1. Taxonomy (GTDB): domain Bacteria; phylum Cyanobacteriota; class Cyanobacteriia; order Cyanobacteriales; family Nostocaceae; genus Kalymmatonema; species Kalymmatonema hyalinum. The sequence continues at coordinate 1,452 of JAHHIB010000013.1, forward strand.
CGAACTGCCTCATGTGGTCAACTTCGATCTGCCCAATGTACCGGAGGATTATGTTCATCGTATTGGTCGCACTGGTCGTGCTGGCGCGTCAGGTGAAGCCGTATCGCTGGTGTCCGTCGATGAATACCCGTTGTTGGCAAATATCGAAAAACTGATTGAACAGCGGTTGCCATTAGAAGTGGTCGCTGGCTTTGGAGCCAACGCCCACACCAACCCCGAACCAATCCCAAATGGACACCAACAAAAACCCAGAACCGGACGCCACAAGCGTCCGGCTCCCTCTACTGCTAAACCGTCACCAGAGACAGTGGCTAAAAAATCGGCAGCGCGAACCGTGGCAGGTGGCAACAAGTCCGGTGGTCGTTCGTCCGCATCGCGCCGTTCCGCTAAACGCGATCGCTGATCCATTAGTATGAGCCAATGAGCTAATTGCTTTTGAGTTAGCTCTAGCCGAAACGCCTAGTTCGCGGATAAGGTTTTTTATCTTTGAATGTTTGGTTTGTAGCATATTTATACACACTACTTGATACACAACTGTTCCCGATAAACTTAACTTCTCTAAGTGTGAGATTGATAACAAATCTTTGTGAAATTAATCACCGAGGTTTTTGACTTTCAGTAGATCACAAACTTTCGGATATATGAATTCATTTATGTACATGGGCATATTGACAAAATGTACATACTTTTAAGTTGTTATAAATGGTATTAAGCAGGTAAGTACTATGACTTAAAAAGTAATATTTGATACTGCTGGGCATTTTCATGCGAACATTGTATGATTAAGTTAGTACTACTTGCACCCGCCAAGTATTAAACAATTGAACAATTGAGAGGAAAACATTATCGCAGTCCAAAATCAACTAATTAATTCGCAAATCAAGTCACGTCAAGTCTTCTTGATTGATCATGAAAGTAACAATCGTGGTCTGATGGATACATCTGAGGCTCTACAGATAGCACAGAGCGTAGAGCTTGACCTAGTTGTAGTCTCCGAAGGCAAAGACGCTCCAGTAGCGAAGATTCTCAACTACGGCAAGCTTCAGTACCAAAAGAAAAAGCGTCAGGCACAGAGCGCTAGACCGACAGTCAAGGAAGTTCGGCTCCGTCCCAACGTGGGTGTAGCTGATTACAACCAACGCATCGAGCAAGCAATTGGCTGGTTGAGTAAAGGGGATTCAGTGAAGTTTTCTATTCGTTTACGAGGTCGAGAAAATCAATATCGTGAGCAAGCTGGAGAACTGTTAGAGCGCGTTGTAACTGCTCTGGGCAAAGTAGGTAAAGTCCACTCGCTTGATAAACGCTCACTGATTGCTCAAGTTATTCCTGCCTAAATTAATTTTCCAAAATATCTGATGAACTCAAAGAGCCAGAGGAATGCCCATACGCACTGGCTACTGGGATTCTTCTGTGTGCTCTGACTGTGGTGCGGGTTTGGTTCGTTGGGCGTTGAGGGATTTTTCTATAAATCCCCGCACCACTGCCGCCCCAATGCCGTATCCTTACTGAATAGATTTGAATAAGATTGGGTAGATTTGAGCAGGTTTAGCCCAACCCCTGAACCCATGTATGGAATGGGAGTAATGTTCAGGCGTGGCTAGAGCAGTCGTATAAATGTGCGCCAAAAACGAGACCCGCAACTACTGAGAGTTGACGGGTTTTTAACAATCCGCCGTAATTCCCCATCCCTCTTACAGGGTGGGGATGTAAGACGGGTCAAAAATAAAACGCCCTTAAACCGATGTTTTGTGTAAACAAAACCAGGGAAAAGGGTAATTTTATTTTTGACAATCTCCGAGTCATATTATGTCCGGTAGCACAACCATAATAAAATGGACAAGTATGCATTCGGAAACAAGCATCTACCGTAGCAATGCCAAAGCGTATTAGTATAGAGTCACATCTATCGTTAACAGAATTAGAACAACGTTACCGTCAGGCAAAAGACCCTGTGGACAGAAGTCATTACCAAATTATTTGGTTATTAGCATCTGGTAGAAGTAGTCAAGAAGTTTCAGAGATAACTGGTTATAGTCGCAGTTGGATTTACGAACTAGTCTGGGGATATAACCGTATTGGTCCGGAGTCACTTGGGGATAAAAGGCATGAACATCTGGGTGCCGAGACACTTTTGAATGATATACAACAAGCACAACTATGGCAGGCACTGCAATCACCTCCTGTTGAAGGTGGACTTTGGAATGGACAAAAAGTTGCAAATTGGATGAGTGAATTACTAGGACATCGAGTTAATAGACAACGAGGATGGGAGTATTTAAAAGCAATGAAACTACGCTTAAGAGTACCTCGACCCTCTCATGAAGAAGCAGACTTTGTAGAACAGGAAGAATGGAAAAAAAAACTCGTAGCTCAGGTAACTCAAGTTCAAAAAAAGCATCCCAAGGCCGACGTAGAAGTTTGGACAATGGATGAACATAGAGTTGGACTTAAACCAATAATTAGAAGAATTTGGGTAGACGAATGGACAGTACCTGTAGCGAATGTGAATTGGCGATTCAAATGGTTGTGGTTATATGGTTTTGTTCATCCACAGTCTGGAGAAACATACTGGTGGATTTTACCTTTCGTTAATACCCAAATATTCAATCAAGTCTTAGCTGATTTTGCTCAACATTTTGGTGTTGGAGAAAACAAACAAGTTATATTGACCTTGGATCAAGCAGGATGGCATACCACTGAAAAACTTGATGTCCCACCGGGTATTCATCTGATTGAGATGCCATCTCATTCTCCAGAACTTCAACCAGCGGAGAGACTTTGGCCAGTGACAAACGAACAAGACAGCTAACCGAACATTTGAGAATCTAGATGAATTAGAGGAACTTTTATTTCATCGTTGTAAACAATTGCTCCAACAACAAGATTTAGTTCGAGGTTTGACAAACTTCCACTGGTGGCCTCAGGTGGTGGCTTAATTATGGGTAAGCTACCGGACATGATATAACACTAGATATAAGTACACAAAAATAGTTGCCAAAGTGTACGAACGTATAAGTAATACTCGTCAAGATTTTCTACATAAGCTATCAACAAAGCTCGTCAACGAAAACCAAGTTGTCGTAGTAGAGAATCTTCATGTCAAGGGCATGGTGAGCGCTTCGCGCACGCTACGCGAACGTAATCACAATATGTCGCGATCAATATCTGATGCAGGATGGGGAAGTTTCACTAACTTCTTAGCCTATAAACTAAAACGCAAAGGTGGGAAGTTGGTTGAGATTGACAGATGGTTCCCTAGTTCCAAGCTTTGCTCTAATTGCTACCACCAAGTTGATGAAATGTCATTGGATGTGCGGGAATGGACTTGCCCCCACTGTGGTACTCATCATGACAGGGATGGAAACGCTGCAACGAATATTAGAGCAGAAGGCATCAGAATGCTAAAGACGGATGGGACAGCCGTCTCTGCCAGTGGAGGGGAGGTAAGACCAAGGGGTGGACGTAAGTCCAATCTGAGGCACTCCCCCGTGAGACTGGAAGCCCCACCCTCAGGCTCTGCCAGGGTGGGGTAGTTCACTTATTGGAACTAACCTTCTAGACGCCAAAGTGGTTAGTCTAACTTATGCACTTTTTAGAGAAAAAAGGGGCATGATATGCCAATACAGTTCAGTTAAGGATTTTTCGTGGAATTCGCGTTCTTTGTAGAGACGCGCTGTTTGAAGCGTCTCTACATTGTCTTGCTGATAAGGGTTCTGGTCTTATCACCAAGCGTATTGCATGATATGCAATTCAAAATTCGCTCATTCAAAGTATGCTCTGCACGCACTTTACAAAATGAAGAAATCCAGTACTAGCAAGTAGTCTAGCCCTTAGCAGTATGCACTTGTTTTGGCGCGACAACTTAGGAAGAACGCAGCTCACACCACTCGTGTCGCTTGTGGTTGCCGCCTCAAAGAAGCAGACTGGGAAAACTGCATAAGTTGAAAACGCTGGCATTTACATATTTAATGCAACTATATGAGATTGGTTATTCTGGGGCGAGGCAGTCACTATGGATGTATCACCAAGATACTGGAAAATTTGCCGAATCAGTGCCAGTCAAAGAGTAGGATACGAATACAGTTCCGTACCTCTGGCACACGAGTTCTTAAACAAACAAATTCGCCATCTTGCTCCTAAAGACACGCAAGCTGTTCTGTTATCGTATTTTCTCGCTAAAAATTCTGCTGTTGATGCCATAACTCCCGCTCATGCGGGACTTTGTTTGCGCTGCTATGTTTCTGAACCCATCCTGAGAGCTTGTCAAAAAATTGACAGCCTATTCAGTGGTGAAAAGCAGTTTACCTACCAGCATTTGCTGTCTTATGTCCTCGATGACGATGGGCAAACTCTCGTGACCATAGATCGGGATGGCAAAACTCAACTGATTGTAGATAACAATGGTGCAACTAAGACAACTGCTTACAAATTCTTTTCTGTCAAAATTTTGCAAACATTTAATGCCGATTCTGACTCTAGTATGAGCTTAGACAATTGGGCATACTTGCAAACCAGACAAAACCCCGAACTCAAAGATTATTTATCAGAATTTGGATTTAAACATCTTAGCGATTGGGCGCTTCTCAATAGAGTTAGACCAAAACAACTCGAACGTTTATCAAAGCGCGATCGCCACCTTGTAGAAGTGTTTCATGCTGTCTATCGCCGTGACAGACTTCAACAAAATTCCAAGGGAGGAAAAAAATGTCCAGATCCATCAAGCACTCAACAGCAAGAAATGCTCAACGGCTTGCGAAAAAGAGATGTCATTATCAACTCTACAGTGGAGTTGATGAATGAACTCAAACAGGTAGTCACCCAGCTCAGACACTATGATATCTGGAGTTATAGAGAACCTTTGGAAATCCAAGATCCTGAGACTGGAAGTTATAGCTTTAGAGTAGATTTACCGGCTGACAACCTCAATGAGGTTGATGTAGAACAGCAGGAGATGTTGGATTTCTTACATGAGCAACTTAGCTTAGCTTTGACTAGTGCGATAGAACAAGAAATACGCGATCGCATTGCTACCTTGACAAAAAGCAAAAAGTATGGATGCTTTGCTCAACAATTTATTCCTGGTTTGCAGCTCTACTACTGCGAGAATTTATCTCTTAAGGATATTGCTCCTAAGTTGGGAATGACAAGTTGGGATCAAGCTAGACGGATATTGAATCCTGGCGATCTCCTCAGCAAGGTACGCACTCTCACAGTCAAACAAATTCTTGACAACCTTCTTAAGAAGGCTGTTGAAAAGGGTTTGACCAAAATGCCCCCTGAACCAGACTATCTTAAAACATTGGCTGAATATATAGAAGCTTTTGCTGACGAGCAAATCTTTCAAGAAGCAGCAGAAGAAATCAGAGCTGGGAAGAGCCGTTCAATGGATAGTGCATATGCTCAACAACTTCGCAAATATTTAGAACAACAGACACACGACAAACACATACATCCCCAAACCCTCCTTTTGAAGCGAGGCTAAAGGAATCTTAGACAGAAAACCCATACATATAAATATAAGGAGTACAATAATGCGCCCTTCCTCGGTTAATTCATCTGATATAAGACTCTTGCTTCCAGAAGTGATTTGGCTAGAACCAGAAGACTTCCATCAGGCAAGAGGTTATAGTCAACTGGTGATCAGTGAAGCACAACAATGGCAAACCTATCTAAATACATTGGCAATACTTGGCTGTGAAAAATGGTTAAGTACACGCATACTAGATCAACCCATCCATCGAGATACGGATGTTATCGAAACTGGTTGTCATCTCAAGGTAGGTGAGTTTAAGATTTGTCCAATTGCTACAGAACACATACTTGATGAAATAGTAAATATCCCAACAGATGCCATTGATCAACCAGAATCGGCAGCTCATTTTTATGTTGTCGTTGAGGTGTTAGAAGAGGAAGAACAAGTTATTCTCAGAGGCTTTCTACGTTACGACCAACTGGTGAATTATCGAAACGAATTGAATTTACAAATTTTACAGGATGGTTATTATCAGCTACCACTGTCTTTATTTGATGCAGAACTCAATCACCTGTTGTTCTACCACCATTTCTCAGAAGCCTCAGCTATCTCTTTACCTGTAGCCTCAACCCAGTCTGCCGCCGTATCACTTCAAACATATTTACATAATACCAAAACCAAATTGAGTCAATGGTTAGAGGGAGTCTTTGAAGAAGGTTGGCAGACGATTGACACGCTGATAAATCCAGAAGCTAATCTAGCTTTAAGTACTAGAATTACACACAAAGGTCCCAAAAAAGCCAAACTCATTGACTTGGGAATGCAACTGGGTCATCAAACTGTGGCGCTGCTGGTTAATATCACAGAGGAAACCGAGGATAAATTGGGTATTTTGATCCAGTTACATCCTACAGGTGGAGAAAGATATTTGCCGCCTTATCTGAATTTGACTTTGCTGTCTAAAGCAGGAAAAACTCTTCAGCAAGTCACTTCCAGAAGTCAAGATAATTACATTCAACTTAAACCTTTTAAGGGGGAATCAGGAAAACGCTTCAGTGTTGAGGTAAGTTTAGGAGAGGATCTAAAGGTGAAAGAAGACTTTGAATTATAGTAAAGGGGAAAGAGCGTGGCGAGAAAAAAGCCTGTATTTTTCCGTATTCTAAAATCCATTTTTCAATCCAAAGACTCCCGTAGGGGTTGGATGGCTCAACCCTTACTGGCAGTTATGGCTGCGTTTCTCTGCGTGATAATATCACCCGTGCTGGCAAGACCTGCGGCTGTCAATTATACTAAACAAAACTTAGCAATCAGCCAAGGTAAGACGCAAGACCTTGTGCAACAGGGTAAAAAACTCTATGAGGCTGGACAGTTCACTCTTGCGGTCAAAGCCTTGCAACAGGCTGCTGCTGATTTTAGAACTCATGGGGACAGTTTACGGGAACCGATGACTTTGAGCAATCTCTCCTTAGCTTTTCAGCAACTGGGTTTATGGGATCGAGCAGAAAAAGCGATCGCTCAAAGTCTCAATTTATTGAAAAATTTGAATAACTCTCAAGAGCGTTCTAAGATTTTGGCACAAGCCCTCGATGTGCGAGGACGGTTACAATTGGCGCAGGGACAAGCTGAGGCAGCAGTTACCACTTGGCAACAAGCTAGTGAGATTTATCAGCAAATAAAAGATAGTGCTGCATTAACCCGTAACCGCACTAACTCGGCTCAAGCCATGCAAGTTTTGGGGCGATACCGTCAGGCAAATAAGATTTTAACTGAAGTTTCGCAAACCCTGAAAAACCAACCAGATTCACCGACGAAAGCCGCAGGACTGCTAAGCCTTGGTAACATTCGGCAAGTCGTTGGTGATTTAAAGGAATCGCAGCAGGTATTAGAGCAAAGTTTAGCACTAGCAAAAGCCTTGTCATCGAATCAAGTTGTCAGTGAAGCTCTCTTCAACCTGGGAAATACAGCCCGGCTCCAGCATGACACGAAAACTGCGCTACATTACTACCAGCAAGCTGCAAGTGCATCTGTTGATGCAACCACACGTATTCAGGCATATCTCAATCAACTGAGCCTACTGATTGAGACAAAGCGACTTGCGGATGCATTAGCATTATCCTCTCAAATCCAGTCTGAAATCAACAACTTGCCCCCAAGCCGGATGGCAGTTGACGCCAAAATTAACTTTGCCCAAAGTTTGATGAAGCTGGCTAGCAAAGATAGGGCGGATGAAGGAGTACTAAAAGCAACATCCTCCTCATCCTCCTCATCCCCCTCATCGTCCTCCCTCCAAACCTCAGCCCAAATTCTGGCAACCGCAGTCCAGCAGGCGGAAAGCTTGCAAGACAAGCGAGCAGAATCTTATGCCCTTGGAACTCTTGGGAATCTGTATGAAATCAATCAGCAGTTTACTGATGCCCAAAAGCTAACAGAGAAAGCTTTGTTTCTAGCCCAAAGTATTCATGCATCGGACATCGTTTATCAATGGCAATGGCAACTAGGACGTATCCGCAAACAGCAGGGAGATATCAAAGGGGCTGTCCCCTACTATTCTGAAGCCTTCAACACTCTGCGGACTCTACGTAGCGATTTAGTTGCCATCAATCCAGACATTCAGTTTTCCTTCCGGGAAACTGTGGAACCCGTGTATCGGGAGTTAGTGGGATTGCTTTTGCAAACAGAGAACGGGGAACAGAAGACAGCAAAAGGAAATTCCAATGTCCAATACCCAGACCAAAAGCCAGAAAGCCAAAAGAATATACGGCAAGCTCGTTTGGTGATGGAATCGCTGCAATTAGCAGAACTGGACAACTTTTTTCGCTCAGCCTGTTTAACTGCTAAGCAAGAACTCGACCCAGTGATTGATAAAAAAGACCAACAAGCAGCAGTTCTGTATCCCATTATTTTACCAGACCGTCTAGATGTTATTCTCAAGTTGCCTAACCAGGACTTGCGTCACTACAAAAGTGTCATTGCCGAAGATAAAGTAGAACGTGTTGTAGAAGACCTCAGAGAATATTTACGGGATGTCACCAGGACTGCTCAGGTAAAGCAGCTGTCCCAAGAGATATATGATTGGTTAATCCGACCTGCTGAAGCAGAGTTAAGCAAAAGTGGCATCAAAACTCTAGTCTTTGTCCTAGATGGGACGTTGCGAAATCTACCAATGTCCGTTCTCTATGACAAACAACAGCAGAAATATTTGGTGGAAAAGTATGCGATCGCCGTCGCCCCTGGTTTGCAACTCCTTGATCCCAAACCGTTGCAAAAGGTACGCTTAAACACCTTAACTGCTGGAGTCGCGGCAGAACGCTCTATCGAAAACCGCAAGTTTCCCTCACTGGAAAACGTGCCACGGGAATTGCAAGAAATCAAGTCTGAGGTACCTAGCAGTCAAGAACTGTTAAATCAGCAGTTTACCGAAACCAACCTGCAAAACCAATTGGGATCTGCTTCCTTTTCAGTAGTTCATCTAGCAACTCACGGGGAGTTTAGTTCCGATCCAGAAAAAACCTTTATTGTCACCTGGGATGAGCTCCTGAAGGTCAAGGAATTTGATAAATTACTGCGAGTCAGCGACACGGGTAAGTCTAACAATATAGAATTACTTGTTCTGAGTGCTTGCAAAACTGCTGTTGGAGACAAGCGAGCAGCTTTAGGACTAGCTGGAGTTGCTGTGCGGGCGGGCGCACGCAGTACAGTGGCAACATTGTGGTCTGTAGACGATGAGTCTACCGCCAATTTGATGAGTAAGTTTTATCAAGAGTTAAAAGCTGGAGTCAATAAAGCCGAAGCACTCCAGCATGCCCAACTCGCTGTTTTTGCTCAGCAGAAAAATCCATATTTTTGGGCACCGTTTGTGCTAGTCGGGAATTGGCTTTGACCAACAGAAGAATTCAGCAGTTGCAAGAAGCAGGAGTCAATCAGGAACTATGAGGAGTCACGGTGAGTGCAGTAGCGACTAAGGTATAGCGATCGCCATCCACTACCCACCCCTAGGCTTCTACAATCTCCCGCTTGATTGTTCTTGACATAATCTGCGTTACTTTTGCGGATTGTAACGTTGCACAATCGGTGCTTGGGCTAGTTCTTCCAAGCCAACAGCTTTAAACAAGTTAGTCCAGTCTTCCGCCAACACGCGCTCATTTGGATTGGTGCTGCGGAGGTTAGCTAAATTTGTTACAGCATCGTACCAAACATTATTAGCAGCATAGACGGTGTACTCTTCTGATTTTGCAGTCTTTAACTGTTGCTCAAGCTGGGGAGTTAGTGCCACCCGTTGCAGCCATGCGTCCACAAAAAGATACTCAGGCTTGTTTTGTGGATTACCACAATAAACTCGGAAGAACCAGTGATATTTTGAGTTTTGCTTGAGAGCATATTGTGAACTTGAGGGTAGGCTAATGCCTATAATACCAGCCTTTCCTGGCAATGTCAGAGAAGTTCGGTATAGATCATTACCCTGTTCATCCTGCAACACAAACTCTCCAAAACGTGAATTTGTGGGTAATTCAGGAACATAAACCCAAAAGGTTGGATACTCAGCCACTGTGGATGCCAAGAAAGATTTGTTGTTACTTTCCTCACCAGGTACTAAAGCAGTAATAGGTGTTTTCAGTTCTGGACATCCATCACGACGGCTTGTCCCTCCTCGGCGGCGTCCTCTAGGCTCACCATTATCAGGGAATTTCTGGGCAAGAAGGTTTGATGTGTGAGTGACTCTATTGCCCAATGATTGTACTGGATTTGCCTGCACTTTTATTGGATCACTCACAAGCCCAATAACTAGCAAAGGAATAGCGCAAGCTAGTTTATGGTGTCTTTGAGGCAACTTATTTTTACTCATTTTGAGAGTTCCAACGTTTTTTGCTGTTGCTCGCATGGTGCTTTGGTAGTATCTTCAACACAACCGCACAAGATACCAATGCCAATGTTGGGGGAACGAGTGGAATCCACCCTGCTTGTGTAAATATACCAAAGCAGATGGTAAAAAGTATCAATAGCGCTGTTACAATAGCTAATCCTATATGAAGTGGCTGTAGAATTCGCCAAGATAGAATACCTCCCAGCAATGCCCAACCCCATATCCACAGCGCTTCCACCCATCCAGACCACCACCACATCAAAGGTCTACCATCCAAAACAGCACTCAGAATATGGCTCACCATCTGCGCTTGTAGAAATACGCCTGAAATTTGCTTTTCTTTATCCGGTGCTTTTGCAGTGTATGGAGTTTCCCAATCATCAGGAGAACTGGGGGCGGTCACGCCAATGAGGACGATGCGGTTCTTCACCGACTTCTGCAATAACTCAGGAACAATATCATCATTGAGAATTTCTTTAAGAGAGACTGTTTGGGCAATATTGGCAAGAGAGGGCAGAGAACGATAATTGAGCAGAATTTGATATCCTGAGGCATCCACTCTCTGATAGCCGCTTGTATGGGATTGTAAGCGCTTAAAAACAGTGTTGCCAATTTGCAAGTTTTTCTCTTGATTAATGTCCCATTTTATACCTTTATCTTTCAGATATTGCTGTGCTAGCTGAAAGCTGAAAGCATATTCTGCTGCACAAGGAGATTGCACAGGAGGGGTTAATTGCACAGCCTGGCGGCGAAGAACACGATCTGCGTCAGCTACAAAATCACTAAAAGCGAGACGTTCTTTTGAGACTTCAGGAGGGGGAGGAACACCATCAGGTGCGCCATCATTAGGAGCAGAAACTTTGCACACTGTAAATATTCGCTTGTCCTGCTGCAAGAGTTCGCCTAACTGTGGATAATTGGGATCAACAGGGAAATCCCGATAAATATCTAAACCAATAGTTGCGGGTTGGTACTTCTCCAACTTTTGTAACAGTTGACTGAGTGCTTGGTCTGATAGCGACCAACGCATATTCATCTTCTTCTGAATCTGATACTGAATATCCGCTTCATTAAGAGTGACGATTAATAAACGCTGATCTGGCTTTTCATCTGCTGCTCGCAGTTGCATTAAATGATCATAAGAATGCAGTTCCCAAGGTTGTAGCATCCCTAAATGGCGCACTCCGATCATAGTAGCAGCTACCAGCACACTTGCTAGTAGTATTGGGAGACGACTGGTGGCGGCGACGCCTAAGCGATGTCTAACGAATTGGTTTTGCTTTGCTGTTCTCGAAAGAGTATGGTTTCCAAAGTAACGAGCAGTGGGTTGTTTGGTTACGGAACCCGCCACTAAAGAGCTTACCTTGTATACACGTTCAGTCCGTCGCTCTGTATGCCAGACCATCGGTAATTCCCCTGGATTTTGGCAAATCACTGGTAACCAAGTAGCACAAGGGTATTCTTCTTCCAATCCTTGCAGTCTTTCTCGTGCAGAACGTAACGCAGTGTATAAAGACTGTCCCCGAGAAAATTCCGCGAGAAAATGCTTTAAAAATTCTTGAGCGACGACGTTTGGTACTGGCTCACGCATGACAATGACTTGCCCAATGTGCAACTCCTGGAGCTGCTGCGCCAACCCCAACCCATCACAAGAGTTGAAAATTGCCAAACGTAATCCACGACTGATAGCTTGCTTGAGACCATACTTCAGTTGGTCAAGGGTAATGGTGTCTTTTTGATTGAGTTGCAGCCTACCTTTTTCTTGAGTGCAGCTATGACCAGCAAAAAAGAGAATGTCCCAACTTTGTTGCCAAAGCTGCTCATTGAGATTGCCTAGCTTCGGCTCTACTAAAAACTGAATTTCTGCATCAGTTGATAATTGTTCTAAAAAAATCCTATCTTGGCTAATATCAATTTCTTGACTATTTCCCAATATTGCTAGTATTCTAATTTTACTTTTTTTTTGTTGAGGCAATTTATGTGGTTGTTTATACTCAGACGCACTTAAGCCAACTTCTGCATGAGGATAATCATCAAAGAAACTCCACAAATGCCAAGGTAATCGCCGCAACAAATTGTCGTTGGTTTCAATAATGAAGCGAATTTCTTCAGATGGTTTTAAATGTGTGCGTAATTGCTGCTCAATTTTGCGAAATTCTGCGGAATTAAGCCACAAATTTATCGACTCGTAAAGTTGCTCGCATAAATCCTTAAGATCTACTTCAGAAACATTAGTGACGTAAGCGTCTTCGATTTCAAAAGTATCGTCACTTTCTTCAGTTTCTTCTACACCAACTCGTAAACATGGACGATGAAAAAAAGCCGAATAAAGTGACTGCCAATTGCGGTAGAGTTTTAGAAGTTCTGGTGCAGACGGTAAGCTAGCAGTAAATTTCGTTTGATAGGGATTTTCTGCTGACCCGATATATGCTGTGACACCAGGAAAGCCTTCGTGTAGATTTCCCTGACCCAAGCTTAAAACTATCAACCTATTCATAAGCGTCTTAGGTGTCTGATTCAAAGAGTGGTCAGATGATAATTTTCTTAAAGTTAATTGATTAAACTTATCTTAAGGCTTTAATATGCGTTAATCAAAAAATAAATGCATCACAAAAAATTAATTTTTACTTTATAAAAAATGACCTCTTTTAGTATAATCTCAAAATATTCTACAACAGATTTAACAAGAACGCGATGCACCCAGATATTAAAGAATAAAGGCTGTTATTACAGAAATAGCTCTGTTGAGACCTTAGTATAAACCTTGGAAAGCATCGCCGCCAAAATAACCTACAAAAAAGTCAGAATATTGGTAGTTTTGGGCAATAGCCAAGAAGCTGATTTGGAGATAGAAACCAACTTTTTCAATAGCTGAAAATGCATAATTAGTTGATATTGTCAAGGCAAACTGTTATGAATTCAACACGCAGCTTTGGAACGTGGTACGCTGGGATACTCTCTTTTTCGCTGGTCATAGTCAAACTGGCGTCGTTCCCGATAGTTTTTGAATACGGCTCAATACGGTTACGGAAGAACTGTATAAGTTGAAATGCGGGCGACTATATATCTTAATGAATTTTATTATTGTGAAAGTGTATCTTTATGAGGATGTGTTTCAAGAGGAGCGAGAGGCTATTAAAGATATTCTTCTTAAAGACAGTAGACTGGGCTGTGATTCCGAAACTAAACTAACTCTTTTACAAATCTTATTTTTGATGTAAAGATACGAAAAAGAATAAACTGACTTTGTAGAAGAGAGCATGCTTGCAAAAAAAAAGAGATGTCTTCTCTATGAGTAAATCAGTTGTTATCAGCCTAGGAACTGGGGATTTGAACAACGGATTTCCAAATGTTACTGCTAGGTTATGGTCATCAGGAAACTCTTTTCCACAGCAATTTATTGGTAGCTTACCTGCAGCACCATCTTTAGTTGAACTCTGTCAAAATTGGCAGTTAAATTACAAAAATGTTTGTGGTCGCCAACATTTGCGTTCTCTATTGGTGGAAGATGATGATGATCTGGAAATTGACGAAGGCGGCATAACTAATGTCTCTGTTGTCGGTTTTCATGAGGTGTGCCAAAAACTACAAGAAGATATCAATAATTGGCTCAAATCTTTTGAGTTTATCAATATAGAACGACAACTGCGATCGCAACTAAATCCAGCCGAAGAAATTCGAGTCATTATTGAAACCAACAATGACTTGCTACGGCGATTACCTTGGCATCGTTGGGACTTCTTCAATGATTATCCCCAGGCAGAAATGGCACTTTCCCAACCCGAGTATAAGCGCCGGGAACCAAACAAGTCAAAATTACCTAGAAAGAAAGTGAGAATCTTAGCGGTTCTGGGTAATAGCCAAGGGATTGATTTGGAAAGAGAAATCAGATTTCTTGATAGTTTATTAGATGCAGAAATAGTTTTTCTTGTCAATCCTTCTCGTCAGGAATTTAACACTCTTCTTTGGCAAAACCCCGGCTGGGACATGTTCTTTTTTGCGGGTCATAGTCAAACCGAGGGTGAAACAGGCAGAATTTATATTAATGATCATAAGACCAACAATAGTTTAACAATTGGACAGTTAGAAGAAGCTCTCAAAGCAGCGATTGATAATGGTTTACAACTAGCAATTTTCAACTCCTGTGATGGACTGGGATTGGCGAGTGCGCTGGAAAAATTAAATATTCCGACGGTGATTGTGATGCGTGAGCCAGTGCCGAATCTGGTGGCGCAGGAATTTTTTAAGCATTTTTAAGCAGCTTTTGCAGTTGAACGACGTTCTTTATACCTTGCGGAACAGCAAGCACGCAGAAAGTTACAAGGTTTGGAAGATGACTTTCCGGGTGCTTCTTGGTTGCCTGTCATTTGTCAAAATCCCGCAGTAGAACCGCCGAGTTGGCTAAAGTTAGGTGGAGTCCCTCCATGCCCGTATCGCGGTTTATTTGCGTTTGGTGAGGAAGATGCTGACCTATTTTTTGGGCGGGAGCAGTTCACACAGGACTTGCTAACGGCAAGCAAAAGAAAGCCGTTGGTGGGGGTGGTCGGTCCAAGTGGAAGTGGGAAGTCGAGTGTGGTGTTTGCTGGGTTGGTTCCTCAGTTGCGCCAAGATCCAAATCTTACGTGGCAGATTGTCTCGTTTCGTCCGGGTAATAATCCGTTTGAGGCGTTGGCAGCTGCGTTAACTTCTAGCATTGGCGAAGGTTTATCCCTTCCATCTCGGCAAGGAGAGAACCCAAATAAATATATAAATCAAATAAATCAAAATCAAAATCAAAATTCAAAATTAAATGCTCGCCGCCTGATTGAATTAGAACTGGAAATCGCACTGCGACAAGATAATAAAGCCTTATACAAAATTATCGAAAGCTTTGTCCAGCAAAACCCCAAAACTCGTCTGGTCTTAATAGCTGACCAATTTGAAGAGCTCTACACTCTTTGCCCAGAAGAAGAACGCCAAGGTGTCTTAGATGCATTACTGAATGCAGTCAGGTTAGCTCCGGCATTTACTCTAGTCCTGACTCTGCGAGCGGACTTTTACGGACATGCCCTTTCTTACCGCCCCTTTAGCGATGCATTGCAAGGAGCAGTCCTGAATCTCGGACCAATGAGCCGTGAGGAATTGCAAGCAGCTATTGAACAGCCTGCAACACAAATGCAGGTGAGACTAGAGAAAGAGTTGACAAAGAAACTAATTCATGCTGGAGAAGGTCAGTCAGGACGTTTACCGTTGCTGGAGTTTGCCTTAACACAACTTTGGTCAAAACAGACAGATGGATGGCTAACTCATGAAGGCTACGAGGAGATTGGCGGCGTTGAGGAGGCTTTGGCTATCCACGCCGAAGCACTGTATGCCCAGCTTTCTGAAGTAGATCGAAGCCGGGGGCAGCGAGTGTTTATGCAGTTAGTGCGTTTAGGGGAAGGAGTGGAGGCGACCCGGAGGTTGGCGACTCGTGATGAGGTGAAGTCAGAAAACTGGGATTTGGTGATGCGCTTAGCTGATGCACGTCTTGTAGTAACCAACTGCAACGAGTCATCAGGTGAAGAAACAGTGGAAATCGTGCATGAGGCGCTCATTAGAAGCTGGGGACGCTTAGAGCAGTGGATACAAGTTGATGGTGAATTTCGCTATTGGCAAGAGCAGTTGCGATCGGCATATCAGTTATGGGACTTTGTAAAAAACTGGTTGAATAGGCGTTGCATAAATGCGGGATGAATTGGACGTTGAAACCATTGAAAAATCGTTCAAAATTGGGCAAAATCATCCCATGATTCAGCAACGTCGTTGAATACTACTCTCATTAACTAATGACGAAGTTGTAGGAGAACTGCATAAGTTCAAAATTCTGGCATCTATTTACTCTCATAAATTCTACACAACAACTTGTCAGTGGATACAGCTAAGGTAACAGTCATGACTAACAACGCTTTCCTACTGATTAACTGGTTCTGCACAGCTGTCTACTATTCTCTATTTTTTATAGCGATCAGGCAGCTAGTTATCGGGGTGTTAGCTCTCTACGAGTGGTATGGTTGGCGTAGAATCCAATATTTGTCTGATTACCTGCCTCCAGTAAGTGTGGTGGTGCCAGCATTTAATGAGGAGAAAGTTATTTGTAGAACTATTCACTCATTGCTACGCTCTGACTACTCGAACTTCAACATCATTGTCGTAGATGATGGCTCGACCGACGATACTTACCAGTGTGTGGTTGAAGCTTTCAGACACAACCAATGTGTGCACGTTTTTACAAAGGACAATGGTGGCAAGGCGGAGGCGCTCAACTATGGCATCAACCAGACTAATGCCGAAATTATTGTTGCTGTAGATGCCGACACCTTAGTGTGTTCAAACGCAATCCGCTTGCTTGTACATCACTTTGCTGACCCCTACGTAGGAGCGATCGCAGGCAATACTAAGGTTGGCAATCGCATTAACCTACTCACATATTGGCAAGCACTTGAATACATCACGCATCATAATCTGGAACGTCGAGCCTTTAATTTACTCAACTACATTTGTGTTGTCCCTGGTGCTATCGGTGCTTGGCGGCGGCAACTAATCTTACACGCAGGTGGTTTTAAAAATATGCTTGCTGAGGATAACGACCTCACGCTCACAATTTTGCGAATGGGCTACAAGGTAAACTACGAAAAGGATGCCATTGGGCTTACTGAGGCACCTGACACATTAAGTGGCTTATTAAAGCAGCGATTCCGTTGGATTTATGGTTCCTTGCAATCGTTCTGGAAGCACCGGGACACTCTATTTCGACCCCGTTATAGGGGACTGGGAATGTTTGCAATTCCCTATAAAATTTTCTGCGATATCTTCTTGCCCCTAGTCTTGCCGCTTACAGATATTGTCGTGCTTTTGTCACTAGCATGGGAGGTTTGGCAACTACATCAGGAACCTGCCGAGTATTCAACAAATGCACCCCAGCTTGTACTTTTCTCTTATATATTCTTACTGGCTGTAGATTTTCTAGTTTCCTTGATTGCCTTAATGCTGGATAAAGAGGACTGGCAGTTGTTGGTTTGGTTATTTCCTCAGCGCTACTTCTTTCGATATATGAATTACAATATGATATTCAAGTCTATTATCACTAGGCTCCAAAGTAAGATTGTTGGGTGGGGAAAACTAGAGCGGAAGGCAACAGTAAGAAATATTGAAAATTCTTCTTCCTGATCGATAGCCCATAATATGTAGTACGGAAATCCTAATTAAACATCAATACCATTGAGATCAGATAGTTGATTTCTTGGTAAACTTTGTAGAGAAGCGAAATCATTCCCTTCGGGAACACTACGCGAACGCCTCTGTACAAACCTAAAATTCTCACCAACAACCCCTTAATTGAGCTGTATTGAATTAGACGTGAGTTGAACGGATCTGGAAAATAGCAGGAGAAATGTGAGTTCGACAAGATCAACAACGGCAGCAACTAGTACTCGCAACTGTTTTGGGTGAATATTGTCAGCTTGTACTGGAATACCTAAAATATAGTTTAAGGTAGAAGTAAAGTACTCAATCAACGATGTAGTGCATACACGTTGAAGGTATCGAGTGTATCAGGCGTGAGATTACTTTTTTCTACTGTAATATCAAATCCATAAGCTGTAAGCATTTTTTGAAATCTATCTAGTCTCCCTTCTCTATCATGAACTTCAGCAACAATTTGCTTGATTTTCTTCCATTCATTATCATTTACACCTTGCAACACTTCATATTCTTCTCCTTCTACATCTATTTTCAATAAGTCTATTGACTGAATATTTAATTCACTCATTACAGAAGACAAAGTTCTAACTTCTCCCCTGACTTGTTTCTTTTGAAAAAAGTATTCCACCATTTCTTTCGTACAAATATCTTCCATGACCTCTTGTAGTTCCAGTTTCTCCTCCGGTTTTGTTGTTGAATTACCAGCCATATTAGGATAAAATGTAAATGTTTTATCAGAATTATATTCTGAACTCAAACCATAATTGAATAGTGATATATTAACTATGGAATGCAATTGGACATTAGCTTGCAATACCTCAAATATTTCTTTAATCGGTTCAAATGCATAAATTTTGATGTGCTTTTGTAGCCTACTCACAAATAGAGAGAACAGTCCAATGTTTGCACCCACATCAAAAATACAGTCTCCTTCATTAAGAAGTATGCCATTTTTTATATATTGCTGTTCAATAAATACTTCTGAAAATATAAATTCTGTTTCCTCCTTGCCAAGGTAATAGCATTCTAAATTATTTGGTAAAACTAACTTTTTCATAATCATTTACAACTGGCATTGACAAATTAGATCATTACGGTGGGGTTTTCAGAGTCAGGTTCATCCCTGAGGGTCATACCCTTGCTACCGCTAGTTTACATAATACTGTTAAACTATGAAATCTCGACAGTAAGGAACTGAGAACTTACAAGGGACACGAAGATCAGGTCATGAGCGTCAGTTTCAGCCTCGATGGTCATCGCCTTGCCTCATCTGACAAAGCAGGAAGATTAATTCTGTGGAATTTAGACTTAAAGCCAAATGATCTACTAGCGTACGGTTGCAATTGGGTACATGATTATCTCAAAACTAATCCGAATGTTAGCGAGAAAGAGCGCCACCTTTGTGATGGAATTGGAATTTAGTAACTTGAAGTAGCCCTGTTGGAAAAATATTTTTATTTTTGACAGGTATATATATCATACGAGATCTGCTGATACTTTCTAACTCAAAAGCACATAAGTTGATTCAATTGCAACTATTAAAAATTTAGAAGGCTTTGAAGCAATTACCTTCTCTAGTTTAAAAATCCTACTAAGCTGAGGTCATTTATGTCTTGTCCATCCGATAGTAGTTCATACAGTATAAAGGCGGGAGATAATCTTTTTGACATTGCCGCTCAAAAGTTGGGCGATGGTAATCGTTGGTGGGAAATCAAAAAACCAGATGGCACACCATTCACAGAAGATGAGGCTAAAAATTTGCAGCCAGGTCAGGAAATCTGCCTTCCTATCAGGGGAGGTACGACCACCAAGGGAGGGTTTCGCGGTTTCCTCGAAGTACTTGGAAGGCGTGAAACAGAGTTACCATCAGGAGATCCAAATCAGTACAAGGTTGAAAATTCACTGGGTTTCATAGGTAAGTACCAATTTGGAGAACCTCTGCTGATTGACCTTGGCTACTACATACCTAAAGACGGCATTTTCTTTGGAAATGGTGCCGACAAAAATTTCTGGCAAGGTACATGGACAGGAAAGAAGGGTATTGATAGCAAATCACAATTCCTTAATTCCCCTGATGTCCAAGAATTTGCAGTTGGCGAGGAATTTACACTGAACTGGAAGCGTATTAACGATACGCTCAGGGGGCAAGGAAAGTCTATAGATAACTTCCTTGGTAAGGAAAAGATATTTATTGATAGAGGGGTATCAAAAACAGTAACAATTTCCCTTTCTGGGATTCTAGCAGGGGCACATCTGAGGGGTGCGAATGGGTTAGCAGACCTTCTACTCAAAGACCAAGTATCTGCTGATGAATTTGGCACTTCTATTCTCCAATACATGAGTGAATTAGGCGGTTACGACGTTTCACCAGCAGATTTTTAAAACCCCGGTTTGTGATGGATAACCAGTCATGATAGTTAAAACCTAACTATCATGATTGGGTAATTTTAATTCTACTTGCTGCTCTCGTAGCCTTCTCTCTGGCTTCTTGAATATCACTTCCTTTAGCCAAAGCGACTCCCATTCGCCGATAAGGATGGGCATTAGGTTTCCCAAATAGCCTAATGTCCACATCTTTTTCTGATAGTGCCTCAGCTACACCTGTATAAGCAATAGAATCAGATTTTTCCGTGGCTAAAATGACAGCACTGGCGCAAAAACCCAACTGTTCTATATGAGGAATAGGCAAGCCTAAAATCGCTCTTAAATGCAATTCAAATTCATTGAGATTTTGCGAGATTAATGTCACCATTCCCGTATCATGAGGTCTGGGTGAAAGTTCAGAAAAAATCACTTCGTCTTTGGTGATAAAAAACTCCACGCCAAAAATTCCCGCTCCTCCCAATGCATCAGTGACTTTTTTAGCTATTGCTTGCGCTTCCAATATCATTTTTTCCGCCATTTCTGCTGGTTGCCAAGATTCTTGATAATCTCCTCTTTCTTGGCGATGACCGATAGGAGGACAAAAAATTGTTGGTGCATTCCACTGCTTAATTGTCAGTAAAGTAATTTCAATTTCAAAATTTATAAATTCCTCGACAATCACCTTTTGACTGTCACCTCTGGAATTGGCGATCGCATAATTCCACGCTTTCTCAACTTCACTCTTTTCTTTAACTACAGACTGCCCTTTCCCAGAGGATGACATCACAGGTTTCACGACATTAGGAAACCCAACTTCATCAGAAACAGCAACCAGTTCTTCTAAAGTTATCGCATAACCATATTTAGCAGTGCGGATACCCAACTCTTGATGTGCCAGTTCCCTAATTCTATCCCGGTTCATTGTGTAGTTAGTCGCCGCCGCAGTTGGGATAACTGTAATCCCTCGTTGCTCAAATTCCAAAAGTTTTTCCGTTCTAATTGCTTCAATTTCCGGTATGATAAAATCAGGTTGATGTTTGCTGACAACCGCTTCCAAATCATCAGCACTCAGCATCGAAATCACTTCCGAGCAATCAGCAACTTGCATTGCCGGAGCATTCGCATAGCGGTCAACAGCAATCACATAGTTACCAAGACGTTTAGCAGCAATAACAAATTCTTTGCCGAGTTCTCCCGAACCAAGCAGCATCAATTTTTGGGGCAGTTTAACCGAATTATTCATTAATTTATTAATTCCATCTATATACAACAAAAACCTCTATTTCTCTCTGCGTTCTCTGCGCCTCTGTGGTTATTTAATTTAATTCTCGCCTAAAAGATTAAACCTACCACCCCGAATTCGTAAATCTTGACGCTGACTGTTTGTCAACCCAATTCCTTCTCCAAACTCGCACTCCTTTACAAGAGCATTTAACCATATAGTCTCATTGAGAGTAGCACCATTCAAATTTGCATTTCTTAAGTCTGCGTTAGTAAAATTGGCAAATATAACGTCTGCATTTACTAAACTGCTTCCTCGTAGATTCGCACCTAATAAATTACCACGGATGAAGTTAACTTCATCTAAAATCAAGCCAGATAAATCCGCTCCCATTAAATTAGGAAACTTTAGCTGACTAGGATTTTGGATAAACCGCATAATGCATACTATATTTGCTTCATTAAGGCACATCTTGGTTAAAAAATCATAGCGGGCTATGCCAAGTTGCCTGAGAGTTTCTAGACGTTGTTGAGGACTTTGTTCTAAAAATTGAATAGCGCTGATACGGAAGTCTTGAGTAGAAGTATTTAGCATAATCATCAGATTGTGGTGATTCTATTAATGTTTAAAATCTTTCTCGCGAATTCTTTGTTTAGTACAACCGCTGAAAAACTTTGCTATCATCAGTAGCGTGGTAGTTATCTATGCTACAAAATCATTAGACCACCATCCATGAAAAAACTTAATTTGGGTAATAGTCAGTACTATTTGTAAAGTTAGGTAGTTACAGCCTTTTTTATCAAAACGAGCATGAAAAAAGTAATTATACCGTATAAAATGAAAGGTCGTATAGTAACAATAACAATATTGTTTGGGGTTATTTCACTGTTTTTGACCAGCTTCTTAGCTAAGATTGTCAGAGTCAAATTTGTAGAGATTGATTTTGTACTTGAAAAATTAGAAGCTCAAAGCAAAGCACAAGCAGAGAATCCTTATGCTATTCCTAAAGTTGATGTACAAAGGCGGTTAGGTTCTGATATCAGACCTGATTTTAGATGCCTATTTTGGGCTACAACTGAAGTAGGTAGAGGCTGGACTAACGATTCTGCGGATCGTGATTTTTTTGTAGATTATTATATACCTCCCGATAAACAAGCAATGATTTGTACAACGCCAGCCCTTGCGGCTGCACTCATTGCTAAGCGTACTAAACCGCTTTTATATAAAGTTTCTCCAACAGAATATGGCTTTCGTGTTCGCATTGTTGAAGGTCTTTCAAAGGTGAGAAAACCCTGTAAAGATTGGACAGGAAATGCTGATTGCGCAAATTCTCTATTGTCGCGCCAGGGAATTGTTAGATATGAGCCGTAGAGAAGAATTAGGCGGGTTTGGTAGAATAAAAATTGATTTGTATTGGGCAGATCCTTATTGCTTTAATCAAGTAATCAGTCATTATCTGAATCCATAGGAGCTAACTGTGATTCAGTGAATGCCCAGCCAGCATTATATTCGTCAATATACAACCCATAATATGGCTCTTTCTGGTTCAAATTAGTTGAAACTGGAACTATTTGCACTACTGTACCAACTAATCCATTAATTTTAAAATTGTTACTAGGTTGATTAATAACACGCACAATTACTTTTACTTTTTCATTGATAGAAAACTTTGAATTTTTGACATTTTTCTCAGGCTTATTTGCTTTTTTCTCTATAACATTTGCTGATTTTCCATTTTTTCGTGACCTTCCGTTGCTAGTCTGTCTTATTCCATCATCTTCAATCTTTTTTAATTTATATAATCTTTTGCGAATGTCACGAATATGAGTATGCTTATGAACATTACCTAATTTTTTAGCAATTGCTGAATCACTTTCTTTTTTCTCATCCATTAGTAAGTTCAACACTAGTCGTTCGTTATCATTAAAATCCTGTTCTGGTCTAAGCTCATCATCTTGTACAGTTACAATTATTCCGTGTCCGTTACAAATTTCTTTTATATATATCAATGAAGAATCTGTATCTCCAGAACCTATTAAATGAATACGTTTTTCCAAATGTGGATAAAAATATCCATGAGCTAAGATTTGTCCTAATGCTTCTTTCCATCTGGAATATTCTTTAACTTCGATAATCTCTGTATAAGTTAAAATATCAACTTTTCCACCAGGGATTGATATAGAATATATTCCACCAAGTTTTTCACTAAGTAATTTGACAAAATATTCTTCTGGTTGAAAGAGTTGTAACTCACGTTTTCCCATGTCACCTTTTTGAAAAAAAAATTCAGGTATCAAATTAACCTAGTGACAGTACTTTAGCGGTATTCTGGAGAGATAGATGTAAATATTATGTGGAATTTTCCCCTAAATTATAACTTTTATACAAACTTTTCTAAATATTTTTCAGTATTATTACTTATTGAGAAATAGTATGAAACCCTAACTTGTCACGAATGCCGTAAGTTTGACTTTTTGCCCCTCAGATATTTTCAGACTTTTCAACGGGCGGAAAACTCCATTTTCATAAATAGCGTCCAAGGTTTGCTGCATCATCATTACACTTTCTAAGTAAGTACGTCGGCTGAATTAAATATAAAACCACTGTAGGATGCTTTAGCCGAGAGTACAGCATCAAATTGGCGGGGTTGGTGCCCTGCGGCTTCGCCTAACTCACCCTACGCTATCTTCAATTTCTTTTCGCCTACCTACTTAACGTGGATCTAGGACTCTATCTCAGCCAATTCTAACCAACGCTCAGTCGCCACATCAATTGCTTGCTTGAGTGTTTCCACCTGTTCGTAGAGTTTTTGCACTTGGCTGTAGTTACCAGGAGGAACATTCACCAATGCTTTCTCCGCTTCTGCTTTTTCGGCTTCCATTTGGGCAATTTTCCCTTCCAATTGCTCAAATTCTCGCTTTTGCCAATTAGATAAGCTCCGCCGCTTTTTAGTTTCGTTTTCTTTAGGTAAAGATGTTGTATGCAACGTCTCTACATTTTTCGCCTTTTCTTTAGTATTATTAATTTGCTGCTGTTGTGCTTCCTCTGCTTGCTTGTAATCTAGATACACTGAATAATTGCCTGGATATTGTCGAATATTGCCATCTTCTTCAAAAGCAAAGATTGTCTCTACGGTGCGGTCTAAAAAGTAGCGATCGTGAGAAACAACAATGACACAACCTGAAAAATCCTCTAAATAATCCTCTAGCACTGCCAATGTCTGTACATCCAAATCATTGGTCGGTTCATCTAATATTAAGACATTCGGTGTACTCATGAGAACGCGCAATAAAAACAACCGCCGTTTTTCACCACCAGACAGTTTAGAAATTGGAGCATACTGTTGGTTAGCAGGAAACAGAAAACGCTCCAACATTTGGGATGCGGTAATTCTAGTTCCATCGGCAATTTTGACAAATTCCCCTTCTTCTTTGATGTAGTCAATCACGCGCTGATTTTCGTTCAACGCCGATTGTAATTCCTCTGAATGCTGGTTAAAATAACCAATATGAATGGTAGTTCCAATTTCTACACTCCCCGAATCTGGCTGAGCGCGCCCAGTGATCATATCTAATAAAGTGGATTTCCCTGCACCATTACCGCCGATGATCCCAATGCGGTCATCTGGGCCGAATTCGTAGGTGAAATCCTTAATTAAGGTGCGTCCGTCATAAGCCTTGGATATGTTATTGAGTTCAATAACTTTTTTGCCAATGCGACGAGTAGGTGTAGAAATATCAACTTTACCCTGAGCTTGTTTAAACTCAGTTTCCTGCATATCGCGAATGCGATCAATTCTAGCTTTTTGTTTGGTACTGCGGGCTTTTGGTCCTCGTTTTAGCCATTCCAACTCGCGCCGTAATACACCTTGATGTTTCCGTTGACTGCTAATAGCAGATTCTTCAGATAAAGCCTTCTTTTCCAAGTAATATGAATAGTTACCTGCGTAAGTGTAAATGTCTCCTCGGTCAATTTCGATAATGCGGTTAGTCACCTTATCCAAAAAGTAGCGATCGTGAGTGATCAGCAAGATTGCACCACGATAGCGATTTAAATAACTTTGCAACCACTCAACAGAATTAGCATCTAGATGGTTTGTCGGTTCATCCATCAGCAACAAATCTGGTTCTGACAGCAAAGCTGTAGCTAAAGCAATGCGCTTGCGATAACCACCAGATAAAGTCCCAATCACAGCATTAAAGTCTGTAATTCCTAGCTGGGAAAGGATGATTTTGGCATTCGTTTCCACCTCCCAAGCACCAATTGCGTCCATGCGCTGCATTAGGGAAGAAAGACGCGTCATGAGTTGCTTATCTTCTGGTGCATGAGCTAACTTATCAGAAATTTCCTCATACTCACGCACCAACGCCATCTGTTCGCCAGCATCCGCGAATATTTGCTCTAAAACTGTACGATTTTCATCTAAATCTGGCTGCTGAGGCAAGTATACAATTGTCGCTCCTGAGTTTGCTAAAATTTGACCATGATCAATCGGTTCTAGTCCCGCCATCATTTTTAGTAATGTTGACTTACCAGAACCGTTAGTACCAATTAAGCCAACTTTATCAGTAGCATCCAAACTCAAGCTGGCATCTTTTAATATTTCTTTGATACCAAAATCTTTTTTAACAGATTGTAGGGTAATGAGACTCATAAAATTTAGTGATTAGCTAGTAGTCATTAGTCATTAGTCATTAGTCATTAGTTAAATTTCAACTAATGACTTTCACCTGAACTTTCCTATTTCCACTTTGTGTCCTCTCTTACCTTGTACGGTTTGTAAAAGTCCTAACTTGCTGTATTAGGTAGTGCGTTAGCAAAGTGTAACGCACCCTACGCTTAATACCATCTACCATCTACTACCCTACTATTTAAACAAATAAATCAAGGGGTAGATGCCCGTACATTTCGTTAATTCCTCCTGGAGAGTAAGATTGGCAAGAGACTAATACACCCCGATGATGACCTGAGTAAGAATCGAGATAGCACACACCGTTTTTGCCGTTTAATTTGATGTAAACTGGACCTTCAATCACAGGTAAATCGCTTGGAGGTTCATAGCCGAAAGCATGGGAATATGTTTTCATTGCTAGTATTCCTTCCTCTGGTGTGTCAGCACAAATACCTAAAATTTGATAGTCTGAAATACTGGCAAGCCAAACTAAAGCCTGACGAATTAAAGTCTTCTCTGATGGCTTGAGTTTGGGTGGAATGTCTATACAGTTGAATTTATTAAGAATTTTTTTCGCTTCTTGAATGGTGAGATTGCTCTGATGATTGCTTGACATAAATACTTTTATTATTCCTTAATGTTTCCTCTTTGTTTGAGTAGAGCGATCGCCCTACATAAAATTTCAATTCGGGATTAATCTTGCATATTACCTACATTAAAGAGAAATGGTACACCAGTTTTTGTATCACCACTCATAACGAGGACTTTTGGCATCTGAGCACCGCCAGTCTTCCATGCTTCAATTGCTTCCTTTTGCAGAACCAACTGTCCACCTTGCGCTTTCAAAGTCTCTGCTAAAAGTCTTTGAGCTTCCGCTTTTCCCTTGGCACGATTCACCTCCGCTTGAGCCTCTTGTTCAGCTTCTTGTGCTACATAGACGGCTCTTTGTGCCCTTTGCTCAGCGATTTGTTTTTCCTCAACTGCTCTCGCAAATTCTGGAGAAAATGTTAAGTCAATCACGCTGGTATCTAGTACAATTATTCCATATTTCTCTAAGCGTTGCCCCAATGCCATATCAAAGTCTTCCTTCAAGTCACTTCTTCTGGTAATCGCTTCCTCAACTGTTCTTTTAGCCGCTGCGATTTTAAATGATTCCTGGGTTTGGGGTGCAATAATTTTATTGACAATATTTGCTAGAGTTCCTTGTTTTCTTCTTATATCAACAACTTGTACCGGATCGATGCGAAAGTTAATAGCAAATCTTGCAGTTAAGGTTTGCAGATCCTTGGTTGAACTCTCCGCCGGAACTTCAAATTTTTGCACTGTCAAATCGTACACATCTACTACTGAGATAAAGGGTGGTATCAGGTGGATACCTTCTATTAAAGCTCCATCTCTGGCTTTACCCAAGATACTGAGTACTCCTGCTTGCCCTGGATTTATAATGATAAAGGAATTAAGGCTGAGGATAACAAGGACTGCCGCTACAATTGCTGCTACTATAGTTTGCCAATTCCCCAATTGCTGATTTTTCAACTTTTTATCTCCTGTTCGTTTCAGATAACTCTTTTTAATAGTGATACTTTACTACTAGCGCTCGTGGTAAAATTTCTAATCCACGCATCTACAAACAACTGTGGCTAAGGTATTTAAATCTCATCGGGCATCGAGAAGACAGACACGCGTAGCAGGTGATGCTCCCAAGATATCGCCATCAACTCATCCCCTCCTGCGGCTGTTTGACTACGGACACCAGTATCGCAAACAAATCTGGCAAGCAACGATCTGTTCTATCCTTAATAAATTTTTTGACTTGGCTCCACCCGTGTTAATTGGCATTGCGGTGGATGTGGTGGTAAAGCAGCAAGATTCTATCATTGCTCAGTTGGGAGTGAAAGATATTTTTGGGCAATTTTTCATTCTTTCGTTCCTGACTGTGATTATCTGGATACTAGAATCGGTTTTTGAATATGCTTACGCAAGGCTTTGGCGTAATTTGGCACAGGACATTCAGCATGATTTGCGTCTGGATGCTTATAAACATTTGCAGGAGTTGGAACTCGCCTATTTTGAAGAACGCAGTACAGGCGGTTTGATGTCCATCCTCAGCGATGACATCAACCAACTGGAACGTTTTTTAGATGCGGGAGCAAACGACATTCTCCAAGTTGTCACAACAGTAGTCATTATCGGTGGTGGTTTCTTTATTTTGGC
The DNA here is from genome assembly GCA_019359075.1 of Kalymmatonema hyalinum WJT4-NPBG1. GTDB lineage: Bacteria > Cyanobacteriota > Cyanobacteriia > Cyanobacteriales > Nostocaceae > Kalymmatonema > Kalymmatonema hyalinum. The sequence goes on from JAHHIB010000013.1 coordinate 29,479, forward strand.
TCCTAGTGTTGCCTGGATGGCAATGTTGCCGATACCTTTTATTCTTTGGGGTTCGTTTGTTTTTCAAGATTTACTAGCACCTCGCTACGCTGATGTCCGAGAAAAAGTCGGTCTTCTCAACTCGCGTTTGGCGAATAATTTGAGTGGTATTACGACTATTAAAAGTTTCACCTCCGAAGATTACGAAATTTCGCGTTTAGGACAAGAAAGTGAGGGATATCGTCGTAGTAACACTAGAGCAATTAAACTATCGGCAGCATTTATTCCCCTAATTCGGATGTTGATTTTGGTGGGCTTCACAGCCTTACTGCTGTTTGGTGGTATGGCAGCAGTGAATGGCAAAATGTCTGTGGGTACATATAGTGTATTAGTCTTTTTAATTCAGCGGTTACTCTGGCCCTTAACCAGATTAGGCGATACTTTTGATCAGTATCAAAGGGCAATGGCTTCTACTAATAGAGTTATGGATTTGTTGGATACTCCTATTGCTATTCATACGGGTGAGATAGATTTGCCTGTTGCTACAGTACGTGGTGAGGTGGAACTAAGAAATGTCACTTTTGCTTATCAAGACAGGTTACCAATTATTAAAAATCTGTCTTTACATATTCCAGCGGGTAAAACAATTGCCATTGTTGGTTCTACTGGTTCTGGGAAAAGCACTTTGGTTAAACTTCTCTTGCGATTGTATGAAGTGCAATCAGGAACAATTACCGTTGATGGCATTGAAATACAACAGTTGAATCTGAGGGATTTGCGCCGTTGCATTGGTCTGGTCAGCCAGGATGTCTTCTTATTTCATGGTAGTGTAGCAGAAAATATTGCCTATGGCAGTTTTGATGCTTCAGATGATGAAATCATTAAGGCGGCTAAAGTGGCTGAGGCACACCAATTTATTGAGCGACTGCCTCAGGGATATGAGACAATTGTGGGTGAACGGGGACAAAAGTTATCTGGTGGACAGCGACAGCGGATTGCGATCGCCCGTGCTATATTGAAAAATCCACCGATTTTGATTTTAGATGAAGCCACCTCAGCGGTGGATAATGAAACAGAGGCAGCGATTCAGCGATCGCTAGAACGTATCACTGTAAATCGCACAACAATTGCGATCGCCCACCGTCTTTCCACCATCCGCAATGCTGATCGCATCTATGTCATGGAATACGGACAATTTGTCGAGTCAGGGACTCATCAACAACTGTTGGAGAAAAACGGAGTTTATGCGAGTCTGTGGCGGGTGCAGTCAGGTTTGGTAACGCATGGGTAACGGATCGTAAGGATGTGGTAACGGATGAGTTATCTGTGGGATAGACAGATAAACCATCCGGGTGCATCCGCTCTTCATCCGTGGCTAAAGCAATGCGCCTTGGCGTGAGATTATTTCTTTAATCACAAAATCCAGACTTTAATTAAAAATCCAAAATTTAAAATCTGAAATTGGTATGATATTTCCTACTACCCAACCTGAATCACCAGATAACAAGTGGCGTCGCCAGTTGGAGAAATTTGTTAAAGAAAACCAACAAGAATTGGCGGCACTGTCGTGGGCTTTATGGTTAGAAAATGGTGACGGCAAAGGTACAATTGGTATTGATTTGCAACCAACGCCGCATTTTGTTTATTGTCCGAAAGAAGCTATAGAAGAACTAAATAGCAGAGCTGATAACAGACTTCAGGAACTTTTAGGGATTGTAGAGCATTTTCAACCTGAAGTTGAAGTTCTCATGATAGGGATTGCAAAAGACCAAATCAAGTTAATTTACTTTGAGCCGGAACCTGCGCCACCAAGTTGTTATGAACGAGTTGGTAAAGATGTGGATACTTTATTAGAACATCTGGAACAGCTTCTGAGCGAGCAGTTGAATGCTGAACAATCACCATCATAAATTGTGGTAGTTAATAAAAAACCAGCATAATATCATTTCTATCCCTGAAGCACCTGTTCCACACGCGGCAAAATTTCAGCAAACATTTCCTCTGCAAGTTGTTGTTTCTTTGCCAAATCAGCCAAATCCGTCACACAATAAAGCTGTTCCACACGCGCTACAACCTCAGGCGGAAAATCTCGGTAAAAATATTTCAGATTCATAAAATCGTATCGGTAGGGACGGTATATCATTCCCAGTAGTTCAACCAAGGGTGACAGAGTGTGGGATTGATAGTTGACAATTGCCTGCGCCAAATGCCCACGATTTATTTCTTTTTTGACAAATATTTGTTTAAAATTATAGAGCATTTGTAAGTGCTGAAATCTTTCTTCCATTTTGGAAAAATGCTCTTTTTGATTTAAATGTGTTGGCACAACCAGATTAGCTTTATCAAAGGCGATCGCTGCATTTCCGTGTCGTTCTACCTCTAAAAAATCATTACGACTACTGCGCTTCATCACAGCAAAATCAATTGCCAAAAAAGGACTCACTCCTGCTAGCTGATAAAAGCATTGTGAGTGACCATGCCATGTTGGTTCAGGAACTCTATACTTAAAGCTAATATCAGAAATTGTTTGCAAAGCTTCTTCAACGATATCAAAGGTTTGTTGAACAAAATTGTCCTCAACAATCACTACAATATCGATATCAGACCATTCATCTGTATACCCATGCGCTGCTGAACCTCCCTGCCATAAAGCTAAAACAAAATCTTTGGGTTGTAATGCAGCGATAATTGTTTGTAAAATTTTCTCTCTCATTGTGACTCAAAAAATGCAGCAGGCGAAATGTGAAAAAACTCTGCCAATTGGCGAATATGGTTCACTGTTAAATTGCGTTTACCGCTCATAACTTCAGATACTATAGATTCACTTTTGAAGATGGAAACTAAATCTTTTTGTCGCAAACCAAGCTCAGCTATCAAAGGTTTGAGTAGTTCTATACCATGAATATCAGGTATCGACTTATGCTTCTCTTCATAGTCGTGAACGAGAGTACCTAAGGCATTGAGATAGTCTTGTTCATCTGGTGTTAATTCGCCTTTATCGATAAGTGAATCAATGACTTTATTCGTAGCAATCAATTCCTCCTCTGAAGTGATTGGACGAGGAGGAAAAGATGTGAGTAACTCGATATAAGGGTTAGTGCTAGGTGTACCAAGGGTCATTTTTCCAGTCCTCTTTCTTAGCAAATTGGGAAGATTAGAGTGGGCATCGCCCACCCTAATCGCCTAAACAAGCACAGGAGTATTTGCACGCTTCTCTACAGGCGTTGCAACCGTCTGTATGCCTGCTGGTAATGCCAAGGTAAGACCACGGCGCACAGGACGCAGGGGACGCTTGTTGACCAGGGAGACTTGAAATCGCGATAGAATGGTTGCCAAAACGAGTTTCATTTCATACTGGGCAAAGGCAAGCCCAATACAGCGACGATTTCCGCCACCAAAGGGCAAATACTCATATGGGGAAAATTGCCGCTCCAAAAAGCGTTCTGGTTTAAACTGCTTTGGTTGTGGGTAAGTTTCTTCTCTGTGGTGCGCTAAGTAGATACTGGGGATGATCGCTGTGCCCACTGGCAGTGTGTACCCTTGAATTTCAATAGGCGATCGCACAATCCGAGGGAAACCATTCATCGCAATCGGGTATATCCGCAGGGTTTCTTGGCAGACTGCTGTTAGGTAAGGCAATTTGGCAACAGTACTCGGATCTGGGTTGTCACCAAGGGTGTTTAGTTCCCTCAGCAACTTGTCGCGCACCTCTGGCAAATGGTCAACCCAGTAAAACGCCCATGTCAATGCTGAAGCCGTCGTTTCATGTCCCGCTGTCAGCAGCGTCATTAACTCATCGCGTAACTCTTCATCAGTCATCCCTTGACCATCGTCATAACGAGCAGACATCATCAAACTGAGGATATCTTGCCGATTTTGCTCAGATTGGGTTCTACGTTCCCGAATCAGCGCATAAATCATTTCATCGATTTGTTGCACTAGGCGTAGCATTCGACCCCACGGACTCCACGCGCCCAAATCTTTTTGCACAAATGGAAAAAATAAGCCAAAAGACGTGAGGGGGGAACCCATAGAGTCCAGCAGTGAACTCAACAGTTGTCGAATTTTTTCCAAATGGGGTCCTTCATCTAAGCCAAACACCACCCGCAAGATGACGCGCAAGGTGATTTCTTGCATTGGCCCACGGATATGAAACGGCTTGCCAACCTTCCACTCGTCGGTGACTTGCTGTGTGATTTCGCCTATAGTCTCACCGTAAGCCCGCATTCTGTCGCCATGAAAGGGAGGGGTTAATAATTGACGTTGGCGCTGGTGGGAATCGCCTTCGAGTAAAAGCAGAGAATTGCTCCCCAGCATAAATTTTAAAATCCTATTTCCCCTGCCAACTTCCAACTGGCCCGAATCAGCACTAAATATCTGTTGCAGTGCTTGGGGGTGGCTAAAATACACCATTTGGGAATCATTGCCACCCGAGAGGGCGAAGCTGTCACCATAAATTTTGGCAAAACCTTCCACATATTCCAACGGCTGAAAAATAAATTTCATCCGCCGCAGGAAAATGGGCATATTGGGTCCATCAGGCAGATTGTTAGTTGGTTTCATAAATATTTATGATACTTGTAGCGTTGAGCGCTTATCGATTCTATTGTGACCTTTTCAGGAAAGGGTGTGGGGGGTGTCAGGATGTAAAAGTATTCCCTGATTTGCTATTTTCCATTCCCCATTCCTATCTAGGGAGTGGCAAATAAAGGCAAATAAAGAGGTATATTCTTTGAAAGCAGCGTCGGAAGCAAACAGTGCCAAAAATCATCGCTATCCTCAACGGTAAGGGAGGCGTCGGTAAAACAACGACCGCAGTCAATCTGGCTGCAACTTTTGCAGAGAAAAAAAAGGTTCTTTTAATCGACGCAGATATTCAGGGTTCTGCCAGTTGGTGGTTTGGGCGCAGTCAGAACACTATGAAATTTGATTTATCACAATCAACTGACCCCAAACTTTTAGGTCATTTACGAAGGATAACAGGTTACGATTTAGTAGTAGTAGATACGCCTCCGGCGCTGCGCTCTGAAGCATTAGCGGCGGTAGTTGCTGGAGCAGATTATCTGGTTTTGCCCACACCATGTGCACCAATGGATTTGGCTATCCTGATCGAGACAGTCCAGCAAGCAGTCATTCCCGTGGGGAAACCTCATCGGGTTCTGCTTACTAAAGTGGATACGCGGAGTTTGGGGGAAGTGCTGGAAGCTCAAAATACTCTTATGGAAATGGGAATTCCTGCTTGTAAAGCCTTCATCCGCGCCTATAAAGCGCATGAACGAGCTGCACTTGAGGGTGTTCCAATTACCCAAGGGCGAGGAAAGAACGCACGGGAGGCGGAGTCAGACTACCGCCGCGTAGCTGAAGAACTAAAGCGTGATTGGAGGGAATAATGGCTAAGAAACGTCTTTCTGACTTATTACAAGAAGAAGCACAAAAATTTTCACCACCAGAAGGTGAACCTACTATCGATGTTGTTGCTATCTCTGATGATAGTCCCTCCACCTCCTCGGATAATGATACCGGGGAAGAAGAGGATTCTGCTCAATTAGAGGAACCACTACAAGCTGCTGAGACAACAACGTCTCGGCGTACAACCCCAACAAAAGCCGACTTAGAAGCAACTGTCAAAGAGTTGAAAGAAGCTTTAGAAAAAGCACAGCAAAAAGAAACCTCTCTTGTCAAAGAGTGGAAAGAAACTTTTGAAAAAACACACCAAAAAGAAGCTTCTCTTGCCAAAGAGTTGAAAGAAGCTTTGGACAAAGCACAGCAAAAAGAAGTTTCTTTTCAGCAGCAAATTATTGATTTGCAATCAGCATTATCAGAACAAAAAGAATTAGCAGCAAAGCTGAAAAGCGATCTGAAAGACGCAAAACAGGCAGCCGTCCATCTAGCAGACGCTAATTCCAAGCTGACAGAAACAATCAGTACATTAGAAGCCAAAAAAGAAAACACTCAATCATTACAACCGAGAAAAGAAAACACTCAATCATTACAACCGAGAAAGGACAACACTCAATCATTACAACCGAGAAAGGACAACACTCAATCATTACAACCGAGAAAGGACAACACTCAATCATTACAACCGAGAAAGGACAACACTCAATCATTACAACCGAGAAAGGACAACACTCAATCGTCACAATCAATAAAAAGCTCACTCAGCTATAAAAAATCATACCACCTACCAGAAAGACAGCCTATGAAGAAGCCTGAAGAGTCTGTTGACAATTCTTCACCAATGTGGTTGCTTGATTAAGGAATTAAAAATCACAATAGTATGGTGCGTTCTATGCGTTAACGCACTATATATAGCAATCCTAAATGATTCGTGAAAAACAAGATCCCAAAACAAGATCCCCGACTTCTCTAAGAAGTCGGGGATCTGAAGGGTAGTCAGTTTTCATGTTTGAACTTACGTATTACGTATGAAAACAAGGTACTCATTGCCCCCGTTTTGGTTGCGAAACCTCTGGACAGGCACAAATGCCAGGTTTTGCCAGACTTTCAAGGCTCTAAAATTGAACGCTGCAATTGTGACGCGAAGACGTTGAGGAGAAAACGACTGTCTGGCATAATCGATTGTAGCGATCGCTATGGGAGATCCAAGACCCTGACCAGTCAGTTCTGGACGAATTCCAAGTCCGATATCAAGCGCATCGAGCGAATAGTCACCACCTGGAACTTGAGCGTCAGCCCCAAAACAGCAGAATGCCGTGAATTCATGCAAATTAGAGGAAATCGCGAAGTAGGAATTTTCTGGATCTACGAAAAAATCAACCGTGTTTTGGAGACCATTAGTATCGACCTCAATGTTGTAAATGTCTAATGGTCTATCATATCGCCATGAGATGAGTTCGGTGGCTTCTTTTCTCGTCAATGGGTGGAATTGAAACTGCATATCCGAGCAATTATTAGCTTTTGTCAAAACCTATCTCGAATTTCTAGCAGCATTAAGACATTCAGGTGATGTACAACTTTTGTCTTATCCAAACTCTAAAATACGCTGTGCAGTGATTTGTGGCTGTTCCAAATGAGGCACATGACCGCAATCTTTAATCCAGATAAGTTTACTATTTGGAATCGCCAGCTTGAACCTGTTGGCATCCGTGATACCTAAAATCCTGTCAGAATCACCCCACAAAATAAGCGTTGGTTGCAGAATTTCTGCTAGTTTCTTAAATCTAAAAGCACTGTAACCACCACTTTTGGTAAAAGCAATCAAAGCTTTATGCCAGTCTACGCATTCTAGGTGCAATGCTGCACATAATTGGGCATCAAGTGATGCTAACTCCCTGTTTTTGTAAGCAGTGCGGGAAATACTTGCGCGAACGTAAGGATTACGCAAAAACTGAGTTGCCCAATAATCCAAAGGTGGAACCATCAATTTGCCTAACGGCGAACCACTCGCCAAACCTGCACTATCAATTAACACCAGCTTTTGCACGACTTCTGGGTACGTGAGGGTGAAATCAATCGCCGCTGCACCTCCCATCGAAGCGCCCACTAAAATGACAGGTTTGTTAATCAGGGTTTTCCAGAAATAATAGAGATGGGTTTTAATTGCACTGGGGCTAAACTTGACTCCCTCTGGTCTGTCTGTGAACCCAAAACCCAATAAATCCACTGCCCATGTCTCATTTTGTACCGCAAGTAGAGGGACAAGACGGCGAAACTCTAACACAGAACCGTCAAAGCCGTGAATCAACAGCAAAGGTGTACCCCCACTACCTTGACGCACATAGGTTGTGGTGATTGGTTGTGTAGTCAAGGGAGTGGCTAGAGCTATCTGCTCAATGCTCTGAGCAAGAGCGATCGAGGTGGATTCTGTGAGAGCCCCAATTGTAGTTGGTAAGAAACTTGGAAACATAGGATTTAGTTTACCTTGTGGTAGTAGAGCGGGCAATACCCCTGATTGAGCGACTTATATTATGTCTAATATTATGTCTAATTTTATGGTCGGTCATTAAGATTTATTGGGTGAGAACAACCGAACCAACAGTCTTTTTATCTGGCAATAATATGAGAATCAAAGGAAGGAATTGATTCCTGACTTGATGAAATCAACGATTTTCTTGATAAGAGGGAGAACTATATATGTTAAGTCGTTGGAACCCCAGGCAAGAATTTAACGCTCTCAGCAATCAACTCAACCGCTTATTTGATGAAACTCTAGCGCCGACAAATTGGGAAGGCTTGACAAGATTTCCTGCGGCTGAACTAACTGAAGCAGATGATGCTATCCATCTAAAGTTAGAAGTTCCAGGATTGGAAGCCAAAGACATCGATATTCAAGTAACAGAAAATGCCGTTTCTATCAGTGGTGAGCGGAAGTCTGAAACCAAAACTGAAGAAAAAGGCTATACGCGCAGTGAATTCCACTATGGGAAATTTCAACGCGTCATTCCTTTACCTACTCACATTCAAAACACCAAAGTCACCGCAGAATACAAAGACGGTATTTTGAATCTGACATTGCCTAAGAAGGAAGAAGCGAAAAACACAGTCGTCAAAGTTAATCTCGAACAAGCTGCTCACTAAATTGTTGTAAATGTCAACAGTGCAGTATAGATTTCTTCCTCATTAGTCTATGACTTAAATATCAGCCTGGTAGCTATCATGCAGCCAGGCTTTTTTATTATCCTGAGTAAAGCATTAAATCTTTAAACCAATGCCGTTTTTGGCGAATTCTTCCACGGTTTTGCCTGAAAATTCATGAGTAGTCATGGCTCGTAACATTGGCAAAGGTAAAGTGAGATGATGCGCTCCAGCTTGTAGAGATGCTGCGGCTTCTTCAGGGGATTTGATACTAGCTGCTAGAATTTCAGTATCACTGAGCGCAAGTATGCTAGCCATATCCCGTACCAAGGCAATTCCATCACCTAACAACCGGGTAGCACGATTGACATAAGCGATCGCAATTTTAGCACCCGCCTCCCGTGCCACTGCTGCCTGTGCTGCACTGTAAATCGCCGTCACTGAACAAGTTATCTCCGGCGACAGACTCGCCACCACTGCAAACCCAACTGGTGTTGCTGGAATTTTCAACACCGTTTGTTTGCCAATAATCTCAAAAGCTTTCCTCCCTTCCGCCACCATCCCCTCAAAATCAGACGCCATGAGCTGGTAGAATAGTGGCCCTGAGGTTAACGGTGCCAATTTTTTCAGCGTAGTTTCCGGTGGCTCATCGCTTTTAGCTAAAAGTGTGGGATTCGTGGTAATGCCTTTTACCCAGCCCATTTTACTAGCAATTTCAGCTTCAGATAGAATTGCCGAGTCCAGATAAATTGCCATGATTGTTTCGCCGTTTCAGGTTTGTTAACAACACAGGTACTTTAACAGTAGTTAAGAGTGGTTCTCTGGTAACTCACCAAACCGTTCCCGATAGCGAGCCAGTAACGCCTCCATTTCTGAAAGGTGCTGTTGCACTTGTTCGCGCTGTAGCCGCTCTTGCTGTGCTACTTCTTCTGGTGTGGGTATGAGTTCTCCTTGGGGGGTAAAGAAACGCAGCTTAGAATTATAAACTCCCAAATATAGCTCCAACTGCGGACTCCACAACCAGCCAGCTTCGTTAGGCTGAAGTTCTTGGTAACGACCACCTACCAGCTCAAAACCTTTGAACTCCAATGTGTCCGGATCAAACCAGAAGTAATTTGGCGTACGCCAGATATCCTGGTAGATTTGCTTTTTTAAACCTCGGTCGGTGTCAGCTGTTGCAGAAGAAAGAATTTCCACAATCACATTTGGATATTTGCCATCCTCTTCCCAAACTACCCAGCTTTTACGGGGTTTGCGTTCAGTATCCAGGACAACAAAAAAGTCGGGACCTCTGAATTGTTCAGATTTGCGCTGACGAGGACTGTAGTAAATCGTTAGGTTCCCAGAAGCGTAGAAGTTGTTGCGAGCCTCCTATGTCCTTCGGACACGCTGCGCGAACAGAGGAGCTTCGCTAACGCGCCACACCCATTCCAAACATTGAATGAGCAGCGTTATTTGTAACCGATGTAGATCTGTTTCTAAAGGCGGTTCGTCACTATATAAGTCAGTAGGTGGAAAGATAACATCTTCCATAGTGTCTTCCGAATTTTGTAAATCTGGAGCGAAAGACATAGCAGCTGGTCATTAGGAATGGTTGAGGTGGCAGGTAAGTATAGTTTAACTGGTGAATGCTCCTCTGGGCGTCCTCTAAGATTGGTAAACTAAAAGCTGTGGTACAAGTGGAAGCCGTTCTTCCTGGGCTTTATTGGACAAGCCAAAACTTATAGTCATTGCTTAAAAAAATATGCAATGGATAGTTAACGCAGACGAAGCCAAGCAATTGATATCTCAAGGGGCGACAATTCTTGACACTCGCAACAAGTTGGCGTGGTTGATTTCACATATTCCTGGTGCTGTTCACGTTACTTGGCAGCAATTTTCAAATAACCAAAAACCCTATCGGGGAACACTCCTTGCAGATGCAAAGATTTTAGAACAAAAACTACGTCAAGTTGGTATTTTTAACTCTAAACCTGTGATTGTTATTGGCAATCCGCCTGACAATTTTGGCGAAGAAGGGCGCATTGTTTGGATGTTACGCACTTTAGGGCACCAAAGTGCAGCCTTTGTTGATGGTGGGTACAATGCATTAGTTAAAGCAGGTGTTCCGACGACTCGCGGACTTAATCAACCGCTAGAAATAGGAGATTTTGTTGTCAACCGCACTGCTTTATGGGAAATTCATCTTGATGAACTGCAAGCCAATCTTTCAGAAAACAAGTTGGCTGTCATTGATACTCGGCAAAAGCGAGAATATGCTGGAGAAACTCCCTATGGTGAACAGCGAGGGGGACATATCCCTGGTGCGGTGCATTTCTACTTTAAAGATTTAATGGATAGGAAGGGAAATTTACTACAGCCTGAAGAAATTATTGCCCAATTAGAAACATTAGGAATTCAGCACGACACTGCTACTGTTACTTATTGTACTGGTGGAATTCGCTCGGCTTTTTTTGTCGCTGTTCTTATTAACTTGGGTTTTTCTGATGTGAGAAATTATGCTGGTTCCATGTGGGAATGGTCAGCTTCTCCAGATGAAAATTATCCGCTGGAATAAATAAGCTTTTCTTATGAAAATCAATTCCTTTAGATCCCCGACTTCTTTAAGAAGTCGGGGATCTTGCTTCCATTTCTCTCTCCTACGCACCACAGATAAATTATTCGTGTGGCGGTGTAGGCAGTTCTTTCTAGCAATTAAATTGCTAGAGTGATAAATACCTGGGATAATCTCAATTTTCTCTAGTCTGTAGTCTGGAACTTGAGTTCCAGGTTTGAAAAGTCTACCACATTCTGGCTAGTGGCGCATCTCCGTGATTACAGGATTATTACAAAAACTGCGTGCCTCATGGGCAAAAGATGGGGATGCTCGCTTGGCTGTTCGAGCTTCCCGATCTCCTTTGCAGATGTTCCATCGGTTTCGCTCTATGCTTGTTGAACGCAAGCCTGAGGAACTTGGTTTAACTGAGGCTCCCAAAGAACGTATTTCTGATCACAACAATGCTCCCAAAGGCTGGTTGCAAACTGTTCTTGTCACCAGTTTGGGTGTCACTGCCTTAGTATTGGGAGTACGAGAACTGAAATGGTTGCAGTCTTGGGAGTTAAGAGCATATGACCAGATGTTACGGTTACGTCCTACTGAAGCACCTGATCCCCGTATTTTGCTGGTGACTGTTACTGAAGATGATCTTCGGCAATACAGATGGCCTGTGTCAGACAGTAAAATGAACGAGTTGTTGGCGAAATTAGAGTCCTATCAACCGCGTGTCATTGGTATAAATATATATAGACCAGAACAGACGAATCTGGGGGCTTCTTTAAAGCGTCGAGATAACATTTTGAGTACGTGTGCATTCAGCAGCATCGGCTTACCGGAAATTGCACCACCATCGAATTTTCCTATAGATAATGTCGGATTTACCGACTTGATATCTGATGAAGATGGCATGGTTCGCCGCAGTTTGTTGTTTGCTAATTCCCCAGAAGACAAGAAATGTACAGCGAACTTCTCGTTTGCGGCAATACTAGCAATTAAATATTTAGAAAAACAAGGTATTGAACCTGATTTCAGTGATGAAAATAATTTCAAGCTGGTTGATACTCATTCACAAAAGGTAAAAGCCAGTTTTAAAGTTCTTGACAGCAATGCAGGTAGTTATAAAAGCATGGATGATGGCGGCTACCAAATCATGTTGAATTATCGCCATCCAGATAGCCTAGCCCAAGAAGTCACTTTCTCACAAGCCCTGAACGGCAATATAAATCCTAACTGGATAAAAGACCGTCTCGTTATTATTGGTACTAAGTCTCCTAGCCTTCATCCTGGCTTCTATACACCATATAATGCTCTGCCAAACCAACCTGCAAGAATGCCTGCTGTCTTGATTCATGCACAGATAGCCAGTCAGATGCTCAGCACAGTTTTGGATGGTCGTCGTGTCATTTGGTACTTTTCTGACTCGGGTGAAGTTGTATGGGTTTGGGTTTGGTCGCTGTTAGGTGCTGCTTTAGCGTGGCGTCTGCGACATCCTTTATTGCTGGTTGTTGTAGAAGGTGTAACTTTAAGTGGCTTGGTGGTGATTTGCGCTCTGTTGTTTCTGCAAGCAGGGTGGGTGCCCTTGATACCGCCTGCTATAGCATTGGTACTAAGTGGAGTTAGTGTGATGGCTTACACTACATACCGAACTCAGCAGCAAACAAAAATCATCGTTGTGCAAGTAGAAAAACAACAAGAGGCAATAGAGCAGTTAAATACACTGTTAAAAGAAAGTACAGCAATTAAAGACAAACATCTTCACAGTTCATCAAAAATTGATACTTTAGAAAAAACAACTGGTGATACCGTCTTAAGCGGACGCTACAAAATTAATAAAGTTCTTGGTTCAGGTGGATTTGGTTGCACTTATTTAGCAGAAGATACCCAGCGCCCAGGCAATCCTATCTGTGTCGTTAAACAACTGATGCCCGCCCGCCGGGATACAAGATTTTTGCAAGTTGCAAGAAGATTGTTTGATACCGAAGCCGAAATTTTAGAGGCTTTGGGAAAACATGATCAAATTCCACAACTCTTAGCATATTTTGAAGACAATAATGAATTTTATTTAGTACAAGAATATATTGAGGGACATACTTTAAGTGAGGAATTACCACCTGTGCGGGGGGTGCAAAATGAACTGTTTGTTATCGATATGCTTAAAGGGATTTTAGAAGTTCTTGCCTTTGTTCACGAGCGTCGTGTGATTCATCGAGATATTAAACCAACTAACATTATCAGGCGTCCTACAGATAATCAATTAGTACTGATTGATTTTGGTGCAGTTAAGATGATGCAACCACTCAACCAGGAGGAAACTGAATTAGCGACAGTAGCTATTGGGACGCGAGGTTACGCACCACCAGAACAGTTTGCCGGTCATCCCCGCTTGTCGAGTGATATTTATGCTTTGGGGATGATTGGCATTCAGGCAGTTACTGGATTGTCACCTCACGAACTCCAGCCAAATAATGATACTGGTACTGTAATGTGGCGTCAATGGGCGCAAGTGAGCGAGGAGTTGGCGGAGATTTTAGATAAGATGGTGCGTTACCACTTTAGCGATCGCTATCAATCAGCTTCTGCTGTACTACAGGATTTGAGGGTTGTAGAAAAGTAAAAAGTAAAAAAGATTTTTGACTTTTGATTTTTGACTTTTGACTTTTGACTTTCATACCCCTCGCCCCATCTAATTCACCTTAAATGTCCGCACACTCTCTTGCAATTGCTGGGAAATCTCCACTGTTTCTTGGAGAGATGTGGAAACTTGATGAGATGAATTGCTGGTCATTTCAGATATTTGGGCGATATCTTGCATAAGAATAGAAACCTCTTGGGAGATTTCCACCTGAGATACTGTAGCCTGAGAAATTGACTGCACCAATTGGTCAATTTGGCGACAGACTTCAAGAATGTGGTTGAAACTGTACTTACTATTTTGAACCAGACGCGTCCCTTCAACAACCTGCGTGGTTCCCAACTCCATAGCCCTGACAACTTCGCTAGTTTCCCGTTGGATATTGGCAACAATTTCTTCAATTTCCGAAGTGGCTTCGCTACTTTGAGCGGCTAGTACGGCAACTTCTTCCGCAATCACCGCAAAACCCTGAGCTTCTTCACCAGCACGCGCCGCTTCAATACCCGTGTTGATGGCTAACAAGTTGGTTTGCATGGCAAGTTGCTTAATCAATGCCACCACATGCGAAATTTGTTGCGAAGATTCTCCAAGACGCTTGACTTTTTTCCCCGTTTCCCCAACGGTTTCGCGCAAACCCATAATATTTTCTACTGTCAGGTCTATCGCTGAGCTTCCCGTTTCGGCGGCGTGATATGCTGTACGGGCAACTTCTTCGGCTTGCTTCGCATTTTTTGCTACGGCTTTAATCGATTGCCTCATTTGGTCAACAGCATCCAGGGTATGGCTAATTTCCTCTGCTTGTTTGAGTGCTTCAATTGCCAAATCACCCATCGATCCTGAGTTGTCTGCAATTGCATTATTTACCTGAGTCGCGGTTAGTTTGACTTGGGTAACAATCTCCTGCCAACTTTCCAATAAGGAGTTGAAAAAGTCAGCGACAGTGCCAATTTCTCCAGCGGTGACTTCCGCACGCACTGTCAGGTCTCCTTGAGATGCTCCTTCCAGATGGTCTATCAATCTTAGCAGTTGCAGTTGCAGTCTTTCTTTCTGCTGACGTTGCAGTTGAGAAGCTTTTTCTGCTTCTTCGCGTCCTTCTTCGGCTTGGTCTAAAAAATTGGCTCGCTCTAAAGCCAGTCCCACAATTCTGGCAAATTGCTCGAACAAATCGATTTCCGACTGTTGCCATATACGAGGTTGGGAACACTGATGGGCAATTAACAAGCCGAGCAGTTTGTCACCTATCAGGATCGGTGTAACCAAATTTGCTTTGACTGCAAACGGTTCTAATTGGTTGATGTAACACTCGCTCAAATTAGCTTGGTAAATATCGTTAATGGCGACAACACGACCTTGCTGATACTTATCAACATAATCTTTCAAACATGGGTCGTAAATTTCTGCCCCAAGAGAAGTTGACCAACCCGCAACGACTGATTCTGCAATCACGCTTCCGTGCAAATTTTCGTCTATTTTGTAAACGACTGCTCGCTCCACCTTCAAGGCTTTGCGGATGCTTTGAACCGCCAAATTGTAGATATCTTGCGAGTTATGAGTTTTAGACAAGTGGATAGCAAGGTCTTTGAGTGTCTGTGTCACCTCCAATAAACTGACACGTTCCAAGGTTAGCCCGACTTGAAGTCCCAACTGCCGCAAGAAATTAATTTCATAGGGCTGCCAAGCATGAATTTCTTGACAATGATGAGCAATCAAAAAGCCGAAGACTTGGTTATCTTGTAAAATTGGCGTGACCAAGTTCGCCTTGACTTGCAATTTTTCCATCAACTTCTGATGTTCGGGAGAAAAGCCTGCTTCACTGATGTTGTTCACAGCCATCACCCGACCATTTCTGTAACCCTCTATGATGTCATTATTAATACAGCCATCTTCAATCATCTCCCCAAAAGCCACAGGCAAACCAGGATTTACTGATTCAGCTATAACTTGTCCACCTCCATTAGCACTGAAGCGATAAATCACGACTCGATCCGCTTTGAGGGCAAGTTTTGCTTCTGTGACTGTAATGTTGAACAATTCTTCAGAATTGAGAGAGGAGCGAATTGAGAGCAAGATGTTTGTCAAGAATTTTAATTGCTCAGCTTCGGCGGTTTGTTTGTGTAGGAAGCCTTGCAGTTGGTCTGCCATTTGGTTGATCTGAGAAGCCAAGATTCCAACTTCGTCTTCGCCTTTGATCGCAATTCGGGTATCAAGATTACCTTTACCCAATTTTTGTACTGCCATAATAGCAGCTTCAATTGGCTTGATCACACGAGTGACTATAATTGTCGCGATGCTACCAACTAGCAATGCCGTTATTAGCGTCCCTATCTGCAATGCCAGTAATAATTCTTGCTGCGTTGCAAATGCAGTTGCTGTATCTAGACTCAAAAGTAATGTCCATTTTAAATCTGGCAACCCTTCTACTTTTTGCCAGGGCGCATAGGTCACTAGTTTTTCAGCATTGTCCTTTTTGTTAAATAATATTTGAGTCGTTATTTGCTTCTTTGCTTGTATTTCTTTCCACTTAGGAATTTCTTTTTTTGCATCTAAACCCGTTTTGCTCCCTGTCGTAGATATGAATATTTTTCCAGAACTATCTACAACATCGTAATCATCTTGACTAATTTGCGGGTTCAGGACTACCTTTTCTAAAGATTTCACGGGTATGACTGTCCGAACAATATAAATTGTTTCACCCGTGTCACTATCTTTAACAGGCGCAGCCATGTAAATTTTAGATTGGTCTACGCTTTTTGTGGCTTTCGGCTGGCTAATATAGGGCGTGTTAGTTTTGAGTGTTTCTTGGAAATACTGTTCGTTTTTTTGGTTAGGAATAGATTCTCCTGCTGAATCTGCAACCAGATTACCATTGATATCAAAAACGGCAATGCTTTCATAGCTGTCTTCAATATCTAAATAGTTCCTCAGCCGTGCTTGCATCTGTTCGCGGCTGATCACTCCCCTCAATTGGCGATTTTGCAGGAATGTCAGTTTAGACAGTATTTGAATATCTCCATACCGTCTCTGCATGAAACTGCTGATATTATTTGCCAACAAAGAGGCTCTATCTTGCTTGTTGTTAACAATTTCCTTAGTCGTTGATTGGTTTACCAAATAATAGGTGATTGCTCCAATTCCAAAGACTGGCAGAGTACCAATAAGAAAGATAAACGCTATCGCTTTAGTACGTAAGCTTGTCCGCCTGACCCAAGAAATCATACGACTGCGGCGGGAATTATGGGAATTATGAAAGTCAATCTTAGGCTGTATGACAGTATTTTGCTGTAACGATGTTATGAATAAACCCTGTTCGATCTCTTCATTTTCGCCTTTAGCATATTTTGTATCTTTGTCAATCATTTTAACCATCTACCAATCCTCAAGAGCCTTGTGCTTGAATGAGTAACGTTTGAGAATTTCCTGTGGTAGATGCAAGTTCCTAAATGAGAACCAATACTAAACAATAGCCTTTAACTATCACACTAATAAAATTAAGTTATTTCCGTGGCATTAACATTAATAGGGAAATAAACTAAGTATCTATTCTAGCTTAGCAAATTAAATACTATCAGAAACTAATTCTTTTGTACACTCTCTTTCTGTCACAATAAGAGAAAAATCTTTACACTAAAACTTTACATTGATACTGCCACTGATTCAATAGCACCTAGCAACTCTTCGCGCGTAAAGGGTTTAGAGACATAGGCGACAGCGCCTTGCTTCATACCCCACAAACGGTCAACTTTCTGATTTTTGGAACTGCAAATCACAATTGGCACTTTTTGAGTTGCTGGATTCTTTTTCAGGAAACGGCACAACTCAAACCCACTCATTTCAGGCATAACGACATCAGTAATTATCAAGTCAAGTTCTTCTTGTAAGGCGATTTTCAAAGCTTGTTGAGCGCTAGTTACTTTAATAATCCGGTAAACACTATCTCTAAGATAATGACACATGAGATCTAATTGGCTAAGAGAATCGTCTACAATAAGAATTTTTTCAAGCAAAGCCATACTCTTCCCTTAATTTCAAGAATATAGTTGTTTCGTTTATTACATAATCAATATGACTGAAGAATTATTAATTATTAACTCGTCATTAAAATGCCAATTATGAATTAAAAATTATATTGTTGCTCAAAAATCCAGATTTAATTCCGTTGAACTATTAACCAATGCTGAAGAATAGACCTCTTGTATAAGTCAAAAATGTCTATTTTCATCTGCGTTTATCTGCTACAGCGTGCTGTTTCATATCCACTCCATCATGGAGTTTTGCAAGAATTTTAATGTAATTCTTAAATAGAGCTTACAGTAATACTTAGATATTTAAAAAATCTTGAATATGTAAATCAACTCATTTTGTATGACAAAAAATGTGGAAAGTTTTTTAGTTGAGTGCATTAGATTCTTCTTGGTTCCAACCAAGAAATTTTGCAATCTCAGGAACCAGAGTCAAAGCGTTAAATGGTTTAGCGATCGCTCCCACAGCACCCAACGCTGAAAACTGATACCGTTCAGTGATATTCCACCTTGACGTTAAAAAAACTACTGGTATTGCTTGAGTCTTGGCATTTAACTTTAGTCTTTCCAAACAAGCAACACCATCCATATCGGGCATAATCACGTCTAAAATGATCGCATCTGGTTTCAACTCCTCTGCTTTAACTAAACCCTCTGTGCCTGATTTCGCGACTTCTACCTCCCACCCTCCTAAAGTCTGGAGACAGGTTTTCACAATGAGTTGCATATCCGGTTCGTCATCAATATATAAAACTCTTTTAGTAACAGGTTTTACCATCGTCTGTTGTTTCTGCATATATTAAAGTCAAAAAATATACATCTCATTTGTTAGAATGCGAAGCTTCTGTCAGAATTACGAATGCATTCAAACCATAAATTTTTTTTCAGAATAATTAAGAGTTCTGAACTGTTTAGAAAGATTTTGATGCTTCTGTTATGAAGTTATGCAAAAAAAATGAGGAAATTCTGAGGATTGCCAAAAAGTTGTAGTGCTTGGAATTTTGTGTGTGTGAGGATAATATGAATGAAACTAAGGCAAGCTTATTCCCATCCCAGCAATTCGGCTACCTGATCCGCCAACTCTATAGGGTCAAAAGGTTTCGGAATAACCCCTACAAGGCTTAACTGTGCAGATTGATTCAAGTTTACAGGCTGTGGTTTAGCAGTCAGTAAAATCACTGGAATTGTTTGGGTAACCGGATTAATGTGCAATGCATGTAACAGAAGCAACCCGTCCATATCCGGCATCATAACATCTAGTAGAATAGCATCAGGGAGTTCAGTTTCAGCTAATACCAGTCCTTCGCTACCAGATTGAGCTATCAGCACTTGCCAACCCCCTATGTGTTCTAAACAAACCTTAATAACAGTAGACAGGTTTATTTCGTCATCGATAACCAAAATCCGCTTTGCTAACATAGTTCAGTTTTAGCTTTCAAGCCATTTGGGAACACAGCCAAGTCAAAACAACACATTTTGTCACTTTTTACGAAATTCTGTGATTGGCTGAAAATGCTATATTTTCGTAAGGGCAGCCAACCCATGAACATGATAATTTTTTTGTAATTAAGTAAGCATAAGCGATTCAGCGCAGAATGAAATAAAAAAGACAAAATTACATATTTTTGAAGATAAATAAAAAAAATAAGAAAATAATGAGGATTTTTTAGTATTATTCCTTATTATTTATTTTGTGTCTCTTAGTACATCAATTTTGATTCTGCGACACCTACGGTTCTCAACAGCCTTCGCTGTCAAGCGGTTGAGGTAGAGTAAAATAGAAAACAGTACCGAGTCCTAACACGCTCTCAGCCCAAATTCTGCCGCCATGCTGTTGTACTATACTACGGCAGATAGCTAAACCCAAACCTGTTCCTCCTTTTTGGCGGGAGTCACTCGCATCGACCTGTTGAAACCGTCTAAAAATAGTTTCTAGCTGATCATGGGGAATGCCCCGTCCTTGGTCTTGAACTTTAAATAAAACGTGGTCTGGCAGCCCTTGGACACTCAGCGTTACCGTACTTTCTGAAGGCGAAAATTTAATTGCGTTGCTCAGCAAATTAACAAGAGTTTGAATCATCCAGTCTGAATCTGCCCATACTTGCACCTTGGAAGGCACAACACAAAGCGTGATGTTGTTTTGCGCCGCTAGAAATTGCACGCTTTCTACAGACTGATGCATTAATGTCGCAGCATCGCACCATTGCTTTACCAAAAAGACTTTGTTCGCTTCCAAGCGCTCTGAGTCGAGAATATCATTCACCAAACGTACCAAACGTTCTGTGTCCTTGGCAGCAATTTCTAACATTTGTTTTGCAGTGTCCGGTTGGTCTTTGAGTACGCCAGCAGCGAGTAATCCCAAAGAACCGCGAATTGCAGTAAGAGGAGTTCGTAGTTCATGGCTGACAATCGAGATAAATTCTTTTTTCATTTTCTCAATTGCCCGACTTTGGGTGATATCTTCTAATACGCCAACATAACCTATGATCTCAGTTGGCTCGGAAAAGATGGGAACTGTCTTAATCCGACATAACCGGATAGTTCCATCCCCGTGGACAT
Source organism: Kalymmatonema hyalinum WJT4-NPBG1 (assembly GCA_019359075.1). Lineage (GTDB taxonomy): Bacteria > Cyanobacteriota > Cyanobacteriia > Cyanobacteriales > Nostocaceae > Kalymmatonema > Kalymmatonema hyalinum. The sequence continues at coordinate 49,742 of JAHHIB010000013.1, forward strand.
GACGAACCTCACTGTAGAATTCGTGTTTTGCTGCTACTGATGCAAAGCACTGATGCAACATAACTTGTAGATCCTCGGGGTGAATAAACTGCATCCAGCCATCCCCCAAAGCTTCCTCAAAAGGATAGCCACAAATTGCCTGACAGTAAGGATTAGTATAGATAACTTTCCCGTGAGGGTCACATCTAAAAATGCCTATCGGTGCAGAATCGCTCAGAGAACGAAATAAGGCTTCGCTTTGCCGCAATGCGACTTCTGCTGAGGTGCGATCGCGCAGTTCTTCCTTAAGTTGCTGATAAAGTTCTGATTGTTGAATGGCGATCGCTACTTGGCTACTTAATTGCTTGAGCAAATCTATTTCCCTGGTTTGCCATTCTCTCGGTTCACTGCACTGGTGAACAATCAGCAGCCCCCAAACGGTATCTTGTTGGATAATGGGAACCACCAGTTCTGCCCTAACTTGAATTTCTGCTAAAAAGTCCGCAAAACAGGGTGATATTTCCTCAATATCACGATTTGTAATGGTGTCAATCCGTCCTTTGAGATACTGTTTTTGGGATTGTTTTGGGAAAGCCTCTTCGGGAAATTTCTGGTGTAAAATCTTTGTCCAGTCTCCCACAACAGCTTCGGCAACGATACTGCCAGTACCATCGGGCTGGATTTGGTAGACTAAAACTCGGTCAGATGCCAGCAATTTTTGTACTTCGGTAACAACAGTGTTAAGGATTATTTCTAAGTCGAGAGACTGGCGTATTTGTTGCGTGAGCCTTTTAATTAACTGCTCTCGTCTGAGCTGCTGTTGCAGAATGAGTTGAGAGCGTTCTAGCTCAAGAGTCCGCTGTTTAATTCGGATTTCTAACTCCTCATTAAGTTGCTGTAGTGCAGCTTCAGCAAGTTTCCGCTCAGTGATATCTTGTGCTATTCCTGTAATGTACTTGAGTTGCCCTTCATCCTTAACCGGAAATCCTCGGTCTCGAATCCACCGCACCGTTCCATCTGGGCGCACGATGCGATACTCATGCTCAAAAACTCCTAGATGTGCTTTTTCAACAAAAGTCGCTAGCACTGCTTCCCGGTCATCCGGATGGGTACTATTAATAAGGTTTATGTTACTGGCGTACAAGCTTTCTATAGAACGCCCCCAAATTTTTTCGTATGCCGGGCTGATGTAGAGCAACTGGGGCTTTGTGGGATCTGATATCCAAAAAACATCTTCGATGTTCTCTGCTATTTGGCGAAATCGCTCCTCGCTTTCTCTCAAAGCAACTTCTGAGAGCTTCTGCTGTGTGATGTCCTCTGCTATCCCTGTTATACGCTGGACTTGTCCGAACTCATCCTTAACCGGAAACCCTCGGTCTCGAATCCAACGCACTGTTCCATCTGGACGCACGATACGATACTCATGCTCAAACAGTTCTGTGTGTACTTTATCACCAAGAACCGCTTGCACTCTTTCCCGGTCATCAGGATGTATGCTATTCATCCAATTCGTTCGAGTGGCGTACAAACTTTCACACTTGCGCCCCCAAATTCTTTCATAGACAGGGCTAATGTAAACTATTTGGCGCTTTTGAGGATCTAATATCCAGAAAACATCTTGGATATTCTCTGCTATTTGGCGAAACCGCTCCTCGCTTTCTTTCAAAGCAGCTTCTGTCTGCTTACGCTCGCTGATGTCCCGCCCCACTGATACCCAATGAGTCACCCGACCTGTTTCATCCGGCACCGGGAAAATATTGAGTTCGATCCACAAGTCTCTGCCGTCTTTAGTAGGCTGAATCAAGTCAACCTGCAGTGGTTGGCAGTTTTGCCGCGCTGTGCGAATTTTATCTACAGCCGCTGGGTCTGTTTTTTCACCTTGGAGAATATACGGTGTCTTGCCTAAGACTTCCTCTAAGGTATAACCTGTCATTTGGGTGAAAGCGGGGTTGGCGTAGATAATCCGGGAATCGGTTGGCTCAGTGGGTTCTGCCTCGGTGATCAGTACTGAGTCATTAGTATGGAGGACGACAGATTCCAGTAATCGCAGTTGTTCTTCTTTGGCTTTGCGATCGCTAATCTCCATTACAGTTCCCACCATCCGCACCGCTTGACGTTCATCGTTATAAAAAAATCTTCCCTTTGCCTCAATCCAGTGGATACTACCATCAGACCCAAAAATCCGTAGTTCCTGATGATAATCATGCCGCTCAACACGTGCCTGATTCAAAGATAAAGTCACAGCTTCTAGGTCACTTGGATCAACACGAGCTATAGCAGATTCGTAAGTTTCTGGAAAACTTCCAGGTGCCAACCCAAATAATTCTTCTTGACTGCTTGACCAAACGATACAATTAGTTAGCAAATCCCATTCCCAAATCACCATTTTCGCTGCTTCCAAAGCCATGCTCAGGTGCTGACTAATCTTGCTTATTTCATTAACTGTACACATGATAATTACTACAATTTGCTTTCAATTCATCAATTTCTTTTACTTTTGTTAATTTTCCTAACTTAAAGCTTCTTATATGTTAGAAATTAAAACTATTTATTACGCAATTTTTCTAATCATCTAAAATAATTTTTAAAATAATTTTTAACGCCTTCAAGAATTGAGCCGTTTTTACCTGTAATATCAAATTCGTTTAATTATTTACACTGCTGATTCTATCATTAAACCAGAAATCTTCGGGTCAGCATTGCCTACAAAAGTGAGCAATGCCCACCTAACACAAAACCACTATATCATTCAAAACTCTCCGCGTTCCCGTGTCTGCCCATCTCCCTTGTCTTCTTCGGTCAATCTTAACCAGATAAATTGCACGTTATTTAATCTGCGATCCTTCTAATTTTTGTCTGAGTTGTGTCCGATCTAGCCTATTAAGAATACGGGTTATCAGTTCTTGTTCCACTATTGGCTTACGCAGATAATCATCAGCTCCTGCCGCATAGACTTGACGCACTATTTTTGCATCGGAATGGACAGAGAGAAACAGCACGGGTAAATAACTCCAACGGCTGTCGGTGCGGACTACTTGGCATAGTTCAATGCCATTAAAATTTGGCATTTCAATGTCTAAAATCAGTAACTCGGGGCTAAAAGTTTCTAATTCCTTCCAAAAATGTTGAGGCTGTTGCAGTGTAGTGACTTGAAATCCTAAAGGTAAAAGCAACGATTTCGCATGATTTAGCACAATGGGGTCATCATCTACAACCATAATTTTAGCTTCATGAGTAGCAGCAGACTGATTCAGTGATTTCCTGACAACAGAAAGCACCTCATCCACAGGCGTAGTTTTGTGGAGAAAGGTATGTGCCCCCAGACGAGCAGCTTCTACCCGACAACGAAATTGATTTGATGCGGTAAAAATTACAACAGGTATTTTAGGATTATTCTGGGTAATTTCTGATAAAAACTTTAAACCATTTTCCTGTGAGTTGGAAAAAGTCAAGTCTAGTAAAATCACATTGGGAGAGTATGAGGCAAGTACGCTTTTTGCCGTCGTCAAGTCTGTAGCTACGTCTACCTGTAAGCCCCAAGCTGCGGCATCTAATTTGATTCGTTCTGTTAGGATGGTGTCATCATCAATGATCAGCAGTCGCGGCAATGATAGTTTAGAGGTTGCAAGGCTAGCAGTTTGAGATGGCTGCTGCTGCAATATTTTTTGCAGTGATATTATTAATTTCTCCAATCTCTCCAACTGCCAAACTGGGTACTGCTGCCAACTCATTAAACTTTGTAGCAACGCTTCGATTTGCCGTGCTAGTTTTGAACCTTCATGAAAGCCGTAACAGCCTAAAGTACCAGCTAAGCGGTGAGCCTCTGTGTGTGCTAGCTTAAGCAGATAGCTGTCTGGGTTTCCGCTGGATAAGTGTGCTAGCACTTGCTCAAATAACTGCAACTGTTCCTGTAGACGGCTCCCTTTAAACTCTTCCCACATCTTTTTGACGAGAACTATAACTTCTGCTTTGGCTTCGCGCTTTTGCGAAAACTCAGTAGATGATAGGGTTCTGCGCTTATTCTGCTTCTTTGAGTCTTGTCTACTAGTGGCGTTTTCATCTTTTCGGAGCCGATAGCCCAATCCGTAAAGTGTCTCAATCAAATCTTCGGTCATTCCCACTGCTTTTAACTTTTGCCGCAGACCTTTAATTTGGGTTGTCACAGCTTCTTCTCCAGGAGATTCAGAGGATAACCAAATGCTGTCGAGCAAAGCACTGCGAGTGAAGATTCTGCTGGGATTTCGCAAGAAAAGCTCTAATAAACTATGCTCTTTGGGGGTGAGGTGCAAACTCTCGCCGTTATAGGTGACAACTCTTGTATTGGTGTCTAGAGACAAGTTTTCCCAACTCAATATTGTAGGTAAGATCACCTTTGCCCGCCGCTGTAACGCTTTCATCCGAGCTACTAACTCTGACAGATCAATAGGCTTGGTTATGTAATCATCCGCACCCGCTTCCATACCTGTAACGCGAAGGCTGATACTATCATTTGCAGTCAGCATCAGAATGGGCATATGATAACCTTCTAGACGGAGTTGCCGACAAAGGCTAATGCCATCGATCTTAGGAAGCATCAGATCTAGCAAAAGCAGGTCATATTCAAACATCTTTGCCAACTCCAGCCCACTTTGACCATCTTTTGCAGTCTCAATGTGGTAGTTGTATGCCTTGAGTGCTTTTTCAAGCAATAAAGCATTAAACTCATCATCTTCTACCAAAAGAATTTTCATCTAAAATTCTCCCCTTTTGAGACATTCATGCCTGCTGTATTGATTTTATAAATTCTTGATAAGTAGGATAGTGGTAGTGCCAAAACGAGAGCAGCCTGTGTTATGCTCAAATATCCTTTGCAGTGGTTGATCCCTACATTTTCTCATTCTAAATATGCGCGCTGCAATTTTGCGCCCGCTTGAACAGCAGAAGGTAATATCTTTATACATCTGATGAAAACACACTTTTAAGTTGTATTTGTATAGAGAGTCACCCTGAATATCTCTAACTGCCAAGTTCTTGAACTAGTCGTAAAGTACAAGAAGTTGAGTTTTGGCTACCAGAAATCCAGTATATCTAGAATAGTAGAAATTTTTTTTAAATCTATCCAAGATTAAGCGAGTAGTTTCCAAAATTGGTCAAAAATCTATAAAGAGTATGGCAATGAAAAAAAAAGAATGTTAAAAACCGTAGTTGTCAAGTCTAAATTTTTACAACCACTTACTTGTTATTTAGTAAAGAGCAACACTCATTCTTGCTATTTTTTTGTAAAATTTTATACTTAATTGCGTTTGCGATCATTTTTTGTAAAAATTTTTCTATTAAGAAAATATAAAAATATTGAGTTAACAGTAAACAGTTATAATTATCATTTGTATTTACATTTGCAAAATCAATATTAAGCTAATAAATTGATTTGTGGAGAAATTCCAAAAATCCTTAGCAAAGAAACTAACTGATAACTGAACACTGCTAAAAAAGCACTTGAACGATATGTAATAACTAACTATGAATCAGGGGCAACAAACGGCTATTGAAGGCATCTACGAGGTGTGTATTGGCGTCAAAGAGCCAATTTCTGCTATTCAGTATTGGGAACTATTTGGCTACCGCGTTGGTCAAGTAGGTGAATTATCACAAGCCGCAGCTTACCAATTATATGGAGTCAATTCATCTTTACGTTCGATTCGCCTTTACCACCAGTATACAGATCATGGTTTGCTTCGTCTGATGATTTGGCAAAATCCTACTAATGAGGGATTAGGGATGGGGTCGATGAAAGTGAAGGGAAATCGCTGGGCAACGACCTTAACGGATGATGTGTTAAACATCTTAAATCATGTGGAGGAGGCAAAAGCAGCAGGTTGGGCGATTAGACATACACACCCTCACTGGGAAGTTATTTACAACAAGGAAAAGAAAAACCGTCCCTTTATCGAACCAGCGATCGGTGTGCGAGAAATGGTTTTCTTGCAACCCTTAACGCGACAGGTTTTCTTTCAGAGATTTGGTTATACTCTGCCACATTACGGAAACATCAACAAAAATTCTACCCTCAAGACCAGCCAGTTTACGCATATGGGCATGGTCATTCAGGATGACAGCAAAGAAACTCTAAAGTTTTATGACGAAGTTTTGGGTTTGCTACGCGTGCGTGACGATGTAGAAACAAGCTACGAGTCTTCTTTAGCAGGTCGAGAGATTTTTGACCTCCAACCAGGGGAAAAGTTTTCTCTCACCGCCTTTGATGACCCCAGATCTTCAACAACAAACGTGTTTGCAGCGCGTTCCGGTAGACTTTACATCATTCGCTTTCCTGATTTTATCAAGTTAAATTCCCAGTTTGAAGCCGCGCAACCAGGTTCCTTGGGAGTTTGTCTTTACACTTACCGGGTACGAGGACTAGATCTGTACTGCGATCGCATTAAGGCTAGTCCCGTGCAAAAGTATACACACATAGTTGCCAACGAGTTTGGGGAGATGAGTTTCTCCTTCGTTGCACCAGATGGCTATTTTTGGACGTTGTTAGAAGCTGTATAAAGTTGTTAAAACGGAGATGAAGTGTTGTAAATTTACATTCGGAGATATTAACAATGCCCAGTTACCAAACTAAAATACAATGGCTAGCTTTGGTTGTACTTGGGATTGTGTCTGCACTCCTACTGGTAGTCGCAATCACAGCATTCAGAATATACTTTTACGGCAGCGCTAACCGTATTGTCAAAGCTGATGCTGCAATAGTTTTGGGAGCAGCAGTTTGGGGAGACGAACCATCTCCAGTTTTCAGAGAAAGAATTAACCACGCAATAAACCTTTACAAAAGAGGAATTGTCCGCAGCATTATTTTCACAGGTGGCGTTGGCAAAAACGATCATCTCGCTGAAGCCGTTGTCGGCAAACGCTACGCAATGGCGCGTGGGGTAAAACCAAGCAATATTCTCATCGAAACAGAATCGCACACAACTCACCAAAACCTGGAGTATGCTCAGAAGGTGGCTTCTAAGTTTCATCAATCCAAGTTTCTCATTGTCAGTGATCCCCTGCATCTGAAGCGAGCCGTGTTAATGGCACAAGACTTGGGAATGGATGCCTATCCATCCCCTACACCCACCACTCGCTACCGCAGTTTCAAAAGCCAGTTTGATTTTCTGATGCGAGAGACATATTTTTACTTTGTCTACCTCGTGTTAAAGTACTGACCAAGAACTCAGAACTCAGAAGTCAGAATGTAGAATTTAGAGTTCAACTCATGCTCATTTTGTCTTTGCTCTGTGTTCTCTCTTGCCTGGTGCGGTTGCGCATAATATATTTCTTGCAAAAGTCATATAACGATATTTAGAACCACAGATTAACATAGATGCACACAGATAATTAACTACTGTTAATCTGGTGCATCTGTGGTTTGATTTTCATGACTCTTGACTTTTGCAAGAGCCTTAATGAGAAAATTAAATCTCCTCCGCTTCTGGTAGCGGAAAGGTTTCAGCAGCTAAGTAAGCATCAAAGTGCTGTTGGAAGTAAAGCCAAGAAGTCATATCTTCCAAATCAAGAAACGATTTAGGTGCATTCTTGTACAAAGGAACGCGCGTATTGATTTCATCTTGCAGCAATTGCGGCAACTCGCTAAAGCCATTCACTTTGCTTCCATAAGCACTGTAGATCAGATGACCGAGGCGTGCGCCCATCTTCATCCAAGGAAGCCATTGACCAATTCTATCCCAACTCAGCTTGAGTTCAGTCACACTCTTGAGTTCAGAGTTGAATAAATCTGCGGTTGGAACAGTTAATTTAAACAACTCTGCCGCTTGATAAATGCTGTGTGGGCTATATTCAGCAAACTTGGGATTTTCCCCCAGAGGATTGGGGTAGGTGGGAAATATATCAAACACGAAGGTTGTACTGTCTCCTTCTACAGGTGCGGGAAACTTGCTTTTAAAATGACCCTGCACAGGATTATTGGCGACGTGTACCACTGGGACTGTTTCTCCTGTCCAAGGATTATCCCACTTATGCAAAATGTCACTTGTTTCTGGGTTGAGGTAATAAGTGAGTTCCCTAGAGGTAAAATCCCAGCTACCCTCTCCTGTAGGAATACACCTACTCACGCTCATACCGACAATTTTAAATAAGAGTTTTTTCTTTTCACCTGGGAGAAAAGCGTAAATATTGCCTTTCCAGACGAGAAAGGTTGATTCGTTGGGGTCTAGGGATGAACGAGTTTTCACCCAGTGCTGGGCATCAAATTCTTTGATTTGTGCGACCATCTACAGCATCCTTGGTTTGTGAGTGAGGGAAAAATACCTTTTGAACCAGGGGTAATTTAGCAGCAGCTACCAATTTACACTAGATTTCGGTCAAAAATGCGGTTTAGGGCTATTTGGAACCGCAGATGCACGCAGATAAACACAGAACAATTTATCGCACGTTGATTTGACCCCATCCCTAGGTAGGTTCTTCTAGTTGATTGTCAAGACGGCGAAATAAATATACCCATATTGGCAGCGAACTGTTAATCGCGATCAGCCGCACTAAATGACCTGCTGTGACAATTTCAACATTATGATGCAATGTTAGGGCAACTAAAATCATTTCTGCTGAACCTCCGGGTGCTGTTACTAACAAACATGTTAACCAGTCCCAGGAAGTTAATTCCATAGCAAGGATGGTGGCGAGTCCCCCTGCAACAAGGGTCATTCCTACAGACATCAAGGCGTAGACTATACTCCTTTTCCCAAAAGTGGGTTTGTCACCCCAATACTCACCGATGGTAATTCCCAAGAGCATTTGACCTACTATGTTGACTAAAGGCGGCAAGATAAAGTTAATATCACCTATAAAAGGCAGCCAATGCAGCAAGGGATTAAACGCGATACCAGCAACTATTGCACCGAAAAATTCACCCGCGGGAATTTTGAGTAATACAGCAAGATATACTCCTAAGGAGGCAAATAGTAATGCCAATAATAGCAATCCTAATTGGGATGGGTCGAAACTGAATAAGACAGTTTTAATGGCAAGTGTTTGCGGGTAAACTTGATGACCCGATAAGACTCTAACAACTAGGGGAATGAGAAAAACTACGCTCGTTACGCGAATCGCTTGTACGAGTGCTACAAGGGTAACATTTTTGTTGTAGTCTGCGGCGATCGCTGACATCATTCCTACACCGCCAGGAACTGTAGCCAACATTGCCGTTAAGAAATTCGTTTTGCTTAAGCGTGAGTAAATATAGCCAATCAGAGTGCCACACAGCAACAGGAAAAACGTAAGAAAAGCAAAAACAGGAAAACAAGAAGCAACATTAGCGAGATCAGCGTGGGCAACAGAAAAGCCGACATTCAGCCCAACAAGTGCCATTCCTGTCTTTCTGGCAGTTCGGTTAGGTTTAGGAGTATAGCCACCCCAAACCCGATACGTCTGAAGTACCACTGTACCAGAGATAAGACCGCCAAATATCCAAGCAATTCCTCCAATGTGGAACCTTGCCAAGATTAAACCTAGGGGTAAGGCTAGAAGCATTTCCCACCCTAAGACAATCAACGGCTTGACAGATATTTGCTTAGCAACAATGACTTGCTCTTGAGTACTAACTTCTTTGGGAGTCGCTACGCTTAAGGTGTGATTCATCAATTTGCTTTTTTCAAATTAATTTACGATTTCCCCCAAGCTAGCGCGATCGCACAAAATACGCAGCGACTCATTGACGTACATCTTAAGTAAATATAAAACTCTAACCTCCTACACATGAAATAAAAATCACGTCATACAGCAGAATTCCTGAGTCAGAAGTCAGAATATGCCCTCCCTTGCCCGCTGCGCTTACAGAAGTAAAAAGGGCTTAGTGTCTCGGCTTTTAGACAAGGTATTCTACTTCATTTACTTGCAATCTGCTGTATCTAATGGTATGTCAGAGGAGCATGATGAAGAACTTCTACATTTTGGATAGTGACTAATCCATCTCTGACCATTTCTCTGACTTGGGGTAAAAGTTCTGCAAGTGCTTCTTCGCGGTCAATCATTGTCACTACTATCGGCACGTCAGAGGACAACTCCCATAATTGAGAGGTGTGACAAGTTGTTTGTTTGCCAAACCCTGCGATCGCTTGCGTCACCGTTGCACCAGCAATTCCCCGTTTTCGGGCAAGTCCAATTAAAGCTGCGTACAACGGTTGATGATACCAACGATCCGATTTCCCGATGTAGATTGTCAGCTGTTTCCAGACTGCCATAACAATTATCAAACTCCCCAATCTGGCTATAGCTGCGCCTAACTAAATGCTCATCATTTTTAGTATTGCACTGCTTGCCTTTGAGAAACTGTCTGTTAACAATTTGCCATTTTTAGCGGTTCTCATCCGCATAAAGGACAGGTACCCGCCTTTCAGGCGTCTACATCTGGTACAGGCTGCCGTTCCTTAATTCTTTGATGTATTAGACCCAATTAAAACAGTGAACAGTACCAGCCGCAGTGACGCCTGCGGGCTGGTGGGGGATTTAAACCCGCCACCAACGCTTATGCCTACGGCACGTCTGACGACGAACGGTCCAATTGGTGTGGTGTTTCCCCCAACGATGAAACTGATAACTGATAACTGATAACTGATAACTGATAACTGATAACTGATAACTGTTAAAAAGGCTTAGAGTAAAACTTTCACCAAATAATCGATTAAATAGTTAAAATACGCCCTCAACTCCACACCTGCTTCAGTTGAGACTTGCGCTGAATTTTCCCAATAGCTTATGTACTTATCTTGAATCAACTTGAATGCTTTCACATATGTCTCAACTGACGGCTGATGGTGAGTGATGATTCCTTGATAAAGTAAACGGGCTTCAATTCCATTTTCCAAACAGCTTCCAAGCAGCTTTAAATATCTACCAAGGTTATGACGAAATACTTCTCTTTGGGGATGTTGCAAACCCAATAACTCATCTGCTACTTCTTGTGCTAATTCTTCTCGATGAGCTAGTAGCCAAAATCCTGCTTCTAGACAAGCTGCTGATTGTGCGTCTAAGCTTGGCAGTGAGGTACTTAGCTGTTGGATCTGTGCTAGAGATTCTTGGAGTTTGTGCTGTTTGCCTTGAACATCTGCAAGGCTTGCTTTCCCCTCTGAACGCTTATTATCCTCTAGCTCGCGGATCAAATTTTCAACGCTTGGTTTGATGTTCTCAATAATGATATCTGTCTGCTCCTTCAGCACGTCCAGTACTTGCTGACGCAATTCGTACTCTAATAACCTGTCTAACCGATTTTTTGTACTATCTTGCAGAATGTTGAACTGGTGTTGTAACTGCCCAATTAGCCACTCCAGACGTTGTTCTGTGTTTGGTAAACCTTGATAGAAATGTCGTTCCAGAGAATCGACTCGTTTTTGCAGAGATTTGACAGATGCTCTATTTAACCAAGGGCTGATGATAAATACTGCAAAGTCCTGCAAAATCTTGATAGACTTCTGCACAACTCCTACTTTGTTTATGTTTTGCGCCATTACACTTGTCCTCGGAGATGATGACTGATCCATTCGATTCCCAGGGCATAGCCCATTTTTGGGTTATTGTCTAGAGCAGTCAAAAATACGACTTATATGCCAATAGTTCCTTCTTTCATGCTTAGAATGCTGTTATCCCAAGCAAATACAGTTCTCAACCTACTCATTCAAGCCTGTAACTAGCTATACTAGCCTAGTTGTCATAAATATCACGCAGCAATGATTGACTAATTTCTAAATATAAACTACCACCAGAAAATTTTCTACGTTTTAGGAAGAGAAAGAGAAATAAGTTTTAGCCTTTTTTTAGGAGAATACTTCTATTTTTTTGTTTTTTGGAGAATTTACTCAATTTTCTTGCATATTTGCCAATTTTACTCAGTCACCACTGTAGGAAATATCTACACATAAACCTTTATTACTGATTTTTGTAATTTTGCTAAAAATTTTGTTTAGGACAGAATTTTTTGGATTTTGGCTCTGCCCATGTCCTGATGATGTTTAGTTAAACAACTGTAGGGATTGGCAGGATTTAACAGTTACCAGTTATCAAGTACCCGCAGTACCAGAGTTCGGCGAAGGCTCACTCGAGCCGTTATCAGTTTTATCGTTGGGGGAAACACCACACCAATTGGACCGTTCGTCGTCAGACGTGCCGTAGGCATAAGCGTTGGTGGCGCGTTTAAATCCCCCACCAGCCCGCAGGCGTCACTGCGGCTGGTACTGTTCACTGATTTAATGTATAGCCAGCAACGAAGCTCATACTATAAACAATTAAAATTTACTACTTAAGATAGTTGTTGTTTTTGCATAAACAATAAATTCTGAAGTGTAGGGATGCTGGTTATACTGGTCATTTGTCTAGCAGTCCTGAATTATTAGTAATGGCAAAGAACGGCTTTGAATGAACATCTTAGAAATTATGCCGAATTGCTATTTTGTTAAAGAAGGTATATGAAAAAGTAAAATTATTGAAAATGGAAATTGTATTGGCAAATACAAAAAAATGAAGCCTATATTGAAAGAAGATACCAACACTTGAGTGGGAAAACCGTACTTAATTGGAGCGCAATTTCTACCTGGTGGAGCTGTGTTTGGGTCGATACAATGAAAGTGGGGCTTAAGTAATGCTGTTGCTAGAAGCAAATTACAGAATCAGTACAGCATTACAAGGAGAGCAAAAACATGAGAAATCAAATCAAAACGGCTGTATTACTAGCTTTATTAAGTGCAATTTTGATTGCGATCAGCTACTGGATGATTGGCGGTACCAGTGGTATTATTGTGGGAATTGTCATAGCAGCAGTGACAAACTTATTTTCTTGGTACCAATCGGATAAAATTGCGCTGGCGGCATACCGTGCCCAGCCAGTATCACCCCAGGAAGCACCAGGGCTGTATCAGATGGTGCAAAGATTGTGCGCACGCGCTAATCTGCCGATGCCGAGAATTTACATTGTTCCTGGCGATGCCGCCAACGCTTTTGCAACAGGACGTGATCCAGAACACGCCGCTGTCGCAGTAACAGAAGGTATATTAAATTTATTACCACAAGACGAACTCGAAAGCGTCATCGCCCACGAACTCACCCACGTTGCCAACCGTGACACCTTAACACAGGCTGTTGCGGCAACAATTGCAGGTGCTATATCGTTTTTAGCTCAAATCGTCAGCTACAGCGTTTGGTATACTCCATACTCACGCAATGACCGCAATAATGGTCCAAATCCTTTAGGGATGCTGTTGACAATATTCCTTGCCCCAATTGCTGCAACAGTGATTCAACTGGCAATTTCACGCACGCGGGAATTTTCAGCGGATGCAGGTTCTGCTAGATTAACTGGTAATCCTCGCGCCTTAGCCCGTGCGCTGCAACGTTTAGAAGCGACAGCAAGGCAACTACCTCTGCAAGCTAACCCAGCTTTTGAACCACTGTTGATTATGAATGGATTCTCCGGACAGTTCCTGGGCAACTTGTTCTCCAGCCACCCTTCGACTGAAGCACGAGTTGAGGCATTGCTAAAGTTAGAACAAGAACAACTGTCTAAAACAGCCGAGTTCTCATTTAGACGATAAACAGCAGTCATTTGTCACAAGAAAGGACAAAGAACAAACAGGGTGCAGCTATCAAAGATAAGTACAGTATTGCATAAAGGAGCCTAACCATGACTTACAATGCAGATAACGAAGAAAACTTAGTCATCGTACAAGTCAGCCCTCAAACCCATGAGGTGGTAGAAACTGAATTGGCTGGCGAAACCGATGAGGTGAAGGATGAAACCAAAGCACTGATTGAGGCGATCAGAAGACGCGCTCAATCCGAGGCAGAATCAGCAGGTACCCTCACCCGTGAAACCTATTTGAATGCAGTACGTCAAGCACGGGAAGCCTTGGAAGGCGATAAACTCATTGAGCGCGATCGCATTGAACACGCGTTTGCAGTCCTCCAGCAGGAAGCCGAGAAAAACTGGCACTTGCTGTTCAAAGAAATAGGAGAACTAGGCGATCGCTTCCAAGCCGCTGCTAAAGCCGCATGGGATGCTTTCAATGCTCCTCGCCCTCAACGTTAATGTTTCACCCACAAAACAAATGCCAAAGTGCTGTAGAGGCGTGCAATTGCGCGTCTCTACATTTTTGCGTTTTTGCATGAGATTTCTTAAACTGGAATGACTAGAATTACAAATGATGCTAGATAATGAAAAAGCTCTAACATTGACTTGGATTCTCTAGCTCGGTTATTAAGAATTAACACTTATGCGAACTTACTATTGCGGCGAACTCCGAAAAGAACAGATTGGAGAAACTGTCACCTTGTACGGATGGGTAGACCGTCGCCGCGATCATGGGGGTGTGATATTTATAGATTTACGCGATCGCACTGGCATTGTCCAAATCGTCAGCGATCCGCAGCGTACTCCAGATTCCTACGAATTGGCAAATACCCTACGAAATGAATACGTTGTTGAAATCACAGGTAGAGTGACGCAACGTCCGGAAGAATCCCTCAACCCCCGCATACCTACAGGCGAAGTTGAAATTTACGCCGATAAAATTAAACTCCTCAACTCAGTCCGCAAACAGTTACCATTCCAAGTTTCCACCGCCGACGGCGATCAAGTGCGGGAAGATTTGCGGCTGAAGTATCGTTATTTAGATTTGCGGCGCGATCGCATGGCACATAACTTGCAACTGCGTCATCAAGTCGTTAAAGCTATGCGCCGTTACCTAGAAGACGTGGAAGGTTTCATGGAAATCGAAACCCCCGTCCTCACCCGTTCCACTCCCGAAGGTGCGCGGGATTACATCTTACCCAGTCGCGTCAACCTTGGCGAGTGGTTTGCCTTGCCGCAATCACCCCAGCTCTTCAAACAGTTGCTGATGGTATCAGGTTTTGACAGATACTATCAAATTGCGCATTGCTTTCGTGATGAAGACTTACGCGCCGACAGACAACCAGAGTTTACCCAGTTGGACATGGAAATGAGCTTCATGTCCCAAGAAGAAATTATCGAACTCAATGAAAAGTTAGTTGGTTATATCTTCAAGACAGTAAAGGGCATTGAAATACAGCTTCCCTTTCCGCGTCTCACCTACGCCGAGGCGATGGAACGCTATGGCAGTGATAAACCAGATACGCGTTATGGTTTAGAACTCGTCAATGTCTCGGATGTCCTTAAAGACTCTGGTTTCAAAGTCTTTCGCGAAGCCGTTGCCAATGGTGGTATTGTCAAAATTCTTCCTATTCCCAACGGAAACGATTTAATTTCTAATGTGCGTATCAAACCAGGCGGCGACTTATTCAAAGAAGCCAGCGAAGCCGGTGCCAAAGGTTTAGCTTACATCCGAGTACGAGATGACGGTGAAATTGACACCATTGGCGCGATTAAAGACAACCTCACCGCAGAACAAAAACAGGAAATTTTGCGCCGTACAGATGCAAAACCTGGTCATTTGCTGCTATTTGGGGCTGGTGACGCAGCTACTGTTAATAAAACTTTAGACAGGCTGCGGCAAGTTACCGCTAGAGAGTTCGGGTTAATCGATCCAGAAAAAATCAACTTGCTTTGGGTGACAGACTTCCCGATGTTTGAATGGAATGCACAGGAAAAGCGCCTAGAAGCCCTACATCACCCATTTACAGCACCTAATCCCGATGATTTGAGCGACTTGAAAACTGCAAGAGCGCAAGCTTACGATTTAGTGTTTAATGGGTTTGAAGTTGGCGGCGGTAGTCTGCGGATTTATCAACCAGAACTACAACAACAAGTGTTTGAGACAATTGGCTTTTCTCCTGAGGAAGCGCACAATAAATTTGGCTTTCTGTTAGAGGCGTTTGAATATGGCACACCGCCTCACGGTGGTATTGCCTACGGTTTAGATCGCTTAGTCATGTTGCTAGCTGGGGAAGAATCAATTCGAGATGTCATTGCTTTTCCGAAGACACAACAAGCACGTTGTTTGTTAACAGATGCACCTTCGCAAGTTGATGCGAAGCAGCTCAAAGAGTTGCACGTTGCCTCGACTTATAAGCCAAAATCCTAGTTATTGAAAACCATAGATGCACACAGATAAATTATTTTTGTTTATCTGGGTGCATCTGCGGTTCCAAACACCTAAAACCTGATTTATGCAATAAATCTCATAAGTCTTTCTACATGGGAAACAGCTTAACTGTTTGCTAATTTCCAAAGGTTAAGTTTCTCAAAATAGACATTTCCTGTTTTAAGTTTCTGGTTGTTCTCAAGCTTATGTCGCAATGTTTGCGGAAGACGATTGTGATAAGGATCGTACAAAAATACGTTATGGGAACTATGAGAAATCTCAGGTATATATGACTCGTTCACTAACTGAAGCCGCGCTTTTGGAGCAAGCAGATGGCTGAAAACCATTGCATCACCTATGGAAGAGCTTTCCTGACAGGAACTTACCAAAAGTGGGTCTTCAGATTGGTTAATCATACGAACCATTTCGGGAGTATTAAGGTTAAGATACTTCAACCACCAAGTTTCTGCTTGAGAACTCATAACGCAGGATAAAACCCCAACTGTAAGCAGCATACCCATAACAAGCTGCCAAAGCTTTTGTCTCCAGGTGTTAATAGACTTGGGAATAATTTGAGTTCCTAGGAGATATGAAACAGCAAGCTGAATCCCCAAATAAGCAGGGATAAGATACCGAGGACTTATCGATCGCACCCCTCCAAAAAGTAAATCTGGTATTGCTAGAGGTAGCGCTGTCACATTAATCAATGTTAAAACAAATAACCAAGCCCATTTTTGAGTTTTACGATAGAGAAAATAAATTGCATATCCGACAAAAATCAAGATAATAGGAATCAAAAGTTTTACTATCAATTTCAATATAGAGCCATCATTGGGACGCGTCAAATCGTAGTCGAAATCAATGAAAAAATAGGTAAGATTGACAGCCCAAGTTTCCATCAAAGTTAACACGGGCATCTTAGTATCTATCCAGCTTGTTGTTTCTTTAATTTTGTCTAAGTGAGTCACAACAGCCACAAGCCAAGGTGTGAAAGCAAAAAGCCCTACACTAGACGCTACCAGATAAGCAATCACCTTTTTAGTGAATCGGAAGCGTTCAATGGCAAACACATAAACACCATGAGCAATCATCACTAGCCCAGAAAGCAAAAATGTATAAAGTGCTAGGACTACAGATATTGCATACATTCCCCAACTAAGCTTTGTTTTTAGTCGCATTGCCCGTAACAGTGTTGCACTTGAGAGCAAAATTGTCACAGTCCACAAACTATACTCCCGTGCTTCTTGTGCGTAGAGTACATGGAATGGCGTCACAGCGAGCAGTGCCATTGCAACCCATCCCACGAGCGATGACTCAAATAATTCCAAACAAAGCCAATACATACAGGGAAAAGCCAGCAAGCTCAGGAGGGCAGACACAATTCTAGTTACTGCAACAGAACTGCCAAACCATTGCATCCAAAATCGTGCTATTACGTAATACAACGGTGGATGCTGAGAGTCTTCTACTGCCAATGACTTAATAGTATCTATTAAGGTTTTTTCACGAGCAAGGCGTTGATATTTCTGTACATCTTCAACGCTAATTTCTTGACCATTGCAGATTTGCTTTTTCACTTCTAACACTGTGTAGCCGCTAACCCGCAATGACGTAAAAGTCTCATCAAACCAATAGAGTTTTCTGTCAATATTGACGAACCGAAAAAATATGCCCAGTATCAATATGACGATGACTAGAAACCGTAACCAAGTCGGAGGGAGCGCCCAGCTATGCGTTAATTTGCCGTTCATATCCTTAAAGGAATGGCGATTTGAACGCACCCCACCCAAATCTTGCGATTATGGGTGGGGCTTGTAACTAAACTCCACCTCAACTCAGAAAACCTTTTCAGGCATTCTGCTTTGGCTTGTTCGTTCGCTACATCAGGGCATATTAACAAAATACCCGTCTCAGTCCAGTCCTACCGAACTGAGAACGCTCTCATTGCTGCTATCAAATCAGCGTGTAATATCAAGTCCGGTTAATTAGTATTATTCGATGCATCTGTGCAAAAAGAGTGAAAATCCTCTCCCCTGCTCCCCTGCTCAAGAGCTCCCCTGCAGCCTTAATGATAAGTCTTTAACCGGACACGATATAATCCCTCTTTCAAGAAACAAGGCAGAAGGCAGAGGGCAGCTATGCTGAAGGGAAGAGGATTTGACTTGTTTCTTCCATTCGTAGCGGGTGGTGTGCCGCCAGTGCGCCTGCTTCTAAGAAACCGTATTTGCTGAGGGTTGAGGAATAAGCTTTTGTTACTTCGAGCAGAGTAAAATAAAGGACATTCTCCAAAAATCAAGTCCTCACAATGACTGCACCCACAGAGGCAGTAACGACGGTAGGGTTTATTGACGATTACTGTCAGCACTACCAAAAACTGTTTGACGATGCCAGAAACTTTGAGTGCTTCAAGTTCTTACACTTGGGGATGATATCAGAAACTAAGTACATGATTCCATAAGTTCATAGCGAAAACTCGAACGAAGACTCTGTGTACCTTTGCGTTGACCGAGCGCGCTCCTCAGCGTTTAAAAACGTTACGAATTAATGAAATGCTGTACTAAGCGCAAATCCTTGCCAGCAGAACTAGTAACTTTTGTTAGTAGCTGGAGCATCGAATTATCAAATCGGAATCTTAATGACAAATTCCACCCCCTCTCCTGGTGCAGAAAGGGCGCTCAACTGACCACCATGTTTTTCTACAATGATCTGATAGCTAATAGATAGACCCAATCCAGTCCCCTTACCAGGAGATTTTGTTGTAAAAAAGGGACAAAAAAGTTGCTGTTTGACTTCCTCCGTCATGCCAATACCATTATCAGCTATCCGAATCACAACATGAGTATTGTCTACTACTTCCGTACGAATCCGAATCACATTAGGACGACGTTCGCTTTCCTCAAACGTTCGTTCATGGTTATACTCATCAAGAGCATCAATGGCATTAGCAATTAAGTTCATAAACACTTGGTTGAGCTGTCCTGCATAACATTCGACGAGTGGCAAATCACCATACTCTTTCACCAGTTGGATAGCAGGACGTTCTTTTGAGGCTTTTAGGCGATGCTGGAGAATAAGCAGCGTACTGTCGAGACATTCATGGATGTCGGCTGGTTGTTTTTGGGGCGCATCTTGTCGGGAGAAGATACGAAGGGAAGACATAATTGAGCAGATGCGGTCTGTTCCGAGTTTCATAGAACCCAGGATTTTGGGCAAGTCTGACAGCAGAAATTCCAGATCTATTTCCTCGACTTTTTCTTGAATATCAGCAGGAGAATTAGGAAGGTATTGCTGATAAAGTTCCAGTAAATCGACTAAGCCTTTGATGTATCCTTGGAGATGTTCAAGATTTGTAGCAATAAATCCGACAGGGTTATTCACTTCATGGGAAACCCCTGCAACCAGTTGACCTAGGCTGGAGATTTTTTCAGTCTGCACCAATTGTGCCTGAGTTTGTTGCAACTTATGCAGAGATTGTTCAAGTTGTCGAGATTTTTCTTGCTCTCGTGCGTAAAGACGGGCATTTTCAATTGAAATAGAAACCTGAGATGTTAATACTTTCAAAACTTCTAGGCGCTCTCTTGTAAAAGCACCTGTTGTCAAATTGTTTTCTAGATAAAGAATGGCAGTTAATTTACTTTGATGAATAATAGGTAAACATAAGATAGATTTTGGTTGATTTGCCACTATATAAGCATCAGTAGCAAATCTTTCTTCTTGGATGGCATCATTTATAACTAAATTTTCTCTAGTCCGCTGCACATAGTTAATCACAGAAATAGCTAAATTTTGACTTGCGTCAACTGGTATAGATTGGAGTACTGTGACTTCAGAATTTTCTAACTTCTCAGCCTCAATTGTCCAATGATTGTCTTGCTTAGCGAGAAATAAGCCTTTTTGAGCGCCAGCATTTTCAATCATAATATTCATTAATTGCCTCAATAAGTTCTCTATAATAATTTCACTAGAAAGCGCAAGGGAAGCTTTGATAACGGTTGTTGCATCCAGTATTCTTGCATCTGCACTTATTGTGAAAGTTGTCGTTTCAGTAGTTCTTGGAATTATAGTTTTTCGTGTCGAGGCTGCCACGAAAAACTGAGGATATCTGGCTTCTAGGTCTTGAACTTTTGCTATTGCACCCCAAGAACCATAGCAGAAGTGAGCCTTGTGCAGGTAAGTTTGAGCAATTTCCTGCCTGCTCAAAGCGTAATAAAATTCTGCTGCAAGTTCATACGCAAGAGCTTCTTCCTGGAGATATTGCTGTTCTCTTGCTCCTTGTATAGCGCGTTCATAATATTCCATTGCTTCTATATATTGGATCAATATCCGCGCTTTCTCTGCTTCTACTAGCTCATATTTATGCTGATAATTCTCTGGGGCATGTTCTGCCCAATGCTTCATTTTGTGCTGATTGGTTTCTACGATTTTCAAAGCTTCTTTTTGTTGAGCAGGGTTGAGAGTTGGATATTGACCTAAAAGACTGAGAGAATAATAAAAGTTGATTTGAGCAATCTGGATCAGGCCAACCAATATTTTTTCGTATTTCAATCCCAATTCTGCATTGGCAATTGCTTGAGGATAGTTTTTAAATAAATAACTCAAAATAGTCTTGCAGAGATACAGAGAAATAAGGGAAACATGATTATTATTTTTTTGTAAAAAAAGTTTGACTTCTGCTTCATCAAAGTCTTGGCTCTCAAAACAATCTTTTTCGCCTGCTTTACCCTGTAGCTTCAACGCTAATTGATACCAGATTTTCCCAAAATAAAGCTGAAATTCTTGTTTTGATTTTCTAATAAAATCAAGGTAGGCACGCTGACTTTGGCTAACGATTTCTAGGGATTCTCCGCTTAAAAATACATATCCACAATAGAAAGAAGCAGAATAACAAGCATATTCCACATCGCCAACTTCGATGCCGCTTTGAAATGCTTCTAGCAAAGGCTGGAGCGTTGTTCTGACATGCTCTTTCCAATGTCTAACAAAGAAGTTATATACCAGATATACTTTCGGTTTTAGCTCTCTGGAGTCGAATTGAGTCAACAGCTTCAAAGCCAATCGACCAAATCGATAGCCAGAATCAATGTCTCCCATTGCCCCCAAAAACAGCAAGCTATACTCAACATAGCCATAGGAAGCTAATACGGAATTACCATACTGGATACACAGATTGACCATCGTCAATGCAAGCAGCGGAAACAAAGTAGGATATGCAATAAAAACTGGCGGAGTTACAGTGACTAAAATCCGCATCGCCGCAATTTTATAAGGGTCAGTCATTGTGGGAAGACATTGTAAATCGTCAATTTTTTCTCCACGCCAACTGCTTAGATCTTGCTGTAGTTGTTCTGTTGCAAGATTCAATTCTTCCGGTTCTTCGGGCAGGAATATACCTAATGCTGACAAGACTTGTAGAGCAATGTCTATCCCTTCTCTCATTTTGTTTTGAGAGATATAAAACTGGATTTGGATTTCATAAACTTTAACTTTGTCTAGAAGCTCTCTTGATTCTTGAAAAACTATTTCGGCAAGCGTCTGGGCTCGCTCAAAGTTAGTATTCAAGTATTCCACTTCCACAGCTTCTGTATGCAGCGCTAGTGTCAAATCATAGTGGGTTTGCCAAGAATCTTCAGCTAAGAGTCTCAACCCCACTGTTAAATTTCGACAAGCAGTTTCATAAGCAGTAGAAGTCTTGGCTTTGCGACCTGCAAGTAAATTTAGGCGAGCTAATTCATATTTTTCTGACTGTTCGTTAATGAGGTCAAATCCAATATTTAACTGGTTAACAATGTCAAATATTTGGTCTTCTAATCGTTCTGATATTATATTTTGTAGTAGCTTTCCTATTTGAAAATGTGTAATTTTTTTCTTCTCTTCTGGAATGAGCGAATAGGCAGCCTGTTGGACGCGGTCATGTAAAAATCGGTAAGCACTTTTCGACGGTTCAAAGGGAAGTTGATCGAGTTCTTCTTGCGTAAAAACTAAGGGAATATTATAATTATCATTAATAGGTAAAATTAAACCTTCAGAAACTGCTTCCCATAACTCATGAGCCGTTTCTTTCAAGGATTTTTGGTTAACAATAGCAAGCACATTCAATTTAAATACTGTACCAATGCAGGCTGCTAATTTGAGAACTTGTTGTGTTGTCTCTGGTAATTTTTGAATTTTATCTACCATTAACTCGACCACACTCTGGTCTGTGATGCCAACTGCTTGGATTTGCTCGATATCCCATAACCACTTGCGTTTTACAAAGTCAAAGATTAAAAGATTTTGCTGGTATAGAGCTTTTAGCAATTGATTAAGAAAAAAGGGATTTCCTTGAGTCTTCTTGAACAGTAGCTCTGCTAGTTGCTTTGAATCTTCTGTTTTGTTAAGTGCGTCAGCAATCAGTTGCTCAACATGACTTTTCTGTAAATTTTGTAAGGTAATGTAGCTGACTCTGACACCCATTTTCTGTACTTCATCTAACATCAGCATGAGAGGATGGGTTGGGCTAACTTCGTTATCTCTGTAAGCTCCAATGATAAGAAGACATTGACTATCCGAGTCGCTAATGAGTAACTGAATTAACTTAATAGAAGCAGAATCAGCCCACTGCAAGTCATCAAGGAATAGTACAAGTGGGTGTTCTGGATTCGCAAAAACATGAATGAATTTTTGGAAAACTAAATTAAAGCGATTTTGGGCTTCAGCAGCAGCTAGCCGGGGTACAGAATTCTGTTCTCCTACAATCAACTCGACTTGAGGTATAACATCAATAATCACTTGACCGTTAGGGCCAACTGCCTCTAAAATTTTTGCTTTCCAAGTCTCAATTCTGTCTTGCTCTTCTGTTAGCAACTGGCGAATCAATTCCTGAAAAGCTTGAATGAGAGATGCATAGGGAATATCTCGTTTAAATTGGTCAAACTTTCCAGAGATAAAATAACCGTGTTTGCGAACCATCGGTTTATGAACTTCATTCACCAAAGAGGATTTACCGATGCCTGAATAACCACTTACCAACATCATTTCGGTACTGCCTTGGCTAATTCTCTCAAAAGCTGCCATTAAGGTTTGCACCTCACGCTCCCGACCATAGAGTTTTTCAGGAATATGAAATTGGCTAGATTTATCCTGCTGACCGAGAGGAAAGTCAATAATTGTCCCTGTTGCTTGCCATTGCAGCAGACACTCCTCTAAATCTGCCTTTAATCCATAGGCATTTTGGTATCGGTCTTCCGCCGTCTTGGCTAAGAGTTTCATCACCAGTTTGGAAACGGCTAGTGGCACTGATTGATTTAACTCATGGGGAGCTACAGGTGTTTGAGCGATATGAGAGTGAACTAATTCCATGACATCTTTCGTCTGGAATGGTAACTGTCCAGTCAAAATCTCATAGAACGTGACTCCCAAGGAGTAAAAATCAGTGCGATAGTCAATGGCTCGATTCATTCGCCCCGTTTGTTCGGGGGACATATAAGGTAAAGTTCCTTCCAAAGATTTGGGATTAATAATCCTAGGATTCTCTCGTGACAGGGATGAGGCAATGCTAAAGTCTGTAATTTTAACTTTTCCGGTTTCCGAATTAAAGATAATGTTTTGTGGTTTAATATCTTTATGAATAATCTTGTGGGTATGCAACTGTCCTAGAGTTTCAGAAAGTTGGATAGCAATTTGTAAAAAATTTTCTAGTTTGAGCGATTTATTATTAATAAATTCTTTTAAAGATTTGCCACTAAAGTCTTCTAAAATTAAGGCTAAACCGTTTTCATAATTAACGAGTTCATAGGCTTTGACAATCCCAACAATTTCTAAATCTCGAATGATTTCATATTCATGTTTAAGCCGAGCAACATTTTTCAGAATAGAATACTCATTCTTGAGTAGCTTAATCACTACATATTGCTGATCTTGCTCTCTTTGTGCTCGGTAAATAACAGTTTTGTTAGTTTCATACAAGACTTCTGCGAGCCTGTACTTCAGACCGATCAGCATACCTTTGCTCTGTTGGTGAGTTGCAAAAATGACTTTTGTTAATGGGAAAGCAGCTTTTAATTTTGTATTATTGTTAAGAGCTGCTTATCCCAAGATAACAGAAGTAAGATTTTTTCATCTGCTATCCGTAAATTCTCATAATCCTGCACGTTGGCGGGCACGCACAGCACGTTCACGCGCTTTCACTAAAATTTCTTTCTCATCCATTGTCGTCACTGTTCTGTTCTGCATCACAATTTGCCCATTAATAATGACTGTGTGGACATCAGATCCCCTGGCAGAGTAGACGAGTGTAGCCATTGGATCATGCATCGGGATTAGGTGGGGAGCTTCTGTGTTAATCAGGATGATGTCAGCTAGAAATCCCGGTTGAATGGAACCCAGTGACGAACCCATGCCAATCGCTCTTGCACCTCCTCTGGTTGCCATAGTGAATACATCCTTAGCAATCAGTACGTCTGCCTGACGGGTAACGGCTTTTTGCAGCAAAGCAGCATTCTTCATCACCTCAATCATGTCTTGTGTGTTGTTACATGCAGGTCCATCACAGGCAAGACCAATATTAATCCCTGCTGCTCGCAGCTGTGGAATCGGTGCTACCCCAGAGGCAAGTATCATATTACTCGTGGGATCGTGGATGACATGGGAGCCAGTTTCGGCAATCAGACCAATGTCATGCTCAGAAAGATGGACACAATGATTTAGCATAACGCGATCGCCTAGTGCGCCCACATCAGCGAGCATCTCCACATTGCTTTTCCCTGTACGACTGCGGACAAGGTCGTTGTATTCAGGTGTTTCTGATGTATGCAGGTGAATGATAACGTTGTTTTCCTGTGACAGATGGACGGCATCAACAAAGGCATCAGCACTTGATCCCCAAGGAATTAAAGGACCAATCCCAATGCGGACTCGCTCATGATCTCTCCAATTTCGGATCAGGCGTTCGGATCTGCTAATAATGTCCTGCCTAGTCTCAATGAATCCGTCAAAAAATGATTCATCGTTGCTACAACGGCAAAAAATGGAGCGGATTCCAGTACGAGCTAGGGCGGCGACACAAACTTCATCAAAGCCATCTGCATAGTGTGCACAGACAAAAACTTCGCAGATAGTTGTGTTGCCAGCCTTGATATTCTCAATTGCCCCCAACTCCATCGATAGCACATAGTCTTCAATCTGCAACGCCCGTAGCATTGGCACCTGGGCATCTGAGAGCCACTGGAGTAGAGAGCGATCGCTGCCCAACGAGCGACCGAAAATTGTGCATAGATGAGTATGGGCATTGATAAAGCCTGGGCAAACTAGCATACCTTTGGCATCAATGACTTGGTCATAGTTGGACGTTGTCGGGTGACCACTGCCTACTTCCACAATCATATTCTCATCAACCAGTACGTAGCCATTCTCAATAATGCTATTAGCATCATCGCTTGTGAGAATGGTGCCCCCTAAAATTAGTAGTGTTGACATCTCAACTTACCTTAGTCTCGGTAAGTTGAGGTTAGAGCAAAATCTGTCCCCTTACAAGATTACCGCTGCCTCACATTACAACTTTCTACTTAATTCTAAAAAGTGGAAGAAACTAAGTTGGCGTTACTTGATTTTATTGACCCTTTGGCGATTAGACAAAGCCCAGTGCTTAAAGGGCAATCGCATCTTCCCGAGGTACGCAAAACACTACTTCAAATGTCGTGTTCTCTGGATTTTCACCGCATACAGTATTAGGGCAAGATAGCAGGTGTCAGCAGTAGAAACGCTGCAAGAATTACTGAATAACACCTGGTAACTAGTAACTAATGCAGAGGTAAACAGTCTATGATGATTCGCTACTGGCAACCTTTTAGAGAATTAGAAAACCTTCGTCGTCAGATGGATCAAGTGTTTGATGAGCTAACGGCTCAAACTAGTGATGCACCATCTGCTGCTTGGGCTCCTGCTGTTGAGCTAATTGATGCAGGTGATAACTTGATTTTAAAAGCACAGCTTCCTGGTGTTGCACCAAAGGATGTGGATGTGCAAGTGACTCGTGATGCTATTTCTCTTTCCGGAGAACGTCAGCGCCAGCATAACGACTCCAACCACCTGCACTCTGAATTCCGTTATGGTCAGTTCCAGCGCATCATTAACTTACCAGTTGCAGTGCAAAATGACAAGGTACAAGCTGATTACCGCGATGGTATTCTAACTCTTACCCTGCCTAAGGTAGAACAAGTCCGTAATCGTGTCGTCAAGATTAATCTAGGCGAACTATCTTCGTCTGCTTCTGGTGGAACCCTGGAAGCCAGTGTCAACTAATGAAGTAAGGGAACTCGTTTCGCCTTGCAAAAAATCACTTTTATTGCTGCTACGCATCGTACTAACTACCAAGTGCATTACAGCTAAGCTTCTATGTACTGGTAGTGATCTGAGCAATAACTTCTAATACAAAATCCGCTTAGTGACTTATCGTCAGTTTCCTCACTTCTAACCTGTCTCCCAAGTTGGGAAAGGAGTTAGGGGTGAGGATTTTTGTGCTGGAATTAGCTAAAACACAAAAACCCGCCAAAGCGGGCTAATACACAACAAAACTATGAACTAGAACAATAAAATCTTGACTTAGCTAAAATACTTCATTTCTGCTTCCAATTGGCTAATTAGCTTTTCATCGCCCTTGGCTCTAGCTACTTCTAAGCGATGTTCTAAAGTTCTTCTAATATTCAATTGATGCACTTCCCGTGCTTTTGTTATTGCTTGCACTCTGTTCTTGGTCATTTAACGATCAGCCTCTTTGATTTCTCCATAAATGTCTGCTTTTCATAACATAACAAAATATTCGTAGCTTTTGCTACAGAAAAACCAAACTTAATATATATTAATCAACCAGAATATATTATAGCCAGATGCATCCTAACCCCATGATCACTATGCTCAGCGATTTTGGCGATCGCGATATTTATGTCGGCGTGATGAAGGGAGTCATTGCCCAAATCAACCCATTCGTGAGGGTGGTAGACTTGACACATCAAATTCCGCCGCAAAACATCGCAGCAGCTAGGTTTTGCCTGATGAATGCTTACCCCTACTTTTCAGATGGGACAGTGCATTTGGCAGTGGTTGATCCGGGTGTGGGAGGAACCCGACGGGCGATCGCCGTAGAATTTGCCAATGGGTATCTCGTAGGACCAGATAATGGCACATTCAGCGGATTATTAAGTCAAAGTCCAGCGAGCGCAGTAGTAGAATTGACAAACCCTGATTATTGGAGAATCCCTCAACCGAGCAAGACTTTCCACGGTAGGGATATTTTTGCACCAGTCGCTGCACATCTTGCGAAGGGAGTCCCTTTTAAAGAGCTAGGGAATCCAATTAACGAAGCAACTTTGGTACAAATGGACATATCTGGATGTATTTTAACAGAAACTGGTATAGCAGGTTCTATTCAATATATTGACCACTTCGGTAACTTAGTCACCAATATTCCAGGAAATTACGTGCAAGGCAAAACTTGGTACGTCAAAGCAGCTGGGTTAACGATTACAGGAAGTGAAGCTTATAGTGACGTGGAAGTTGGAGAGGCGATCGCACTCGTTGAAAGTCACGGTTGGGTAGAAATTGCTATCAATCGCGGTAATGCACAATCACAGTTGCAGATACAGTTGGGAGATACAGTGGAACTTGCTTTTTAAGCTCAGGCAGTTTTTTAGGAGCCAAGTTTGAGGGCTTTATCCCCTAAGATGAAGATATAAAGGCACTTAGTTCGGTAAGAGTTCCAGAAATTCACACCAGATAACAGGCAAGGGAAGGTAATTATTAGTATAGAAATTGTGGATTAAAAAATTTTTTGCTATTACCACCAAGTCATCCAAAATTTCAAATCTAAAATAACTATGACTCAGCAAACAGTATTTGTACCAGAAGTTTATCAAGGTCAGTTTGGAGAATTTACGCTCACTGAGGGCGATCGCACAGGCGTGATCATCTACCGTGCTGGATTAATGGTAGCTGCACTCAGTTTTGCGATCGGCAGCGCTTTGGTTGTGCTAAACAATAACCCTGATTTCCAACTCCTAACGCCTCTATATGCCTGTTTCAGTCTCGCGCTTGGTGTCAGTTTACTGACCATCCATATATATATGGCATTTCTGCACCGACTTTTGCAACTTTTTTGGGGTATTGGCAGCATAACCGCAGTTATCCTGGCATTATCTAGCAGTACACCTTTAGCTGTAACCGTTTACACTCAACCACTAACCTTGCTGGGAATAGGCTTTACCTTTGTCGCTTTGACAGGGATTTACTTCAAAGAAGCATTTTGCTTCAATCGTCTGGAAACCAAAATACTGACGCCAATAGTGCCGGTACTACTGCTAGGACATATGTTTGGAGTCTTGCCAACACAAGGAGAACAGGTTTTATTAGGACTGTGGGCAATTTTGTTTGTGGTGTTTGCACTGCGTAAAGCAATACAAGCAATTCCTCCGGATATTGGGGATAAATCTGTGTTTGAATATTTGAAGGCACAGCGTTTAGCAAAGGTGTAATGCCTACTACAACTCGTTATAAAAAGCACAAGTTCCCCAAAATTCGGTTAATAAAGCGGCAAGAAATGTGGATGTTTACCCTTCAAGGATGGGTGAGTCTGTTCGCAACTGCCGCTATTTTATTATTTTTCATGATAACTTACATACACCCATTTCTAGCAGTCACTTCCCCCATCAAAGCAGATGCATTGGTTGTGGAAGGATGGCTATCAGACGAAGCACTAAAACAAGCGTTTGCTGAAATTTCCACTGGTTCCTATCGCCAAATTTTTACCACAGGAGTACCTGTGGAAAGAGGTTCCTATCTGGTTGAATACAAGAATTTTGCAGAAATTGCCGCAGCAACTCTCAAAGAAATGGGTGTACCAAAAGAAAAGCTGGTCGTTGTTCCGGCACCTAAAGTTATTAAGGATCGTACTCATGCCTCTGCCGTGGCATTTCATCAATGGCTATTAAATTCAAATGACCAGCTAAAATCAGTAAATTTGTTTACAAATGATGCCCATGCCCGTAGAAGTTGGCTGATATACAAACAAGTCCTTGCTCCCAAAATCAAAGTGGGAGTGATTGCCGCCGATCCATCAGAATACGATCCAAAGAAATGGTGGGTTTCTAGCGAAGGTGTGCGGACAGTCATTTCTGAGGCGATCGCTTATATTTATGCGCTATTTGTGAAGTGGAAAGCCTGAAGAGGAGGGGAGACAAGCGAGAGGGAGAACTGTGCAAAGTCCCCTTTGTCAAGGCACACTTTGCTTTCGTCGGGGGCTAACAACGGCTTATTTAGTACACTTGCACGCGGAAAAACCTAACTTGATCGGTTAGGGATTTTCATTATTTGGGAATAATAAACCCAGTGGCTTGAGGATCGGGAATTGGGACAAGAACGTGCATACTGGCTAGCTTGGTCGCAAATTTCTGGGGTTGGCCCAGTATTATTACAACGGTTGCAGCAGCATTTTGGTACACTGGCAGCAGCTTGGGAAGCTAAGCCTGCCGAGTTAGGAAAAGTAGAAGGTTTTGGTTTTCAGACTCTGCAAAAGGTCGTCCAACAACGTTCCCGTCTGCAACCTGAACAATTTCTTGTGCAACACCAAGAGCAAAACCCGAATTTCTGGACACCAGCAGATGCAGACTATCCCCGGTTACTGCTAGAAATTCCTAGCCCACCACCGATTGTGTATTATCGCGGTGAAGTAGACTTGCAAGAAAATCTCGGACAAAAACAACTCGTTGCGATAGTGGGTACACGCCAACCTTCGGAGTATGGTATCCGTTGGACTCGCCAAATTAGTACGGCTTTGGCTAAAAATGGGTTCACAGTTGTTTCTGGTTTGGCAGAGGGAATAGATACTGAAAGCCACGCCGCTACGATGAAAGCTGGAGGACGCACGATCGCAGTTTTAGGTACAGGCGTAGATGTGGTATATCCATCCAAAAATCTAGAATTGTACAAGCAGATTTTGACGGCTGGGTTGGTTGTGAGTGAGTATCCAGCAAAAACGCCACCAGATCGCACTCATTTTCCTCGTCGTAACAGAATTATCGCAGGTTTGAGTCGTGCTGTTTTGGTGATGGAAGCACCGATAAAATCAGGTGCTTTGATTACCGCAAGTTACGCAAACGATTTTGGGCGAGATGTTTATGTCCTACCAGGAAGACTGGATGATTACCCATCTCAAGGGTGTTTAAAATTACTCAGCCAAGGGGCGACTCCCATTCTTAAAGAATTAGACGAACTGTTAAAAATGCTGGGAGCAATACCACAACTTGATTCTGTTGAAGCATCGCCGTCATTAGAACAGCAGTTACCGTTGCCAATATTATCACCAGAACTGCAACGGGTAATAGATGCGATCGCTTCAGAACCTTTACCCTTTGATTTTATTGTTCAACAAACGGGGATGAGTGCGGGTGAAGTTTCTAGTGCTTTGTTGCAGTTGGAACTTATGGGTTTAGTTTCGCAATTGCCAGGAATGCGGTATCAGCGCTGTTAACCCGCGCAGCCATTCAAATCTGCATCAAAAACGCCATTCGGAAAAAGTCAGCTTTTCAATTAGCAAGACTACATCGTCGCATTAAAAACCAACGACGAGATTTTTTGCATAAAACTTCGACACAACTGGCAAAAACCAAGTCAGTGATTGTCATCGAAAACCTCAACATTAAAGGAATGCTGAAAAATCATTCTCTAGCGCGTCACATTATTGATGCGGGTTGGGGGGAATTTAGGCGGATGCTGGAATATAAAGGGGCGTGGTATGGTTCGCTTGTTGAATTAGCACCACGATTTTTTGCTTCCAGTAAGACTTGCTCTTGTTGCGGTTATGTGATGGCAGAAATGCCATTAAATATACGTTCTTGGACTTGTCCAAATTGCCACACGACTCATGAGCGTGATGTGAATGCCGCCAAGAATCTTTTAAATTTGAGTACCGCAAGTTCTGCGGGAATTAACGCCTGTGAAGATTCCTCTAATGGGACATTGGTGAACGAAAATGTTAGTTATGAGTCGCAGAAGCAGGAAGCAACAAGTGGACGAGATATTTGTCCATAAATTGTGGAACGGTGTAGTAGATGTGATAAAACCGGGAAATTTACCGTTGGTAAGGATAATAATACTGCGGATTCATCACCGGGGGCTGAACGGGAGATTGATAACCATTGTTGGGTACGGTGCTTCCCATGCCGTTGTTAGGTAAAGGCGGACTCATGACTGGCGGCTGATAACCAGTTGGGGGCATTGTTCTTCCCATGTTGTTGGGAATGTTGTTAGGTATATTGTTAGGTAAAGGCGGACTCATGACTGGAGACTGATAACCAGTCGTGGGCATTGTGCTGCCTGTAGTGCCTGGTATAGAAGCAGGTTGGCTAAACTGTTGGTAAGCAGCACGAGAAATTGAGCCAATGAGTTTTTCGGCGCGGGAGTCATTATTAGGACGCTGTACGATAACAGCGACTATGTAACGCTTGCTCGTGGGCATATCAACCACACCCGCATCTGCTAGTGTTGTCCCAATATCGCCCGTTTTATGGGCAATGGTTGCACCTGGTCCTAAACCGGTTGGCAGGAGATGATTTCTGACAGTGCGGCGCATAATATCCAATATGCGATCGCGCGATGACATACTCACCAAATTGCCTTTACTCACCATCGCCATCAAATTCCCTAACTCCTTGGGACTGGTGGTGTTTGTCCCTTGCAAATCGGGAAGTGGACTACGAATTGCAGTGGTTGTCAAACCCCAACTCTGGAAACGCTGATTCAGCACTTCCATACCACCCAAGCGAGCAATTAGCATATTTGTGGCTGTGTTGTCGCTAACTGTCATCATCTTAGTTGCTACTTCCATTGCTGTGAACTGGGTTCCCACTGCTTTGTACTGCATATCCCCAGAACCGCCTACCACCATTTCTTTCTGCATGGTGAGTGTTTCATCTAGGCGAATGTTGCCAGCATCTACATCTTGGAAAAAGGCAACTAGAATCGGAATCTTAATCGTACTTGCAGCAGAAAAAGTAGAGGAGCCATTCACATCCACATAAGCGCCATTGTCCAAATCTACCAAGAAAACTCCTGGTGTGAGATTGGGGTTTGCCGCTGCTAAATTTTGTACAACAGTTTTTAAAGAAGAAATTTCCTGAGTTAACAATAAGCTAGCAGCTACTGGAGGATTTTGGGTAGACTGTCGTTGTGCTTGCCCGATAGTTGTCTCAGGTGATGTTGCTTCTGGTATGGCGATGCGAGTCGCAGGATCTAATACTGATAACGCCGTACCTACGATCGCACCGATACCAACTCCTACAATTAATAACCGCAGCCCATACAAAAATGTTCTTGCCATCGGCTTTAACCGCGTTTTTCGGGTTGGCATGGTTTTTCTGGGTAACGGCTGCTTCCGCGCCCGCACATTCTTGAACTGTGGTGTGTTTGGGTTGTAGGCTGGAATCCTCCCTTTTGCCGTAGCGATTGGTTTGACTGTTTGGGCTACTACCCCGGTTCGCTTTGTCGGTATTGCAAGGGTGAGAGGGGGAATGGATTTTATACGTGTAGGCGTTGTTGGTCTCTGGGAGGCTCGTTGCTGCTGTTTTGGCACTTCGACTTTATTTTGCCCCTGCTTTTGGACTTTCCGCTTAACCGGCTGGCCGTTGGCGGGTTGACGCCGCGAAACAGTTTTTATAACGGTTCTCATTGGCATAAAAGACAATGGTGATAAAAGTGTATAATCTAAAACATATTTATAAAGGCTTCACCTTAGGGGCGGAGGTAGTTTTTTATCAAACCTTGATAGGAATTGAATTGTTTTTTTCGTGCCGACTCCCTAACTACAATTCAAAGTGACTTTTAAAGCTCCTTGTTACTGAAATTAATTTCTGGTTACCAATAACATTTTTGTGTTTAGTTTAAGCCATAATTAGAGGCTTTGGGAGGATGACTGGATACATGGTAACCGATGAGTCAAAAGCCTTCACGATTGTTCCGGTTCTCAAGCGCCCATTCTACCTGCCGTAAAATACCTCGCAACATACCAACTTCCTTAGTTTGTAGCTGAGTGCGATTGTACAACTGCCGGAATTTTTCCATGCGGCTGGCTGCTGTATGGGGATAAAGATACCCAATTTTGAGCAGTAGCGATTCTAAGTGTTGGTAGTATTCTTCCAAGATATCCAAAGGTGCAGGTTCGTTATCAGACACAAGGACGCGGGGACACGGGGAGGCAGGAACATTTTCCTTCTGTGCGTCCCCGTGTCTCATTGTCTCCGCGTCTTTTTTTTCCGCGTCAGTTTGTGCCAGTTCATAACAGCAAATTCCCACTGCAGTCGCCAGATTCAGCGATGGATAGCTGGAACTGGTAGGAATGCGAATAAACCGCTGAGCATAATTTAATTCTTCATTACTCAATCCCCGGTCTTCTCTACCAAAAATGAGCGCGGCTGGCTGTTCTGGTTTCTCCAGTAACCAGGGTAGTGCTGTGCGAGGGTTTTCGAGGGGGGAATCCCAGTTACGAACACGAGCTGTCGTGGCGATCGCTCGCGTACATCCTTGCAAGGCTTCTGGCACTGTCGCCACTGATACCGCCGATTCTAAAACGTCCTTGGCATGAACCGCCATTTGCAACGCTTCTGGTGAAAGCGGATCGCACTGAGGATTAACTAACACCAGATGATTGAACCCAAAATTTTTCATCACCCGTGCGATCGACCCCACGTTAATTGGACCTGCTGGCTCTACCAATACAATTCTTAACCCAGCCAATCCCATTTGTTGCCTCGCATATTGCCGAAAAGTGTCTTTGTCATCATTGTAACTGTGCAGGTGAATAGACCTCTTGCAAAAATGCTTGAATTGTCATGTTGAGCGGAGCGAAACATCTCTAGAGATTCCTCGCTACACTGCGTTTCGCTCAGAATGACATTCACGATTTTTTGACTTTTGCAAGAAGTCTAATGCACGCTTATATCCTGCACACGCACAAAGCCAGAGGCGTAGCGTTACAAACCCGCGTTTTTGTTAAGTAGCCATCATGAATTGCGTACACCAGAACGCATGAAAAAAATCTTTCCTTCTGCCCTCTGCCCTCTGCCCTCTGCCTTTCTTGATAAAATCTGCTAGAAGGCTACACCGTACTGCTTGCAGTCGGTGTAGGAGTGTCACGGTACCTAGCGATTATTGTTCAGACCTCGATTCCAGCTTCCTGGTATGGACAAAACTCCTGGATTCGGACGTTCTGGTCTAGGGTTCAACCCTCCATTTATTCCTGGTGTCAGCACAGCTCCGTTAGGGTTAACTGTATTGCTATTGGTGTTAACGCGTGTCCCATTCGGGTAATAGTAAGTGGTAGTGCCGTTGCCATTATTGATTGTTGTGGCAGGAGAAATCGTACTTCCATCTGGTGTGTTAATGACACCATTTTGATTAATGCGCGTCCCATTAGGATAATTAAGAACGTTGCCCACACCAGGACTGGAAGTGGAATCACTTTGTGCCTCAGCTTCTTGAGGCGATAGAAAACTGATTCCCAATGCTGTCATGGCGACTATCAAGAGCTTGAAGACTTTTGCACGATGATATGTAGAACGTTCCGTTGCGCCACGCAGTACAACAGGTGAAGGCTTCGATATCTCACCTATCCCCGCAGTTGGGACTTCTCCTAACAACTTAGAGCACATCTTGTCTATTGAAAAAACCTTATCCATAAGTCTTCTCCTTAAAACCAGTCTCCCACGTACCAGTCATAACGGTTGTTAGTCCCGTTATCATCAGTCAGGTACTCCTCAAAGCTGAATTTCACGGGTGTTGGCGTCGTGGGAGCTTCCCAAGTAAAAATCGCAGGAGTTTATGTATCTATCATAGAAAACTGTTAGACAATTTCACGCCAAAACACAAAGACGCAAAGCTGGTCTTAGCGCCTTTGCAACGGGCAGTCGCCTCAAGTCGGGAAACCCGCCCGCAGCGCTGCCCTCGTCTTTGCGTGAGATGTAAGATCTCATTTATTGTGCTTCACCTCAAACCATCTCAGATGGTGCTTGCATCACTGGCTGAGGTTGCGGCTGGAACATGAACAAGGAGTAAACCACATCTCGGCGGATGTTGACCATCATATCCAAGAAGAGTTCATACCCTTCGCTCTTGTACTCAATCAGCGGGTCTTTTTGACCGTAACCCCGTAATCCCACGGATTCGCGTAAGGCATCCATCTGTTGCAGGTGTTCCCGCCAGAGGGTATCAATCCGCTGCAAGATAAAGAATCGTTCAGCTTGGCGCATTAATCCGGCTTGAATTTGGTCAATTTGGGCTTCCTTGAGGTCGTAAGCAATCCGCACTTGTTCGTGGAGGAAGGCTTTGATCTCGCCAACTGACATATCTTCTAATTGATTTGGCTGCAAGTCCGCCAACAGATAGACAAATTCTTTGACTTTATCAACCAACTTGTCTAATTCCCACTCTTCTGAGGGTAAGTCTGGGTTGATGTAGAAATCAACGATCTCATCCATCGTTTTTTCGGCGTACTTGATGACCTGTTCTTTGAGGTCTTGCCCTTCTAGCACCCGACGACGTTCGGCGTAGATAGCACGGCGCTGGTTGTTCATCACCTCGTCGTACTCAAACACCTGCTTACGGATGTCGTAGTAGTAGGTTTCGACTTTTTTCTGAGCGCCTTCCAAACTGCGGGTGAGCATTCCGGATTCGATGGGCATATCTTCTTCTACTTGGAAGGCATCCATGAGGCGTGCAACGCGATCGCCACCAAAAATCCGCAACAAGTTATCTTCTAAGCTCAGGAAAAATCTTGTGGAACCAGGGTCACCTTGGCGTCCTGCGCGTCCTCGCAGCTGGTTGTCAATCCGTCGCGATTCGTGGCGTTCTGTACCAATAACGTGCAAGCCGCCTAATTCCACGACCTCATCGTGTTCGCTATTGGTGAACTGTTCGTACTCCTGCTTAATACGCTTGTAAGCTTCGCGCAATTTCTGGATCACCGGGTCGTTCGTCGGGGCTTTTTCCGCCGCCACAGCGACTTTGTCTTCTGCTTCCAGTTCTGTTAAGCTGCGATCGCCATACTCCCGCACAGCCACGTCCACCGCTTCTTTCAGGAGTTTTTCAGTTTCTTTGGAAAGCTGAGTGGGGAAAACCTGTGGCGAAGCTTTCCAAGTTTTCACTTTCTTACCAGGGACAAAGCCTTGACCTCCGCCAGTTCCTGGAGACGGTAAACCAGCCGCCCTATGGATACCGAACATATCATCATCTTCCGGCTTCACAATCCGGGGCATCAAGTATTCCCGCAGCTTCAGACGTGACATATACTCGGCATTACCACCCAAAATAATGTCAGTACCTCTACCCGCCATATTGGTAGCAATTGTCACAGCACCTCGCCGTCCGGCTTGCGCGACAATCTCCGCTTCGCGTTCCACGTTCTCTGGTCTGGCGTTGAGCAGTTCGTGGGGAATCTCCATCTGCCTTAACAACTGGCTGAGATATTCCGATTTTTCCACGCTCGTCGTTCCCACTAGCACTGGTCTGCCAACTGTGTGCATCTCAGCACATTCTTTGGCAATTGCCCCCCACTTGCCCGCTTCTGTCTTGAAGACCATATCAGACAAGTCTTGGCGTCTTCTGGTTCTGTTGGTGGGAATTACCGTAACTTCCCGTTTGTAAATTTTTTCCAACTCGACTTCTTCCGTCTTTGCCGTTCCGGTCATACCACCGAGTTTTGGATACAGCAAGAACATGTTTTGGTAGGTAATTGTCGCCAGAGTTTGAGTTTCCGGTTGAATTTCTACCCGTTCTTTTGCTTCAATTGCCTGGTGCAGTCCATCGCTCCAACGCCGTCCTGGCAAGACTCTACCAGTAAATTCGTCTACGATAACCACTTCCCCATTGCGGACAATATAGTTTACGTCCTTGAGGAACAGTTCTTTAGCTTTAATGGCGTTGAAAACGAAGTGCGCCCACGGGTCTTCTGGGTCAAATAAATCTTTTACTCCCAAAAGCTGTTCCGCTTCAGCAAAGCCTTCATCCGTCAGCAGCACGTTACGAGCTTTTTCATCAACTTCGTAATGATCTTCTTTTTGCAGCGCTATTGCGATTTCAGCAGCTTTTAAGTATTTTTCCGTTGGTCTTTCTACCTGTCCGGAAATAATCAGCGGGGTCCGCGCCTCGTCAACTAAGATAGAGTCTACCTCGTCAATCACGCAGTAGTTGAACTCGCGCTGCACCACGTCTTTGATGTCTGTCGCCATGTTATCGCGCAGGTAGTCAAAGCCCACCTCGCTGTTGGTGACATAAGTAATATCACAGTCGTAGTTTTTCTTGCGTTCAGTGGGCGTCATGCTCTGCTGAATCAGCCCCACAGTTAATCCCAAGAAGCGATGCACCTGTCCCATCCATTCCGCGTCGCGACGAGCCAGGTAATCGTTTACAGTGATGACGTGTACGCCTTTTTCTGTAAGGGCATTCAAATAACTCGGCAAGGTAGCAACCAAAGTTTTCCCTTCACCAGTTTTCATTTCCGCAATTTGCCCGGAGTGCAGGATGACACCGCCTAAAAGTTGAACATCAAAGTGCCGCAACCCTAACACTCGGCGTCCTGCTTCTCGTACCACAGCAAACGCTTCGCTTAAGATATCATCTAGAGTTTCGCCTTTCTTCAGGCGCTGTTTAAACTCTACTGTTTTGCCCTTTAGCTCATCATCCGAAAGGGCTTTTATTTCTTCCTCTAGAAGGTTAATTTCTGTAATGTAAGGTTGGTATTTCTTAAGTTTACGAGCGTTGGGATCGCCCAACAAGGTCTTTAGCATGGCAGATTATACAGAATCAAGGGGGATGGAAATTATAAGGATTGCGATTGATTATAAACTCTTAACCCAACCGAACGGCAGTTTACATGCACCAAGGGGAACCATACACGCCAATACATGCCACTCGCCTGCAACGGGGTTACCTTCGTGGAGCTT
Organism: Kalymmatonema hyalinum WJT4-NPBG1; assembly: GCA_019359075.1. Taxonomy (GTDB): domain Bacteria; phylum Cyanobacteriota; class Cyanobacteriia; order Cyanobacteriales; family Nostocaceae; genus Kalymmatonema; species Kalymmatonema hyalinum. Next base: position 87,705 of record JAHHIB010000013.1, read on the forward strand.
ACACTCAGCAAGGCGCTAGCGGGAGCAACGCGCTTTTCTGAGCCTTTGTGGTTTTGCATGGGTTATACATGAGGATTTGCTAAAAAAAGGAGTATAAAAAGCTAATTAGTTCACTAAATGATTGGTTTTAATTTTGAGCTTAAATTTAAACTGTTTTTATAGTATCATTTTGCCTTCAGATGCAGCAGAGAAGCCCGACCATGCATCGGTAGCGATCGCCCTAACGCTCTTGTTTCTTGCAATCGCCCAACTGAGGGATGGGGAAGATGGGGAAGATGAGGAAGATGAGGGAGTAACATCCCCCTTATCAGTTGATTATTGCGAGTTCTCCCACTCTGGAGTCAGGCGACGAAAGTTAAAGTCCGCAGCACTGGGATGACAGGTAACACAACTGCCAATCTCCACGGGTTTGGGTAGTTTGACTTTGGGATGCAAAGCTTTGAAATACCGGGAGCTATTGACACGATATGGTGTTTGTTCGTCTTGTAGTTGGACACGGGAAAAAGCTGTAATATACCTCCATACTAAAATCCGTGGCGGATCGATCAAAGGCTTTAACTGTATGCCGTAATGTTGTGTGTCTTCCAGGAGATTTTTCCAAGTTTGGGTAGGCAAAACAGCAGGTGGTAAGGCAATGTGACAAGTCGAGCAGTTTTCTACATACAATTCTTGTCCCAGCTGGTATTGTGCAGGCACTACATCAACCGTACTAACCTCTGAGGTAGGAGTTGCCCCTTGGGCATGGGTTGCCAAGGCTAACAGCCATCCCATAGCTAAACTCCAAGCTAAAATGACCAAAAGCAAACCGATGGGCTTTTGCTTGAGTTTTCGGTTGCGAGATTGGCGCTTAACAATATTTGACATTCGTCACACTCACAAACTTTGCATATCGCGCTTCTTGCACATCTTATGACATAGATAGCGTCTCGTCTTGTTTCAAAATGTTTGTTTGGAATGCCTTTTTGCCCACTGAAGCCTTATTTGCGTTTGCTGGTGAAAACAGTGGTGAACATCATTAGAAAGCTGCCTAGGACAATGGCGATCGCCACTCCCCCTGCAATTAAGTCAAGCGTATTGTTATCCATAATGACAAAACAAGTTACTGTTTATTGAGTGAGTGGGATTTACTCATTAGTCAATAGTCAAATCATTTTAACCAATGACCAATGACCAATGACTAATGACTCATTTAAAAATCTACCCCTTGCTTAAGTTCTACACCATGATTGGCGTAGTGCTTGTGGCAGTAAACTTCAGAGTGAACGCCAGCCAAGTCAAAGTATGCTGGCTGATTTTGGCAGCGACCAGTGATAATAACTTCAGTATCGCGGGGTTTGCGGAGTAAAGCTTGAACAATTGGTTCGACTGGTAGGAGTTCCAAGTCAACTGTGGGATTAAGCTCATCAAGGATAATTGTCTTGTACAATCCGGAGGCGATCGCAGTTTTAGCAATTTCCCAACCGCGTTCGGCTTCCAAGTAGTCCATTTCTTGACGGGAGTTGCGCCAGACAATGGCATCTCGACCACAGCGTTGATGGTCTACCACCTCTGGATATGACTGCTGTAAAGCAGCTATAGCAGCATCTTCAGTGTAGCCTGTGCCACCTTTTAGCCACTGCATAATCAATACGCGAGTTGACCCAGGATGATTAATTCCCCGACCAATCGCTTTTAAAGCCTTACCCAAAGCACTCGTAGACTTACCTTTGCCAGCTCCTGTATAAATTTCTATACCTTGTATTCCCTGCGCTTTTGCGGTTGGGTGGACATGCGGTTTCATTTCCGAGTGTAAATCGGCAATATCCAATAACTGTTGTGGCGCTGCGCGTCCAGTAGCAATGATTTCTAACTCCTGTGGTTTGGATTTTAGTGTCCGCACCACTTCATCGACTCCAAGCAAACCTAAATCTAAAACGGGGTTAATTTCATCCAAGACGACAACTGAATACAAACCCGAGGCAAGCGCACCTTTAGCCACATCCCAGCCCCGCGCTGCTTCAGCCCGATCATAAAGCGTAATTTCGTCTGGTCCAAAATATTCTGCTCTGCCAGTGCGAACTTGGTCGATAAGATGAGGAAAACCGCGTTGCAAGGCGGTAATCGCCCCATCCTCGTCATAATCTCGTTCTGGTCCTTTTAAGAACCGCAACAACAAAACACGGTTAGAATTGTTGGCAGTATTTATCCCTAAACCAATAGATCGCAAAACAACTCCTAAAGCTGCTTGTGACTTGCCTTTCCCAGAGCCATCATAAACGTGAATTTGACCAGTAAGCCGTGAGGATCGCAATTGAGCTGTGCGAATACCGATGCCGTTCCTTGTCATATGCATGAAAGCTGTAACGTGGCAGTCTTTCATCTTACCCAAGCTTTTGCACTCTTGGGTGTAGGGGAGCCAGTCCCGTGCCCAGAGAAGTCGTGTTCGCGCAGCGTCTCCGCTACTGAGAGGAGGGTTTCTCCGATTCAGAGAACTGGCGTTGCGAGGTGTAGGGATTTTTCACACCCTACACCCCACAAGGTATGGAGATATATGAAGAAAAGCAACAAAAGCAACAACGAAATACTAAAACAAAAACATGGTAAAAGACTGGAAGAATGAGATAATTGCCCGCATCACGCTCAGTATTACGGTTATACTCTCTTAAAGTTACACCTTAGCGATGACTTGTTTATGTTTGAAATTCCTGAACTTCCACTTCCCCGCATTTTTCCCCTTGGAGCAATTTTGTTTAATTTTTTATTTTTACTAGTAGCAATTCCTCTAGAAGCGTATGTCTTAAATACAAGGCTAAAATTTGACAAAAAGACGAGTGCTTTTTATGCCGTATCTATAAATCTTTTTTCCAATGTCATTGGTTGGATCATATTTTTCTTTGTCGATCCAGTGTTACCTGCACAAATCAAATCAGAATTAATCAACTTTATTTTTTTCAATCGTTTACAAGCCCCAAGTATACAAACATTAATCATTTTAACGGCTTTTATAATTTTCTTTGGGACTTTTTTAGTTAAGTATTTTTTGTTGAGAATCTTGTTATTGTTATTAAGTGAACTCAAAAAAACTGACCCGGAACCTCAACCAATGCAACAACGGCGTAATTCCCGTCGTGCTTTGAAGAGTAAATGGCAAAATACCAATGTAGTAACCACAATACTTATAGGGAATGCACTCAGCTATAGTTTAATAGCCATCATCTTATTTATTCGCTCGGTCAATACGTAAAAAAATATCCAATTTTATGAATTGATATTTTCGATGATATTTAAATAATTTACAGCCAGAATTCAAGGAGAAAGTATGCAAATATTGAGAGATGTTTTTGGTTTATTTGGAATTATTGAAGACGTTTACGAGCGAATAAAAAAGATATTTATTCCGCCGAGAGCTTATTCCTGGCAGACTTTAATTTATCTCAGTATTTTTTCTTGGTTAATGTCATCTCTTTCTGCAGGTTATATCAAAGATATAATTTCATTTTTTGGCTGGTTATTTTTAATTTTTGGTACTGCTTGGTATACGACAGACAATCCGTTACTCATTCCTGGTACCAATATGCCAATAGGATCAGTGATCACTGGGTTCTTAGTCAGTGTTTTTGCCTTTGGTAATCAAGAAGATGTTTTTACACCAAGAACAATTGTTCTCTGGCCAACAATTTCGGCAGTCATTACTGCAATCCCAGAATTTTTTGAAGGAACTGGTACAGAAGCAAAAGCTCAGCTTCCAAAGATAGAAGACCGCCAAAAAATCATTATGTTACTTGGCAGCTGTATGGTAATAAGTTGCTGGTTACAATTCTATTTTGTGACAGATAATTGGATAAATGAATATCCTAGTCTGCTAGTAGATAATTATCAGGACAGTGCCTTTGTTGTCAAAACACAACCCACTGATAAAGTTCCAAAAAACGGCGTTTTAATTTTAGATAAACTGACTTCGCAAGTGGAAGCACAAATAGCTGGACAACCCTGGTCCCAAGTAGAGCAGTGGTTAATCGATGCCAGACAAAGAGTGGGCAACTTAGGCAGGCAAGTCATAGAAACAAACTTGGCAGAATATGAAGAAAGGTCTTTATGGGGCGTTGAACCGCGTATATCCGGTGTCAAGGACGGATACAAACTGGATTTACTAAGTATCTGGAAGGGTCCTAGTTCCAATCCCCGTGGATATTACCTAGTAAAATCCTGTCGAGTTGATCCGGTGTTAGATGGAAGCAGCTCGAGTCAAACAGCCAGGAATGCGGAGCAAAGAAATACAATCGCCGAAATTGAGTGCGAAAGAAAAACTTCATTTTTTGCAGGTTCACCACCGCCGCAGCAGTGAAGAGATGAGGGAGATGAGGGGGGGAGAATCATTAATGACGAATTTCCTATGAATTTTGGCAGAGTTTTTGTATTGGCAAGCAATGTGTTTCGGGAAGTGGTGCGCGATCGCATCCTTTACATTATTGGTTTTTATGCTTTAATACTCGCAGCCGCCCTGGTCTTACTTCCTGAATTTGCCGCAACAACAGAGGACAAAATGTTTTTAGACTTTGGTTTGGCGGTGATGAATTTCCTGGGCTTAATTGTTGCTATATTTGTTGGCACAGGATTGATTAACAAAGAAATTGAGAAACGCACTGTTTTGCTATTAATTGCCAAACCTTTAAGCCGCAGTGAATTGATTGTTGGCAAATACTTTGGTGCCTTAGCAGTGCTAGCGCTACTCATCGTCACGATGACGGTGATTTACCTAGGATTTTTGCAATTTCGGAATATTGCTTATCCTGTGCCAAGTCTTCTTCTTGCCGCAATTTTTCTATTTTTACAGTTATCTTTAATAACTGCTGTGGCGATGACCTTAGGTGTGTTTACGAGTTCCTTGTTAGCGACAGCTTTAACATTTGCACTGTATCTGGTGGGTAATTTTACCAAAGATCTACTACAACTGAGTCGTCTAAGTAACAATCCTAGCATTGAACGGATGACTCAAGCTTTGTATCTTGTCTTGCCAGATTTATCTCGATTAGATTTAAAAAATGAAGCTGTCTATGGTTTGGCTGCGCTGCCTGACGCGATGTCACTCATTTTAAATGCTGTCTATGCCTTAATATACACTATCCTACTGTTAGCAATAGCTATCTTTATTTTCTCGCAACGAGAATTTTAACTATTTGGGAACTAGGGAACGTTATACGGACTTGGGTTCAAAGATATCAATTATTGAAGGGACAAGGGGACAAGGGGGACAAGGGGGACAAGGGGGACAAGGAGAGAGAGACGTGCCATGGCACGTCTCTACACTAAAGACGAGTCACTTTCCGTGAATTAAAAAAAGAATATTTGAGGTTGGTGAATTGTTCCGTCAGGCATGATAGCACCTTGTAGTTTTGCATTCGTCAAATTTGCCTCCCAAAGGTTTGCCTCACTCAAGTTTGCCTCCATGAGATTTGCCCATGTTAAGTCAGCAGCAGTTAAGTTAGCTTGATTCAAATTTGCTTCTAGCAGCATCGCTCCACACAGGTGTGCGCCAGTGAGATTGGCTCTCACTAAATTGGCTTCGATGAGCGATGCTTCAACTAATTTAGCTTCGGTTAAGTCGGCTTCGCTTAAATCAGCATCACACAAGGAAGCTCCCCATAGCTTACTTCCACATAATTTCACTCGCCATAAAAAAGCCCCGCACAAATTTGCATCCGTTAAATCAGCAGCAGTTAAGTTAGCTTCACATAAAGAAACTTCATACAAATTAGCTCCCCGCAGATTGGCTTGCATTAAGTTTGCGCCACTTAGGTTTGCACCAGTGAGGACTGCTCCACTAAGATTTGCGCTTTGCAAATCTGCTCCTATCAAGTTAATTCCACTTAAATCGACTGCTCTCAAGTCGATTCCACTTAAGTCGCATCCACTTAAATCCCTTTGTTGAAAACATTGATCTGTAATTTGACTGAAAATGAATTCCTGTTTTTCAGCAAAGTTTCTCATGGTATTGACCTCTGGGTGTAACATATCCAAACTGGAAATACTGAAAATCATCGTATTTTTGAGATTACACCCCAGAAGTAGATATGCTGAGTAAAAATCTCAAAAAAATTACGAAAAAATTAAGAGAAATCGCTAAAAAGCTTAATATAGGCGCTTACACTCCTTTTTTCTGTCAAAATACTTTGATAAAGGTCACGAAAGCTTGATATTTTAGCAAATAGCTAAAGTCGTGTTTAGGGGATGGACTTAGAACAGATTACTCAGTACTCATTAAGGTGTTTGCATGGGTAAAGGTTTCCAATTGGAGTAACCAGCAAGATGTCCCCAGTAAGCTAGATACCCTGTGAAAGCGAAGATTAAAGCAGCAGCTACCAGTACTATTGCGCCAATGATCCGCAAGGTGCGTATCGATTGGAAATACAGTGTTGGTGCTGCAAATACTCCTCCTAACCCTGTAAGGATAAATCCGATTCCTGATAATAACGGGCTCCTTGTCAAACCCAGGTTAATGATGCGTACACCAATTACAATGGCAGCAAGTCCAGCGAAGAAGCCATAGATTGCTACTGTGAGTAAATCCCAACCTTGCGCTAAGGCTATAGCAGTACCGAGAAACAAAATCCCAAACAAAACTGTTGTTTCGCCATAAGCAATATTGAAACTACCAGTCACGGGCCAAGTGAAAATCATGTGTAAGCCGGTAACAAGTGCGATCGCCCCTGTCATACCGAAGCCAGGAACCCAACGCTTTTGATTGGTGCGATTCAGACCAAAATATACGTAACCTGCAAGCAGAAACAGCCCTGCTACCAAATTAATTAACATTAAGGTGATGTAGTTAATAAACATAATCTACCTTTTGATAGTCTTTAAATCCTATTGGAATACATATTTTGGTAACTTGAAAATACGCATTTAGAAGCATTTTTTTAAATAGCAATACTGGGATAATTGCAAACAACATTTACAAAACTCAATAATTACTGAAAAGCTCAAAACTCTACATGACTCAAACTTGGTTGTGGATTGGTGTCATTAGTATGGCACTAGGAAGTGTTTTTTTCGGGTTCGGCGCACATAATGCTAAAAATGAGCGATGGAAAATACTGTATACATTAAATTTTTTCATTTGCTTGATTGCTGCTGGGCTGTATCTGGCAATGGCATTGGGTCTAGGAGTTAATATTATCAATGGTCGTCCAACCTATTGGGTACGATTTCTCACTTGGTTTTGTTCCACGCCGCTGTTGCTGCCAGTTTCGTCTTTTTTTAGGAAAAACGAGTTTATCTATTACAGGTAGCTTATTGGGAGCAAACGCCTATATGCTGGCGACTGGGTTCGTTGCTACAGTTACACCCAAACCAATGAGCTACATTTGGTATATTGTGAGTTGCGCTGCTTACCTAGCAATTATCTACTTGCTGGTGCAACCGTACCGTGTTCAAGCTGAACGCAAACATCCCAGATCAAAGCAAGCATTCCGCAAGCTAGTAACCGTGCATCTCGTGCTGTGGACACTCTATCCGATTGTATGGATTCTTAGCCCAGAAGGGTTCAGCAGCTTCGGTCAGGGTTCTGAGACAATGTTTTACACGCTGCTGGATATTGCCTCTAAAGTTGGTTTTGGTTTTCTATCGTTGAACACATTGAGTAAATTGGAACAAGCAAAAGAACCAGCAAGAGAAGAGCAAGTATCATATAAATTATGAATTCTAGATTATGGATTATGAAACTTTTGATGATTCATACAGCGGTTTTCTGTAAGGTGGGCATTGCGGCATAATATCTCAAATGTCCATCACATAAGCTTTTCTAGGCAATGCCCCGAAGTTCCCTACGGCGGGAAACCCCAACGGGAGAGCCAGTTGCCTGCGGAGGGAAACCCTCCTGCAGCACTGGTCTCACCGCCTGCAGGACTTCTCTCCACCCTACGATTTGTAGTCTAATCATAAGAATAAGCTCTGTAATTCATAATTCCTAACTCTCCTCACCCCATGTTCGCAACTGCAAGTACACTAGCACCAACGTTACTGCTAACAGTACAGTTGCAGCGGCGGCGGCATAACCAAAATCAAATTGACCAAAAGCTTCTTGGTAAATGTAATAAACCAGTAAATTAGTAGAATTCAAAGGACCTCCACCAGTCATCACATAAACTTGCTCAAAACTCCGCAATGTGAAAATCACAGTGGTGACTGTGGCAAATATTAAAGTGGGTCGTAATCCAGCTAGGGTAATGTGCCAAAATTGTTGCCAGGAATTCGCGCCATCAAGTTCCGCCGCTTCGTAACGACTGGGAGGAATTGCTTGCAACCCTGCCAAGAACACCACCATGTTGAAACCCAATTGTTTCCAAATACTTAATATAATGAGCACTGGCATTGCCCAAAAGGTGTCTCCTAGCCAGGAAATTGGTGCAATACCAACACTATTTAATAGTGCATTCACTGGTCCTTCTGGTTGAAACAACCAGCGAAACCCTAAACCTGCGGCTACCAGAGAAATGATTGAAGGTAGGAAATAGGTGGTTCGCAAAGCTTCGCGCAATGCTATGCTACGGTTTAACAGCACAGCCAGTCCTAAAGGAATAACGAGACTGGGAATGACCGTGGCAACTGTAAAATAAAAAGTGTTACCAAGAACTTGCCAAAAATCGGGATTGAGAAGCAAGCGCCAATAATTTTTAAGCCCCACCCAGTAAGCCCCTGTTGAGGTGAAATTACCAGCAGTGAAGCTGAGGAAGAACAAATAGGCAATAGGACCAAGGATAAAGATGCCCAGAAAAATCACTGCGGGAGTGAGAAAAATCCAGGCGGCAACTGTATCATTATCTAACCACGACTTAGTAGTATATATTTTTGGCATCTACTGATTTATCCTCCCTGCCGTTATGACGCTTCGCCCTGATTCTACCCTTAGCCTGGTTTCTCCCGATATAAGTGCTGACACACTTGGGGCACAATCTCCCTTGAAATTGGGAATTTTGGCTTCTAGGAATGGCAGTAATTTTGAGGCTGTTGCCCAAGCAATCAAACATGGACAACTAAATGCCCAAATTCAAGTTTTAATCTACAACAATCCAGACGCATATGCCGCAGTCCGGGCAGCAAAGTGGGGTGTCCCTGCTGTGCTTCTCAATCACCGCGACTACAAAAGCCGCGAAGAATTGGATGGGCAAATTGTGCAAACTTTGCGGCAGTATGATGTGGAATGGGTAGTTATGGCTGGTTGGATGCGACTGGTAACGTCAGTTTTCATCGATGCGTTTCCTGACAAAATCATCAATATCCATCCCAGCTTGTTACCCAGTTTTAAGGGTGGGCGTGCCGTAGAAGAAGCCCTTGCTACTGGGGTGAAAATTACTGGTTGTACAGTGCATCTCGTTTGTTTAGAGATGGACAGTGGTCCAATTGTGATGCAAGCAGCCGTGCCAGTGCTACCTGATGATACACCAGAAACGCTCCACGCTAGGATTCAAGTTCAGGAACATCGGATTTTGCCACAGGCGATCGCTTTCCTTATAAAAACTACACGCTTGTGAGCGATAAGCGAAGCTATGCCCGTAAAGCTTATCGCTCCGCAGCAAAAGCCCAGCCACCCTGAAGCACAAAAGTTACCCAATGGTAAAGCGATCGCTTTCCTTATAAAAACTACACACCGGAGTGATCGCCTTTTCAAAAGCCGAACTCGAAAGTTTTTGACAAGATTGTTAGCGCAAAGGCAAGAATCGTACTTGCCCCTCCCATTCTCCTTCCAGGCTACACTCAGCTATTAGCAAAATTTCCTCAATTGCTAATCCCACAGGGACACCACGACTCACCTCAAATAACCCTGGCATTGCTTGATCTGCTTGTATTCATTCATAGGCAAAGTTTGTCATTGTGGCGATATCGTGAGTTAGCACTACTCGGTTATGCTGTGCTGCCCATTCGAGAACAGTTGGGTCATCTGCTTCACTCAGTCCCATATCCTGAACGCGAACAATATCAACATTAGGGTTGCGACGCAAAATGCCCCGAACGATCTGATTGTTAAAGTTCTCATCAGCCAAGAATCGCACCATAGCCAACTACCCTTGTTGGTTGCGTCTGGCTAATAAGCGATCGCGTATGCCAACAGGGTTAAAACGTTTCTCAACTTCTTGACGCACTTCTGTGTTAAGACGTTGACGCATCATGAGATAATCATCAACTTCAGCTTGATGCCGTAAGTAATAACCAATCACCGAATAAATATCAGAAAGCTGAAGCGATGGGTACTGCTCTGTGATTTCTTCTGCTGTACACCCTTCCAGAAAAGCTGTAACTACTGTATCTAAGGTGACGCGACTTTTGCTGATGCGGACAACGCCATTTGCATCAATCGTGAGTGGAATTGGGTCAGCCTTTGGAAAAACTAGCATGGTGAAGGGCAGTATAGTTTAATATTCCTTTTCTAGTATAAGCTAGAAGCCTTAAGCAGTATTCCTGCTCAACTTACTCATCCATGCCCAATCATCAGGCGTTCGCGTAGCGTGCCGGAGGCAATCGCTACTCTTGCAAAAACTACACAAAGCGATCGCTTTATCAGCCATTCGATGGATTAGGAAATAGCTTGCGAAGCAGTCACACTATTAGACTGTTGCTTAGGTTGCAGTGATACCAATTTTTTTCCACTTGCTGCCTGTCTCTTCTGCCAATCAGCAAATATTGCTTTGAAATCATAGTTAAAAGATTTGGCGTGTTCTTCACGAATCCGGTGCAATTCTTCTAAAATTTCGTCTTCCCACATACTCTACTCTATTCTCTTAAAAACTACACACCGAACGAGTGCATGGTTAGATTTCGGTAATGGTTGCAACCATACTAAACTTTTTTCTACTGGCTCTCTGTCTTAATATTGCTGAGTAAGCTTTCATTGTCCCCGCCCTGGCTTGCAATCAGCAAAACTCAATGCCTCAGTATCGAGGAAACTAGCGATCGCCATCTCAATAACCGCTTCAACCGGATACTCAATTACATTTGCATGGGCAATTAGGGCAGCCCGAATCTTTTCAGGTAGCAGTTCCAAGATGACTTCGGCATCAGAGGCGGAAAGTTGCTCTTTTAGTTTTGCTTGCATAATTTTACTGTTCGGTTGGAATCTGGACGTTGTAAGGAGGCTCAGTAGCTCTTAAAATGATGGCTTCTAGCTCCAATAGTAGCGCAGGGTTTCCCCAATAAGAAATTGGCTGCACTGCAATACGAACATCTTCATCGCTATATTTATCAAGCCACGCCTACAAAAAGTCCAAAAGCTATTCAAGGATGAGGCGATCGCTCTGGTGCGGTAAAAAATCAGGTAAAGCAATAAAATGAAACAATATATATAAAGTTTATATAAAAATTATCAAGTAACCTGTAACCATTATGCCAGCCCGCGACTACTACCATGACGTTGTACGCAATGCTCTTGAAAAAGATGGCTGGACAATTACCCATGATCCCTATCGACTCAAACTTACACGAGGTAAGAACCTATTCGTCGATCTCGGAGCAGAAAGACTAATTGCTGCCGAGAAAGGGGTTAAAAAAATTGCTATTGAAATCAAAAGTTTCCGTAGTGCCTCAGAAATGAAAGATTTAGAGGAAGCAGTTGGTCAATTTGTCTTGTACGAACACTTACTAACACGCTATGAACCAGAAAGAAAACTATATTTAGCCGTTCCTGAAGATGTCAGAGAATCAGTCTTTGAAGAAGAGGCTGGACAGGTTTTAATAGAAGACAAAATACTCCGGTTGTTGACTTTTGATACTACTAAAGAGGAGGTTGTTAAGTGGATACCTTAAATAGAAATTACCTTCAACAAGCTATCATCACCGTCTTACAAGATTATCTTAAATTTCTTGGCAAGGATCTCGATAACGAAGTTCAACTCATCATTGATGAAAACAAAAAGCATTACCTATTAGTTGAAATAGGTTGGCAAAAAAATCGCCGAATTTACGGCAACCTTATTCATATTGACCTTATTAACGATAAGATTTGGATACAACAAGACGGTACAGAAGAAGGCATTGCCAACGAGCTTGTAAAACAGGGCATCTCCCCTCAGCAAATTGTTCTAGCCTTTAAAACGCCTGAACGCCGTAAAATAACTGACTTTGCCGTTTCTTAAATAAAAGTTTAAGTTGGTTGTAATTTTCGGTCTTGAAATGATCCAGCGATCGCTACTCTGCAAAAACTACACACCGGAGTGATCGCTCAATGCGAAAACCCAGTTACACCCAAGTACAAAAGCTGTTCAATGATAAAGCGATCGCTATTCTTGTAAAAACTACACGCTTGTGAGCGATCGCCTTAACAAAAACCCAGTCACCGTGAAGTACAAAAGCTCCCTAATGATAAAGCGATCGCTACTAAGAGCAAAAACTACACACTCGTGAGCGTTCGCGTAGCGTGCCGAAGGCAATCGCTACTCTGCAAAAGTCCAGTCACCCTGAAGTACAAAAGCTACCCAATGATAAGGTGATCGCTATTCTTGAAAAACTACACAAAGCGAGCGATCGCTATTCTGTAAAACTAAACACCGGAGGGAGTCCACAAAATTACATTTTCTACGAGTGTTACAATTGCCATTTTTGATCTGTCTCTGAACCATTATCAGTGTTACGTCCAGACGTTTCGCAATTCCAAAGTTGTAGAGGTGCCCCATTCCTATTACCAGGAGCGCCAGCCACATCAATACATTTCCCAGACGCAACGTTTAGAATAAATCCATCACGAGTCAATGTCCAGATTTGATCTGTTTCTGAACCGTTATCAGGGTTACGACCTGACCATTCACAATCCCAAAGTTGTAGAGGTGCGCCATTGGTATTACCAGGAGCGCCAGCCACATCAATACATTTCCCAGACAAAGTATTTCGGATAAATCCTCTTGTGAATTCCCATTTTTGATCTGTGGTTGAGCCATTATCCGCGTTACGTCCAGACGCTTCGCAATTCCAAAGTTGTAAACGTGCGCCATTAGTATTACCAGGAGCGCCAGCCACATCAATACATTTCCCTGATAGTGAATTGAGTATAAATCCCTTGGCAGGAGGGGTAGGATAAAAAAGATCACTGCTTTCAATTCGCCTAGGTTGTGGACGGCGATCGCAAGTTGGATCAAACTGACCGAAAAAACCACTACAGGCAGAAGCTTGCGGGGAGACTAAAGCAAGAAATGTAGAAATCCCACAAGTTACTCCCATGACTGTAAGTGTAGATAAAAACAAACGCCAATTTTTCTGTTTTAACTTCATGTATGTCTCCCGTCTTAACAAAAGCCCTGTCACCCTGAAGTACAAAAGTTACCCAATGAAAAAGCGATCGCTATTCTGGTAAAAACTACATACTCTTGGCGATCGCTCCGCAGCAAAAACGCTGTTACCCTGAAGTCCAAAAGCTACCCATAATAAGGCGATCGCTATGTCTTGAAAGAACTACACAAAATGAGCGGTCGCCAGCTTGCAAAACCCCAGTCACTCTGAAGCACAAAAACTACCCAAGGATATAGCGATCACTATACTGCCTCTATTTCAGCCGTGGCGACCGCTTCCGCTCTGATGAGTTCAAATCCAGGTACTTCTCAAATTTGACGATCGCCTGTGCTGAGGTAGATTTCCGTATTCTCTACATTTATAGAGTTCTATCTATGACTTGTCTGCCGCGTAAGCCCATTCTCACTTCTCGTGTTACTCCACTACACTCCTATTAGTGTATTAGGGGTTTACCCAGACAGGTGCAAGATATGAGCCAAGGGAGTGGGGTTGCATTAGGTCTGAATTAATCGCTCAAAACGTATGTTTGGTCTTGCTCTAGGCTTACATTGCGGAAAAGTCTAAACTTTGTCATTACTCTTCCCCTTCCTGTACAGCGTGATGCATCATCCGCAGCATCAAGCGTCCAATCAGCCTGGGTTGGAAACTGAATTACACATCTTGGTATATCTCCTGTATGGAACCCTCCTCCAGTATTCTCCCCGTATACCGCAAACGTAGAATTACTAGTATCGCCTCTAAAACCAGCTGGTCTACATTGACCTGGGGGAATTTGATACCATCCAGAAGAACGGATCCTATTATCAGGAGCAGTCCAACTAATGGCAGCAAGATACTTTGTTCTTGCTTGATTACATAAAATTACGTCAGATCTGGCTGGTGTACTAAATACAAAACTTGCTGATGATAGTAATACACCGCTTAAAACAGCTAAAGAAATCTTCATATTGTTTACTTCCATAAGTTTTGAGTTGAGGGTATGCTGTTTCCCTGTTGATAAGCTTGAATTAACAATACTAGGCATAGGATTAACCAGTCATTACCGGAAACTGAAATCCTGGTTATCTTCGCTACATACTCACTGCCACTCACCCTGAAGCACAAAAGCTACTCAAGAATAAGGCGATCGCTACCTCTTGTAAAAACTACACAAAGTGATCGCCTTAACAAAAGCCCAGTCACCCTGAAGTACAAAAGTTCCCTAATGATAAAGCGATCGCTATTCTTGCAAAAACTACACACTTGTGGTCGCGCCATATCTGACAAGTCATTTCGCTCGTTGCAAAAACCTTACTGTATTAATCTTTTCAACACTACCTTTAGTCGAGGTTTCATTGAGTAGCACTACGCTTGACCCAACGTACCAACAGTAGGTTTTCACAGGCTATGAGAATAGTCAAGCTGCCATTTTTGATCTGTACGTGAACCATTATCAGCATTACGCCCAGAACGTTCACAATCCCAAAGTTGTAATTGTGCGCCATTAGTATTACCGGGCGCACCAGCTACATCAATACATTTTCCTGATAGTGAATTTATAATAAATCCACCTCGTAATTGCCATTTTTGATCTGTACGTGAACCATTATCAGCATTACGCCCAGAACGTTCACAATCCCAAAGTTGTAATTGTGCGCCATTAGTATTACCGGGCGCACCAGCTACATCAATACATTTTCCTGATAGTGAATTTATGATAAATCCGTCATTTGTTAATACCCAGGTTTGATCTGTAGTTGAACCGTTGTCAGCATTCGTCCCAGAACGCTCACAATCCCAAAGTATTAATGGTGCGCCATTACTGCTTCCAGGCGCACCAGCCACATCAATACATTTTCCCGATAGTGAATTGACTATAAATGCAGCGTCAGATCCGACTAAACTTGCTTGACTAGCTCCTTGAAAAACAAGAGCAAGAACACTAAAACTTGATAAAACAAAAAGTTTTCTTTTAAGTCTCATTGTATCAGTACATCCTTTTCAGTTGGTTGGCATCCATAAAAATACAGAAAATGTTCTCAATTAGTCATTACCGAAAACTGAAATGTTAGTTATTTTCAACACATACTCACCGCCACTCACCCTGAAGTACAAAAGCTGCCCAATAATACGGAGAACTCCACTGCGGGATCTGCGACATCTCCATCTGTGCTTGTCTCAAAGCCGCCGCAGGCGTTAACTTTTCCTGTAACATCCCCCGATAAAACCGCTTCATCAACTCTGCGGTTGCTTGGTCGTCAACCTTCCACAAACTTACCAGCACCCGCGCTGCACCTGCATACATAAACCCCCGCGTTAGTCCAATAATGCCTTCTCCCTTCACTTCTTGACCTTGACCTGTTTGACACGCACTCAAAACAACTAATTCTGCGGGTAAATTCAAATTAAAAATATCGCGCAGTCGCAAAAAACCATTCTGGGGTATTCCTTGTTCATCTACTAAGGACATGACAACCCCTGATAACTCTGGACGCACAGTATTAAGAATGCCGTGAGTAGCAAAATGAATAATGCGATACTGAGCTAAATCAGGATTAGTTGCACTGGCTTTATTTGCCTGAAAATCTAAAAATTGAGTTCGTTCTGTATCGGGAACTAAAGCCATAATTGCCTCAGCTTCTGTGCGAGTTCCCAAAAGTCGGGTTAAGTTTATTCCTGCATCTCGCAGAGAATCTTTTAATTCTACTTCTGTAATTGGCACATTTTCTAAACTAGGTATTGTGCCATTACTTGAATTAGCTGTATTGTTTTTAAGCCGTCCATCGTTTTTACCAAAGACCGGATCTGCAAGTACAGCTATAGTCTTAGGTGCAATTTGTCGCGCTTTTACTTGATTTCTTAATACAGCTAATGTAGATGCTGAAGGTAAGTTAACAATTTCATGCTGCGTCATCAACGGCACAAAACCATTTTGATGTTGCGATTTTTCGGGAATTACTAAAGCACTAAAAGGTATAGTCTGTAACCGCCCATCAGCAACAATAAGTAATCTTTTATTTTCCAGTTGTTTAGCAACAGGTTTCAGCAAAATTTTACTAATAGTATCTACTGCTAAAACACCTTGGGCAGGGCGCATTCTAATTGGTACTAATTCTTGTTGCTGAAAACGTTGTACAGCTTTTTCAATATCTGCCTGTTTTGGTAATTCATAACTATTAATACTAGTTTTTGTCACTGCCCAAAGATAGCTGCGCTCTTCTCCTAATGAGTATTCTAAAAGCAGTGTGTTGTCATCGAGTAAAGTTGATTGAATTTCTGATAAACTTAGAGGTTGCGGTTGAGCAATAGCCGCATAACTAGGATTGGTTTCTTTAATCTCTGCTTTGATTTCTTCATATTTTTGATAAAGCTGAAAAAGCTCTGTTTCTAAAGCAGTTGCTTGTTCCGGTGTATACCGATCATTTAACAGTTCAACTTGACGTTTTTCTAGTTCATCAATTTGCTTACTAATTATGCTTTCTTGTTGTAGCAACTCTGTGTTAACACTACTACGAAGGTCTGCTTTAGCTTCAGCAAGTAATTCTAAAAGACTGCGGGCGCGGGAACGTTCGCTGGCATGGAATGCTTTAGCAGCATACCCTACTGATGGATTGTTTTTATGCAACCTCATTAATAAATCAATATAAAACTCGTATCTATCCCGCCTCATAGAAAAGAAAGAGGTACGAAGATTTTGACTAGAAACACTAGTTCGCAGATCCTCAGTAATTTTAATAGAAGCTTCCATTTTTTCTAGGGCTTCTGTAAGCTTATTTCGCTCACTTTCAATCCGAGCAATCTCATAAAGTTTATCAGCTTCCCCATAGCGATCACGTGTAGCTTTTGTAACTAATAATGATTGATTTAAAGCATCTAATGCCTGTAGAGGTTGATTCATTGAACTATACAGTAAACCAATCTCTGATAGCAAAATACCTTCATCAATGCGTTCACCTAATTGTCGATAAATTGAAACTGATTTTTTTTTAAATTCTACTGCCTTGTGAGCTTCGTCAAATGTCCAATAAACCGCTCCAAAGTGGCGATAAACTCTAGCTAATTCTGAACGATTTCCCAACTCATGATAAAGCTTTTGCGCTCTCATTAGTGCATCTAAGGCTAGTTGCTTTTTGCCCAAAGCCTCATAAACTTGACTAATATAAATAGAAGCACTAGCTTCTCCAGATTTATAATCTGCTTGCCTTGCAACTTCTATTGCTTGTTTGTAGTAGTTGAGAGCTTGTTGATGCTCACCTAACCCGTAATAACCCCAAGCTATTTGGGCTAAAGTATTAGATTCACCAGTGCGATCGCCTGCTTTTTGATAAACTTTTAACGCCTGTTCATATAATTCTATTCCTTTTTGTCTAGCACCTAAAAAGAAATAGTGAATCCAGCCCATATTAGAGAAAGTTAATCCAACTCCAGCCGCATCACCTATTCGCTGATAAAGTCGCTGTGCTGCTTCTAAATAATCTAAAACTTTTTGTCTTTCTCCAAAAACATTATAAAGCATTCCTAAATCGTGCAAAGTTTTAGCCTGTTGATAAATCTCACCCAATTCTGTAAAAATTGGTAATGCTTGGTTGTAGTACGCTAAAGCTTGTTCTGACTCTCCTAAAGATTGATAAAGTTTACCAATCCTTCTCAATATTATCGCGAACTGAAAACGAACCTCGCGCACAGAAGCTTTACTAACTGGTAAATTTTTATAACTTTGAAGTACCTCTAAATATTTCTCAATTGCCTGTCTTTTTGATATTGCTGTTCCTTGTGGTGGGAGTTTTTCCGCTTCTGCTACAGCTTTTTCGCCTGTGGAGTAATTAGTATTAGCTTGAATTATTACTGGTCGCTGAGGATTAGCAAATACTGTTTCAGACAACAATAATATACTAAAAAATACAGCCAGCCCAAGCTGGAAAGTTCTCATATTTAACATTATTAAATTAGGATAATTCTAAAAAATTATTATTCTATTTAATAGAATACATCTCAAGGTAGATGAATAATAAAAATTACCTAAAAATTTAATTTATTTATTAAATTTTTAATCTAATAACCCAAGTTGCGGGTTATCTGAGTTCGAGCGCTTCGCAGTCTGAGATTAATGCGATCGCCAATGCCAATTTAGCGGTTGCGCAGAGCGCAACCGTCACTCAGAGTTAGTTCCAATGAAG
>JAHHIB010000014.1 GCA_019359075.1 Kalymmatonema hyalinum WJT4-NPBG1
GGTGTAGCCTGCGAAGTTTATTTACCGTCCGGCTGATTTTGGTTGATTTTTGGTATATCCTGATAAGTTAATCTTATATTCTGTCCCAGAGATTTAGCTTTTGCATTTTTCTCCAAAAACGGTATCATAGGCTACTATTTTTTAGCGATCGCCAAACTTTTCGGTCTACTGAAATTAATTACCATCTTTCTTTATGACTAACTATCGGTAGTAGAAATCAAAATCCTTTAAGGTTTGAATTCTTAAATTTAAAATTTTATAAGAAAATTTCATACTTTTAACGATTTTATCTACAATTCGTTCAAAAAAAGAGCGATTTGGGTGTTCTAGCATTTGCTGCTGCTCAAAATAGACCGACATTTCTTCCATCTTCGACTGTCCCTTTTGAATTTTAATGAATTCGGTTCTATCCTTAAAAAAGGTAATGCCCTCCATCGCACTCCATCTTACTGGCAAACCTGCCTTAGCAGCAGCCAAACCTATTGCATTTCCTTCTGCATCATACACTCCATTTAATTCATAATATAGTGCTATTTTTCCCCATTGCCTAAGAAACTCTATCTCCCTTCCAGAATCCTTTGTAACGGCAAAGAAATACTCGTAAACAAATTTAACTTCTTCACTTTCTAGTTGTAAATTTAACTTTTTTGCAGCTTTATGAGTCAGTTGAAACTCTTTACAAAGTTTGGCATTAGCAGTTCCAGCAAGAACTTTGGCATACTTTTTGGGCATATTCTCACACGCTCTTGCCGTTATTCCTGGTAATTGAAGCCATGTCAGTTCTTGTGGAATTGGTGCTAAAATTCTCATATCCGCATCTATAAATATGCAGGAATTAAACAGAGACAAAGATTTTTCTATGACGAATCTTTTATCGTGATAAGATTTCACACCTTGTTGTCTATGTTTGAAGGCAAGAACATTAGATTGCTCGCTAAAGTCATGCGGATGATCAGTTAAAACTACAAAAGAGGTGTGAGGTGAATATTTTTCTATATCTTTTGCTAGTAACAATGCAAGACCACGATATTTTGTACCTAATGCTAAGGTACAAAAGCAAAATTTTGGTTCTGCTTGAGTCATAATTTTTATTTAACAAAAGTAAATTAATTAAAAAATTATCTAATTGTATTCTTTTTTTATATATAAAACACCTATCTAATTAGGTATTTTTCATTTTTACTCAGAAAATAATGATGATATAAAAATATTTTTAAACATAAACAGGGTAGGCACTGTCCACCCAGCAATCAACTGGTTAGCAGCGCCCACCCTATATGTAGATAGTCATTCTACTAAGAATCTAAATCTAGAGCTTGTATTCCTTGGCGTTCTACGAAAGTCAGCATACTTCCCAACTGTAACCAAATGAGCAAGCAAGTCAGAATAGCGACTGGTACACCAACTGCATAGGCAAGTAAGGGCGGAAAGCCAAATATCTCAAAACCGGAACAAAGAAATAAACCAACACCAGCAGTTATTCCTAAAAATGGTACAGACAAATTTCTGCTTGCTATACGAGATCCAGAACTTTCTGCACCATCGTTTTGCCATTTCTGCACAATTGATTTAAGTGTTCCGGCTAACGCAGCACCCGAGGTTAATGCTGCAAACAATCCAACAACTAACAGAACATAGGGCGGTTGTTGAGGATAATAGTACATGAAAACTCCTGATAGGTATTGGGTAAGGAATTATGAATTCTGAATTATGAATGATAAAGAAATTTTTTCATAATTCATGACTGATAATTCATAATTCTTTCAAGGTTTTCGGTAAAATAGCAGCCACTCCCTCTTTGGAGAACCCTGTTAAAACTCCAATCGCTACGTTTAACAACCGAGTCGGTTTTAAGTCATCTTTAACCAGATTCCACAAGCGTTGGACTTCTTCTGTATGAAGGCGATCGTCTTCAGTCAGCGCAAGCACCAACTGTTTCTGGAGAAATTTGCCTTCATCAGACAGTAGATATTGCAATCCCAATTGAGCCGTGGGTAATACGTCAAAGTTACTATCAGTACGGGCGATCGCAATCAAATTCTCTAACCGATGCCACTGGAATTTCCCATCTTTGAACAGCACATTGAGCAACCGTCGCCGCAGTTCTGGAGACTCTCCTGTCAGCAAGCGCCTTGCCACATAAGGGTACGCCACTTCAACAAGCTTGAATTTTGGATTGAGGCTTAGGGCAATTCCTTCCTGCGTCACCACAGAACGAATAATCAAAGCAAACTGTGCTGGGATTCGGAAAGGATATTCATACATCAGTTCCGAGAAATGATCAGTGATAGTTTTAAGGTTAAACTCGCCTACGTTTTTGCCAATAGCATTTTCCAAAACTAGCTCTAATGCTGGTATAATCGGGCGAATATCCGTATCTGGAGTCAGAAAACCTAGGTTGACAAAGTCTTTGGCTAATTCGTCGTATTCTTTATTGACTACGTGTACGAGTGCATCTACCAAAGTTTCTTTTGTCGTTTCATGCAACTGATCCATCATGCCAAAGTCTATGTAAGCCATACGACCGTCGGGCATAGCAAATAAATTGCCTGGATGGGGGTCAGCATGAAAGAAACCGTGTTCTAAAAGCTGTTGCAAACCTGCGGTAACGCCAATTTGGATGATTCTCTCTGGATCTAAACCTGCTTCGCGGATAGTGTTTGTTTGGGTAAGTTTGAAGCCGTTAATCCACTCTAGGGTTAAAACGTGGGTATTGGTGTAACGCCAATATATACCTGGTACTTTAACCTGAAGGTCGTCGCGAAAGTCATTGGCAAATTTTTCCGCGTTACGGGCTTCGTTGATGTAATCTATCTCCTCAAATAACTTGGTGCCAAACTCGTCCACAATCATTGTCAGGTCGTGACCTAAGTTTAAGGGCAACCAAGGACCTAACCAACCAGCCGCCCACCGCAAAAGATAAAGATCAAGTGTGAGAGCTGGGCGTAAGTTGGGGCGTTGTACCTTCACCGCCACTTCTTCGCCGCTGATCAAACGACCGCGATAAACTTGACCCAAGCTAGCCGCAGCCACGGGAGATGGGGATAACTCGCTAAAAATTTCGTCAATTGAACGTTCTAGTTCGGTTTCGATAATTTTGTAGGCGAGTACATTATCAAAAGGTGGTAACTGGTCTTGCAGCTTCACCAGTTCGTCTAAGTAATCTTTGCGGATCAGGTCTGGTCGCGTTGACAGGGCTTGACCAACTTTAATGAAGGTGGGACCGAGGCGGGTCAGCAACTGCCGCAATTGGATAGCTCGTTTTAACTTGTTTTGCTCCTCTTGATTTCGCCATTCATCCCACTTGAGACTAAGAATAAATACCGCAAAAAACCAAACTATCTTGATTGCCCGCGCCCAAGCGAGCCAGGGACGGTAGCCGTAGTAACGGGCGATCGCCTTGGGGTCGTAGCGTTGATTCTCTTGTTGTGTAAGGGTCTGCCAATTCACTCCCTTATCTTCCTCTTATATTGAAAAAGGTTTTGCTTTTTTTGAGCCGAACAAGGGCATCCTTCAAGCTAAACAATTGCTTTGTAGGCATTTCCTGTGTTGTCCCTTGTCATTCGGCTAATCTTTACTTAACGTTACTTTTTATCTTTTATTTTATATTAGTACATAAAAGTATAAATACTTATCTTACCTTATAGATAGAAAAAATGTTTATTTCAGTAAGATAATCATGTAAATGTGCGTTTTTTATCTTAAATTCTGACTATCAAAAGCTATAAAAAACCTAACTTGAATTCTATTGACAGAAATTACCCTTTCTGTTAGAACAGTATTACGTTTGAAAAGTAGTATAGTTTTACACTCAGATAATTTTTACCTGGAGTGAGGTTGCCCCAAGGGTACGTAACAACAGAAAAAATAAAGCAAAAGTACCCAATCACTAAAATCTTGGCATTTCTATTCATCTTTTAAACAGGCAATGTGTCCGTTGCAAATAGAGAAAAGAAGTACACATCCATGAAACTTGTGGAGGTGGAATTGGTTTGTGTAGTTGCACTCTTTGTTGTAAACCACCTCAAACTAAAAGTTTTATCTTTTTGTAAATTTTTCTTTATAGGAATATAATTTTTGAAAAATTTGCATTACGTTGTGTACGATGTTACGGACTCATTGACAGACATATTATGATGAGCCATGCCAAGAGCTAGCACTATTGCAGTAAATCATTGAGGAATGGCTTTTTCATGAGCATTATTCAACCTCTAACAAGCCGTAAGCGGCTGCTTTACATAGTTGCATTTCTCACTAGTGTCATTGCCGCTCTAGTTATTGGCTGTTTTGCAACCCCTAGTCTCAGCCAAACCCCGACACGCGACAAATTTCTTTGG
This sequence comes from Kalymmatonema hyalinum WJT4-NPBG1, assembly GCA_019359075.1. Taxonomy (GTDB): domain Bacteria; phylum Cyanobacteriota; class Cyanobacteriia; order Cyanobacteriales; family Nostocaceae; genus Kalymmatonema; species Kalymmatonema hyalinum. The sequence goes on from JAHHIB010000014.1 coordinate 4,338, forward strand.
CCATTTGCATCCACATCACCTTGGAATATGCCAATTGGCTCAAAGGCACGTTACATTCCCGCAAACATTGCAAAAGCGGGCTACGCTGCGGCAGATAGAGAATATTTCTTCAAACTTAAGGATGGAGATCCGTTGCGTCCAGTTTATGCTCCTGGTGCTTGGGGTGAAGGACGCTGTACAGGTAAGAAATATTTGGATACCAAGCTACCAATTCCAGACGACCTCATCGTTCCAGACGCCACGAGCAAGCCATATAGCACCCCTAACAACGCATCAGCCTTTCTGATGCCTAATGGAAGAACCCTAGTGCAGCTTGAACCTCTCGCACGCTGTCAAAAGGGAGGCTCAATCTACGGTTGGCGTTTTCCAGATGTTGATATTTACGGCGATGGGATAGGCGGAGCACATTTTGGTTCTGGTCTTTCTTCGATTGGTGGTTCTATTCGCCAAGGTGAACTCACTAGCAACCAACCAATTCGTCACGCCTTAAAAGTTGTCATTTGGGGGGAAAAATACCTCTACTACTCTGCGTCTAATCCTGGGTACCGCTGGCCTGCAGACCGGGCAGATGCGAATGCCGCCAAGCAATACCACGGTAAAAACCCATCTTTAGTACAGGGGGCACTATTGGCAATTCCCCCGAACGTAACCGAAAAAAATCTCAACTTGCAAACACCTGCTGCAAAAAAATTGTTTCGTGCCTTGCAAGATTATGGTGCTTACGTTGTTGATGACGCAGGCTGGGATGCTCACTACTTTGCAGTCGAAAAAGGAGTCACAGAAGAGTTTCGCAAATCTTTCGGCTACGATTTTGAGGGTTCAAGTGGTCCGTTTTATGAAGACTTTATGAAGCTATTCCAAGCATTTTCGATTGTTGATAACAATGGACCAAAGAGCATTGGTGGTGGTGGAACTCTCCGTGTCGCTCTTGCTCCGCCTATTGGCAACTAATGAGCGCGTGGACAAATCCATAAGGGGTGGCTGATGCCGTTTGATGAGAACCGGAAAAATCCGCGCCCCCTTATTACTGATTAACTGTTGACGCTCCCACGGCTACCACATTAGAGCGTAAGCGCAAAGCGCCCCCGAAGCGGGGTACAAAGCAGCGTGTGCTTTGGCACAAGCGCGAAAATATGGTAGCCGTGGGATTCTTGGCTCATCGAGTCCAACCAATCATTTTCCTGAGAAATCAAACTTGTCTTTGAGTCCACCGAAAATATAACGACCTTGAGTGCTATGAAGAGTTTGAAAAAAGTCTAAAACAGATCGATTGTTCATAGTATAATGTTTTGTCTGAAGTTTAAAGCGATACTTCCAAAGATTTAGCTAGTTTAACCACGTCAAAACTTTATAATTCTATAAATCTATATTTACTAAACTACAAATGTTTACAAGTTTGCACTACCTTGTGTACGATGTTACGGATTAATTGGCAGGCACATTATCTATGAGGCATGCCAAGAACTAGCAGTACCACGGTAAATAGTTGAGGAGTGGCTTTTTGATGAGCATTATTCAACCTTTGACAAGCCGTAAGCGCCTGTCTTATACAGTTGCATTTGTAGCTGGTGTCATTGCCGCTCTACTTATTGGTTGTTTTGCAACCCCTAGCCTAAGCGAAACCTCTCCACAACGCGACAAATTTCTTTGGCCATTTGCATCCACATCGCCTTGGAATATGCCAATAGGCTCGGATGCGCGTTACATTCCCGCAAACATTGGAAAAGCACACTATGCTGCGGCAGATAACGAATACTTCTTTAAACTTAAGGATGGAGATCCGTGGCGTCCAGTTTATAGTCCTGGTGCTTGGGGTGAAGGACGCTGTACAGGCACGAAACCTATGGACATCTGGCTGCCAGTTCCAGACGACATGATCATTCCAGACGCTACGAACTATCCATATAGCACGCCTAACAACGCATCAGCCTTTCTGATGCCTGATGGGAAAACCCTAATACAGCTTGAACCTCTTGCTCGCTGTCAACATGCAGGTTCAATCTATGGTTGGCGTTTTCCAAATGTTGATATTTACGGCGATGGCATAGGCGGAGCACATTTTGGTTCTGGTCTTTCTTCGATTGGTGGTTCTATTCGCAAAGGTGAACTCACGAGCAATGAACCAATTCGTCACGCCTTAAAAGTTGTGATTTGGGGGGAAAAATACCTCCACTATTCTCACTCTAGTCCTAATCCTGGCTACCGCTGGCCCGCAGACCGGGCAGATGGAAATGCAGCCAACCAATACCACGGTAACAACCCCTCTCTTGTACAGGGGACACTACTGGCAATTCCCCCGTACGTAACCGAAGAAAACCTCAACTTACAAACACCTGCTGCGAAAAAGTTGTTTCATGCCTTGCAAGATTATGGTGCTTACGTTGTTGACGACGCAGGCTGGGATGCTCACTACTTTGCAGTCGAGAAAGGAGTCACACAAGAGTTTCACCATTCCTTCGGCTACGATTTTGAGGGTTCAAGTGGTCCGTTTTATGAAGACTTTATGAAGCTGTTTCAAGCATTTTCCATTGTTGATAACAACGGATCAAAGAACATTGGTGGTGGTGGAACTCCCCGTGTCGCTCTTGCTCCGCCTATTGGAAACTAATTAGCGAAAAAGACAAATCAATGAGGAGTGGGTCATGCCCACCCTAAAAATGCTACAACCAACAGGAATCTAGATTGTGATTTGAGCTAACCAATCAAGTGTGTTGAACCAAGAAAAAATTTCCTTTTCTGTTGCGCTTACAGCGGTTTTCTTTGTTTGTGGGCATTGCTCACCCTCCTTTGTATCTCCTGCAAAGACGCTGGGCGTATCCCTCACGGGACGCTCTGCGCTTACGCATAGCCTGCGCAAAGCGTACACTGAGTCCTTTGCGCTTACGGGCAGGCTACGCGAACAGTGCTGGCGGGAGCAACGGACTGCGAACCAATATCTCAAATGTGCACCACATCGGCTTTTACGGGCAAGGAACACCCGAAGATTTGTGGTCTAATCATAAGAATAAGCGCTGTAAATTCGCTTGCTTGTGACCAAAATGCTTATTTAACAGTGTGAACATCGCGCTTGCTTGCCCGCCGAACCCAAGTGCGTCTTTGCCACTGCCCCGAATCGCGATGGGCGTAGCCCCGCCTCCGGCGATCGCCCTTCGTTCTACTCTGTATTCAGCACTGATAAAGGCAAACCAGATGCATTATGAGTTACATTAATCTCTAAGAAAGCGCCAGCCTCGTTATAAATTATTAATATCCCTGAACAACTGGCTTACTCAGGCTTGGTTTCAAAAACAAAGGTTTAAAGATGTTGAATTCATCAGAAACACCTATTATTGCCACAATTGTGCTGGCGGCTTTCGGAATTTTAGGTTGGGGCTTTTATCGCGCCAGACCTTATGGCAAACTGGGAATCTTAGCCTGGTTACAGTCGGTGGTATTGATGGGTCCTTGGTTGTTATTTTTTGGCTTGTTTGCTGCAGGGGTTTACATCAATATAGTAGGCATATTGTTCTTGTTGGTGGCATCCACTGTTGTCTACATCTTTTTAGGAAGACAGTTGCGATCCGCCGGACAGGATGCGATACTCAGGCAACGAGCAACTCAAAGGCTTGAGGCTGATGCCTCACTACAAGCCCGTCCCACAGATAATTCCACCGCTCCGGAAGGATCTGCACAATTAAAACTTGAAGTTCCGCCGATACCTGAAGAAGACTTAAATATCATTAAAGGTATTTTCGGCATTGATTCATTTTTTACCACAGAAACCATTGGTTATCAGGAAGGAGTGATCTTTAAAGGAAATTTGCGAGGGGATCCAGAAGCGGTTCATAACCGTCTCACTACAAGTTTGCGAGAACGAATAGGTGATAAATACCGTCTTTTTTTAGTGGAAAACACAGATGGTAGACCCGTGGTCATTGTCCTTCCTAGCCGCAATGACCCTCGTCCGATGACCTTACCACAGAAAATCTTTGCTGTTATCCTGCTGGTGGGAACAATCGCCACGAGCCTGGAGACTGGGGGGTTACTCCTGAATTTTGATTTCTTTACCAACCCAGAACGCTTCCAAGAAGCTTTACCCATTGCTGCTGGTGTCTTAGGGGTTTTGGCGGCTCACGAAATCGGTCATTGGTTACTCGCCCGGCGTCACCAAATCCGCCTCAGCTTACCTTACTTTCTTCCCGCTGTGCAAATCGGTTCTTTTGGTGCTATTACCCGCTTTGAATCTTTGTTACCTAATCGTAAAGTCTTGTTTGATATTGCCTTAGCAGGACCTGCGGCTGGAGGAATTGTATCTTTATTAATGTTGGTGGTTGGATTACTGCTTTCTCATCAAGGTAGTCTATTTCAATTGCCAAATCAGTTTTTCTCTGGTTCAATTCTTGTAGGGACTTTGGCACGAGTTATCCTCGGTTCTGCATTACAATCATCTTTGGTAGATGTACATCCACTTGTGGTGATTGGTTGGTTGGGCTTAGTCATTACTGCTTTAAATTTGATGCCAGCAGGTCAACTAGATGGTGGTCGCATTGTCCAAGCGATTTACGGACGCAAAACTGCAGGACGAACAACACTAGCCACACTAATTGTGCTGGGGTTAGTGTCTCTGGGTAATTCTTTGGCTATGTACTGGGCAATTGTGATTCTGTTTTTACAACGAGATTTAGAACGTCCCAGCTTAAATGAAATCAGCGAACCTGATGATGCACGCGCTGCTTTGGGTCTTTTGGCTTTGTTCTTGATGGTTGCTACTCTCCTTCCACTCGCTCCCGGTTTAGCTGGGCGTTTGGGGATTGGGGGGTGATGCATAGGGTGGGCTGCAAGGCTCACCCTACAAAATTAAGGTTTCCAACCAGCCAGTAGATTCGGATAAGCAGCTGGTGCGGGGAAAATTTTCTGGAAACCAGATTGACGTTGTTGTGATGTTTCGCCTGTCATGTTCCAGAGAGTTTCGTAGAAAAAGAAGGAGACTCCTGCAAAGTTACGTTCTCGCACTTTTTGTACTTGTGTCTGTATTTGTTGCATAGGTACATATTTGCCTTTTAAGCCAGACATAATGCCTATGCTCACTGGAATATGACTTTGTGCTGCTTTCACTTCTGGGTTCTCTAGTTCTTTAACGAAGACATCTGGATCATCACGGTATAGTTGTATAATCAGTTCTTCAACAAGTCCCAACCGTTCCCACTGTTCCCAGTCTGCTAAAAAGGATTCGTAGGAAAAGCGCTGGGGATTAGGCGATACAGAGACAAGACAATTTTTTTTAGTCGCTTTGATGGCTTGGAAGACCCGCTTCATGTAGTCAGTTATTTTATTAGCTCTCCAGCGTACCCATTCTCGGTCTTGAGGATTTGTTGCAGGAGCTTGACCACGGTGTTCTTTTTTGTACAATGCAACCGTGTAGGCATCATATCCCAATTCAGCAGGCAAGCCAAAATGGTCATCAAATTGAATGCCATCGATGTCGTAGTTTCGGACAATTTCGACAATTAAGTCTTGGATAAATTGTTGAACTTCAGGGTGAAAGGGATTTAGCCAAACTCGGTCGTGGGTGCCTTCTTTCCAAATTTTGCTACCATCGCGGCGACTGGTTAGCCATTGCGGACGATTTTTGGCTAGTTGTGAGTCGGCTGGTGCCATAAAGCCAAACTCGAACCAGGGAATGACTGTTAAGCCTTTTTGATGTCCGACTGTGGCAATTTCTTTGAGTATATCTCGCCCTTGCAGTTTCGGGGCTGGGTCGAGCGATCGCCCGATCACTCTTTGTGCGACTTTGCTGGGGTACAGTGTCCAACCCCAATTCCACACAGTAGGATAGACAGTGTTAAAGTTCAGATTTTTCAGGCTTTGCAAAGAGCCTTGGAGACGATTGCGATCAAACAGCACATCGCTATCTATATTAGTTAGCCACACACCCCGTAACTCAGACATCTGCGGACGGTAAGGAGTATTTTTTTGAGCATATAAGGGAAACGAGAGGAGCACCGCAGCTACCATGCTTAGGGCTACCACGAGTGCAAAAAATCCCTGTTTTTTGATTGCTTGAGCTTCCCGAACTAGAAATATATTATACCATTTGAACAATTTTTTCATCATCTACTTGTTAGAAAAGTTAAATTTTGTATGAGAAAACGATCAGTAATGACTTAGGTCAGTGGGCAAAAGTTGCTCTTGCGCCTGCACATAGCATTCCCACTGAGGTCAAGCTTTAGCATGATTGTTTATCTTTTTTAAAGATTCCTGGTTTTTGCGGAGAAGTTTATCCTATTTATTGATTTATACTACTACTACTGTTAAATGCCGTCACTGTAAATGTCTTGATAAAAGGCGGGCAAAAGGCTCACTCCACAAAAACTGTATCTCATACATATGAAAGACATTTTTAGTATAAAGTAACACAAAAAAACAACTCTAAAGTGAGAATGGCTGCATAAATTCTTTACGGCTGGGTGAAGCAAAACGCTTGCGAAGTCATACGTAGAGACACAAAGAGTTCCCCTTTATGAATCCCCTTGATTTCTTCGTGGCTCCTTGTGGGTTCCTAGCTGCGGAATTGTGAGTTCTTTTCTTTTCTAAATCACCCAATCAGATGGCTCTCCTGGGTGAGGTATTTTCACCCAGCATAAATTTAGTATAAAGAAGAAGGAACAATAGACAATCATAGTAGCGTCTATCTTCACATCTGCCTCGTCAAACAGGCGCTTTAATTATCCCAAGTCGTTCTTATTATATGGGATGATAAAACCATTTGTTCTTTTCATAGTTGCTAGTTATTAGTTTTGATCCGTTGGCTCATACTAATATCTATTAACTAATATACAAACGTTAAATTTACTATTTTCACTATAGCTAAGATTATCATAGTGCTATGAAAAATACTCTAAAAAACTATTGTAATACGAAACAAGCGCGAATATTCACAGCGTTAATTTTATCTGGAATGTTATCTGTTGGTAGCAGTTTATCAGTGATAAAAAGCGCTACAGCTGCTCCGGCAAAGTATTTTGCCCAAACAGCTAACGAAGTCCTAAAAGAAAACATTAAAACAAACAGCTTACCGAGTCGAGTTGCTTCTGCGGTACTGCGAGATTTATCTGACAGAGAGCAAATTTCCAACACAAAAGTGGAAATCGTTGATTACACTCAACGGACTTGGCGTGACGGATGCATGAATTTGCCAAAACCTGACGAATTTTGTACACAAGCATTAGTTCCTGGCTGGCGCGTTGTCCTTTCAAATGGTAGTCAAACATGGATTTATCACACTGATAATAACGGGCGTTCTGTACGCTTGGCAAATCCTTATATTCTGACAAGAAATCTGCCACAAAACTTTCCAAATTATATAGAGGATGCTGTTCTAGAAGACGCATCTGGGCGCTTGAATTTACCAACTTCTCGGCTAAATGTTATTCAAGCTCAAGAACGGACTTGGGGGAATGGGTGTTTGAATTTACCAAGACCAGATGAAAGCTGTACCCAGGCTTTGGAAAAAGGTTGGCGGATCGTTGTCAAAGCACCTGAGCAAACCTTGGTTTATCACACCAATACAACTGGTTCCAAAATTAGGTTGAATAAAAAGGAAAGCGAAGTCACTGAAGCCAGATTACCTGCAAAAGTCAGAGATGCGGTATTGCGTCGAGCAAGTGAAGAGTCGGGTTTACCTCAAAGGTCGCTGAGTATTGTTGAGTCTAAACCAACACAATCGACATATGGCTCTGGTTGGCAAGTTACAGTAGGTGCTGGGCTAAATCGTTGGGTGTTTGTCACTGATGACAACGGTTCCCGAATTCAGCTTTCAAGCCAGTATGGTGAAACGCCTAATGCTAACTTACCCAGAGATATTGCTGAGAGAGTTTTGGTACGAGCCTCTAAGCGTTCACAAGTGGCAATTTCGCAATTACAGATAGCTGAGGTGGAACCGCGACAATGGTCCGATAGCTGTTTGGGTATAGCAGATCCGCTGGCTTTATGCGCCGCAGTTGTTGTACCAGGTTGGGAGGTGACTGTGAGCGATGGGCAACAACGCTTGGTTTATCGTGTTAGCGAATCAGGTACTGTTATTTTAGATGAAAAAGCTAGCTCAATTGCTGATAATAATACACAGATCAAGCCAATTTCCATTCCTAGAAGTGAGTTACCGCTACCTTTGGATAGCGGCGTGATTTTTCGGCAAATCTCCAGTGGTGGCTTTGCTGGTAGAACGTACGAAACTGTTTTGCTCGACGACGGGCGTCTGATTCGTGTTCAAATTGGTGATACCAATGATTCTGGGCGTAGCGTTCGCCGCATTCCCTTAGAACAAGTCCAAAGGTTTCAGCGATTGCTAGAACAGCAGGGTGATGAATTCAACAATGTGAGTTATCCAGCTCCAAGAGGCGCTGCTGATTACATCACCCACACCCTCACCAGCCCTGATGGTACGGTTAAATACAACGACGTTTCTCAAAATAGCTTACCCGAAGATTTACGTGTCATAGTCAACACTTGGAAGCGGATAAGCACAACCTCTCAGTAGGTGTAATGTCGGGAGGCGGCTACCTTCATTGGTGTCAATTTAAGGTGAAACCCTTCTAAAATCTCGTTTCCAGGTTCCACCTGGAAATGCTCTTGAAGCGGCTCTGCCTCAAGTAAGGCAGGCAGAGCCTCTCAATAGGCATTCCCAGCCTGAGGCTGGGAACGAGGCAATCTCTAAAAGCTTGTTCTATACTGCTTTTCAGCTTAAGTTGACACGCATGGGCTACCTTGCGCCCCGATATTATACACCCTGTTAAATCTACGGTTTATTTGTCGGAATAAGTTGCATTTGATTCTAGGATATAATATGATCTGTTACGTAGTCGATAATACTCGCAATCAATGAGCAATCAGACTGGATACGTACACCACACTTGGGTACAAACTCTTCATCCTGTAAACTCAGATTTGAGACTGCAAGAAGTACAAGAGAAAGAGCCGATGTTTTACTATTTTGCTTACGGCTCGTGTATGTGTCCTGTTGATTTGAAGCGCTCCCTTGGTGAAAATACGCACCCCTATGTCATCGGTCATGCGACACTCAAAGGTTATCGACTGGGATTTTATCGTATTTCACCTACTCGCAATTGTGGCGTTTTGGATGTGGTGAAAGACCCTAAAGCGAGTGTGAATGGTGTACTCTATCAGCTACCTTGGCGATTAAGCGAACACTTAGATAAACGAGAAGATGTTCCGCATGGTGGTTACCGCCATGAATTTGTAGATATCCACTGCAAAGAACAAGTATATAAAAATGTGCGTACTTACGTGGTAGTAAACAAACTCTTAGAGGAAGTCGCCCCCAATGACTGGTACTTTAATATTGTCCTGCGGGGCGCTGTCACTTGCGGATTGCCAGAGGAATATTGTTGGAGTTTGTTTAACCATATGTACAAATTGCAACAGCGCCATCAGGCACAAGATTGCGTGCGATCCGCTTAGGAACGACTTGAAAAGCCCACGAGATACCCAAAATTGGCTTACGGAGTCACACAACTATTACAGCGTTCTCGCTCCTTGAGTGTGAGTGTATTAGCTGTTGATGATCACCCGGTGTTTCTGGCGGGACTGCGCTCTATGCTGGAACGTTGGGGTATACAAATGACAGAATTAAATGACCCGCTACGCTTTTGGAAAGTCCTGCGACGTACCGCTCCTGATTTGCTGATTTTGGATGTGGATATGCCTCAACTAGGGGGCATATGACCAAACAACAAACAAGCGATCGCCTCAGCGAAATCCTGACTACCTTACGGCAGCAAGTGTTTAGTGCACCAGACGGCAGCCGCTTTCAAGTCAGCTTTAGGTTTGGTATCGCTGAGTATGCTAGTGATGGATTCACTCTCCAATCTATGTATCAAATTGCTAATAAAGCATCGTAAAATCCGCATAAATATTGCCATAAAACTGGTATAAATATTAAAGCATACCAACCGGGAAATCACATACGACTTCTTCCCTATAGACCACATACGTTTGTTGGGAGATAACAAGTTTGGTTTTGAAGATATTTATGGTGGAGGCGATCGCGATTTTAATGATGTGGTGATACGATACGTTGTGCAAATCTGAAGCTTCGACTGGGTACCTTGTTGATTCTACGTGTCCTGCTGTGCGGCTCGCTGGACAGATTCTACATCAACATTAAGCTGTTGAGCAATTTGCTCCACAGTCATACCTGTTTTTAGTAACAGAGGTACAGTTACTCTCAACATTTCAGCTTCCCGTTCTTCTCGACCTTCTTCTCGACCGTCAGCTTTCGCTTCTTGATAAATCCTGGTTTGCTGTAAACTCAGACCCAACATGGCTTCCACTTCCTCTCTACTCAACTGGGAAAATTTGTAAACGGCAAGAGTTATAGATCGTAACTTGCCCCATTCTCAGCTAACCAGCGCTTACGATCGCTCCAATCACTTACAACTCGCTCCACTCTATCCCAAAACGCATGAGTATGATGCGGTTCAATCAAATGCACCATCTCATGAACCACCACATACTCAATCATCACTCGCGGCAGCATCGCCACTCGCCAGTGGAAATACAAATCTCCCTTGTGTCCGCATGACCCCCAACGGTAGCCTAACTCGCGCACCTGAACTGAGCGGGGAAAAGCTCCAATACGGTTGACAAAAGCAGGAATATGTGCATTTAAAATAGGGCGCAGGCGATCGCCATACCATTTAACAAAACATTCTCTTCCTCGTAGCTGTTCTTCGCGGTGTAATTCAAAACGGCTTTGGTAAAACTTGGGTGGCGGTTGTCGTTTCACTCCATCTACTAATTTGAGGCGATAGCTGCGTCCTAAGTAGTAAAACCCCTCACCGCAAACGTATTCTTTAACACCTACTGGTGGATTTAATGACTCTTTTTTTAACAGTTTGCTGTAAATCCAGTAGCGTTTCTCATTGACTATCTTCTCCAGAGTTTCTATTGGCACTTCTGGAGGTGAAGCTAAGATTAATTGACCGTCACGTTCGACGGTAATACCTACGGTACGACGTTTTGCACTGTGGCGTATTTCAAAACTGAGGTCGCCAAAGGTGATTGTTGTCATACAATTAAACTATCACGATTTCGGCGAGCGAGTTGCACAAGTTTATCTGCTACTATTTCTAATTCGTCGTAACTCACGACATCATTATCATCCAAGTAACCTGCTATCCACTTTCGCAAGTCTTCTTGACTGACAAGACTGTCCCAATTCACTCGACGAATATCTTGGCGGATGTGTTCGACAATTTCTTGTGTCGCTTGGGCAAGTTGGGTTAATTCTTTGGTGGAATGTTCGGCTAAAATATTGAAAAATGGAAGTTGAGTTTTCGGGTCGAGTCCAGTTTCATCTGTAGAACGACCAGCTTGAATTTCTTGGATATATTGCCACAAGATATTAACTTTTTCTTGCCAATTATCGGCAAAAGATTCGAGAATCTCTGTTAATTTGTCGCTTAAATTTTTGTAATAAACTGGGTCTTCATCGTAATGTACACTAATGTGATGACGGGCAGCGAATTCCATTTCTGCGGCTTGGGCTTTAGTTGAGCGATGGCGTTGAACGTGGGTTTTGAAGTCTAGGGACAGAATATCAATTGGTGGAACTTTCAGGTCAATCCCCTGCGCTTCAATGTATTGGTCAATTAATGATCTAACCTTTTCTTTGGCTGTGACTATGTTAAGTTTTTCATCTCGATAGAGGTCAGCCACAGATTTTTTAATGAAGCCGAGTTTTTTAGCATCTTTAACAAAATTATAGGGATGACGTGCTTCTGGTCGTGGCAGAATGGTATCAAGGGTATCGATGAAGTCTTTCAAGAATTCGTTGAATTCTACTCTCAGGCGTTCATCTCTGAGTAAGTCTACACAAGCATCTAGGTTGTCTATTGTGCAGCCGTTTTGAGTGAATAAATTGATAACTCGCTGATGGCGATCGCGTAACTTGGGTATTTCGTCCGCGATATCAAACCAGGCTGATTCTGTGTCTACTTCATCGTAAATTGCTAAAGCTTCTGCAAGGTTGACACCGTAGTAATCGACAACTAAGCCATATTTTTTCGTGTCGTTATAAATGCGGTTCACACGAGCGATCGCCTGCAACAATTCATATTCTTTCATCCCCCGGTCTAAATATAAAACTTGTTCATTTGGGGCGTTAAAACCAACCAGCAACATACTTTTGACAATTAAGAAAGCGAGACCATCCTGTTTTGTGGAGTCTGGATGTACTAGGGGTTTTTTGAAGCGTTCAATGCGTGCTTCTTGTTTACTTTTATTCGTCCACTCTTCCCAACTGGGGTCATCGTTTTTGTCCCCAGAGATGACAACGCCAAATTCTAAGCGGCGGATGGTTTCCAAATAAGAAAGTGCTTGGGCTAAAAAGCGCGTTTCTTCATTATCAATAGATTCTAAAGCTTCTGGGTCGAGACTTCGCAAAATGGGGGCACGAGTTTCTAGTTGTTGCACCAGTTCCCGCTGTGCTTCGACAAACGCATCGTAGTAGCGGACAGCAGCGCGATGGGTAGGGGCGACGACTTGCGCCTTGAAGCCTCCGGGTAAGATACGCTGTATATAGTGGCGCAGCATATTTTTTGCTTTGGCTTTAATGAGTTCGCGTGCTTCTGCAACTTGGGTTTTGGTAGCGTATCTAGCTTTAGAATGCGCCCGTTCTTCTGGGGTTTTGTCTGCAAAGATGATTTCAAAAAGTTTATCTAAATCATCTCCTTGGGTGACTGCACCCCTTGCTTCTAAACCTTCGTAGAGAATGGGTAAGGTAACACCGTCTTCTTGGGACTGACGGATGTTGTACTGATCGATAAACGAACCAAAAATTTGTTTGGTGGTTTTTTTGGCAGATTTGACGATGGGAGTACCAGTAAAGCCAATACGGACGCAATTGGGTAAGGCTTCGAGTAAATTGGTGTGGAGAGTGCTGGCGTGGGAACGGTGCGCTTCGTCAATGAGTACTAGGATATCTTCGGAAAGGTTGAGGCTTTTTGGCATTTTTTCCGGCTGTTCCTCTTGTTCGGAATCTTCGCCGCCTTTGAATTTCTGAATCATCCCAAAAACTAAGCCTGCACCTGGTTGTTGCAGGAATTGTTCTAGCTTTTTGACTTTTTTCGCTATCTGCAACGGTTCGCCTGTGAGAACAGCAGTATCGGAAAGTTGCTTTTCTAAGTCGGTGCGATCAGTCACGACGACTATCTTGAAACGGCGTAATTCGGGAATGGTGCGGATTTTCCGAATCAGGTAAACCATTGTTAGGCTTTTGCCAGCACCTTGAGTATGCCAGATAATACCACCGCGTTGGTCATCTGTACCGTGTTGGAAACGGGTTTGATTGTGTAGCAGTCGATCAATTGCTTCTTGGACTGCTCGATATTGTTGGTAACGAGGGACAATTTTAATTGTGCGTCCGCCACTGGTTTCATATAAAGTAAAGTTCCGCAGGATATCGAGGAGGTTCGCAGGGTTAAGCATTCCGGCGATCAGCATTTGTCGGGTATTTAGTTCGGAAACGCCTAACTCTGCGGCTATTTCTGTCTTGGAACGGGGTATGGTATCTTTCCACTCAACGTAATACTCATGGTTTGCACCCACTGCACCAGCTACCGCCCGTCCCCTAGAAGCGGCTATCATTAGCAGGTTGTAATGAAATAGTTTTTCTGCGCCTTCTGGTTGAGTGCTATTGCGTTGGTTCGAGTATTGCAACAAGTCATTAATTGCTGCGGTGATGGGATTATCTAGGTTGGGACTTTTGCACTCAATCACAACCAGGGGGATACCGTTGACGAATAGCACAATATCAGGAACGATAAAACCGCGATCGCCTGTTATCCAAACGGGATCTACTCGGTATTGATTGATTGCCAGAAAGTCGTTTTTTTCAGGATGCTCAAAATCAATATAGTGGACGGTGTGCTGTTTACCGTCTTTTCCTAAAATGGTAGTGCCAGAAAGCAGTAATTCTGTAGCAGCTTTATTTGCTTCCATGAGTCTTGGTGCTGCTAAACGCTCAAGTTGACTCACCACTGCGTTGACTTGGCTATCATCGAGCCAAGGATTACCATTGTCATCTAGGTTGATGCGTTTGATGACGGTTTTCAAGCGTTGGATGAGCAGAACTTGCTTGAAGTTTTCGCGTTCGGTCACTCGCAAGTCGAACGGATGACCTTCGATATGCTGCCAACCCATCTCACTGAGTTGTTGAATAGTGGGCAGTTCTACATGGATATACTCAGGAGTTTGTTTAGACATGGTGGCAGTTTTTGAGGAAAGTCACAGCATTTGATAGCGATGTATCTATATAAAGGGTAATCGCTCACTTATTAACTTGATTCAAATGCTGTTATAACATTTACCTCAAAGTCAGCCAGTTTTGCTCTTGTAAGCGCTGCCAAGCTTTGCGAATATAGCGCTTCTCGTTTGAATGAAGTACAGATTTATCTGTGTCCATCTGTGTTCATCTGTGGTTCTTTATTTCTTGATGTATTGCACTTAAATGCAAACCACTATATGTTCAGGTTTGAATAGTTTAGGAATTACCATCTGCATTCTTGGCATAATTTGCCAATTTTTGCCAATATATAGATATTAAAGTATAGGAGGTAAACCATCAATGACAACACTTAACATCTCTTTACCAGATTCGATGCGATCTTTTATTGATGAGCAGGTTGCAAAAGGTGGCTACAGCACTGCGAGTGAGTACATCCGCGATCTCATTCGCCAAGCCCAAAAGAAAGCAGATCAAGAGAAGTTAGAGGCGATGTTGTTGGAGGGTTTGGAAAGTGGTGAACCCATTGAAGTGACAGATGAGTGGTGGGAACAAAAACGCGCTCAAATGATGCAACGGTTCCGCCAGCAAAAGAAATGACGCGACGCATTATTATCACGCCAAGGGCAAGCCAAGATATTGATGAGCACTTTGCTTACATTGCCCAAGATAATTTTGATGCTGCACTGCAATTTTTTGACTCAGCACGGTTGACGTTTTCGCAATTAGCAAAAACTCCTGGTATGGGTAGCGCCTTCCAGATTATAAACCCTCGTCTGGTAGGGTTGCGTAAGTGGGCAGTGAAAGATTTTAAAAAATATTTGATTTTCTATCGATATGACGATGAGTCTATTGAGGTAGTGCGGGTAATTCATGCAGCGCGAAACATCCCCGCTATTTTTGAGGAAGAGCAAGAGTGATGAATCTAATTTTTGGTATTCTTGACTCGCACTTTGCCAGTTAATAAATCGTGCATCAGTCCTTGTTTTTGGAGTTTGAGCTTGTTAAGGTAGGTTTCTTCTTTGCGGATGCGGGTGTCGTGGGAATCAATAATTGCAACAATGTGATTTTGCTCTCTAACAGGTGGAATTCGCACTCTAACTTTTAGCAGCGTGGTCAGATTTACTCGATCACGTGTAACGCCTTGACCTAATAAATTAATATCTCCGCGTGTTGAAGAGCAGTTAAGTACATACATTACATAAGCATGAATTGCCATTGAGGGATGAAGACGAAGACGAAAACAGTCTGCTTTGACAATCCCTGGTTTAGCGTCCGCTGGATAAAGGCAAGCTCTTGCAATTGGGTGGTTTTCATCTCCGAGACAAGCAACTATTAAATCACCAGCAACAACCTCATGACGATGTAATTTAGAGGCATGATTATAAGACACATAAGCTTTATCTGAATCATCAAAATAGCCATTTTCAATATTCTGTAAACGGACAACACGAACTTCTGGCTGATTCACATAATGCTCTGTTTTGAGGTTAGAGCCAAAAGGTCCATCAATTGCTGACTCTACTAAATCACCTATGGTGTGAATATGCCAATCTCTTGGAATTTGTCCCAGAGCCGAATCTTTAAACTCTTCAGGATGCGCCTCTGGATCTCTCAACTGTCCGTTCTCATCTAACCCGCGTGTGAGCAAGTCGTGCAGCAGTCCAGCTTTGATTTGTTTAAGCTTTGTAATGAGGGAGGACGTGCGGGCGATCGCATCATCCACCGTGTCCATAATTTCAGCAATTTTCTTTTGTTCATCAAAAGACGGTATTAATATTGATAAAGTCTTTTGTAGTGTGATGCCAATGTATGAACGCGTTGATTGAGCCGAAAGTATTTGAAGTTTCCGCTGAAATAAATGCGATTGAAAAAAGCAAAATAAAAATCTATTTAATAACTGCTTCCCTTCAGCTACTCGGTAGTACGTTACTTGAGGGGTTAGCATAACGTCTTGAAGCCAATCAGGAACAATAGCTGTTAGACCAATTGTTCCTTTATGACTTAGTAGAACATCGGCAGGACGCGCAAATCCCACTCTTAATGATTTATACTGCTTCCAAGAAATCTTATTGCAATCTGCTATGTTAATTTGCCCATTTACTAAATCCTTTGCCATCACAAAAGGAATTCCTTCAGTTACAAAGTCTTCACTTTTTGGATGATCTTCTCCATGATTTCCGTCCTGTACATCAAGAATCAAGCCCTTTTGTAGACAATCATTAATAGTCAAGCAATCCCAATCCTTCGGAATTCTCCCAGCTGGTGAATCATTAAACTCCTCAGTTTTCACCAAAACCTCACGCATACCCCAACCCCTGCAAAAACTCAATCAGCTTTCAGGGCAGCTTTTGAAAACCAGCCTGAACAAAATGCTTGTCAAAACTTAAAGCTGTGCGAATCTCCAACTGTGCCATTACCACAAACGAAACACAATCAGTCAGTGAATAAGACTTGTCATCATACTGCTGAAATAACCGCCAACCCTCAAAAAACAGTAATTCGTCAACATGAATAAACTGAACTGACGGGCTACTTAGCAAGCGATTACCAACTTCAACAGCTTTAGCATGACGATTTCGACTATTAAAGAAGGTAACTATCTCATCAAAAACATAAGATGTAGTTACCAGTCGAGGTGATTCCTGAATAAAACTCTGCCAATGTTTTAATGTCAAATCGTGATTTAGATCATCGGCTGTTTCCAAGGCAATAATATAACTCGTATCTAAAAAAACAGTAGTCATTCACCAGAACCGTAAATATAAGTATCAGTTTCTTCAGAAGCATCAGGTACACCACAAGCTACCGGGTTTGTCCCCATTTCAAAAATTGGATCGCTTTTAATAGTTGTTATCACTACAATTAAATTATTTTCCTTGCGAATTTCCACCTCTTGAACTCCCTCTAGAAACTCCTTGGGAATGACTACACCTTGTTCTGTTACTTTGACTTTCATAAGCCATTCATCTTATCACTACTATATTTACTAAGATAGTTTAAGCATACCCCAAAGAGTGCAAAAACTCATTCAACTGCTGCGCCGCAGCATCGCGTTCCATCTCAATATCCTGCAACGTCACCCGATACTTATCCCACCAATTCTCTACCGCTGCAATCACCTGCTGACGGTGCGCCGTGACATATCTCTCCAATTCAACAATTAACCCATCCTTAAAAATTCCTAACACCAAACCCTGACATTCTTCATTTGTCAAAACTGCACGCGCAACTTCCAAACGCTGTACCAATTCATTTTTAAGTTTCTTAATTTTCGCCTTAGCTTCCTTTAGTTGCTTGATAATTTCTTTATAAGGTTCGAGTTGTGCTTCTATTTCAGCAATTTCTACTTCAGTCTGCTCAATTAACGCTTCAAATTCAGCAATTTTATCTCCATTCAATAACGGCGACTTCTTTAAAATCTTGAGTTCCTTCTTTGGCTCCTTAATCAAATTTTTCAGATGCTTAAGCTTTGTGTCTAACTCCTTGACAAAATTAACCGCCTCTGCATCTTCCTCGCTTTCTTCCCCAGCTTCCGCCTCCGCCTCTTCTGGGCGTTCAAACGCTTCTTTCTGCTGTTCTAATTCCGCAATATTTGCTTCAACTGTGGCAATTTCTGCCAGATAATCTGGCATCAACCGCACCACTAATTTATGATTCAATGGGTCAAATAAAGGCTTACTTTTCTTCTCCTCATCATCTTGTTCCAAAGCATCTTTAATTGTATCCACCCAACTATCAACTAAACCGCCAAAATCTGACTCAGATAAAGTTCGCAGTTCATACTTAACTTCATCCCACCAACTAGCAACCACACCCGCCACCTTAAAACGGTCAAGTAATCCCACAGATGCTAAACTATCGACAAAGGAACTCAAAAACTCCGCGCGGAGTTCCATCACTTTTTTAGTTTTCGGCAACTCACCCAAAGAAGGCGAGTGCATCTGCCACCAAGCAGCAAACACGCTCATTAATTTGCCTTCTTGCTGCTGAATGCCTGCATCTGATTCTATAAAAGTTTTTATCTGCCCTCTCTCGGTAATTGCAGAAATAAAATCGCAATAATCCACTAATTCCGCTCCACTAAAATCTTACTTGGGTCAAACCCATGTGCTGCCAATAATTCGCGCTTCGCCTCAACCTCTGCCTTGGGAATTCCCCCCAATAAATGCGCTTTGACATCATGAGGTTCCGGTGGTGGCGCATTATCGGCATAGCGGCGAATATTGCAGTTGTAATCGTTTTCTGCTAACTCTTCTTTGGTCACTACTGCCGAATAACCAGGCAAAGACACAAAATTTTCAAACACCCAAGTCATCTTTTCAATATGCTCAGGACGCAAATAATTTTGAGCGCGACCTGCATAATATTCAGCATCAGCATTAATAAACAACACCTTTCCCTGACGTTCAACAGGTTTCGCTTTCTTTGGACGCATCACCAAAATACAGGCTGGGATACCTGTGCCATAAAACAAATTCGGTGGTAAACCAATCACGGCTTCTAAATGGTCATTTTTAATAAAACTCTCGCGAATCTTCTTTTCTTCTCCCCCACGAAACAGTACACCATGCGGCATGACTGTTGCCATCATGCCATCAGTTTTGAGAACCGCTAACATATGTTGAGCAAACATCAAATCAGCTTTTTTACCCGTTTCCGGACAATACCCATGTGTAAAACGCCCAGGGAATTGCATTCCATCACGGCTATAGTTTTGAGAGAAAGGCGGATTGCTGATCACTCGGTCAAAGCGCATCAGTTCTCCGCCAGAAATATGTAAGGGATTAAATAGGGTATCGTCATTGTGAATATCTGCATCCCGAATTCCGTGAAGCAGCATATTAATCTTACAAATTGCCCACACCCCGCCGTTATTGTCTTGACCGTAAAGCGCCAAATTTTTCGAGTTACCGCCGCATTCTTCTACATATTGCTTTGCCTGAATGAGCATCCCGCCAGAACCACAGCAGGGGTCATAAACTGACATTCCTGCTTGGGGTTTCAACAAGCGCACCATCAACTGCACTACTTCACGCGGCGTATAAAATTCGCCGCCTTTCTTCCCTGCCGAATCTGCAAATTCTTTAATCAAATACTCATAAGCTGCTCCCAACAAGTCAGGAAATACAAAATCCTCGCTTCGCAAACGATACTTATTGAAGTGTTTAATTAGTTCGCGCAGCTTGACATCAGGAATGCGACTTCTACCCACCTGACGGTTGAAATCAATATGTCCTAGGACACCCGCCAGCGCTTGGTTACTTTCCTCAAGTGCTGCCAATGCCTTGTTTAGTCCATCAGCTACATTTTTATGTAGCTCATCACGAATATATGCCCACCGTGCCTTTTCTGGCACAAAAAAAGTTTCTCTGTAACTAATAGGGTTTTCTGCCCTGATTTTCGCCTCTTCCTCTGTGCGTCCCCTTTGCAAATTCTGCTGCAAAATCTGCTCATACTGCTGCTCAAACACATCAGAAGCACGTTTGAGAAACAACATCCCAAAGATATATTCTTTGAACTCAGAAGCATCCATCTTGCCGCGCAGAATATCAGCCGCAGAAAAAAGATGACGTTCTAATTGTGGCAGGGTGAGTTTGCCCATAGGTGAAATTGTCGGCTCCAAAAAGTTTTTTGCTCAGTACATTCTGCCACGCGGTAGGAAATCCCAGTGTAAGTATACCCAGCAAGTGTATAACAATAACATCTCAGCATACTGGAATGACAGCTTAACCTGCTTTTGAGGATGCGAGTGCTTTACCTTGCCAACTTGCTTGCTAAGCGCTGATGAATTTGATCCAACCATAGAGGAATGATAGATTGACCAGCTTTTAGGGATGCGATTCCCAAGGGGCACTGGCACCTTTGCGATGGCACGGAGTGCCCGCCAGAGGCGATCGCACTTGCCAAGTTTCAACGCCCCTCCTAGCTTGAGGCGGGTTGAAAGTGAGATTCAAGCGATTTATGCCAAATGCTTGTTAAATTTCAAAAACCCTCGCTCAAATCTCATAGCATTGATAAACTATAAGCGATTAAACTTGAACATAAATGCTCAAGTCTTTCTAAATTTATGGTGGGTTGAAAGGTAAGGCAGAGGTCTGCAATCCTTAACAATGTGTCTATACATAGCTTTGACACTTAATTTGTTAACAGTGACATCAATTTGTGAAATGTGACATCAATCTGTTAACAGTGACAAATAATTAGTTAATGTACACTTAAAGGCGGCACCCGGATTTGAACCGGGGGATGGAGGTTTTGCAGACCTCTGCCTTACCACTTGGCTATGCCGCCAGTTATGCGCTTGCGCCGTTACACAACTGAATATTTCCTGAAATTTAGCTTATAACTTGCTCGATTTACAGGCGTGTTTCTCATTGTACGCAAAAAGTAGACTGATTACAACCATCTGGAATTTCGGTTTTGTTGGGTAAAGCTTAAAACAGTGAACAGTGAACAGTACCAGCCGCAGTGACGCTTTCTCGGGCTGGTGTGGTTGTACTGACACCAACGCTTTCTGTGCACAGGAGTGTGGTGTTTCCCCCGGAGGATGAAACTGAAGCGTGCGGATACTTGATAACTGATAACTGGTAACTGTTAAAGGTGGGTTACGGCGCAATGCAAGTCCTGTATGTAAAACCTCAACTGTCGTACGCCGGAAGCCCCCTACATAATGGATAATTTATTTTTTGGTACTCCCTTAGGACTCTGGAACTCACGATTCAGGACTTAGTTTTACTTCATCTGCAAAACTAGCCCAGCGGACAAAGTAAAATGGTCCAGCGACAGATCCCCAGATATGCTCATCGGTTTCCGGGTCGCGTCCGCGATCGCGACTGATAAATTTGTCTTCATCAATCTCAAAGTCGCTATCCAGGTAGGTCTTTTGCCCTTTGCGAACCACAATGCAACCTTTACCTGGTTCTACCGTGCCTTTAAAGTTGTGACCTGTCCACTCTACAATCATATTGCAGCCTGGTAGTTTTTCCAGATCATCAGCAGTTAGCGTTTTGAGCCGTTCAAGGTTACGGGATGCACCGTAAAACTTTTTTTCTTCTTTAACGCTGTAGTTCTCGATTTCGATGTGATCCCCTGCGTTCACCAGCTTCAACACCCTGACGCGATAAGGATCATTAAGCAAATAATCATAAGCTTGTTCAACAAAAAAACCTACCCCAGATAAGACTTCCAAAGGTAGAGGACGTATACACACGCGAATGTGAGCAAAAAAAGGCGGGTTTTCAAAAGCTTGTTCTTGATTGCTGAAATCTGCCGCCATCCAGCGGGCTAATGTTGCTATATCGGTAGAATGAGTCATTATATCAAAATATCAAATTTAGATTCTGCATTCGAGATTTGGTCAACAAAGCTACCAGTATGTAGCCGGACAAAATAGAAATTGTATTATGGAATATTTTATAGCTTGTGGTTGTTCTTAGGAGAATTTTTTGCTGGCTCTCGTCAGATAGGTAATAGGTTTGTAGTTGCGCTTAAGCGCAACAGTTGAGCAACTTAAAAATGCAACAAAAAGGTAAAATGTCCATGCTACGGCGCTTAAGTGTTACCATGACAGCCACTGCTACATTGTGTCTCCTTTGCAGTTCGCCGACACTAGCAGCGAGCAAAAAGCCTACACAGCCAGATAAATTCCCTCCTAATCCACTGGAGATAACCACACCCGATCCACTGCTACCACGTTCGCCAAAAGATAAACAGCCGCTAACCCCGCAAGAGCGTCAAAATTTGGAGCCTGCGCTGGATCAGCTCAATCAACAAGCTGCTGCTACACTGCAAGCAGGGGATAGGATAACAGCGTTTGATATCTGGAACCGGGAACTGCGCTTACGCCGTTATTTAGGTCCATTGGCAGAGGTGCAAGCACTGTCGCGGGTTGGTGACATCGCTTGGAGAGAAAACGAGCGCCAACAAGTGCAGTATATCACACAGCGATTGCAAGCAATCCAAAAACAGGCTCAATCCCAAAAGACAACAGCAGATTTACAACTTTTGCAAGCCTTAGGTCAAGCTTACCAAGGAGTGCGATCGCCTAAAGAAGCGCTGCAAGTTTACGACCAAGTTTTGGTAGGAGTGCGACAGCAAGGAGATACCACAGCAGAAGTAAACACCCTAAAGATTATTGGAGAATTGCATCTGAATTGGTTTGATTACACATCAGCAGCGGCTACATATGAGCAATTGCTAACTTTCGCTTCTTCTAGAGGCGATCGCGCTAACGAAATAGCATATTTACAACAACTCGCTTACATTTACAAACAAACAAAGCAACCAGAAAAAGCAGTAAAGATACGTAATAAACTAGCAGAAGTCTATCAGCAAGAAAACAACCTGATCCAGTTACCAGCATTAAAGCAGGCTATTGGCTCAGATTATGAAGCTTTGGCACGGGAAAATCCCAGCTTACTGCAAGAAGCCTTCAAGAACTATGAAGAAGCTTACACCACAGCTTGGCAATCACAGCAATTTGTGCGTGCTGGGGAGATTTTGCAAAAATTAATTGCACTGTACCGTTCTCAAGGACAAGTGGAGGAGGCTTTGCAAGCAAGCCAAATTCTCTTGCAAGCAGAGCAGCTATCTGCCAACTTTTACGGTTTAATGAATGCTTATGACCAAATTGGGCAACTTCATTTGCAACGCAAAGACTATCCCCAAGCACGAACAGCTTTTCAAAAAGGGCTGGAGATAGCGCAACAGTTGAACTATGAGGAAGCATACTTCACCCAGCAAATTCAAAAAACATCTGGGCAAAGTTCGCAGTAGGAAGGATGAGGGGGATGAGGGGGATGAGGAGGATGAGGAGGATGAGGAAGTAAAATAAATACTACTCTCTCTCATCTCCCCCAATACTCGCTTTGCTGTGTACCCCCCATCTCCCTCTATTCCCATTGC
Source organism: Kalymmatonema hyalinum WJT4-NPBG1 (assembly GCA_019359075.1). Lineage (GTDB taxonomy): Bacteria > Cyanobacteriota > Cyanobacteriia > Cyanobacteriales > Nostocaceae > Kalymmatonema > Kalymmatonema hyalinum. The sequence continues at coordinate 27,526 of JAHHIB010000014.1, forward strand.
TCAGACAATCTTTGCTTCCACCTGTTTACGTGAGCCAACAACCTCGTAAAGTTTATCTTCAAATTTTTCCATACATACTGACCAATCAAATTCAAGTATGGAGAGACGAGCCTGTAGAGACATTTCTTCTTTGAGATCAGGATTTTCCAGAATTGAAATCACCTTGTCAGCGAGATCAGTTGGGTTATTAGGTTCAGCTAAAAAGCCATTGCGACCAGGTATGACCTGCTCTGAGGTTGAGGGCGCAACAGGAGCAACAACAGGGGTTCCAGAAGCCAGCGCTTCGTTATTTGCCGTGCAGAAGTTTTCAGTAACGGAGGCGTTGACAAATACATCTGCACGAGCGTACCAGCCTAAAAGCTCTGTTCCGTGAGACTCACCCCACACAGTCACACCGGATTTAAATTTTTCAGCACGCCTACGGAGTTCGTCATCTTGAGGACCACTGCCAATGATGACCAAATGGACATCAGGAATTTTGGCAGCGATTGCTGAATATGCATCTAGGAGTTGGAAGACATTCTTTTCTGCGGTAATGCGTCCGACAAAAAGGAGGGTCGGTCTGTGGTCGTTGGGAATAGGGTTGTAGGAGATGTTTGCCGGATTAAATTTTTGACAATCAATTCCTTGAAAGGCCAGATATTCGCTGCGTTGGGATTTCATTTGTTTGTACTTCGCAAGCTGTTCTCGAGAAGGGAACAAATTGAGATCATAAACTTCACTGAACTGCTTAATCAAAGAGGGAATGATGGGACGAATAAGGTTGAAAAACTGATTTCCTAAGTAATATTGGATATAGGCAACGATATCAGTATGGAAGAGTGATATTGTTGGAGTGCCTGTTCGCTTTGCGTATTCACTTGCAATGGGGCGACCGTAACCTTGCAAATAAAGCGAGTAAAAGCCTCTAATTTGCGCCGCTTCTTCAACCACTATAATGTCAGGTTGGAACTTCTCTAGCAACTCACTATCGCTCCAATGCCGATAGTGCAATGGTTGGGGAAGAGACTTGTAGAATATCAGTGGCTGTGTTGGAAAAGCATAGTCGGAAAAATTGGGGAAAGGCTTTAACTCATCCAGGCCTGGCATGGGTCGATTGCTAACACGTTTGGGATACTGGTCGTTGATTTCAGGGTGAATGAGAAAAACTTCATGCCCCTGCTGTAACAACCAGCGAACCCGTTGGTGTACTGCTACGGAGACCCCTGTTAAGAACGGAGCATACAAGCTTGTAAAAATTGCAATGCGAAGAGGTTGCTTGTTCATAATTTATGTGCAGTATTGTCTATTTTCCTGAGCTAAAAATTGGTGTCCTTAAACAAAAGCACACCTGTTAGCACTGATACAGTTGAATTTAGGATTTACGCATTGCAAGAGATTCTTAATTAAGCAGGATATGTTTTCTGTCCTTACTAACCCCACTGATGTTGTCTGAAAGCTGCAGCCTCATGAATGACTCTGGATATATGCTTTCCAACCCTTTAAATAACTACAAGATTACAATTTCTGTTATCCAGGTTACTGATTTCAATTGATTTTTCGTTGGTTTGATTTATTGCTATTTTATATTTTATGCTAAATGGCAACTGACTAATCTGCAACTAAATTATCAAAGTTCAGCATTTTTCCAAATTATTGATTCATGTTTTCTAATCTAGATAAAAGAAATTGGCAAAAACCTCAAAAAGTTTGAAATGTACAAAATAATTTATCAATTGAGCTAAATTAGTAATTAATTTATTGAGAAAAGAGTGATTGTTGATAGTATCAAAGACTTGGTGTCACGTTTCAAGAAGTTCATACCTGAGAGTCTTTAATTTTTATGCTTTTCATTAACAACAGGTTGACTACAGTTAGGTAAAAAATTGCTTTTTACCAAAATTTTGTTCTGACGTAAAAGTAGACCCATTTTTTAGGCAATAAGTAAAATACAGGCGGCTGATTATGGAAACCATAGCAGGTAAGACAGTGGTCTTGACTGGTGCTTCAGGTGGTATTGGAGTATTTATTGCGCGTGCTTTGGCAAGAGAACAGGCAACTGTAGTCGGAGTTTCTCGTTCCAAGGAAAGTTTAGAGCAAATATCTGCTGAAGTTGAAGTTGCAGGTGGGAGAGGCATAAGTATTCCATTTGACATCAGCAAATTGGAAGATTTACCAGTTTTAGTGCAGCGAATTCATGAACTTGCAGGTCCAATTGATATCTTGATTAACAATGCTGCAATAGAAAAATATCGACCTTTCCAAAATTACACTTTAGAGGATATTCAATCGATATTGACGACCAATTTACTTGCACCGATGGAATTATCCCGTTTGATACTATCAAACATGGTAGACCGCAATAGTGGTCACATCGTGAATATTTCATCTGGTTCTGGTAAAAAGGGAGCGCCTTACAACAGCATTTACTCAGCGAGTAAAGCGGGTATGATTATGTGGACAGATGCAATGCGGCAGGAATTAGCTAATAGCAATGTAGGGGTTTCTGTGGTCTGTCCGGGATATACCTTAGCAGGAATGTTTCTCAATTTTGGTTTACCAGCACCAAGTTTAGCACGTGTTCACAGACCAACCGATGTGGCGATCGCCGTCATCAATGCGATCAAGAAAAACCAGGGAGAAGTCATACTCGATGGAGTTTTAACAAAGCTGCTGTTTTCTGAAATCCAACTTTTTCCTAACTTGGGAGATGCAATTTATCGCTGGATTGGTTTGACAAAACTGAATCGAACTTGTGCAGAAAATCAAATGCGTGACGAAAATTCTGCACAAAAATAAGTACAGCTTTGCATTAATTCATAGCGTTTTAAAACGCAGAGGGACGTGGAGTCAGCGCAGTGAACCAGCGCTCTTGGTAGGGTTTCCCGGAGCAGGCGACTGGTGTAAGCGCAAAGCGTGCCGCTAGGCTTACGCGTAGCGTGCCGTAGGCATACCCGAAGGGAGTAACGCAGAGCCTTTCTGAAATTAATTCGTTACGAACTTGTGATAATCTGTACTAAGTTATTTCATTTCTCTACTAATAAAAAAAACAAAGCAAACATGGCTGATGGTCATTACGATGTCATCATTATTGGCACGGGTGCTGGTGGTGGAACTTTAGCTAATTTACTGGCAGCTAGTGGAAAGAAAATTTTAGTCCTAGAACGAGGAAGTTTTTTACCCAAAGAAAAAGCCAATTGGGATTCAGAACAAGTCCATAAAAAAGAACGCTACTTGAACTCTGAGGTTTGGTACAAAAAAGATGGCAAACCATTGCGTCCACTAACACACTATTATGTTGGCGGGAACACCAAATTTTATGGCGGTTCTTTATTCAGGTTTCGAGAGCAGGACTTTGAAAAAATCATTCATAAAGGTGGCATTTCTCCTGGATGGCCATTGAAGTATCGAGACTTTGCCCCCTACTACGCCAAGGCTGAAAGACTGTACGAAGTACATGGAAAGCGTGGTTTAGACCCTACTGAACCCCCAAGCAGCGAAGACTATCCCTTTCCACCAGTCAGCCACGAACCCTACATTCAAGAAATCCACTATGCCCTAAAGGATAAAGGCTGCCATCCATTTTATCAGCCGCTTGCTATCAAGCTAAATGAAGTTAATCGTTTTTTGAGTGCTTGTATTCGTTGTGATACTTGCGACAGCTTCCCATGTTTTCTTAATGCCAAAGCTGACGCTGACATTAACGGTGTACGTCCAGCACTTGTCTATTCTAATTTAACTTTAATGACCAATGCAAAAGTTGTGCGTTTGCATACGAGTGCATCTGGTCGCGAAGTGACTGGAGTTGAAGCAGAAATTGCAGGTAAGCGTCATATATTTTCTGGGGATATTGTTGTTGTCGCTTGTGGCGCAGTCAACTCAGCAGTCTTGTTACTCAAATCAGCCAATGACCAACACCCAAATGGATTAGCAAATAGTTCTCATCTTGTAGGGCGCAATTACATGGCGCATAAGTTTGCAGTGGTTTTGGCTTTGAGTGCAAAACAAAATCCGACAATTTTTCAAAAGACACTTGCTATCAATGATTTTTATTGGGGAGAGAAAGATTTTCCCTACCCGATGGGAAGTATACAGTTACTAGGCAATCTTAACAAAGATAAAATTGCGGCTAACGGACCACCTTTTATGCCTAGTATATTCTCACAAGCGGTGGCGAATCATTCTGTTGCTTGGTTGCTCATAACTGAAGACTTGCCAGACCCCAATAATCGCGTGCGTGTTCAGGGTGAGAAAATCTTTCTCGACTATAGAAATAACAATGAAGAAGGATTTAATCGCTTAATAAAACGCTGGAATCAAGTTTTGAAATCAATTGAAAATCGTCAGCGAGATGGGGCATTGTCACTATATGCTAACCTCAAAATGTCCTTGAGAGAAGTTACACATCAGTGTGGGACTTGCCGTTTTGGTGAAGATCCCAAAACTTCTGTGCTTGACCTCAATTGTCGCACACATGATGTTGATAATCTTTATGTTGTTGATGGTAGCTTTTTCCCCTCCAGTAATGCTTTGAATCCATCACTAACGATTATGGCAAATGCTCTGCGTGTGGGAGAGCATCTGCTGGAAAGATTGGGATGTCATCTGAAATCCGGTTAATCATTACACTTCTTGCACTCATTCGGGTTTAAAGATATTTGGAACCACAGATGCACACAGATGCGCACAGATAAGGACACTGCCGTGCGGTGAGACCAGTGCGAATGGCGGCTTTCCCTCCGCAGCGCCCCTGGTGTAAGCGCGAAGGCGCTCTCCGCAGGAGATACCCGGAGGGGGGTTCCCCCCGTTGAGGCAAGTGTTCGTTAAATCATCAGCGTTTATCGGTATTCATCTGTGGTTTTTTTTCATAATATTGACTTTTGCACCCTTGTTTATTGACTGTATTTGTACCTCACCCCGGCTGCATTACCCCTCTCTTTAGTAAGGAGAGGGGAAGGGGTGAGGTTTCCTCTAACTACCAACTATATAGAAACCTTACGATCGCCAGGTTGATCTAATATTTCATAAGGGCGGTATTCAACGAGTCGGATACCCCAAGGACCTTTGATTTGATAGCTGACGCCGCGCCAGTTGACTCTTCGCATCCCCAGGGATAATACCATCGCTATCCCATAAACCCACTGTGTCAAAGGAATCGCTATTAGCATTTTCAGGACTGTTAGTGCTGACAATGTTGTCATCGGTTCACCATGTTTGCGAATCACTTGCTGTACCCCTTGCTCCAATACCAGCATCATAAAGAGTAATCCCAGGGTATAAATGCTAAAGCAGCCAAACAACAAAGCCGCAACATTCCATTCTCCGGTCAACAATGCCGCCAGAAACAACACTATGACGAGAGTAGGCTGCAGTATGCTAGAAATCGCATCACTAATTACAGCCAACCACAAAGGGTGATAAAGTCGAGAACAAAGGAGTTGGCGCATCAGCGAGTATTTTAAGCTAGGTAATTCGCACTCTTCGCGATTGAGCATTATTAGAGAAGGCACAAACTTGACCTGCATCCCATGTTTTTGCAAGACCTTGCGGATCATGGTATCTTCGTTGAAGGCTTGCCCCCACTTATCTAGCAGTCCTGTTTGGCGAAGTAGTTCTGTTTTCACAGCCAAAGTCCCACCCCAAGGAATCCGGAACAGGTACATCTGCACCACTGTAGAGACGTTGCCTACGTACCGCACCAAAGACCCCCAATATCTACCTGTGGGGAGATACCAACGGTTACCCGTTGTTGCCCCGACTTTGGGATGTGCCAGAGGGCTGACTAATTCACGCAGCCAATTGCGATGGACTACCGTATCAGCATCGACTAGGGCAACGACTTTGTAGGAATCGTCCAACTCCGAGACAGCTTGCAGTAGGGAACTGCATTTGAGACTACAATTTTGGCGTGCTATCCTCAAAGGGCTGATTTGGACGTTGGTTGCTCTTTGCTCTTGAATGGTATCAGTGGCAATTTTCCAAGCCGGATCTTCTTGGCTATCAATGATCAGCTTTAAATCATACTGTGGGTAGTTTTGGTTCAAGAGCGATCGCAAGCAGTTAGTCAAAAACGGATCAGCTCCGCGTAAACAGAGAATCACCGCAGTTTTGGGCAACTGGTCGTCTGGTAATGACTTTTTTTGGGATAAGCGCAGGTATAACAAAAAAACAACTGCTAAACACACCTGAATACCCAACCAGGTCAGCAAAGACTTAGACAGGAATATCGCCAACTCTTTCATAATTGAGTGTAGTCTTTTATTAAGTGAAGAGCTTGTCAGTAGAGTTGTTGCAAAAATTCGTGCGTTCGTAGGTATGAAACCGCAGATAAACGCAGATGAAAACAGACAATTATTGACTTATGCAAAAGGTTGAGTAAACAGTTAACAGTATTAGATACAGACAGTTGATAACTGTTCACTGATAACTGTTCACTGGTAACTGTTTGCTGTTTTAAGGGTCGAGCGAATATTTCATCACAATTTTGATGGTTGTATTTTTCCTCACCACAAAACTGGCGTCACGAAACTTTGGTGTACCCGTTGTTATTGATACAGTTGGATTTTTGGAAATACCAAAACCTTCTTGCGGAATACCTAAAAAGTCTTTGTTTAGTTTCTGGTCTCCGTTTTGGTCGTCAACTACGGCGACAGCATAAGTTCCCGATTTCAAACCTAAGAACTGCTTTTTTACAGAACTTCCTGTTATCTGAGTGCAGCCACTTTGTACTTCACTGGTATTACTATTAGGAAATCCTTTTTCACTGGAGTAAATTCTCAGGCAAACTTCACCGTTTTTGTGACGTAGCCCATCTACTACGACAGTGAGTGTTGCACTAGGTTCTGCATTTACGGTTCTAGCTAAGCTGAGGCTTGCTAAAGTAGCAAGCAAATAGAAACTGATTTTAGATAGATTCAGCATAATATGGCAGTGACTAAGAGGTAAATTTTGCTAGTCTTTGAAAAATGAAAAAGAGCTTCAGAATCCAGGTTTGATTTCCGCAACAGATTCATTTAAAGAGCTGATAGTCTGTTCTTGGAGAGATGATTTTTGTAAGTCTTGCCAGAAGCGATTCATTTGAGCAGTGAACAGCAAATCTTTTATCAACAAAAGCTCTGTTCCTTTGAACTGCTTCAGCAAACTCATATAACAATATATCCGCTCATAAAAAGTCAGCTTTACCTGCGACACTGAAATAAAATACTCCCAGAAAATTCTCCAATGGGGAAACAAAACTTTTCCCTCATTTGCTGAATCAAACCACACTGCATAGGCATGAAAATCAGGCAGCGTATTCATTGATTTTTGAGTATTTTTGTCAGCGTATGACAGATAATCTGGAAAGAACATACTCAATGATTGTTGTGAATGGCTTCTAGCAAAGAACAGGTATTCGGGGATTTCATAAAACCGACCAAGCAGACCAAGTCTTAACAAGAAAATTGCGTCTGCAGCACCGTAACTACCCATAGGCGGAGTCATCCTAAGGGCGCTTGCGCGTATTACCCCATAACATTGATAGCAGAGGTGCGTAGTTAGAAGCTCATGAAACCGTTCGTGTGGTTTTGCTAAATCGGTTTTCAGTTGGATATTGTAATTCTGTAAGAATTTACCGTGTTCGTCTATGAAATATACTTTAGAGTGGCACAAGATAATGCTAGGGTCTTGGTCAAGTACCTGAATGCACTTCGTGAGAAAATCGGGAGCGTGTAGATCGTCATGAGCTACCCACTTAAAGTATTCGCCTGAAGACAATTCAAAGACACGATTAAAGTTAGGGGCGCAACCGATATTCTTTTGGTTACGGTAGTAACGGATGCGTTGGTTTTTAGCAGCGTATGCTCTACAAATTTCCTCAGTCTTATCTGTTGAGGCATTATCTGAGATAATTAACTCGAAATCTTCAAAGGTCTGAGCCAAAACTGAATCGATGGCTTCTTTGATAAATTTCTCGCCATTATATACAGGCAGCCCAATGCTTAATCTTGGCTGATGATTGCTCATAAGAAAAGATGGTGCAGAGATTCCGTGAAATGTGATTGTTGTTTTCTGAGAATTTTACGCAGGTAACTTTTTGTTGTTGAGAGTCCAGGGTTACAGCGGTTTTCTGTAAGGTGGGCATTGCTCACTAATATCTCAAATGTGAACCACATAGGCTTTTATGGGCAATGCCCCGAAGTTCCCTACGGCGGGAAACCCCTTCGGGTTCGCCAGTTGCCTGCGGAGGGAAACCCTCCTGCAGCACTGGTCTCACCGCCTGCAGGACTTCTCTCCACCCTACGATTTGTGGTCTAATTATTTGAAAAGCGCTGTAAGAGCAGGGTATGAAGCGACAACTCTATTGCATAAATTTTTGGATGTCTGTTTTTTTCACCCATTCCTGAGTGCGCCGCATGCCTTCTTCCAAGTCAACTGTTGGTTGATAACTTAACAGCTTTTGTGCTTTGGTGATTGAATAAGCATAGGGGCGAGTCATAAAATCTACGACTTCTGGTAGGATATCAGCTTGTTTGCGAAAAAGTTTTTGTCCTTGATAGCGCAGCTGGAGAAACAATTTAAGTTCATCTTTTGGTAGAGAAAAGGGAGCGGGTAAACCAGCCATATCAGCTAAGCGTGTAAAATAATCTTTCCAAGTTGTTTCTTGTCCGTCAGTCACATTGAAGATTTCTCCGTATGTTTCTTTTTCTATGGCAAGAAAGATAGCATCGATTAAGTTATCGATATATGTGTGGTTGATGACTCCCCGCCCCTCGTTTGCATAAGCAAATAATCTTTGCCGCATCATTACCAGAGGTCGAACTATCCAGGGGATGCTTCCAGGCCCGTAAACATCTCCTGGTCTGAGAATAATGATGCCAAAATTTGCTGGATCGTTGAGTTCTAAAAGTGCTTTTTCGGCTTCTATTTTTGTCTGACAGTAGGCATTCTTCTCACCACACAATGGTCCGTCTTCTGTGACGCGATCAGGATAGTTGAAGCCATATACCAAAACACTGGAAATATGGACGAAGGTTTTGACACCAGCATTCTTGGCAGCTTGAGCCATGTTGATGGTTCCGCTAACATTTATCTCACGAAATTGGTCGAGCGAACCACCTTCTTTGGCAATTTCTGCTGTGTGCAAAACTATATCTACTCCTTGGCAAGCCATTTGGGCGGTTGCTGGATCAGTGACGTTGCCATAAATCACTTTAGCGCCCAAGTTTTGCGCTTTTTTGTTCTTATCTGAAGAATCTTGCAGTCCAGAAACCTTGATTCCCTTTGCTATAGCTAACTCTGCTGTACGCAAGCCGATAAATCCGCCAATTCCACTGATGAGGAGAGTTTTGTTGTTGAGGTTCATAGAAGATTGTAATGAAGAATTGAAGCTAACTTATTTCTGACAAATTTTCCTTTTTCATGAGTTATCAGTCCTTTGTATTTACAAAGAACTAATGACTCATGCTAGAAAATATCTGCAGGATCTGTAGACCGGAGTTGGTTCATAGCAAGGGCTCCAGAAATCATACACATTAATATTGTTGAGATTAAGACAATTATCGCGTTGTGTAAAGACATCATGATTGGTAATTTAGTGGCTTGCATGGCAAAATCATATAAACCTAAACAAATAGCATATGCTGGTATGTAACTTAAAAGTGCTAATATCAAAGCTTGTTGAAAGACAACATTAAATAGATAATTATTTCCATAACCTATGGCTTTTAAAGTTGCATAAGCAACTAATTGATTGGAAATATTACTGTAAAGGATTTGATAAACAATGACTATACCAACTACAGAAGCCATTGATAACATGAGATTGAGTATAAAACCAATTGGTGTTCTGGTAGCCCAATATTCTTTTTCAAAATCGATAAATCCTTGACGGGTAAAAACTACGACATCATTAGGTAAGTTGGCTTCTAAGTCTCGCTGAATCTTTTGCGAATTGGCACCAGGCTTAAGGGTTATTGCACCTACATCTATCATTTCTGCTGGACGGTTGTTTAATATTCTGATGAAAGTTGAGTCACTGACAATTAAATTACCATCTACTCCAAATGAGGAACCTAAGCTAAATAAACCACCAACTCTCACTCTATAACCAGCTAATGAGTTAAAAGGAAAAATTTCAATGAATTGCTCCGTCTTTTCTTTTTCAAATTTTTGAGCAATATTCCCAAATTCGCGTCGAGAATTACGGTCAAAAAGTACGACATCAGGAATTTTAATTTTATCTAAATTTGCCTGAATTTCTGGCATATCCATAACAGGTTTTCCCGGTTCAAACCCAATAACATATATTGAGTATTTTTGACCGTTTACGGGATTTTTAAATTTGGCAAATCCTATATACATAGAACTGACAGACTCGACACCATCAAACCCCAAGGCTTGATACAAGCGAGTCCGGGAAAAGCTTTGATTTGCTGTTAATGCTTTATATTGAGAACTGACTAAAAATAAATCACCTTGGAGATTTCGATGCACTTGGGTCGCGCTGGAATAAAGAGCATCTTGGAAACCAAGTTGCATAAACATCAGAATTATAATAAAAGCAATACCAGCCACAGCCACAAGAGAACGAACTTTGTTTCGGACAAGTTGCAGCCATGCCAAAGGAGTTTTAACAACCATGATTCCAGCTTGTTGAATGGTGTGCAATGCGAATGTAAGAGGTGAGTAGGAGTCAGCCCCTCCGGGGAATTCAAAATTATCAATACAAAATTCAAAAATAATGTTGAGTTTGAACTGAGCGAGTGGGGCTTACATCCGTTCGGCTGAGCTCACGGCGAAGCCTTATTTTTTTGAATTTTGTAAAGTGCGTGCCCTTCCAGTGCCGTGCGGTAGGGCACGCTACGCGTGTTAGTGCAACTCCGATCCAGGAGGCACAAAATTCAAAATTATTTTTTTGACTCTGAATTTTGGAAAGTGCGTGCCCGTAGGGCATATGTTTGAGAAGCGAGGGTTAAATGTGAATGGCAACATCCACTTGTAAGTTGGTTAAACCTGCGACCCTTTGACTATCTGCTGGATCATCAATGCGGATTTTCACTTGAATGATTCTGCGGTCTGTGTCTGCTGCTGGATTGACACTGAGGATATTTTGTCTGTCAACTTGCAAACCAATCTCTCTTACGGTTCCTTTTATTTTTTTAGGAAACGCAGTGCTGGTAATGGTGGCTTTTTGACCGATACGGATTTTGCCAATGTCAGTTTGATAAACTTCTGCCAGCACATACATTTGAGATGTTTTGCCTATCTCAACAATCCCTTGATTACTGCTCACTTCTCCAGTTTTGGCATGAACTTTCAAAATTCTTCCATCTATGGGAGATTTGAGGTAGGTTAAATTATAATCTGCTTTTGCTTGTTGAACAGCAGTGATAGCACTTTGAACTTCGGCTTCTGCCAACTTAACATCTACAACACGCACCTCTTTAATACTCCCCAGTTTGGCTTTTGCCTCATTAAGCTGGTCGCTTATGGTGTTAACAGTACTGTTGAGGTTAGCTTTGGCTTCTGTCAGTTGCTGTTGCACTGTCTGCTGTTGCAAACGCTTACTATCTGCTGTGGAAGCAGAAATGGCACCTTCTCTATAAAGTTGCTGATATCGATTGTTTTCAGTTTGAGCATTTTCTAACTCAGCCTCCAAACGGGCAATTGTCGCTTGCTTAGTCGCCACTTCTCCTGTTAACTGCGATTCTAAGCGAGCGATCGCCGCTTTTTGAGCGTTTATGTCTCCTGGTTTAGCTCCAGCTTTCACCTGCGCGAGTTGAGCTTGAGCAATTTGAACTTTGTCTAAAGCTTGTTGTAAAGCCGCCCGACTGCGAGCATAACCTTCCAGCAAAGCCAGAATCTGACCAGCCCGAACTTCATCTCCTTCATTGACCAGCTGTTTTTCAACTCGGACACCGCTCTGTGAACTGGGAGCGAACAACTTGGTCACTTCACCTTGAGGCTGCAAACGTCCCAAGCCAGTCACAGCAACTCTAGTTGGGGCAGCCTTCGGGACTTTTGCTGGCTGAGTTTGAACGTTAGACTTTCGTGAAACATTTTGAAAAAATAGTAGCCCCGTAGCTGAAGCAATAAGAGCTGCTAATATAATTTGCCACCGAGACGGAGGTTTCGTGTATAACTGGCTTTCCTTTTCTGCTGCCATATTTTCATCTCAATTGTGTTATGCCGAAGGTTAGCCTAGATGGCTATACCAGTTGATGACTGTGGACGCATTTAGAAATTCATTGCAAGAACTTTTCCTGTGTGGATCTGATATTCATGACCGTCCAAGTCTTATAAGTTTTAGAAACTTTTGTACGCAATTGCTTAGAACAAAGCCACCACGGATAACTATGTCGGTGGTAAAACTGATTGCGATGTGACACAAAAATCTACTAATTTTTATCCTAATGTAAACATTGGATAAGTTACTTTAAAAGCATAAAAATGCTGTCAAAAAAACCTCAGTCTCAACCAAAACGAAGCGTCGTAGATAATTTGCGAAAACTTGTCTTCCATACTGCCAAAAAACTTTGATTTTGTCAAGCAGTGACTCTACAGAACTTTTCTCCTAATTTATTGTTAACTAATTGCAATTTTGAAAGAACGAAATGTAGAAAAAATGTTGCAGAAACTACAAACAATTTCAGAGAAATCTTAGATAAACTTGGTTTCTTTAAAAAAGGGTTTTCTGTGAGCAGAACTATTGTGACCGAGCATGACAACAACTGATCAATTTTATTTAGAGCGCTCCTTCTATGATTAGACCACAAATCCTAGAGTGTTCCTTGCCCATAAAAGCCTATGTGATGGATATTTGAGATATTGGTGAGCAGTCCGTTGCGGTGAAGAGAGCGCTATGCAGTCCTTGTTTCCCTCCGCAGGAGATACCCGGAGGGTGATCCTTGCCCACAAACAAAGAAAACTAATCAATTTTATTTATAACCCAAATGTCGAAACGGGGAACTTTCTGATAGCGATTGACTTCCAGGGTTCTAAGTCAATACCTGCAAAACAGCTGTAAAAGAATGAAGAAGGTTTAAGGGTGAAGTGAGAAGAAATATACAGATTCAAGCCCCAAAAATAAAACGTGGAGCTAAGATACTGGTTCAACAGCTTTATTTCATGCTTTGGAGGAATCCCCTGAAAGAACTGCTGACTTCATACTTTATACTTCATTTTTTCAATGGCTTTTAGCACAATGGCGAGTTATAAAACATTTTCATCAGAATTATCATGAAATTTCTGTTTTTCATAGTACTGATGAAATAAACTAGCTATATCTTATTGTTGGTATTTTCGCTGACAACACTATAAAGCAGCAATTATGCCTATAAAGTCAGTACCCATAGACAAAATTAAAGTTGGTAGTAACCGCCGCCCTATAAGCGGCGACAAGGTTGAAGAGTTGAAGGAATCAATTCAAGCTAATGGTCTGTTGAACCCAATCACAATAGACCGAAAGCTGAACTTGATTGCTGGGCTACACCGCCTGACAGCTTGCCAGCTACTTGGTTTAGAAAAAATCCAGTGTAATATTGTTGATTACGAAGATGCTGATCAAGCTCGTTTGGCGGAGATTGACGAGAATTTTATCCGCAATGAGTTAAAACCCCTAGAGCGAGCAGAACTGCTATTGGAGCGCCAGAAAATTCTGGACAGACTGGGACTGATGGCTAAAGCTGGGGATAACCAGCATACGCTCAAAGGTGGTGAAATGATTTCACCACCTCCCAAGACCAATTTAGAATTTGCGAAAGAAATCGGATACAGCGAGCGTAGCTTGCAGCACGATAAGCAAATTGCTAAAGATATTCATCAGGAAGTCAAACAGAAAATCAAGGGTACGGCGATCGCTGGCATAAAAACGGAGCTTCTTAGGATAGCTAGGACAGGGAGTAAAGAACGCGCCTTAGCAGAACAGGCGGAACAAGCTCTAGAGTTAGCTCAGGCGAAAAGAGACGAACAAGAAGCCCAACAGCAAGCTAAAATAGCAGCGCAATCGCGGTTGAGGCAACAAGAGTTACAGTTGCAAGCCTTCAAAATTGCTATGGCAAAACGAGAAGCTAAGTTAGCTGTTAAGAAACCCCAACCTCGCTTTGAGCAGCCTCAAGCTGGGAAACCAACAGTTGCTGTTCACAAGCCTTCGGTCAATCTTGGTGACGAATGGATGCTCAACCGACAGCACCTAGTTTATTGTGGGGATACGGCTGATAAACAATTCAACAACCTGCTTCCTGGTGATGCATCTCTGGCCATTGCTACCCTTTCCCCAACCTGGAATCATGATTACTTAGTAAATGAAGCTCGGGTTGTCGCTGTACTACGCTCTGAGGGGAACATTTATGACTTTTGCAGCCGCACTCGGATGCCATTTCAATATGAATTAGTCCTTGGTAATTTGTATGTAGGTATTTTTTCGCGCCAATCAATATCCAAGCCACAGATACCAATTCATATAGAAGGAGTCGAGGGAATAGTCGCTTACTTATTAAATATGTATACCAATCAAAATAATTTTGTCATTGCCCCATTTATGGGACACGGTGAAATCCTGATTGCTTGCGAAAGGATGGGACGTACCTGTTTTATTGGGGGTGAGAATCCGGAGTTGGTCAGCCGCGGAATTATGCGGTGGCAAGAGTGGACTGGTAAACAAGCAGAGAAAACAGGACCATCTAAAGTATAAAACAGATGCACACAGATTAATTATCTGTGTTCATCTGTGTGCATCTGTGGTTCCAAATACTTAATGATTGGATTTTTGCGAGAACTCTAATGTCCATAACATAAATTTTTATGGGCAATGCCACGTGATTTTTTGTGGTCTAATCATAGGATTAGCGCTTTAAGAAGAACACAGAACCCAGAACGCAGAACACAAAATATCCCCACAAATAAAATTTGGGGATTTGGCAAGGAAAGAATTCTTTTTTGTCCATGAATAAATTCACCTTTCTTTATACCAATACTTTTCACCCAATTGTACGGAGCTTATACCGCTCAACGCATGCGCGTTTTTTATTCTGAGTTCTGACAACTGTGTCCTGAGTTCTTTTTTGGTAATATTTTATTTATAATTAAGGCTAAAAACCACAAGTTCATCTTTTTAGAAAAAACATACTGAGACTTATTCTGTGAGTGTGTGCATTTTTTAAATATAGCGGTTCTCACGCTTAGTGCAATACGTCAAGAAATAAAAACCACAGATGGACACCCATGGAACACAGATAAATCTGTACTTCATCCAAACGAGAAGCGCTATAGTTGTTGATTTTACAAAAAATACACTTATTTATGAAAACCAGTTTTACAGAACTTTCAAAAGTATAAACTATAAACCATATGGTAGAGGCACAGCAATTCCCTGTATTCTACCTAATTTAAAATTGCTGTATCTTACAACCCTAATAAATAATTTGAGAAGATGCTAAATAATAGTAAAGACATATACTTTTTTATTTTTGGAAAAAGTTCATATCTGCAAAGAATATATTTTTTTTCAAAATTGCTAAAAACGAACTATTCAGTTTCCATCATTTATGTTAGTCTTTTTATTAATTATCATGTTTCAAGGCAGTCAGGCATATTCTTTAGTTAATTGAGAGCGAAAAACTAAAAAAAACCTGCTTGCGTTTCCCCAAGTAATTCTTCAATTATTTGTTCGTTTTTTTCCATGAATTCGGGTAGAGAGGGGTGTTTTTTCTGTAACTAATTTGTCAAACTTTGTTTGTCAAATTCCATAGAATATATTATCTTGGACATTGAAACTTGCCATGGCGTTTATCAAGATACAGAACGTTGTTATTAACACCAGCCACGTTGCCGCAGTTAAGCTAAATCATCAAACAAGCTCTGGAGAAAAAAGCGTTTCTGTCCTCATAGCTACTCCCAAGTTTCCATTGTTCCAGGGGGAAACAATTGCTGCTCAGAGTCCTCAGAATTTATGTCATTCCGAATGGATTGAATTTACTGGTCAAGCAGCGATCGCGCTGCAAGATTATTTTACGAGTTTCAACAATGTCATCGACCTACTACCACAACATCAGGAGTCGAGCATTGTATAGCATTTTTGGCAAAAATTGCTGTGATATTGCCAAAACCTTTTAGAAACGCGGTTGAGCATGAACTCACCAGGGTGGTATCTCTTATGTGGTGTGGATTTGAACAGAATGTTTTACTGTTTGCAGATAGGATAGCTGCTTGAAATAGGAAATAGTCCTGTCTTGAACTCGCCACAAAAGTCACCGCAGCACCTTCTTAAGCGCTACTCACGATTAGTCTATGTCCTATGTCTGCTCATTCAATTGATACTGCCTTGGCGGAATTGTCAGCCCAGATAAATAACTTTGAAAAGGCTGTGTATAAGTTTATTGAGGAGAAAAAAATGACGTCTGATAAATCCTTGTCGGTTAACAAAATTAACAGAAAATTACAAGATAACCCTATAGCCATCGTTGGTATGGCTTCTCTTTTTGCAAAATCTCGAAACTTACGAGAATACTGGCAAAACATCATTAACAAAGTTGACGGGATTACTGATGTTCCCTCGACACACTGGAACATAGAAGATTACTATGACCCTAATCCGAGAACACCAGAAGAAAAAACCTACTGCAAACGAGGCGGGTTTATCCCATATGTTGATTTTAACCCGATGGAATTTGGGATTCCCCCCAGCATCTTGGAAGTGACAGACGTTGCGCAACTATTAAGTTTGGTAGTTGCAAAAGAGGCAATGGAAGATGCAGGCTATGATACATCGCGCGAGTTTAACCGTGAGACAATTGGGGTTATTTTAGGCGTGGCAGGAAGCCAACTGGGATTACCACTTGCTGCCAGGTTGGAATCTCCCGTTTGGGAAAAGGTGCTTAAAAGTAGTGGTTTATCCGATGAGGATACGCAAAAAATCATCAAGAAAATCAAAAGCGCTTACGTGAACTGGGATGAGAACGCTTTCCCTGGGATGTTAGGTAACGTCGTTGCTGGCAGAATTGCTAACCGTTTAAATTTAGGCGGGATAAACTGCGTCGTCGATGCTGCTTGTGCCAGTTCATTAGCTGCTCTAAAAATGGCAATTAGCGAACTCCTAGAACACCGCTGCGACATGATGCTGACTGGTGGAGTTGATACTGACAACACCATCATGGCTTTTATATGTTTCAGCAAAACGCCTGCTGTCTCTCCGAGCGAGAATGTCAAACCCTTCGATGCCAGCTCTGATGGAATGATGCTAGGTGAAGGTATCGGTATGGTTGTACTCAAGCGCCTAGAAGACGCTGTACGAGACAACGACAAAATTTACGCTGTTATTAAAGGAATTGGCACCTCCAGCGATGGGCGGTATAAAAGCATCTATGCACCCCGACAAGAAGGACAAGTCAAAGCCTTGGAACGTGCTTATGAAGATGCAGGCTTTGCACCTAAGAGTGTCGGTTTGATTGAAGCTCATGGCACAGGCACTATGGCTGGTGACCCCACAGAATTTGCCTCTATAAAAGAATTTTTTGGGGAACAAAACTCAAAAAGACAGTACATTGCCCTTGGCAGTGTTAAATCCCAAATTGGACATACGAAAGCTGCTGCGGGTGCCGCAAGCTTAATCAAAACGGCTTTGGCTTTGCATCACAAGATACTACCACCCACAATTAACGTTACTCAACCCAACCCCAAACTCAACATTCAAAACTCGCCGTTTTACTTAAATACCGAAACCAGACCTTGGATTCGTGCCCAAGGGGAAGCGCCAAGACGTGCAGGTGTCAGTTCTTTTGGCTTTGGCGGTACAAACTATCACGTCGTTTTGGAAGAATACGAAGCCGAACAAGAGCGCGCTTATCGTATACACAATACTGCCAGCGAGGTGTTGCTGTTTGCTCAAACTCCTGCACAGTTATTAGCAAACTGCGAAGAGATTTTGGGTAAATTGCAATCTGAGGAAGGAAATAGAAATTATGTAGAACTTGTAGAGGCGTGCAAATCACAAGACATTCCTCTCAACGTTGCAAGAGTCGGCTTTGTTGCAGCTTCTTGTGCTGAGGCTTGCAAATTGCTGCAAATCAGTATTGAGTTACTGAAAACTAGAACCTCAGACTCCTCATGGGAGCATCCCCAAGGAATTTACTACCGCTCCTCTGGTCTTGAGTTAGGTGGAAAAGTTGTTGCTTTGTTCTCTGGGCAAGGTTCTCAATACTTGGATATGGGTCGGGAACTGGTGATGAATTTCCCCACCTTGCGACGTCTTTTTGGCTACATGGATAGCCTTTTGCTTAAGGATAATTTGCAGCCGCTGTCGGAAATCGTTTTTCCTCATCCCGTGTTTGAGGAGATGGAAAAAAATGCTCAAATTGCTGCATTACAGCGCACAGAATATGCTCAACCAGCAATTGGGATGTTGAGCGCTGGGCAATATAAAATACTGCAACAAGCTGGGTTTAAGGCAGATTTCACCGCAGGGCACAGCTTTGGAGAACTCACCGCTTTGTGGGCTGCGGGTGTTGTGAGTGAAGAAGATTACTGCTTCTTGGTGAAAGCCAGGGGTCAAGCAATGGCGGCTCCCCAAGATCCAGATTACGATGCAGGAGCAATGCTTGCCGTGAAAGAAGAAGTCGGCAAGATAGAAGTCGTGCTCAAGCAGTTCCCTCGGGTGACAATTGCTAATCTCAATTCTCCTCGTCAGGTGGTGTTGGCTGGACCTGCGGTGGAAATAGCGAAAGTGCGCCAGAGTCTACAAGAACAAGGATATGCAGCCGTTTTGTTACCTGTGTCAGCAGCTTTCCATACACCGCTGATTGCTTTTGCTCAGAAAGCCTTTGCCCAAGCGATCAAGAGTGTCAGTTTCCAAAATCCGAAAATACCTGTTTACACCAATGTGACAGGAAAGCAGTATTCCAAGGAAGCAGCAGATATTCAAAGAATTCTGGAAACTCACCTGTCTAACGCGGTGCTGTTTAAGCAGGAAATTGAAAATATTTATGCCGCGGGTGGTTCTTGCTTTGTTGAATTTGGACCGAAGAAAGTTCTCACAGGTTTGGTGAAAGATATTTTGGGCGATCGCCCCCACTTAACTGTCGCTTTGAACCCCAGCACCTCAAAAGACAGCGATCGCTCCCTAAGAGAAGCCGTCGTGCAGTTACGCGTAGCTGGTTTGTCCTTGAAAAACCTCGACCCCTACCAACTGCCACAAACTATTCCTGCAACCGAGAAAACCAAAGGGTTGAGGGTGCCTTTAAATGGCATTAACTACGTGTCAGAAAAAACAAAAATGGCATTTGAGCAAGCTTTGCAGGATGGGCACAAAGTGAAATTACCTGCAAGCAAATCTGAGGATAACGCTCCCACCGACTCAAAGCTACCCTCAGTCACTTTAACTACCATCACCGCCACTCCCACAGCAACAGTTATAGAGAGCAACGGGCATACAAATAAATCCCTACTTTCTTTCAATCAGAAGAATGGAAACGTGGGAACAACAGAACAACGAGAAACAAGAGGACACGGAGACGCTTTGACGCGGGAACACAGCGAAGTTCTTCTCCCCACCACTCCAGCTGTGCAACTCCCCACCTCCTCATCTCCCTCATCCCCCTCTCCCTCATCCCCCCTCCCCCTCACTTCCCCACTCCCTCCTTCCCCTCAACCCATTCCACAGTCGAAAATGCAAACAAGTCCAGATAAACCCGTGAATTACCAACAGGTTTTAGCAAGCTTAGAATACGTCCTAGCACAATTTCAGCAAAATCAAAGCGAGAATTTACAAGTTCACGGGCACTATCTCAACCATCAGAAGGAATATGCCAAAGCCTTTTTCCAACTGATGCAGCAGCAAAATTCTTTGTTTGCCAACAGCACATCTTCAGAAGAAGCTGCAAAGCTCAAGCCAGTTCTCATGGAAAGCTTAGAGCGTAGTATGATGCAGTTTCACGCTCAACAAAGTGAAACTTTACATATCCATGAGCAATATCTCAACTCTCAGGTAGAACACACCAAAAACTTTTTCCAACTCATACAACAAGAGTATTCACAGATTATTGATGGTAAGCTGGCGATAACTCAACCCGTAGTATCCTCTGAAGTAACGACAGCTCCAGATAAAGAACCCCAGCATCTCATTGCTTTAGAAACAACGGCTACCAAACAAGATAGCCCAGTTCCTGCCACTCACCAGATACCAGCAACTGAGGCACAGCCCGTAGTCAAAATGGATGCTCAGTTGCATTCATTTGTAGAAGTTGGCACTCAAACGCAAATACACAAAGCAATAGATTTTGTAGCGGATACGGATGGTTTCTCTGTCAGTCCCACAAATAACTTATCCGTTACATCTGTTACTCCATCCGTTGCCCCCCTCCCTATCTCCTCACCCGTAGTTACGGAAACTGTAGCAGTCAGGACAGAAACTGCTCCTACAGATTCTTCTACAACCACCTCTGATGTCAGTGTAAATGTGGCTGATTTGGGTACAAAGCTGTTGGCAATCATCAGTGACAAAACAGGCTACCCAGTAGAAATGTTGGATATGAGCATGGATATGGAGGCAGACTTAGGGATTGACTCCATTAAGCGTGTAGAAATTTTGGGGGCAATGCAGGAAATGTACCCAGACTTGCCCAAACCAAATGTAGAAGAACTGGGAGAACTACGCACCATTGGTCAAATTGTTCAATGTCTGCAATCCAATGCTTCTCCATCCATTGCTGTTCAATCTACTGTAGAAACTACTCTTTCCGTACAAGAAGACGCAAGAATACACCAGCAAGTAGAGACAGAGAATTCTTTCGTCTCTCCAAACTCCTACGCCTACGGCACGGCTACACCGAAAGACGCTGAACCAACACCTCAGCTCCCCATCTCAGAGTTAACTTCATTCACCGAAAGTGCCACAGTCAACACTGAAACAGAATCAGCAGACACAGATTTGACAGACTTGGGTCAAACTTTGTTGGCAATCACCAGTGAAAAGACAGGCTACCCAGTAGAGATGCTGGATTTGAACATGGATATGGAAGCGGACTTGGGGATTGACTCCATTAAGCGAGTGGAAATTTTGGGGACAATGCAGGAAATGTACCCCAATTTGCCCAAACCGAATGTGGAAGAACTGGGAGAACTACGTACCATTGGTCAAATTGTGGAGTATTTGCAAAAGTTAGCTGGTACGGAAAAAAAAAAGTCTCTGAACAACTCCTCCAACCCATCAGCTAACTTAAACAGTAATCCTCTGCGCCGTCAAGTCAAGCTGAAAGTCCTGCCTCA
Organism: Kalymmatonema hyalinum WJT4-NPBG1; assembly: GCA_019359075.1. Lineage (GTDB taxonomy): Bacteria > Cyanobacteriota > Cyanobacteriia > Cyanobacteriales > Nostocaceae > Kalymmatonema > Kalymmatonema hyalinum. The sequence continues at coordinate 48,742 of JAHHIB010000014.1, forward strand.
ACCGGATTTTTTGGATTTCACCTTACCAGAGGGGCACATCGGTTTACTCACCGATGATGGCTCCCTCACCACTTCCCAATTAGCTCAAATTCTCACAGAGCAAGGCTGGAAAATCGTTGTTTTAAGTTTCCCCCTATCGCTTGTTCCACAACATTCACCTTTACCCCCAGGCGTGAATCGCGTAAATCTCACAGATTTAAGTGAGGAACATCTGCAACAACAATTAGCCACCATCTCCACTAAATACGGTCCGATTGGTGCTTTCATCCATCTAAATCCAGTATTTGAGGTCATCCGCAACGGCAAAATTCCTTATCTTGAACAGGAAAAGGCGATTGTCAAGCACGTCTTTCTCATGGCAAAGCACCTGAAAAAATCTCTTAATGAAGCCACACATTATGGACGCAGTTGTTTCTGCACGGTTGCTCGTCTCGATGGAGCCTTTGGGTTAGGACAAAATGTCCACTTTGGTCCGATCAGCGCTGGTCTATTTGGATTAACTAAGACTCTTAACTGGGAATGGCAACAGGTATTTTGCCGAGCAATTGACTTGAGTCCTCACATTGATGCCCAAGAGTCAGCAGGTCACATTTTTGCCGAGCTACACGACCCCAATCGCTATATTACCGAAATTGCTTACGGTTCTCACGGACGAGTCACCCTGATTAGTACTCCCAATATTTAACCAGATAGGGAAGATGAGGGAGTAGGGGGAGAAATCAATTCGCTCATTAGCTCATTCACGCATTCACGCATTAGGAGTCTGTTCCTCATCCTCCTCATCTCCCTCGTCCCCCTCATTTTTACCTTCTCACCTGAAACTATGCCCAATCATCAAGACATTCATTATATTGGTCGCGTTCTTGATAGAGAGAAACAAGCTCCTATAAGTGGAGCTAAAGTCTCAATTAATTTGCCGGGTTCTTCAGTTGTTGTCTACAGTGACTTGGAAGGAATTTATAAATTTCAAGTTCCATTTGATGACAGCAATGTACTTGAAGGAGAAATAACAATAGAAGCCAAGGGCTACAAAACGTATTCTTCCTTCATTAGACTATTACCTGATGATAGAGATATTGGTGATATTCGACTCGTCTCTCCTCATAATGTCTCTCCTCATAATGTCTCTCCTCATAATGTCTCTCCTCATAATGTCTCTCCTCATGATCAAGAGGTAGAAAATCAGGATAATTTACTACCAATTTTTGCAGCTATTATGGTAGTATTAGCTTTAATTGTAGCGGCACTAACTTTACCTCCGCCTCAAGAAACGCCGCCTCTAGAAATTCCAGATAATCGTATCAACCTTCAACAAGTATTGCCTCTTTCTGTGAATTCACTTTATGAAGGTTTGATTTCATCAATCTATTCTTAAAAACATGAAGAAGAAATAGCCTCTTACTTTGAGTATTTAAAGAGGTTAAAACATCAATTTACCCTAAAAAGAAAACAAGGTAAACACAAAATTTATGACACTAACAACCAAGATTGATCCCACATCAGTTTTTCTCGTGAGTGGGGGCGCAAAAGGTATTACAGCTAAATGCACCATTAAATTGGCACAGCAGCATCCTTGCAAATTTATCCTCATCGGTCGTTCAGAAATCCTAGATAAAGAACCAGATTGGGCGAAAGATTGTTTGGATGAAGCAGTGTTAAAAAAAAGCATCATGGAATACCTTCTCTCACTGGGAGAGAAACCCCTACCTATAAACGTACAAAAGCTCTATAACAAAATTATCTCTAACCGAGAAATCAAACAGACTTTACAAGCGATTCAACAAGCAGGAGGTCATGCTCAATATTTGAGTGTTGATGTCACTAATGCAGATGATTTAAAACATAAACTTGCTGCTATAGTTGAGCGGACTGGACCGATTACTGGCATCATACATGGGGCTGGCAATTTAGCTGATAAATTGATTGAAAAGAAAACAGAACAGGATTTTGAGAAGGTTTATACTGCCAAAGTCAAGGGGCTGGAAAATCTTCTATCTTGTATCAAACCTAGTCAACTTGAATATTTGGTTTTGTTTTCTTCTGTAACAGGTTTTTACGGTAATATCGGTCAGACTGACTACGCGATCGCCAACGAAATTCTCAACAAATCAGCTCATCTCGTGAAGCAACGCTACCCCGAATGTCATGTCGTGGCTATCAATTGGGGTGGCTGGGAGAGTGGTATGGTAACACCGCAATTGAAAAAAGAGTTTGCCCGACGGGGTATTGACATTCTTCCTGTCGAAGTCGGGACACAAATGCTTGTCAACGAGCTACATACTGCCAATCAGGGAACGGCACAAGTTGTTATCGGTAGCCCTATGGCTCCGCCTCCTGCACCGTTAAACCCCGAACTACAAACCTATCGCATCCGTCGTAAACTATCACTTGAAGCCAATCCCTTTTTGCTGGATCATGTGATTGCTGGTAAACCAGTTTTGCCTGCGACTTGTGCAGTTTCATGGATTGTCAGTTCCTGCGAGCAACTTTATCCTGGGTATAGATTTTTCAATTACACAGATTTCAAGGTTTTGAAGGGAATTAACTTCAATGAAAACCTAGCAAATGAATACATTGTAGACTTGAAAGAAACTTCTAAAACAGATTCTCAAGAAATCATCTTTCAAGCAAAAATCTGGAGCAAAACTCCAGATGGTAAAATCAATTATCATTTCAGCATAGACCGGGTTCAGCTAGTGCAAGAACTTCCTACCCCTTCCACTTACGAATCTTTGAATCTTGCACAAGATAACATCATTACTATTACTGGCAGAGATTTTTATCAAGAAACAACAGCATCATTATTTCCATTATTTCACGGGCATTCTTTTCAAGAAGTTACAAGGGTTTTAAATATTAGCCCTGAAAAAATTACCACGGAATGCATCTGGCATGGAATAACGGATCAACAACAAGGACAGTTTCCAGTTAGGTGGCTCAATCCTTACTCAATTGACCTGAGTACCCACCCTCTATGGATTTGGATGCAGCATTTTCATCAGGAAATTTGCTTGCCCGCAGGGATTCAAAAATATGAACAATATGCTGAGACTCCTACCAACACACCTTTTTACGTTTCTTGTGAAGTAAAAGCGAAAACAGCAACTAGTGTTGTTGCCGATTTCATCGTACATGGTGCCCAAGGGCAAATTTACTCACGTCTGTTGGGAGGTAAAGGAGTTATTATACCTACTCAATCGCTGAGAAGCAATTCATGAGATGAGAAGTGTAAGTTCGTAGTAAGCGCTGTCTTCGCTAAAGCGCTCACTACAAACCCATCAAATCAATCTTGACAAACTACTAGTACATCACGGTGGAAATAAAGCTACCATTCAAGGAGGAGCAAAAAGCTTCTATCACAAGCTTTTTGAATTCTGCGTAAGCGCAAAGCCCAGGCTCCGCCAAGCGCGTAAGCTCCTCACTGCGCGAGGCATGCGCAGCGTGTCCCCTTGGGACTCAGCGGTACTAGAGGCAGAGCCTCATGCAATAGACCCAAAGCCAGAGGCTGGGAACAAGTAATCTCACAATACAATACATCTTTTCCATTCATTCAAAATAAGGACATAAGCCGTGGAGAAAATAGCAATCGTCGGATTCTCATGCCTGTTTCCTGATGCCAAAAATCCTGAAGAATTTTGGCAGAATCTTATCGAGCAGAAAGATTCAACATCATCAATTACTGCTGAAGAAATTGGAGTCGATCCGCAAGTTTTTTATGACCCAGCCAAAGGCAAACCAGACAAAATCTATTCTTTGAAGGGAGCATTCATCCGCGACTTTCAGTTTGACCCAACTGGTTACAAGCTACCAGCGGACTTTCTGCAAAGCTTAGATAATACCTTTAAATGGTCACTTGATGCGGCTAAACAAGCTTTGCAACATAGTGGTTATTTGGGAAATGAATCTATTCTCTCAAAATGTGGAGTGATATTAGGCTCTCTCTCGTTGCCTACAAAATTATCCAATCAATTATTTGCTCCCATATATCAGCAGGTGTTAACACCTGTATTGAGAGAGCTTTTGCAGTGTGAGGAATTCGATTTGGCTTCCGCTAAAGCATCTGCCCAAGCCTCGATCTACAACGCAATGATTTCTGGTTTGCCAGCTGCCGTCATCGCCCAAGCCCTGGCTCTATCCAATATTCATTTGTGTATTGATGCAGCCTGTTCGTCACCATTGTATGCAACAAAGCTTGCATCTCATTATCTGTGGACGCACAAAGCAGATTTGATGTTAGCCGGGGGAATTAGCTGTTCTGACCCTCTGTTTTTGCGGATGTTGTTTTCCGGTATCCAAGGATATCCAGAAGACAACGATCTGAGCCGTCCTCTGGACAAATCCTCTAGAGGACTCATGACTGCCGATGGAGTTGGGATGGTGGTGCTGAAACGATATAGTGATGCCCTTAGAGATGGCGATCGCATTTATGCCACCATCGCCGGTAATGGACTCTCCAACGATGGTCGAGGGAAACACTTGCTTAGCCCGAATTCTAAAGGGCAAATTTTGGCTTTTGAACGCGCTTACAAAGAGGCACAAATCAGTCCAAAAGACATTGATTACATGGAGTGCCACGCGACTGGGACGTTGTTGGGAGATACCACTGAGTTCAACTCTGTAGAAACTTTCTTTGGTCAGCATCAAGCAACGCCTTTAGTAGGTTCTGTCAAGGCTAACGTTGGTCACCTGCTTGTCGCTGCTGGCTCAGTGAGCTTGATTAAAGTACTTTTAAGTATGTCCAAGGGTGTCATTCCACCGACACTGAAAGTAGTTGACCCCATAGGAGAAGAAAACAACGTCATTTCACCTCAAAGAATTGTCACAAGTACCGCCAACTGGTCCCAAAAAGCACCAGTAAAACGAGCAGCCATCAGTGCATTTGGTTTTGGTGGAACTAATGCCCATATGATTTTGGAACAAGGCACAACAGTTCCTGTTGACGCAATTGCACCTGTGGAACTTGCCAAAATCGCTATTGTGGGCATGGATGCCTTTTTCGGTTCCTGCAATGGATTAGATGCTTTTGACCGCAGCATTTATGACGGAACGCAGCATTTTATACCGCTTCCGTCTGACAGATGGCACGGCTTAGAAGAGCAACAAGACTTACTCAAGAAGTACGGTTTGCCAAACGGTCAAGCACCAGTAGGGGCATACATCCAAGATTTGGAAATAGATACCCTATCTTACAAAATCCCTCCGAATGAACTATCCAAGCTGAACCCGCAACAACTCTTACTTCTCTCCGTTGCCGATCGCGCCTTGAAAGATGCGGGAATCAAAGAAGGTGCAAACGTTGCAGTCATCATCGCTTCAGAGACAGAATTGTCTGTCCACCAGTTACAGCAGAGATGGAATCTCTCTTGGCAAATAAAAGAAGGCTTGATTGCTGGAGAAATTTCTTTACCAGAAGAAAAGATTGCTCAACTGGAAACGATTGCTAAAGACGGTATTCACCAGCCAGTAGAAATCAGCGAATATCTGAGTTATATCGCCAACATTATGGCGAGTCGTATTTCCTCTCTATGGGATTTTACAGGTCCAACATTCACCATAACAGCGGGCGAAAATTCCACGTTCAAGGTGTTGGAAGTCGCACAAATGCTACTGAGTGCTGGGGAAGTGGATGCTGTGCTTGTGGGTGCTGTTGATTTAGCTGGCGGGGTAGAAAATATCTTGCTGCGAAATCAATTAGGACAAATCAATACAGGAGTCAATACCCTAAGTTACGACCAAAAGGCAAATGGTTGGGCGGTTGGCGAAGGTGCTGGCGCAGTTGTCCTGAAGCGCCAAGATACAGCGAAAAAAGAGGGCAATCGCATTTATGCAGTTGTCGATGCCATTAGTTTTGCACAACAGCATTCTACATCTGATGACTTGCAAAATCGTCTCACAACACCTGATGCAGCAGCCGTCAACTCTGTTTGCCAACAAGCTTTCGAGATAGCAGGCATTAAACCCACAGACATTGAATATTTAGAAGTTTGTGGGAGTGGTATTTCCCAAGAAGATGAAGCAGAAATTAAAGGTTTAGTTCAGGCTTATCCAGCGGATAAAAATGGTCTTAATTGCGCAATCGGCAGTGTCAAAGCAAACATCGGTCACACATATGTAGCATCGGGAATTGCCAGCCTGATTAAAACTGCTCTTTGTCTGTATCACAGATACATTCCTGCAACCCCCAAATGGTCTGGTGTCAAAAACCAAGAGGTTTGGCAGGGTAGTCCCTTTTATGTCGCCCCAGAATCAAGACCTTGGTTTTTGGGCAAAGAACTCAAAAAGCGAGTCGCTGCGATTAATGGCATAGGGATGGATGGGACTTACGCGCATGTCATCTTATCAGAAGAAGCAGACCAGATACAGCGTCACAGCAAGTATTTGGAGCAAACACCTTATTATCTATTTCCCATTGCTGCTAACAATCGCTCTGATTTACTAGACCAAATTAATGCTCTCGAGAAGACCATCGAAAATTGTACTTCTTTAAACGTTGCAGCAAGCCGAAGTTTTGCTGCTTATAAGCAGCGTGTTGAGTCAAATTATGCGATCGCCATTCTTGGACGTAACAAAAAGGAATTAGCCAGAGAAATTGAAGCAGCCCTCAAAGGTGTGAATAATGCCTTTGAAAATGGGGAAGATTGGCAAACACCGATTGGCAGTTATTTCACAGCTAAACCACTCGGTAAAAAGGGGGGTGTAGCATACGTTTATCCTGCTGCGGTCAATTCCTATCTTGGCATTAGTCGCAACCTCTTCCGCTTATTCCCCAGAGTTCACGATGACTTGGCAATCAAAAGTCTTTTCAGCGTTGTCGCCGACATTGCCAAGATCGTCTTTCCCAGAAGCTTGAATAAATTATCAAACAGGCAGATAGAAGCTCTTGAACAGGGATTCTTCAATGATTCCTTGGCAATCTTTGAAACTGACATGGGCATTGCCAGACTCCTGACGACTATTATCCGAGATGATTTCCAAGTCAAGCCAAAATATGTTTTTGGGTATAGCCTGGGCGAGACTAGTATGATGTCGGCGATGGGGGTATGGAGCAACTTTAGCCAAGGGATTAACGCCTTTCACGCATCGCCTTTGTTTGGAGACAGGATATCTGGACCGAAAAACGCCGTACGCGAATATTGGGGATTACCATCAGCACAACAATCACCAGATGATGATTTCTGGAGTACCTATCTTGTGATGGCGACTCCATCGCAGGTTAAAGAATGCCTCAAGAATGAAAATCGCGTCTACTTGACTCAGATAAATACACCAGAAGAAGTTTTAATGGCTGGTGATACAGCTGGTTGTCAGAGAGTCATTAAAACTTTGGGTTGCAACGCTTTCCGCGCTCCCTTCAACCATGCAATCCATTGCGAACCAATGCAATCAGAGTATGAAGAAATAGTTCGAGTCAACACCTTACCGTCTCACAACATACCTGGCATTGTCTTTTACTCTGCAGCTGAGTATACACCGATCACACTTGATAGTAATGTCATTGCTCGTAGCCTTACGAAAACCTTGTGTCAACAGGTTGATTTTCCTCGATTAGTGAACCGAGTTTATGAGGATGGGGCAAGAATATTCGTCGAAGCAGGGTCTGGCAATGTCTGCTCTCGATGGATTGAGAAAATCCTGGAAAACAAAGAACATATGACTGTATCTCTTAATAGAAGGGGTATAGACGACCATACTTCTATTATCAGAGCATTAGCAAAACTCCTCAGTCATCAGGTTTCTCTGGACTTATCATCTCTGTATAGTCAGACAACAGAAACATCCAGTCAACTTAAACCGACTGTGAAAACTGTCAACTTGGGTGGGAACAGAATTGTTGCCAAAATCTTGAGTGACGAAAACCGTACGCTTTTTGAGAATGTAGCTACCACAAAACCGCGTCATCGTGTTAGTAGCCAGCATCAAAATATTCCTCTCTCCATAGGATCTGAACTCACAAATTCCCTCAAGGACTCAAGCAGTATCCACAATGGCGGAAGTCATCTGGGCAACGTGACACTATCAATGACTAAGCAAGACGAAGAAAACGTGAAAAATACCACTAATAACAGTTTTAGTCCTAGGGAACAGCTACAATCTTGTGAGTCAACTGTAACTCAAGAAATTATTTCTCAATCCATTCTCCATCCAATCACCACCACTCAAAATTTTGCCCATTCAGTGGCGATCGCTGACTTAACTCAGTCTCAGTACGAAAAGTTAAGTGCTAACAATAAGAGCGTTCATAAAGCTCACGCTAACTTCTTAAAATCTAGACAAGAATTTAGCCAACAAATGAGCGAAATTATTCAATTACAACTGGCTTGCGCTGAAAACTTACTGGCTTAGTCATTTGTTAGTAGGTAGTGGTTAGTTATTATTGCTTCGCTATTGACGACTAACCACTAACTACTAACCATTAACTACTCTCTATTACTCATAATTTAAGGGAATCACTACCGTGAAAACTGAAGATGCGGTACTAGGTAAATACAATAACGGTCTTAGCTTTTTTGGTCACTACAATCACAATCAAGTTTGGAAAGGTGACTTAGATTGTGTGGCGTTTGAACCATCAGATATCAAAGATAAATTGCAGAATTTACATAAACCTTGTTACATCGTAAGAGTAGCAGGAAAAATTGGTGTCACCAACGAAGGTTATTCTTGTTCTCCTGATAATGGGAAAACAGGACAAGTAGAATTGTTGATAGCAGCTCCACCCATCTCAACACATAATTTAGGAGACCCCAGTTTTCTTTCCTCTCATGGTGTGAAATACGCTTATGCTACTGGTGCAATGGCTGGCGGTATTGCATCTGAAGAGATGGTGATTGCACTTGGAAAAGAGAAAATTTTGGGTTCCTTTGGTGCTGGTGGTTTAAGTCCAGACCGTCTTGAAGCAGCTATTAACCGTATTCAAGCAGCCTTACCTCAAGGTCCCTACGCTTCTAATCTTATTCACAGTCCGAATGAACCTGCCATTGAACGCCGTGCTGTGGATATCTACCTTAAATATGGGGTGAAAACTGTAGAAGCTTCGGCATTTTTGGACTTGACTCCTAATATTGTCTATTACCGTGCGGCTGGACTGGGCGTGAATGCAGCCAATCAAATTGAAATCAAAAACAAAGTCATTGCCAAAATCTCCCGCCGAGAAGTCGCTAGCAAATTTCTCCAACCAGCACCACTAAAAATTCTTAAAGAACTTGTTGCACAAGGACTCATCAGTGAATTACAAGCAAATCTTGCGGCTGCGCTTCCCATCGCCGATGATATTACTGTAGAAGCTGATTCTGGCGGACATACAGACAATCGCCCCCTAGTTTGTCTCCTGCCTTCTATGTTGGCATTAAAAAATGAAATTCAGGAAAAATATCGTTACTCAACACCTATCAGAGTTGGAGTAGCCGGGGGAATTGGGACACCACAATCAGCAATAGCCAGCTTTATGATGGGCGCTGCTTATGTGGTGACTGGTTCGATTAATCAGTCCTGTGTTGAAGCTGGAACTTGTGAATATACCAAGCAATTGTTAGCACAAGCAGAAATGGCTGACATGATGATGGCTCCAGCAGCAGATATGTTTGAAATGGGAGTCAAACTTCAAGTTTTAAAAAGAGGAACTATGTTCCCTCTACGAGCTCAGAAACTGTATGAGATATACAGGAATTATGACTCGATTGAAGATATTCCTATCGCGGAAAGAGAAAAATTAGAAAAACAAATTTTTCGTAAGAGCCTTGCTCAGATATGGGAAGAAGCTGCAACTTATTTGTCCAAAAGAAATCCTGAAAAACTAGGGAAAGCAATCAACAATCCCAAAATAAAAATGGCAGCAATTTTTCGCTGGTATTTAGGATTATCCTCTCGCTGGTCTAGTTCTGGAGAAAAGGGCCGAGAAGTCGATTATCAAATTTGGTGTGGTCCGGTGATGGGTAGCTTTAATGACTGGGTTCGTGGTTCTTATTTGGCTGAGTCAAAAAATCGCCGAGTCGTTGATGTTGCTAATCATATCATGACTGGAGCAGCATTTTTATACCGCATTCAAAGTTTAAAAATTCAAGGACTACAAATCCAGGATGACTACTGTCAGTATCATCCAGTTTCTTCTACTAGCTTGTAAGAGCTACAAAATTAAGGTGTTCCAGAAACCCGGTTTCTTTGATAAACCGGGTTTCTAAGAAATCGCAGACTATGATGTTAGAGGTGTGTAAATAATGGTTTCAAAACAGTATCATACGGCAGAAGAAATTCAAGGATGGCTGGTGTCTATTCTTGCTGAGGCACTAAAAATCGAACCCGATGAAATTAATATCCAAGAGTCTTTAGAAAGCTATGGTTTAGACTCAGCTCAAGCTATGGTTTTAGTTACCCAAGCAGAGAAGATGCTGGGATTTGAAGTCTCTCCTATGCTGCTGTGGCATTACCCAAATGTCGAAGCACTTTCGCAGCGTTTAGCTGAAGAATCACAAGATTTGGAGTCACAGGTTGAAGACACGGGAGTTGCTCCTCGAACAAATCTTTCCGCTGTTAAGACCGCAACGGTCGATTTAAGTGCTGAAGCTGTTTTAGATCCGAACATCCGTCCTGCATCGAGTTTTAAATTTACAACTGAACTGGAGAATGTCTTCTTAACTGGAGGAACAGGCTTTTTAGGAGCTTTTCTCATCCATGAACTGTTACAGACAACAAATGCAGATATCTATTGCTTAGTCCGTGCTGCTAATTCTGAGGAAGGCAAGCGGAAGCTGAAGAAAAATTTGCAACAATATGCGGTTTGGGAAGAAGAGTTCAGCCCCAGAATTATTGCTATTCCAGGAGATTTATCTCAACCACTTTTAGGTCTGAGTACTGAAGGGTTTGAAATGCTGGCAGCTAATCTTGACGCTGTGTATCACAGTGCTGCCACGTTGAATTATGTATATCCCTACTCAGCACTGAAGACTGCTAATGTTCTGGGAACGCAGGAAGTGATACGCTTGGCAAGTGAAATCAAAACCAAGCCTCTGCATTACATTTCCAGTGTTGCTGTTTTTGAATCACCTGCTTATGCTGGCAAAGTCGTCAAAGAACAGGATAACTTTGACCATTGGGAGGGTATTTATCTCGGTTACTCTCAAACGAAATGGGTTGCTGAAAAGTTAGTTAAGATTGCCGGTGAGCGAGGACTTCCCGTTACCATCCACAGACCACCATTGATAGCAGGGCACAGTGAAACAGGTGTGTCTAACACCCATGATTTTACCAACCTGATGATCAAGGGCTGTCTTGATATAGGATGTTTTCCAGATGTGGATTATATGCTGGATATGTCTCCTGTAGACTATGTGAGCAAAGCGATCGTCTATCTATCAAGGCAGAAAGAATCTATAGGCAAAGCTTTCCACTTACAACATCCTGAACCTGTATCCTTGAAGATGTTAGTTGAGTGGATGCGCTCTTTCGGTTTTCCAATTCAAATGCTTCCTTACGACGAGTGGCAAGCACAGTTAATGAAAAATGCGACTTCTGTGGAAAATCCTTTGTACACACTGCGACCTTTCTTGTTTGAACGGTGGTCTCAAGAAGGACTGACGATTCCAGATTTGTACCTGCAAGCTAGAAGACCCTTTATCAGCTGTCAAGAAACACTCGATGCACTTGCAGGAAGCTCGATTGTTTGTCCACCGATAGACTCTAAATTGTTTATCACATACTCCTCTTACTTGATTGAGACCGGTTTTTTGAATGTTGCCTAGAGGTGCGCCAAGCTAAGCTTGAGAGGATGTTTGAGAAGTATCAAATATTTTACTTGATCCCCCCTAGCCCCCCTTAAAAAGGGGGGTAAAAGTCCCCCTTTTTAAGGGGGATTTAGGGGGATCATTGATAAATTTTGGTACAATACGACACTTTCCAAACATCCTCTGAGGGGTAATGTAGTGAGCGCTTAAGCACTCTATTAAAGCGAAGACAGCGCTTACTACAAACCCCGCAAAGTATCTTTGCCAGACTACTAGTTTGTATTATTGGTAATTGGTCTGAAGTTTAGACTTTTACTGCAATTGTTTCGATAAATAAGCTAATGCGCGTAGTGCATTAACTTTATTGAGGCAGTCTGAGCGTTAGAAGCCGTCGCTCCAGACTGCCGTTTCTTTATGCATGTTATGAATCAGCCAATGGGGAATGAGCAAATACTTACTTGGTAAGCTTTCAATCATACATATCAGTTTATTTTATAGTTTAATATAACAAAAAATAAAAATGTTATAATATGGTTAACTCGGTGCTTTGCTTGAAAAAGAGCTCCGTGAAGCAAAGCATTTCGGAAATTCTATCCTACCGCAACGGGTGCGCTCCGCTGCGGAATTTAAGGTTGGTTGTGGTTCACAGCGAGAAATCACCCAAAAGAGCTGATATTAAAGTTGGTTAATCACTTCGTTTATGTTGTTATTTGTTATCAGTTAGTAGTTAGTCTTTGAAAATAACTAATAATTAACAACTCACAACTCATAATTAACCACTAAAAGCAAATTTATGGAGGTATTGAAGTGGTAGCAACGTTCACAGGAAAAGTCGTTCTGGTGACTGGAGGCGGTTCGGGAATTGGCAGGGCTTCTGCACTAGCATTTGCCAGAGAAGGAGCAAAGGTCGTTGTTGCTGATGTAGCTGTTGAAGCGGGTGTTGATACAGTCAGCAAAATCGAGGCAACCTACGGTGAGGCTATCTTCGTTAAGACAGACGTTTCCAAGGCGGCTGAGGTCAAGAAACTGATTAAAAAAACTGTTGAGACCTATGGAGCAATCAATTGTGCATTTAACAATGCTGGTATCCAGGGAGTGAGTAGTTCAACGGCTGCCTGCACCGAGGAGAACTGGGATCGAGTGCTCAACATTAATCTTAAGGGTGTGTGGTTGTGCATGAAATACCAAATTCCTTATATGCGGGAACAAGGCGGCGGAGCCATCGTCAATATGTCCGCAGCTGCTGGTTTGAGTAGCTGCCTGGAACGTTTTCCTGCCTACACTGCCAGCAAGAATGCTGTCATAGGACTGACGAAAAGCGCCGCCGTGGAATATGCAAAAGCGGGTATCCGCATCAACGCATTGTGTCCGGGCTATATTTACACACCAATGGTTGAAAGCGAGATTCATCAAAACCATCAAAACTCTGATCTCAAGGATTTGGTGGTTAATAAAGTCCCTATGGGACGTTGGGGAACCCCGGAAGAAATCGCTGAGATTGTACTTTTTCTGTGTTCAGATACTGCTTCGTATGTCAACGGACATGCGATGGTTGTCGATGGTGGTTTAGTCGCATAGCCAGAAATTTAATCATTCATGCAGGACAACAGAAAGCTTGGCAGATGTGCAGACCCTGTTTTCCCAAATATGGTCTTTTGGGGTGTTTTGGGTAGGTTCAATAATTGGGTGAGGTTTTCAAGATTAATACTGCCAGCATCTTAACTGCAAGCCACTACCCTCTACAGCAACAGCCGCAACAGAATTGTCAGCTGGTACCAACTCAAGCAAGCTCCATATTTGCTCTGTCTTTAGCAATGCTTGTTGTCCTGGAGTAAGGGAAACCTCTATTTGCTCGAGCTGAGCAAGTCCTGCTCCAGTTGCTTTTAAATATGCTTCTTTGCAAGTCCAGTAGCGGAAAAATACCTCTTGCATTTTGTTAGGAGGAAGCCCACGCATCACTGCATATTCCCCAGGTGAAAAGTATCGTTTAGCAAGAGCAAGAACGTCAGAAATCGGGCGGATGTATTCTAGATCTACTCCCACGAGGCGATCGCAACTCACTGCACACAAAGCTAACCCAACTGAGTGAGTCAAGTTAAACCATAGTTTACTATCAGCAAACGTATCAGCTAACACTGGTTTGCCAGAGGATTCATAAGAGAACTCCAATTCTTGCGCCTCCACACCCAAGTAGCGACCCAATATAGTTCGCAGTATACCCCGACCAGCAATAAAACGCTGCCGATGCTGTTCTTTATAGAAACGCTTTGCTCGACAAACTTCGTCGCTGGAGAGGGTTGCTGCCAAATGTTGCAGCTGTGCTTCTGGTCTGTCAAGGTCAATCCGCCAGACATGAACTTCATCCTGCAACAAAGTTAAATCTGCCGATGCAGGCAGCCACAAATGATTTTCAACAGTCATTGAGTCACGCAGTAATAGTTAGCTAATGCCTGAATTTAGATACCTAAATTTTGAGAGGATTGGTGTTAACAGCGGTGTTCTTGCGCTGTTAACTATCGTCCCCTACTCATTGTCCGGTAATTTACCACTCTCACGACAATATGTAGAGGAGGCAGTGCGTTGCGGTTTCCCCCGTTGAAGCAACTGCCGTGATGTGTGGATTTATCCGTCATTCCTCTCGTTTGGGTTTTCATTGGAAAACCCCAATCTCACACTCAAATCAATGGTCTAACGGTGTTGTCGCTTTTTCCAAGAGATACAAGAAAAAGTGCGTTGTCAAAATCGGTTTTGCTTTTTGACTTTCCCGTTATTATATAACTTTATGACCTGATTCCGATAGTCTTCTTGTAAGCGATTCTTAACTATTTTCAGACTTTTCTTGTTGAAGGGACAAGGGGGACAAGGGAGACTAGGGAGAGAGGGTAGAATGTATGAACGCAACTTGGTATCAGAAGCGATTTTATGGAGTCTTGCCTTCATCATATCGACGGGGAGTGTAGACCCAAACGCTACCATCGCACCGCTGAATCATCCGGGTTTTGCTTGACCCGACAAGAATGACTGTCCGCATATCAGCAAGTTCTGGTGCTAAATCTTCCAAAGTGTAAACCTCAACAGATTCTCCATCCCTGCCAAGGTTGCGGGCAAGTACCACGGTCGTATCAGGATGTCTGTAACGCAGTAATATATTTCGTGTCTCTGCTAGTTGCCAAATGCGCTGCTTTGACACTGGGTTATAAAAAGCAATCACGAAATCAGCTTGGGCAGCAGCAGTAATTCGCTGTTCAATTATTGACCACGGCTTCAAGATGTCAGACAGGGAGATGGCGCAGAAGTCATGACCAAGCGGCGCACCAATTTTTGCTGCCGCTGCTTGCATGGCGGAAATACCCGGTGCGACTTGAATTTCGATACCTTGCCATTCTGGTTTTGCTTCTCGCTCAAGCACTTCAAATACTGCTGCTGCCATTGCATAAATACCGGGATCACCAGATGATACCACCGCCACAAAACGCCCCTCTGCGGCTAAATCCAGCGCCATCTGTCCCCGTGCAAGTTCTTCCCGGTTGTCGGACTCATGCCACCGCTTGCCGTTGCCAAGAGAACCCACTAACCCCAAGTAAGTAGAATAACCAACTAAATCAGTGGCATTACGTAAAATTTCCTTGACTTGCGGCGACATCCAATCGCCTCCTCCTGGTCCGGTGCCAATTATTGCCAACCGACCACGTGGTTTCCCTGTGGTGTTGATATCGATGGGTAGGGGTGCGATCGCCATAGCACAGTTAAAGCCAGATAATTGTCGTTGCATAACCAACCGCCCAGAGGAAGCCGCTAAAGCCGCCGCCATTGCCACATCTGCGGTGTTGTTTTGTGACATCACAGCGGCAATCTCATCGGTCGTAAAGAAGCGAATAGGCACGTTGAGGGCGTCGGCAATTGCTTGTAAAGCTGGATTGGCAGCATCAAGGGTGCTGGCAAAGACTCCAGCAACGGATACCGGGGCTAACTCAGCATCCGCCAACATTTGCTCCACAAGGGCGATTTCCTCGGAACCCCACCCCGGCTTCGCCACCCCTCCTCGCCACAAGCGGGAAGCGGGAGGGGGTGGGGTGCAACTCACTCCAATTGCCACCGTTGCAGGGTGATAGACGAGGCGGGCTGATGTCGAAACGACTGGCTTTTCTGTAATTTGTATGACTCTTTCTGCATCTTGGTCGATAGGTAAAGAACTATTCCTCAACCAAGCTGCATCACCCTCCAACCTCACGGAATGTCCCGCCAACAAGTCGGACATGAAAGATTTGGCGTATTCGGGGTTCGCCAGACGGTAGCCTGCTGGGGGATCTTCCAGTGCGATGCCAAAACGGATGTCACCCGTAGTTGTAATGGCAGGTTTGACATCCAGTACGCTGGCGATTTGCCGTGCCAAATTATTTACCCCATTGAGTCCGCCCAAAAGTGGCACCACTGCACTACCATCCTCAGCAACCGCAATCACTGGAGGTTCCTGTCGCTTGTTGGCAAGCAGTGGCGCGAGGGTTCTGATCAGAATACCAGTAGCACAAATGCCAATGATGGGTGTTCCATTGGCGAATAACTCCCGCAGTGTCGTTCCAAACTCAGTAAAACTGACATCCACATCAGAAGTGCGACCCGCCAGTCCGTATAACTGCGCTCCTGGAAGAACACTGATAATTTTTTTGGCTACGGGGATGCTGTTAGCACCCAACAGCACGATAACAGCAGGTGTCATAACAATTCAAAATTCAAAATTATAAATTCAAAATTAATACCCTATACCCCTTTCAGGGGAATTCAAAATTCTTTTTTTGTAGACTGCCTGGCCGTAGGGCATACTTTGAATTTTGAATTCAAAAACGGTCATTTTTGGTATCATAAATGACTCTTACTTGGAACCAGAACCATTGAAAAGTAAGGCACTTGGGCAGGATTGACTTCATCCAAAGGTATGGTTCGCTGGTTTGCCATCGTCCCTCGCTCTATGTAACGCGCCCGTGATGCCAGCCCTAATTTATACAACGCATCAGATACTTTCGTGAAATGGCGCTGCAGCTTGATAATGGCGGCAGCATCAGCATTTAACAATTGTGCTTCTAGGACTTCGGCTGGTAGAGTGGCTGGCAGTACACTGAAAATATCGTTTCGGTAACTCAGGGGAACTCCTAATGCTGAAGCACATCCCATCGGTGAAGAAACCCCTGGCACGACTTCTGTTTCAAACTGGTCAGACAGCCGCGTGAATACGTACATGAACGAGCCGTAAAATAATGGATCGCCTTCGCACAGCACTACCACATCTCGTCCTGCGGCAAGATGTTCGGCAATAGGCGTGACAACCTGGTCATAAACCGGTTGTGCTGCATACGGGTCAAGCGCACGCGGGAGATGATATTTGACCTCGATTTGATTGCCTGGGAGGTATTGGGCTACGATACCTCTAGCAATACTCTCCTTATCTTCTGCGGATTGATAAGCAACCACTGGGCAAGAACGTAGTAACCGCAGTGCTTTCAGCGTTAAAAGTTCCGGATCGCCCGGACCGACTCCAATTCCATAAAGACGACCTTTCCCCATCATTCTTCCTCCGTCGCTAAGGCGTTAACTGCGGCAGCGGTAATGGCACTTCCACCCCGCCGACCATGCAATGTTATAAATGGGACACCACGACTATCTGCTGCCAGTGCGGCTTTCGATTCTGCTGCCCCCACAAATCCCACCGGAAACCCTAGAATCAGCGCTGGTTTTGGTGCCCCAGCATCGAGCATTTCCAGCAACCGGAACAAGGCAGTTGGTGCATTGCCAATTGCCACCACTGCCCCTTCTAACTTTGGTAGCCACAATTCCAAAGCAGCAGCAGAACGCGTGGTTCCCAGTTTTTGGGCAAGTTCTGGCACTTCTGGATCATTGAGGGTGCAAATCACCCCATTGTCTGCTGGCAGTCGCCGCCGCGTAATTCCTTCTGCCACCATCCGGCAATCACACAGAATTGGTGCCGCTGCTGCTAAAGCTGTACGCCCCGATACCACAGCTGTTGGTGCAGCTGCTATATCATCAACAATATCTGTCATGCCGCAAGCATGAATCAGACGCACGGCAACCTTCGCGACATCCGGGGCAAGTACAGACAGATTTGCCTCTGAGCGAATAGTGGCAAAGGATTGGCGATATATTTCGTTACCATCTCGAATGTATTCAATAGTCATTTGTCATTTGTCCCTAGTGCCTCACATCCCCTTGCTCAAACAACCGTTGCAAATCTTCAATAGCATATCGGTTAGCGAATTGCCCAAATGATTCATTGGGAGTAGCACGTTTTGCCATATAGATTTGCAGCATCCGTTCTAGCAATAGGGATAATTCTGCAAACGATACCAAACTGTAAACTTCTCGTCCAAATTTCTCATTGCTGTCACCATCACCCACGTAGATTTTATAACCTTCCACCGTTTTCCCCTCCTGTTCAATACTGACACCAAGGAGGGCGATATCGCTTCTGCTGTGCTGGGCACAGGATTTTTCGCAACCTGTGAAGTGAATGTTAAGTGGTTGGTCGAGAGTTAGGCGATCTGCGCTTCTCCTGTCGCAGACGCTACGCGAACGCAGCAGCGCTGAGTGCAAAGCACCCCCTTCGGGTACGCTATCGCCCAGATATTCAGCTAGTGCCAAGGCGTGACCTTTGGTATCTGTTGCTGAAGACGCACATCCCGTATTGCCAGCGCAGGCGACTAAGGCGCTGCGAATGTTGGTTGCAGACCAATGCAATCCTAAGTTTTCGATTTGACTTTGTGCTTTAGGAATCCACTCATGGGGAATATCTGATATCAGCAGGTTTTGCCAAGGCGTCAGCCGAAGAGTACCACTGCCATATGTTTCCGCAATATCCGCTAAACCACGCATTTGCCAAGTTTCCAACCTACCAACGGGTAGCACAACACCAATGTAGGATAGCCCTTTCTGTCGTTGGGGATGGACACCTATGTGTTGGTATCTGTTTATGGTAGAGATGTTGTATGCAACGTCTTTACATCGGTGTTGCCTTATCTGGTCATCACCCCATATCGGATACACTCGCCGCAATCGATAGGGAAGATGATGCTCAACTTCTTGGAAAAATCTTTCAATGCCTAAGTCGTTCAAAACCTGCCAGAGACGCGGCTGGCGCGATTTGCGATGGGGAATTCTCTTCCCAATCCCTACTGCCAAATGCTGCAAATAGACTTTCGCCAACGCAGCCACGACTTCTAGACATTCCTCTGGTTTCAGGAGAATGCCTGTATCAATGAATGGTTCAACCTGCGATACACCTAAATTCAACTTAAGCTGGAAGTAGACGTTTGTACCAACCATGACAGCGGTTAGGGCGATATCATTCAGGCGATCGCCTATCGACACACAACCACCCCCATCAAAAGCAACGCTAAATTTTGGTGAAAGTGGTGCTAGCTCTGCGTGAGTCGCAATATAATTGTCTAATTCGCGGATGAACGGTCGAGTATCAATTAATTCGTATGGGTCAATGCCTGCTGTAGGACTACCCATGATGTTTCGCAGATGGTCAACCTCTGGAAGACTTGAGGCTATGCCAATTTCCTGCAAGACTCTCAAAACATCAGCGGTCATTTCCTTGCGGATTTCACGGACTTGGAGGTTGGCGCGATTGGTAATATGAACATAGCCAGTTCCAAACTCGTCAGCTAAGTCAGCTATCACACGACACTGCTGGCTAGCGAGTATTCCTCCAGGTATGCGGATGCGAGATAATATACCGTCCCGCGCGGACGTTCCATAAAAAAGACCAGGACAACTAACAGAATGATACGGTAATGACACGCCTGCAACTCCTTCCCAGTGCGACGCAGGGAGCAGATAAGAACTGTGTCTGGAAGACACCCTTAGAGTTGGCATTCTGACTTACAAAGTCAAAAGTTATAACTTTAGACTTGATTACAGCTGCGGCACAGTCCCGGAATTTCACCGGACTTTCCCCACTCCAAGTGTGTGTAGTTTAGCATGAGATAATAGCGGTTAAACAGACGGGAGTTAACCTGGGTAAAACTAGAAAATTCTAAGCAATCTCTCCTCTTGCCCACTTTTCAATGAGATCGCTGATACTTTTGCAACCGCTCATCAGAACTCGTTCTTGTAAAAGTTTTTTGGCAGTAGGAGTTAAAGCAATGTTGATGTTGACTTTAACCTGATCATAGTCTTGTCCTTCTCCTCTAACTTTCTTCTTACCCATAAAAAATTTAGATATAGCGCCATGTCTAAATAGATGTTATATTTAGTTCGTAGGAAACCGCAAACCTTATGTCCAAGAACAAGAAACAGCGCCAAACTGAATACATGTATACTCAGGTTGTACCTGTTGCTTCTTGCTCCGACGAAGCGCAGGTTAACGAGATTATGCGCTTGTGTGGTACTCCTAGAGCCTTGACTTACAACAAGCTTGGTTCGTTGCAGGGATGGGGACTGGATTGGAAAAAAGCAGATCCAATAGTCCGCAGTATTTTAAAACCTACAGATATTGGGCTTCCTGGGAAACTGTGGGAATGGTCGGTAAACGACACAATGAAAGCCATCTTGGCACAGCAGGAAGCGGCTAAAACCTTTTTAATTCGTGAGATTTACCACAAAACCAAAGATGATTTGGAGCGCAAACGGTTAATACATTTACTCAATACTAACCCCACAGGTGATAACTGGTTACATCGCTCCTTTAGAAAACAGTACCTGAAAGGTCATACTTTTGTCAGGAATCAGGTTGTTTATCAAGGTGCTGGGTATTCATGTAAACGATTAACCAGAAACACGCTAACGTTAAAAGTTGCAGCGTTGACCAGGGGGAAACGCATCGCTCTAAAACTGCGGTGTCGTCATATCATTAAAGGTCAAATTCGACTGATACGCAACGAACAAGGCACTCTGGAGGTTCATTGCACGTGTGTCAAAACGTTAGTGTTGCCCCAAGGGAAGCCAAATCGAAAGTTAGGCATTGATAAGGGCTACACTGAAGCATTTTACACCTCTGATAATACAAAGATTGCGGATGGGGTGGGGGCGATGATGAGCGCCAAGACTAAGCGCATTGCCAACACCAACCGCAACCGCTACAGAATACGTGCCTTCGCTGAAAGCGCACAGGCGCATGACCCGCAAAAAGCGGCAAGGATTTTAGAGAACAATCTGGGTTACAAAGTTAAATCTCGCAAGTTACAGCGAGAAAAGGCGACTATACAGAATTTCATTCGTAGAGACTTAAGACGAAATATCACCGCACCTGTCGAAATCTTCTGCGAAGACCTCACTCAACCCCTGCGCGGTAAACAGCAAGCCAAAAGCATCAACGGCAAGCTTAACCAATGGATGAAGGGGGAGTTGCAAGCTTCAATTGAGAAAATCTCATTGGAGACAGGGAGTACCGTGTCAGTGGTAAACCCTGCTTACACGTCGCAAGTAGATGCTGCAACCGGGACGCTTTTAGGTCAACGGAAGGGGGATTGCTTTATCCGCTATACGGGGGACGTGGTTCAATCTGACTACAACGCTGCAATTAACACTTGTAATCGCGGTACAGATGACGAAATCACTAGGTACATGAAATCTGGTGAAGTGTTAGCGGTGTTGATGGATCGTACCGTCCGGTATTTGCACTCAATCGGGACGTCAGTGCAGACAGCGTTAGCCCTTGGGTGGTTATTACCCAAGTTTAAGACCATCGCTGTGAAATGTGAGAGCAAATATCACCTCTAGGGGTAGGAGGTACGCTTAAGCTCTAGCTTGGGAGACTCAAGCCCATTGTCGCCAACGTGCTACAGCCACGACCAAGCTAGATGATAGCAGCAATTAAAGACACTTCTGTTGCACTTTGCCTAGATTTGCAGAGACTTAGTTTACCCCTTACCTCTTTTTGGCAAATCTTCTTAATTCCATCGGTCGCTAAATGCACAAATGGTTATCAGTCGTCGGTATTGGTGAGGATGGGCTATCGGGATTGAGTGCGATCGCCCGTTCTCTTGTTGAGCGTGCAGAAGCGATCGTCGGGGGAAAACGCCATCTCGCCATGCTACCATCAGACGATCCGCGCGAGAAACTTATCTGGACTTCCCCCATCAGTGATTCGATAGAAGAAATTCTCCGTCGCCGGGATCAGTCTGTCTGCGTATTGGCAAGTGGTGACCCCATGTGCTTTGGTATCGGTGTCACCCTCACCCGCAAGATTCCGATTTCTGAGATGACTATCATCCCCGCACCGTCATCCTTCAGTCTCGCTTGTGCCAGACTGGGATGGTCACTCACTGAAGTCGAGACATTAAGCTTAAACGGTCGTCCCCCTGCTGTCATTCAAGCTACTATCTACCCGAAAGCGCGTTTATTAATATTAAGTGAAGGGAAGGAAACCCCGGCAATTGTCGCTGATATCTTGACAAAGCGCGGTTTTAGTGATAGCAAAATTACAGTTTTGGAACACATGGGCGGTTCTCAGGAACGAATTATCGAAGGCACAGCCGCGTCATGGACGACAACAGAACTTGCTGATTTAAACACCATCGCTGTAGAGTGTATTGCTGATGCTGGAGTCGTGCCGTTACCTCGGCTTGCAGGATTGCCGGATGACGCTTATCACCATGATGGACAGCTCACCAAGCGTGAAGTGCGGGCAATAACACTCTCCGCTTTGGCTCCCACACCGGGACAGTTGTTGTGGGATGTGGGTGCTGGGTGTGGTTCCATTGGTATTGAGTGGATGCGGAGCCATCCCCGATGTCGGGCGATCGCCATTGAGCAAAACTCCACCCGACTACAATATATTGCTGATAACGCCGCCGCCCTTGGTACACCTTATTTACAAATTGTTGCAGGCAAAGCTCCCGCTGCACTGAAAGACTTGCCTCAACCAGACGCCATTTTTGTTGGTGGTGGTGCGACGACAGAAGGTTTATTTGAGGTGTGTTGGGAAGCTTTGCGTCCGGGTGGGCGTTTTGTTGCCAATGCAGTTACCGTTGAAAGCGAACAGAAGCTGTTGCAATGGCACAATCAAGTGGGCGGGGAGTTGATTCGTGTTGCAGTTCAACGGGCTGCTCCTATTGGCGGGTTTTTGGGATGGAAGCCGATGGTGCCGGTGACGCAGTGGGTGGTGGTGAAGTAGTTGGAAGGAAATATCCTTTCGAGTTATTTGTCAGGTGGACAGTGCTTGATGTAGAAAAATACTATATGTCATCCAGAGATCTACTGAAATTTTCAGTCTATCTTTCCTGATCAGGGATCTGTTGATCTGTAGCCAAGGGATGCTTTAAACTTCGGCTGTGTCTCATATGTGACCTGCCACTGATAAGCTTTGCCGTAAGACCACTTTGTCTGTCAGAACACTAAAGTAGATATCTGAGGATGTACATAAACATTAAAGCCAATGCTATATCAGATAATAGTCAAAGTTGAGTCTGAAGCAATTTACCACCAACCATATAAATTAGAGGTTGATAACTTTATCCTCGGAGTAATGGTCAGCCCAGATAAGGTGGTAGAGGAGCTAAGCATTGCTTTAAGGGTAAAGAATTATCAGGATTTTTTACCCCAGGTTAGTTCAGATATAGAAAGCCAGATTACTCGGATAGATATGCGAGATTCGCCGCTGTGTTTTTTACTCGTTGATCTCGCGCAACATATTGAAGCTCTTGGTAGCTTTTGGTTTGGAATTAAAAAGATCTATTGGGAGAGCCCAAAAAGAGCTTGGATAGCTGAATCATTTGAGGAGCAGGAGGCTCTTGAATTTTCAACGCATGAGTTTCAGGAAGAGTCTCATGAAAATAAATGCTACAGAGAAATGTCTCCAAAAATGCTAGCATCTCTGGTACAGAGTCGTCTCCTTCACCAACATTTAGTTTTGCCAATGTCCTTCTATCGAGAAGGATGTAATGACTTTAGCTCTGGTAGATACACAAGTTCCTTTATCAACTTCTACTTTTATCTAGATGACTTATACGGACAAGGCAAAACAAAAAACAAAGAAGTAGAGAAATTCTTTAAATCTTCAGAGCACGTCAGGAAAGCTGTGGAGCAAACTATACACCTTTATCAAGATGTAGGGGATTCGGAAAATTTGGATCAATTAAAAAAGTTCCTTGACATGGAAAAGTGTGAGTTTAGTGTCGATGGAATAATCGAGCTGATAGTACAGGTGCGTGGTAATTTATCACACTTTTCTCAAAAAAGCTCCAAGAAAAAAGGGCATCCTCTTAATCAAAGGGAGTTCAGAAGCATGGCGCATCTTATAAACTCAATTTGCGCGTACACATTTATAGAACTTACTACTGGTGAGATGCCAAAGTAGTTTGTACATTCTGATGGTGTTTGGCTGTATTAGAATAAGCGGTTTAACACTGCGCTAGACTGGACGGATGCAAGCAGCTGGTGAGCAAAGCTGTTAAACTGCCAGGTTGTCTATCGGATGGTCCTTTAACGTTATTAGTAGAGCGATCGCAATGCACCCACTTCCCGTTTGGCTTCCTCGCGTCGTTCCGCCATCAACTCATCTGCCAGACTTATCCCTTTCGGCAGTTGCGAAAACCGAGCCTTCAGGCGCTGTTTAATCGCCTCCTGCTTTTCCAAAATCAGCTGCCCCTCTTCAGAACGAGCGACTAGTGTATCTCCCTCCTCAAAACCTAACAGCCGTCGCAGAGCCGCAGGAATTACCAAACGCCCTTGCCGACCCAGATGGACTTCAACATATTTAGATGATTCGACCATAGATCCACTTTTTATGCCACGTTACATTGACTATTGCCACAAAAACGTACTTTGTGGCAATAGCCAGTTATACTCACTCGCTAGTAGGGTCAGGGCGATGGCGCTTTGCGCCCGCTTCGCCATGGGCAAAGCCCCGCCTTCGGCGATGCATCTAAAAGATGTAGATAATACCTAAAATCCTTATCCAGCACTAGTCTTATGCATGCAACAAGCTATATCGAATTCAGTGCAGAAGAGCTAAATGCAGCACGTCCGCTTTTGCTTGATAAAGTTGTCGAGTATTTTTTGGCGAAGCAAGGTATTGAAGTTTTATTTGTTCAAGGTTCCGTAGCATCAGATTCAACAGATGAGTTTTCAAATATTGACTTTCGGGTTGTAGTTCAAGCAGAGTCAGTGGATGGTGGTGAAGCCAAGGGAGAATAAAGCATAGAAGAGGGCAAGCACTTTATGTCATCCGATATATGTGAGCGAGCCGCAGTAACGATTAACTTAAGCATTAGGAAAATGCAAAGAACGTCCTGGTGTACGCCAAAGGGAACCCATGAAAGACCTTTGACTTACTTTTTGATGGCGCTCATGTACAGCCTCACTGCCTGCCCTCTTCAGTCTTCAGAAGTCTGAATAGGCTCGCCATGCTGTTGTGCTGCCGTCTTCAGGCAGAAGTCTAAACTCGGAAATTAACCTGTATTAGGAAGTGGGCGATGCACATTGGATTTCTCAACCCTCAGGGCAACTTTGATTCAGGCAATAGTCATATGACCGAACATCCCGATTTTGGGGGTCAGCTGATTTACGTCAAGCAAGTCGCCATAGCAATAGCTCAAAAAGGTCACAAAGTTGATATTCTTACCCGCCAAATCATTGACCCCCAGTGGCCAGAGTTTGCTGAAGGGTTGGACACTTATCCAGGCGTCGATAATGTACGCATTATCCGGCTACCAGCAGGACCAAAAGAATTTTTGCCTAAAGAGTTTTTGTGGCCTCATCTAGTGAGTGATTGGGTACCCAACATCCTGAAATTTTATCAAGAGCAGGGTGGTTTACCCGATGCTATGACTGCTCACTACGCCGATGGGGGACTGTGCGGCGTTCTGATTGAGGAGGAGACAGGCATACCTTTTACCTTTACTGCTCATTCTCTCGGTGCGCAAAAGATAGACAAACTGGAGGTCACTCCAGAAAATCTCGCCCAAATAGACGAGCAATTCCATTTCAGATACCGCATCCTAGGCGAACGCCTGAGCATGAATCGCTCGGCTATTAATATCACCAGTACACGACAAGAACGCTTTGAACAGTACTCTCACCCTGTCTATCGTGATGCAGTGGACGTAGACAACGACAACCGCTTTGCGGTGATTCCACCAGGAGCCGATTTCTCCATCTTCGGTGCTGAGGCGCGTTCCCAAAACGAGGAAGCTACCGAAGAGATCATTCAGCAGCGATTGGCACGGGACATTACAGAGTCACGTCGGGATTTGCCCGCCATCGTGGCATCGAGTCGATTAGAGCCTAAAAAAAACGTATTCGGGCTAGTGCAAGCCTTCGCAATGAGTCAAACACTTCAGGAACGAGCCAACTTGGTGCTGCTTACAGGGGGGCTGGACGATCCGCTGCGAGAGCAGGCTAGCGACGACGTGACCGAAGAGGTCTTAGCCCCCATCCGGGAGGTGGTCGAAGAAAACAACTTGTGGGGCAAGATTAGTGCCTTTGGTTTGTCAGAACAAGGACAAGAAGCACTGGCTGCAACTTATCGGTTTATGGCTAAACGGCGCTCGGTATTTGCGCTGACTGCGCTCTACGAACCCTTTGGCTTGGCTCCCTTAGAAGCGGCGGCTGCGGGGTTACCAGTGGTAGCAACTCAGAACGGTGGTCCCAGCGAGAGCCTGCGAAAAGGAGATACCGAATATGGCGTACTCGTTGATCCAGAAGACCCAGCTGATATTGCACGAGGCTTGGAGCGGTTGTTATGCGATGCTCATGAGTGGGAGTATTTTGCCGTTGCTGGCCAGCAGCGGGTGCTGAAGACCTACACCTGGGAAAGTACCGCCGAGAACTACCTAACCCTGATCGAGCAGATGGTTTCCTCACCACAGGCACGCACTCGGGATCAACTCCTGCCAATCCATCCCTACTTCCGTAATCTACAACCGCAGACGGATGTTTCCTTAGAAGAATTGAGCAATCTCTACTTTGGGTCTAACCCCAAAGCCCTAAGTACACCAAGCGTTTAAAAGGGTTTCCCAATCCTGAACCCATTAATTTTAAAGTTCTCGCTCCCGCTAACAAAGTTCGTGAACAAGCGAAGGACACAAGCTATGCCATCCCAAACTGAAGAATTCACTATTGGTGTCGAAGAGGAATATCAAATTATCAACCCCGTGACGCGGGAGTTGAGTTCGCGTGTGGAACAGGTTCTCCCGAAAGCTCAGAAAGCACTTGGCTCTGAGGTGCAGCCAGAAGCCCAGCGATCGCAGATACAAATTGGTACGCCCATCTGTCGAACACTTGCGGATGTGCGTTCTGAGCTTGTTCGTTTGCGACACGAAGTGATTGCGGCTGCTGCCAACGACGGTAACGAAATTGCCGCCGCCGGGACGCACCCGTTCTCGCACTGGGATGAACAGCAGATCACGCCCAAAGAACGTTATCAAAGCCTGATGCGAGATTATCAACAACTTACCCGTGAGCTAGTTATCTTTGGCTGTCACGTGCATGTCGGGATAAGCAATCGCTCTGTTGCCATCCACGTGATGAACCGTGCCCGTGTGTGGCTTTCCCCGCTCTTGGCACTGTCAGCGTCCTCGCCCTTCTGGTTAGGTACGGATACAGGCTATGCAAGTTATCGTACCGAGATTTGGAGCCGATGGCCCCTATCCGGTCCGCCCCTGATATTCGAGTCCGTAGCCGAGTACGAAGCGCTTGTACAGGCTCTGGTGGAGACGAAAACTATAGAGGAGGCGACGAAGATTTACTGGGATGTGCGTTTGTCAGAGCGCTTCCCGACAGTAGAGTTTCGAGTCACGGATATCTGCCAGACGGTGGATGAAGCGGTGATGGTGGCGGGGCTTGTGCGTGCTTTGGCGCGGACTTGTTACGAACAAGCGATGCGGGATGAACCGTTTCCCGCCGTGCGCCACGAACTCATACGCGCCGCTATTTGGCGTGCCGCACGCTATGGATTAGATGAGGATTTAATCGACGTTGGCGCTATGAGAGCTGTAAGCGCGCGTGAACTGGTTGAGAGCTTTCTCACCTTCGTGCGTCCATCGCTTGAGGAGTATGGAGAATGGGATGAAGTCTCATCTCTTGTACATGAAACCATGCAGCGAGGGAACGGCGCAACACGGCAGCGCGAAGTTTTCAAGCGAACCGGGTGTTTGGAAGATGTCGTTGATTTAATCGTTCGAGAAACGGCAAAAGGGGTAGCGTGAGTATAGGGGAGAAAATTTTATGCTAGTTCACATCATCGCCGATTACGGCTTTGGCGACCTCGCCTTCGCAGAAGTCGTGCAGCGCCTCAAACTCTATCTACCGGATGCTGAGCCGATACTCACACCCGTGCCTCCTTTTGCCACCCTAGCGGCAGGATTCTGTATCGCCCAGTTGGGCTTGAATAAAGCCCCCGCCGGGACAATTATTTACCACAACGTTGCGCCGCGAGAAGATGATGAACAGGCGCGTGCTGGGAATGCGGGTGAGCGTCTTGCTTTTGCACGCCTGCCAACGGGTGTGCGCGTTATCGGCGTCAATGCTGGTTATGCCTTCTCATTCGTGCGGGATCTGGCAGTTGAGTTGCGCTGGGCTGCTGTAGCAGCTGAAGGTTCACAGTTTCGTTCTCGTGACCTGTTTCCGGAGGCGGCAGGGGCGATCGCGCTGGGTCAACCTGATGCTCTAGATGAGGAGATCCCCCCTTCTGATATACCCGACGTACCGCCCAATTGTATTGCCTATATTGACGGCTACGGCAACTTGAAAACCACAATTAAACATGAGGCTAGTAAGCCGCACGAAGGTCAGGCTGTGCGTTTGCAGATCGGTGAGAGGGAACTGGAAGCGACCAAGAGTGATGGCAGCTTTGCCGTCGAATCCGGACAGTTAGCTTTTGCGCCTGGTAGCAGTGGCTGGACCAATGCACAAGGCGAACATACGCGCTGGATGGAAGTTTTCCTGCGTGGTGGTAATGCCTGGGAATCATTTAATTGTCCATCAATCGGCACACATATACAGATCAGTTAAACGAGTTCCAAAGCAAGAAACATCAGAATCTCATATTTAGGATACCGACTCGTCGGATGAAGTTATCATCTCTGTTGCAAAGAAAGCAAAGCTTAGCCCAGTTTTATAGCGGTTCGCGAGTTGAGTGCAATACATCAAGAAATAAGAACCACAGATGGACGAGGCAGTGCGTTGCGGAGCCAGCACTGAAGACGGAGAAGCCAGTGCAGGTGACTGGCGTTGGCGTTCCCCCCGTTGTTCAAAGCAGCGTCTCCGCAGGAGATAGCAACTGCCGTACAGATGGACACAGATAAATAATTACTTCATCCAAACGAGAAGCGCTATATTTACCACTGTTTTTTATCGCTTAAACAATGTCTGACCCATTAATCATCGTTGATGTGCAATCCGGTTTTGTCAACGAATTCACTCATCACATCGGGCAACGAGTTGCCCGTTTAATCGAGCGAAATGAGTATGCACCAGTTTTATTCACTCGCTTCGTCAACGCACCTGATGGACCGTACCAGAAATTCCTTGATTGGCACAGCTGTGCTAATGAGCCAGAAATTGATATTGTCCCAGAACTACAACCCTGGGTTCAACCGGAAAGAGTTTTTTCTAAGCTGGGGCTGTGCGGGATACCGGATGACCTGAGAAGCTACCTTATGGAGCAGTGTTTTGAACGGGTTTTCATAGTCGGCATTGACACTGATATGTGTGTGTTGAAAATCGCGATGGATTTTTTCGACATTGGCATTGAACCGATCGTACTAACTGATTGCTGCGCTAGTACGGCTGGCTTACAGGCGCACTTGGCGGGGTTGGCGGTACTCAGTCGGAATATCGGTGCTCAACGACTGCGCGAGGCTGGTCTTTCTGAGGGATCGCTAGCCGCGCCAGTAGAAAAAAGCAGGGAATAGACGTTCAACGAACCAATGCACTCCTATCATCGCTGTTACACTGTCAGTAGAATTCAACATTCTGCATATTAGCGATGCGTTCAATAGAGCAACTAACAGAAGAAGTCCTATCTTTGCCCAGTGAATCAAGGGCACTCCTAGCTGAGAAGCTGGTAGAAAGCTTGGAATTCGATACTGAGCCAGCAATTCAAGCAGTTTGGACTCTAGCACAAGCGAGTTGATTTGCCACCCATAATTGGTGGGGCGATGGCGCAAAGCGCCCGCTTGGCGATCGCCCTTGTGTTACTCACAGTAGTTCAACAAACTCGTCCACGGTCAAACCCACTTGCCGGATGATCGCACGCAATGTCCCTCGGTCTAGCTCGTTATGCTCTGGCACAGTGACTGTCGTTTTAGGTTCTTCGCGAACTAAAATGATGTGACTTCCACGCTACCGATTCACGACAAAGCCGATTTTCTCAAGTGCTTTAACACATTCTGCACCTGAAACGACAGGCAGTTTACTCATACCAGCACAACTTCAACTCTGTCCTCTGGAACAGGTTCACCTCGGTCTTGCAGAACTTCAATGTAAAGAGCGATCGCCTCTTCAATATTTGCTAGAGCTTCCTCACGAGTTTTCCCTTGGCTGATGCAACCGGGCAAACTCGGTACCTCGACGACAAAATAACCATCTTCGCCAGGATACAGCAGGACTTTGCGCTTAGATTCGGCTTGAGGTGTTGCCTGTGTCATTGCTTAACACCTACTCGGTGACTTCATCCAAATGCTAACACTCTATAGAGGAAGTAATCAGAGCGCACTGCCCTAAGCCCTAATCATCGCTTCAAAATCTGGCTAACAGGTTTGACAACAAGAGCGACAGCAGTCATAACTTAAGAATGAAAAATAATCTTTCAAATTTATCGTAGCTGATTTACTAACCACGCCACAGCACTCTCTACATCACTCACCTTTTCTCCTGGTGGAGTCAGTGGACGCTTCACCATCACGACCCTTATCCCAAGCTCCCGCGCTGCAATAATCTTGGCATAAGTAGCATCACCGCCGCTATTCTTACTGACTATAGTATCAATCTGATGTTCTATCAAGAGTTTGCGCTCATTATCTAGGGCAAAGGGACCGCGATCGCACAATATCATCCCTGGTGGCACCAATGCATCAGGCGCGGGGGGGTCAATCAGCCGCATCAAAAACCAAATATCCTCCAAACTGGCAAAGGGGGCAAGTTGCTGCCTACCGATAGTTAGGAATACGCGTTTGGCAAATTCAGGTAATACGGCAGCTGCTGCTTCCACACTATCAACTTCAACCCACTGGTCACTAGGAAGACACTCCCATGCAGGACGAATGAGCATCAGATGCGGTATTTTACAGGTGGTGGCGGCTGCTGCTGCATGAAAAGACATCTGTGCGGCAAAGGGATGAGTCGCATCAATGAGCACATCTATTTTGGCATCACGTAGGTATTCAACCAGCCCTGCTTCACCGCCGAAACCGCCGATACGCAGCATTCCTGCTGGGGCTTGTGGTTGACTGGTGCGACCTGCTAGAGATGTGATAACTTCTACCTCTGGGATAGCCGAGGCTTTAGCTGCCAATTCTGCTGCATCACCTGTTCCGCCAAGAATAAGAAGACGTTTCATAAATAGCAGAATAAAACGAAGAAGGATATTAATGCAATGCCGTGCAATTTGAATTTATACTGATTTTCTTTGATAATTTAATAAGAAATTCTTAGTAGGGTGGGCAATGCTCACTAAATCTGGTATTAGTGGACGGCAAACATTATTGCCCACCTTACAAAATCTAATTTACTTACTTTCTTATTTTGATTTTCCTTAATTAGAGATTCTGAAATTTTGTTTCAGCATCTTTTTCTCTAAGAGATGATTTATAAAGTAAACCTTAAATTGTAGGGTGCGTTAAAGCCGAAAGTACGGCACCGCATCTAGTGGTGCGTTACGGCTCATTCCTACTCTCTGAGACGCTCAAATCCTTACATAGCCGTAACACAACGCCAGGTGCTTTATGCCGGGAAACCCGTCCACCGCACTGGCTTCCCTACTTAATATTTACTTTATAAATGACCTCTAAAATATACCTACTTAGTTGTTACCAAAAATTATGATTTTTTTACTAACTAAGTTGGCAAAATAATATTGAATTGGCACTAATTTTTATTTGCATTGCTATAATCAAAAACTTACTGTATCTTCAGTAATGAAAAGCTTTTCATTAGTGTTCCTAACTGGAAGATTCCTCAAAAATAAATTCATTATAAAAGCAACATCTCATGACTGTTATCCAAATAATCATGCTTGCTGCTGTTTTCTTAATAGCAAGCATTATCAGTGTGATTGCTGGTAGCACTTCCCTGATTACCGTGCCAGTCATGCTTGAGTTTAGAGTTGAACCGCGCACTGCCCTTGCTACCAATATGTTGGCATTAACCTTGATGAGTATTGGTGGTACATTACCTTTTATTGGTAAAAAAGTGATTGACACACTTCGCTTACCACTACTGATAGTTCTAACACTGGCAGGCTCAATTTTGGGAGCATTACTTGTTCTTATTGTGCCGTCAAAATCAATGCCACTTATTATTTCTATTTCAATGATTGCAGTTGCTGTGCTGTCAATTGCCAACCGAAATGCTGGAGTCGTTCCATCTGTGGGAATACCTTCACGGATAGCAGAAATAGCAGGGTATATAGTCACTTTCGTGCTTGGTATTTACGGTGGCTTTTTCAGTGGCGGTTACGTGACTTTGCTAACAGCAGCCTACATTATGCTATTTCGTATGACATTTATTCAAGCAATAGCTACCACCAAAGTCATTAATGTATTTTCCTCACTTGTTGCCACCCTAATATTTATAAAGCATGGAATAGTAGATTACCAACTAGGTATGATTCTTGGTCTTGCTATGTTTATAGGTGGAATTATTGGAGGGCGTATGACCCTTAGCTTGAGTAATGCCTGGTTACAACGTATTTACCTGACAGTTGTGGCTATCCTCGCATTTATCACACTGCGTAAATCTCAGCAACAAAATCACTCAACTAGCACGACTAATCTGACGATTGAATAACTAACAGTTCTTTTGCTTGTGAGTCTTGGCTGATAATTTCACCTTTACGATCAAACAAAACAGTCCCAACTTTAAGGGGAACATTGGCATATTTTTGCACGTAAGCTTGAGCCTTCTGACTAATCTTTTCCGCCAGTATCCCAAATACTGATTCCGACAAGCCCAGTTCTATTAATTTTCTGTGTGCTGCATCAGCAGTCTTGGCATCTAAAACTGCCTGCACTGCTTGTATATCACCACCAACTGTAACCACCGCTGCACTAATAATTTCTAATTTGGCATCTGCTAAATGACTAGACGTATTGAAAATTCCACCCGCCAGCTTAATCAGTTTACCCTGATATCCCAGCAACAAAACAGAACTTGCTTGGTACAGTCCAGCTTCTACCAACAAAGCACCAATCCAGTTGCCAGTTTGCACAATCGCCGATTCTGGTATGCCTAAACGTTGTGCGACTTGCATACCATTGCTACCAATACAAAACACTAAATTAGGACAAACTTTGACCTTATCCTGCAACGACAGCCGAAATTCTTCTAGGTGATCAGCCGCAGACAGGGGTTGAGAAATTCCGCTGGTTCCCAATAAAGACAATCCCTCTAAAATGCCAAAAGCTTCATTGGAGGTACGTTTCGCCAGTTGACGACCTTCGGGAAGAATAATTGTCACCGTTGCCGTTTGCTCTGGGGGAATCAGAGGTAGTAAATTAGCATCAAACAAGCGACGGGCATAGTTGTAAATTGCTGCTTCTCCAGAGGCTGTTTTTCCCAAACCCTCTCCCGCTTCTAAAATCAGGGCTTGAGATTGCCTTTCGGATAACCTCACCCAAGCCCAAATGGGCGTGTTCCTTGTTAAATCTAAGTTATCACCTGGATCGCTGAGTGTAACAGCCAAAGCAGTTTGAGCATCTAAAGCTGCAACCTGAGAAATGGGAATCTCTGCTTTTTCAGGGAGGAGGTCAATCTCAACCGACAGTTGAGAATCGATTTTTTCACGCAGATGCATCAAAGCAGCTTTAGCCGCCGCTACTGCAAACACTGGTAGGGTATAACCTGTACGAGCCATAGGGCTGTCAAACGAGTTTTTAGAAACACTTCTACTATAGGGGAGAAAGCGCCTCCGAAGAGCGCACCCAAGTTGGGTGAATGCTGGTGAAATAGTACGAAAAAAAGGTTTAATGATTTTTGGTTAGGCGATCGCGAGAGGTCTATTTTGGCAACAATTAAGTGTAGAAATGTGACGTTTTCCAATATCCAGGCGATTCTATTTGATAAAAACGGGACTCTGGAAGATTCTGAAGCTTACTTGCGTACTCTCGCACAAAGAGGTGCGCGGATGATAGACGCGCAAATTCCTGGTATTGGGGAACCATTGTTAATGGCGTTTGGCGTTAATGGCGATCGCCTCGATCCAGCGGGTTTAATTTCGGTGGCGAGTCGTCGCGAAACAGAAGTCGCCG
This sequence comes from Kalymmatonema hyalinum WJT4-NPBG1, assembly GCA_019359075.1. Lineage (GTDB taxonomy): Bacteria > Cyanobacteriota > Cyanobacteriia > Cyanobacteriales > Nostocaceae > Kalymmatonema > Kalymmatonema hyalinum. The sequence continues at coordinate 82,883 of JAHHIB010000014.1, forward strand.
CAGCTGCTTATATTGCGGAAACTGGGCGGGGATGGTTTGAATCTTTAACGATATCTCGTCAAGCTTTGGAAGACGCGGAAAAATATGTTGGTAAGGCTGCTTCACCTTTGTTTGTTGGTAGCTTGGAAGTGCTAAAGTCTCTCTCGGAAGCAGGACTGAAATTGGGGATTCTTTCAGCAGCGACAAGTCAAGAAGTGCGTGCGTTTGTCCAAAATCATCAATTGAGTGATTACATTCAACTAGAAATGGGAGTTGATGAAGGTCCAAGTAAACCAGATCCAATTTTATTTGTGAATGCTTGCCAAGCTTTAGGAGTGGAACCCAGTGCCACGCTCATGGTAGGAGATTCTGTGGGTGATATGCAAATGGCGCGTAATGCTAAAGCTGCTGGTTGTATTGGTATTACTTGGGTAGGGAAGGCGGAGAATGTTAAAGGTGCGGATGTGGTGATCAATCAACTCGATGAAATTCAAGTTGTCAGTGAATGAATTGCATCTATTAACTACACTTTATCCAACTCGTTATAGTTTGTAGTAAGGACTTCAGTCCTTGCTATATCAGCCGAAGAGGACTAAAGTCCTCACTACGAACTTATGAAGGTTGTATTATCGGACTTGATATTATTGGGTTCAAGTTGACGATTATTTAGGTGGAGGTGGAGGTGGAGGTGGAGATGCAGGTGGTACATTTGGGACGTTATTAGTTCCTTTATCCGCGTTCCAAGCACTTGCTCCTGCACCAAAACGCCCAGTAGCCAACCATTCTGCCTTCAGGAGCGACCACCAATCGGCTGTCAGTCCCTGAACAATGTAATCGTATGGAAGCCAGCCGTAGCCGCCTTGACCCCAACGAGTTCCCCAAGAGTTGCGAATCAGCAAAGCTCCCTCTGATGGGTTAGCATCTCCATTTTCAATAACCTTGCGGTCGTGATAGCCAACTGCAACTACTGTATGACCACCAATAACTTTGTCTCGTTCATGGGGTAGAGGAATATGTCCTCTTTGTACATTGACTTCATCGTAAACAGAGTTGTAGAGTGTGAATCCAAATATACAGGGAATTTCAGATGCAAGCAGCACCTTCACCTGCGCGAGCAGCGTGTGTCTAGAGATTGAAGCATAGTCTAGGCGAAAATATTTAAGCGTTTTGTAGTTTTCGGCAAAGGAATAGCAAAAAGGTGTTGGCTCTTCATCAAATTTGTCTTCGTCATAGCGCCAATACTGTTCCGGGCACACTCCAAACGCAACCATCGCCTTCATCATATCCCGTACAGAAGCACCTGAATCTCCCTCTCGTTGCATTAAGTTGCGTGTGACTTTGTAGAGAAAGCGAGAAGAGCCATCAATATAGGTTCCAAAACTTTTTTTCTGGGCGTACTCTATTAAGGCAATCCCAGCATGGGCCGTGCAGGAGTTCAACGATCCCTGATCTTCAAGTGGAGAGCACAAGTAGCTTAAATCAACAAACTCTGGCAGAGACAAAAATATTTTTTCGTCGTTTTGCGGATTTTCTGTAATGAGTTTGCGAAGGCGGGAATTGATAGGAAACTGCAAACTATTTTTCATCGGTTGAGATGAGTTCTCAGTTGACTTACATAAGGTTTGCCCTACATTAATCAGCCTGTTGAGTTCAGAATGAGAGATTTCAAACAGGGGTTTTTTAGTCTGACACGTCTCTTTTTGGCTCTCTTCCTGGGAGTGTTTACATTGCTTGATTTTCTCAATTTTCTCAAATATACAATAGAGAGATGTATCTTTTTTAATTTCTATCTCAAACTGTGGAAGTGTTTTTAAGATCAAATTTTTAAAATCCACCCCCTGAATAAGACTGAAATCTCTGATGAGACCGAAATTATATTCCTCAATACTTTCTCGGATAAGATTTTTTGTGTCTTCTTGAGCGCCTTTCTCACACTCAAGTAAATGCTGGATTTTCTCTATTGCTCGCTCTACTGCTTCGCCAAGGTTTCCATGCTGAGCCAACGGCATCAACATCTGCGCTAGAACTTCAATAATCGGTTGAATCAATTGCTGCGTCTTGTCTTCGATCTCTGGTTCTGAGGATTGTATGGCGAGCAAATTTTTCTTGAATAGGTTAACCACCGATTCTGGAATTGGCGACGTTATAGGTATTTCCCTTTTTTTTAATAGCTGTGGTAGAATTGGTGGTGGAGAAATTCTATAAATTTGTTTTACTATTTTTTCAAACTCACGACTTGTTTCCCCTATTTTCCAACCTATTTTGTATTTCTTGCTATCAGAATCTTGAGTATTGTACTTCTGAAGATTATCTAAGTCTTCTAATAAAGTTTCAAAAGCATTAATTTTTTTAGTCAATCCTTGCTCGCACAACAATTCTCGCAATTCCTTGAATTCATCATCCTTGATCAATGATTGTTTGTTTCGGAACGAACTCGCCACCTTATTAATTTGTTCAGAATCATTCTTAATATCATTAATTATTTCATTTAGCTTTAGTCTACATATTTGTATAGATTCTGTTTGTTTTTCTGGTACTTTTTCTTTTTGTTTATATGTATCAGATTCTTGTTCATGCTGCTTTTTTTGTGTTTGTTTTTTAGAGTCCTGTTCATAGCCATTTTGTACAATGGCTTGATATGCATCTTCTGGAAGCTCATCCACTATTTTTGAAGAAGATAGAAAATTTTCAATTTCTTTAATGCTTAAGTTAGCTTGATCTCGAAGTTCATTCGTTTTTTTTAAAATCGAAGATAGATAGCTTGCAACAGTGATTTGTAGAGTATGATCTTCATTAGATTTTTCCCATTTCTTAGATTTTTCCCATTTCTCAGTAAACTCAAGAAGGAATTCTATATTTGAAACATTTTTTGAAATACGGGCTAATTCCTTCAGAACCGTCATATCATCCTTACCAACTAAACCATCAGATTGTAGCTGATTTTGAGTTTTTATGACTCTTATGACTGCATCACGTGTTTGAGTATCAAACGTAGGAGCGGTTATTATATGTTCATCATCGAGTTGCTCACTTTCATTGTTTTGATTGTCCTTTAATTGTTTCCATGTTTCTAAAATGCGTTGTAAGTAATTCTTAATAAGTAAAACTTCTGAGTCAGCCATTTTCTCTTTGAAAACGTTGTGAAATTCCACAGTTACAAAGCGAATGTCACCTAAAATTTCTTTTTCTAAAGCTTCCCGGACTGAAGTTATGTTTTTCTGGTTTGAATTATTATTATTTTCTAGCTCTTTATTGATTTTTAAAGCTTCGGAAATCCTATTTTGGTGCTCTTCCAAAATACCTAAAGCTTCACAAACCTTTTGTGCAAGGTTTTCAATAGAGGTAGTATCGCCTTGACTTTGAATTTTGTTTGATAGATTTTGAATTGCCTCACTTTTTAACGTGTGGTCGTTAACATCGGGATAATCTGGAATCCAACCTGTTCCTCTCTTTTTCATTTCCTTCCTCGTTAATTAAGTAGAAGTTACATTAATTGCACAAATGAGGTGAAACATTGGGGTGTGTCTTCAAGTAATCACGGATCTGGGTGCATCCGTTTGCCACTAACCCCTTCAAACTGAAATCTGACACATCCCATAACAAAACAACCCCATCTGCACCAGCAGAAACTAACAATTTACCATCAGGACTAAAAGTTACAAAATTCACATCAGCCTGATGTCCGCTCAAAGTTGTGATTAAAGTTCCATGCCGTCGCCAAAGTTTGATAGTCCGGTCACTACTGGCAGTGGCGATTATTTGTCCATCTAGGCTGAAACTTACGCCAAGCGCAGCAGCAGTGTGACCACTCAGCGTTGTTATTACCTTTCCGTCTAATCTCCAGAGTTTAATGGTCTTGTCAGCACTAGCTGTAGCAATTGTTTGTCCATCTGGGCTGAAACTGACATTCCAAATTCGACCTGTGTGTTCCCGCAGCGTTGTGAGTTCTGTACCATCTAGACTCCAGAGTTTCACTGTTGAATCATCACTGGCAGTGGCAATTATTTGTTCCTTTGGACTGAAGCTGACACTTAAGACCCTGCCACTGTGTCCTGTAAGAGTTTTAAGTGGGCTACCCTCTAAACTCCAAAGTTGAGCAGTTCCATCATCACTGGCAGAAGCGATTATCTTTCCATCTGGACTGAAGTTGGCTTTACGGACGCGATCGCTATGACCACGAAGTGTTCTCAATGGTTGTCCGTTTACACTCCAGAGTTTTACAGTTGTGTCATCACCAGCACTGGCAATTGTTCGTCTATCTGGGCTGAAGCTAACGTCAAGGATACCAGTTCGATCTCCTGTAAGGGAAGAGATGAGCTTGCCTTCCGGACTCCAGAACTTCAACTTTTGGTCACTACCTGCACTCACTACCCATTTACCGTCTGGGCTGAACTTGGCACTATTGACAGATTCTTCATGTCCAGCTAGAACAGTCAGCCAGCTTCGATTCACCTGCCAGAGCTTCGTGATGCTATCATTCCCAGCAGTCGCAAGAATCTGTCCATTGCGACTGAAATCTACACTGGGAATTTCTCCCTTGTGTCCTGCCCATGTGTCAAGGAGTATACCATCTCGATTCCAGAGCCTCACCTTTCCATTAAAGCTACCAGAGGCGATTGTTTGTCCGTCGCGACTGAAACTAACGCTATAAACTTGCTCCGGATGCGGAAGAGTTTTTAAAAGCTGACCTTCTTGATTCCAAACCTTTACTGTTCGATCTAGGCTAGCGGTTGCAAACACCTGGCTATCTGGGCTAAAGTCTGCATTCATGATAGCGCCAGTATGTCTGGTGAGGGTTTTGAGCAGCTTTCCGTCTCGTGTCCAGAGCTTTATCGTCGTGCTGTCACTGATAGTAACAATCGTATTACCATCAGGACTAAAACTTACTTGCTTCACCCATCCCCGATGTTCTCCTAGGGTCTTGAGGAACTGACCGTCAATTCGCCACAGTTTCGCTGTTTGATCTGCACTGCCGGTGGCGATTGTCTTACCATCTGGGCTAAAGCGGACACTTAAAACCGAGCCATTATGAGCTTTGATAAACCATATTAACTTGCCATTATGATCCCAAAGCCTGACCGTTCCATCCTGGTTACCAGACGCGAGCATATTTCCATCGCGACTAAAACTAACGCTCATCACTGGCTTTGTATGTCCTTTCAGAGTCGTGATTAGTCTACCATCGGAGCGCCACAACTTCACTGTGTTGTCATAGCTTCCTGTAGCAATCATCTGACCATCCGGGCTAAAACTGACACTTAGAACAACGTCCTCATGCCCTTCCAGACGGTTACGCTCTCGCGTCCAGTAAACCGCTTGACCCAACGTTGCCCGCATTTCAGCCTGCATTTGTGGATTAGTGTTGCCCCAAATTTGTGATTTTGAGCGCTTGGCAACATCTAACCCAACCAGTAAGGCATCCAACGCATTTCTATTGGCAGCAAAACGAGCTTCTGAGGTTTGCCCTAAAGCAGCGATCTGACCTGTTTCGGCTCTCTGATACTGAATGGTCGAGAAAGCAGCTAGCGCTAATGCCACAGCAGAAAAAACAGATAGTCTAGTAACTGTTCTGCGGCGTTGACGATCGCGTCGTCCTACACTTGCATCAATAAACTGATTGGCAGCATCACAAAACCCACCCAAGACGTGATTAAATGCCTCATTCTGTTTGAGTTCCAAGGCTTGCTCTAGTTTTGAGCCACTCCACAGTTCATCATCTGCTTTCGTCTTTTGCCACTGTGCCACATCTTCATTCAAACGGTTGCGGAGGGCGATCGCCTGACGGTTTTCTCCAATCCATTCATTCAACCGTGTCCAAGAGGTTAGCAAAGCTTCATGGGCAATCTCTACGGTGGAGACTTCACAATGAGGTTGACGATTGCTCACTAACAAGTTTTGATCAATCAACTGAGCTAACACTTTTTGTTCGAGTGGATCGTTAAACTCAAATCGCATCGCGCGTCTACGAACGGGTTTCCACTCAGTTCCCGATTCTTCTTCCCCACCAATCTCAACGAGCCTCAAAAAGATGCGTTGCACGCATGTTTGCTCTTCTGTTGTCAAGTTGTTGTAAATTTTCTCAACTCGTTGGTGGAGTGCGCCCCACACACCACCCAACTGCCGATAAGTATTGATATTCAGTGTGCGATCCTGAATATCGTAATTTTTAACTTCTGTTTCCCACACTAAATTCAGCGTATATTGCAACAACGGCAAATATCCTGCCTGTCGCTTTAGATTTTGGATGATTTCCTCCACCAATCCCTGTTCAAACACCACTCCATGCTGAGCAGCAGGCTGTTCGATTGCTAACCGCAACTCATCTCGTTGCATCTCAGCAATGAATGGACGATGTTTATCTGTAGCCTTGACAAGCTGGGGATAAGGACTTAACCGATCCAGAAAATCCGCCCGCATCGTCGCCACAATTTTGACGGAACGCTGCTTAGTTTTACTTAATTGCACCAAGCTAGCGATAAACTGGTCACGTTTTTCTAGTTGACTGGTGGTGAACAGCTCCTCAAACTGGTCAATAAAGATGAGCCAATAATCATCAGGCTGCTTCAGGCGAGTTACCACCTGAGTGAGCGTACCAGCTTTAGCCTCACGGGCGATTTGAGCTTCTGTTTGCTTGTATTTACTGAGTAAGCTGGCATAAAAAGATTCAAAAGGGTCACTATCTGGGGTAAACATCAGGTGTACAAATCGCGATCGCCATTTCTGTGACAGCCAGGGAATTAAACCGGCACGCACGACTGATGACTTGCCACTACCACTAGCTCCTAAAAGTAAAATTAAGTTCGTTTGTTCTAGTTCGTTAACCAAACCTGTGAGAAATTGGTCACGACCAAAAAATAGGTCTTTGTCTTCTGGCTCAAATTTCTTTAACCCTTTGTAAGGTGAAGTTTCTATAAATTGACGGGTTTTAATCTCTTCAACAGCGATTTGTAGAATCTCTGTCTTGTTAAAAGTAACAATGTTGCTGTCACCCTGAATCTGAACATTATCATCCCCGATCGCCGCTGTCATTCCACCACCCAATGTGGCGTTTTCCACGTGCTGCTGAAGAATTGGCTGTTGGGTGGGTAGCGAATTTTCCTGATTGTGTAAAGGTTGGTTCATAAACTAAAACCAAAGAAATTCTTAGGAACACCCAGCCAAGGAGGTAGTTGTATCAGTATTAATTTAATACTCTCCCATAGAGTAAAAGTAGCGACAGTTTCCGTTGCAGTTTTTAATATTTCTGTCATCCGTTTGAGATTTCCGGCTGCTAACTGTTTATCCGATTCATCTGATTGCGCTTCTTCCTTGGCTGCTGCTAAATACCTGAGTGATTTTTCTTTTGTTGCTTCTGGCAATTGAGAGGTTGATTGAATCAACTGCTCAATCTTTGCTAGTAACTGAATGACTTGTTCCTGGGTGAGTTGTTTTTCATTAGCGGAGGCAGTATTTTTAATCCTCATAGTTTGTTGGTTGCGGTTGCCTTGTACTGCCTGCATTCCACCGTACATTTGCCCACCATTAAGACTTTGGGAAATTCCACCGGAGTATTTTGGCTGTGAGTTGTTTTCTTCTGATGTCAACACTACACCTCTGGAGTTGGTTTTGCGTTGTGTTTGTTCACCACTCGTTTGTGCATCAAAAGAAGACGATGAGCGCCGCCTTGCTTTGAGTACTGGTGTTTCTGACTCTGCAATTCCTTGTAAGTTGATAGAAGCACAACCGACTTCAAAACAATCCTCATAAGGTCTGCCAACACCCAATGCGTCATAAAATCCAATGGCAAACTCAATAGCAGCCATATCCCCAATCGCCTTATTCATGCCGACAACATAATCAATATGTTGGTGAATTGCCGCTGCTTGGGCTTGCGAATAACAGGCGTTGAGTAAAACACACTCAATCTTGCCTTGGAACAAGCCAAATAACCTTGCCAGCGATTCTGTACTTACGAGTTGCACTTGTCCAAGATTATTCTCTAAGGCTAAGCCAGCACTACCTGAACCATGTCCAGAAAAGTGAACGATCGCCGGTTGGTGTTCCAACAGTGCGCGGCGCAGATCTTCAACTCGTATCGCCTCGGAGGTAACGATTTCAAACTGCTCTCGATTGTTAGCACGTTTGAGCGCCGCCTTAATTTCCCGCACCTCTTGGTCTAGGCGCAATTTATCTGTATTTTTAGGATTTGCGGATAATATTAAGATTTTTTTCATGATGCTATCTGTTCTCGAACATAGTTTTTGACAAAAACAGTTAGTCAATAGATGAATTTCGTTATCTAAATTTTCAATAGTTGTCAGTCAAATCAACTTATGCAGTTAGAGAAGTCATCGAACTTATGAAGGTTGTATTACCGGGCTTGATATTATTCGGTTTTTAAGCTTATGAGGTATTGGATAATACACCTATCTACTGAAAATATGAGGTCGCTATAATTATTAGTTACAAAAACTGGGGGGTAGGGGAGGAAAAAAGACATAGGTGGGGTGGGTGTAAGGAACACCAAGAAAAAAGATTCATGTCTGAACGCTATGCCCGTTTCGATGAGGCGTCCACAGTCGTGGATCCCCACACCGTTCGGCAGAACTCACGGCGAAGCCCCACACCCCACACCCAGCGTGTAAGCGCAAAGCGTGCCGCTAGCCATACGTGCAGCGTGTCCGTAAGGACTCAGCGCTTTAACCTCCCACACATCGTTTTCAAAAAAAAGATGCGTTTGTTCTGCCTTGGTGCTGCATAACTATCGTTTTCTGCCGGTAATGAACTAATAGTTATAGGATTTACGCACTTTACTTTGAGACAGTTCGTGCATCAAGGACACTGCACTCAGTCTTCTTAGTTGAACTGATCACAATACTGGCAAATTTTTCCATTTCTATCCCAAAGCTGCATAACTTAAGCATGGTTACATCTATTAAAAATACAAAAGGTTACCTCATTCATGCTTAACTTCTGTTGGGCAAACCAAGTAAGGCTTAATGCATACAAAAAAACTTCTGTCACTACATAGTTTTTAAGTCTATCAAATTTTCGGAATTCAACAAAAATATAGCTTGTCTAAGTTTTTGTAAATTGTTACCTTGTGAAGCGAATTTTCGCTCAAATACAAAGTGTTTTTCAATTAAATAACAACAAAAGACATTCTAAAATCCAAATTTTACAGGAGAAAAACACATGATTTCATTAGCCAAGAAAACCAACACTAAAAATGCCACTACCCTACCTATTGACGCCAATCTTGTTGTGATAGTTTGTATATCGTTAGTAGCAATTAGTGGAATACTTAGCATTAATCCTATAATGCCAAATATTGCAGAATCATTCAAGATTCCACCCCAAGAGATTGGACTAGTAATGACAATTTTTCTAATGCCAACTACAGTTGGAACTCTGATTTTCGGGGCATTAGCTGACCGTATTGGTACGAAGAAAATCCTCATTCCTTCTCTGCTACTGTTTGGGGTTGGCGGAATATTATGCGCGTTTGCCAATAATTTTCGCAGCTTATTGGAGTGGCGGTTTTTAGCAGGTGTAGGTGCTGCTAGTTTAGAGTCTTTGGAACTCACTCTGATCAGCGATTTATATAGTGGGAAAATGCTCACTTCTGCGATGGGGTTTAACTCCGCAATGATTGGCATTGCTGCCACAATTTATCCTCTAATTGGTGGGTTCTTAGGCGAGTTGAGTTGGCGATATCCGTTTTTACTATCGGTATTAGCCTTTCCAGTAGCATTGTTAATTTCCCAGAAGCTGAAGGTCGCAAGCAAGCAAAAGAATAGTCAGAATTTGAATCTGGGCATCTATCTCAAAAATACCTGTGACAATATTAAGAATCCTCAAGTGTTTGGGCTACTGTTTACGGTGTTTTCCTTATTCGTGATTGAGTTAGGTACTTTCTATACGTATATCCCAATCTATGCAGGAACTCAACTAGGTGCCTCGGTAGCAGAAATTGGTATTATTATTTGCTGTCAGTCAATAGCTTTTTCCTTTACTGCTTCTCAACTGGGATTTTTGGCAACTAAGCTTTCAGAAAAGAGCTTAATCATATCAGGTTTTCTTCTCTGTGGTTTGTCACTACTGCTTATGCCTGCAACTCATAACGCTTGGTTGCTGATCATTCCCTGTATTATATTTGGTGTATCTGCAGCCTTCGCTTTACCAACCCTGCAAGCAATGTTAGCAGGAATTGCCCCAGAAGGCTACCGGGCTGGATTTATGGCACTCAATGTTACAGTTCAATCACTGGGAAGAGCGCTAGGTCCCTTACTCGCAGGTCTTGCTTACGGTGCTTGGGGAATGCAAGGAGTCTTTTATGCCAGTGCTGTTCTTACCATCATTACAGTTGTCGTATTTGGTTCGCTGCTAACTTCCAAAAAAACGAGAGTCGTTGAACAGCTAGAGTTGTAAAATGAATTTTCGAGGGGGTAAATTTTTTATAATCGTTAGGGTCGAGAGAAAGATAACTACTCGACCTTTTGTCTTGGAAAAAACTATATATATTTTTCCCTCAAACAAGCTATTCAATTTGTTTTCCTAGTCTCGATGGAACCCCTGGCTTTTCAACGAGATTTTTGTTTTATCAAGAAAGAACTCAGAAAAGGGTCAGAATTCAGAAACTAGAAAAAATAAGAAGATTTTTGTACTCCTAAGTCATGATTCGGGTTATTGCCCTGTAGAACTTCCGCTCTTGAAAAAAGAATTCTAAGCGTACCTGACTGAATTCCCCAAATTTATCCTTGGAATCATTCTGATTTATGTGTTCTTCTCAATCTTTGTTTTTGTGATTGATAATTAACATAGTTTATTTATACATCACATTGTAAAGATATGTTAAGAATATTTTCAGAAAATCTTAACAATTTAGCATTAGCTCAAAAGCTGACCATACTACTACTCGTAATATTTCTGGGAGGAATCACCTTTAGTGGTATCGCTTTGGCTAACATCCTGAATTATAAAGCTCAAAATGAAATCACTTCCAGTGCTTTATTGCTGTTGCGAACTCTAAACTCTGTTCGCTCTTATACAAACAATGAAGTCACTCCACACTTGGAGGCGAGTTTAGGGGATCAGGGTTTTTTACCGCAAATTGTCCCTGCTTATTCGTCCCGTAAAGTCTTTGATGCCCTACGTAAAGATAACAATTCCTATCAGGACTTTTTGTATAAAGAAGCGATGCTAAATCCCACTAATCCTCAAGACATGGCTGATAGCTTTGAAACAGAGATTATACAAAATTTCGGTCAGAACAAAAATGTGCAACAAACGTCAGGATATCGTTCTTTTCAAGGAGAAAAATACTTTTATGTTGCTCGCCCCTTAGCTATCAATGATGCTAGTTGCTTGAGATGTCACAGTACCCCTGAAGTTGCACCCAAGGAAATGATTAAGATCTATGGAGATCAAAATGGTATGGGGTGGAAATTGAATGAAGTTTTGGGGACTCAAATTGTTTCTGTACCAACGAATGAAGTTTTGCAAAACACTCGTCAATCTTTGATTTTGGTGATGGGTATTGTGACGATAATTTTTGCGATCGCCATCTACATGGCTAACTTTTGGCTGAAGCGGTATGTTGTTCGACCAATCAAACGCGTCGTTAGGGTTGCAGAAGCTGTAAGTACGGGTGATATGGAGGCTGATTTTGAGAAAGTATCCAACGATGAAGTCGGCAGTTTGGTGGAAGCCTTTACACGTATGAAGTTGAGTTTGGTGATGGCAATTAGAAGGTTAGAGCAATACCGTGTAGACCATCGCGAACCCCACGATAAGTTATGACGCTGCTAAAGTTGTAGAATATAAAGCAAAAATTGAGCTAGTTGTTCTAACTTGTTTCAAGCGGTGGGTAAAGTTTTGGTGGAAGTGGCTTGAGGCATTTGTACCGGATGTTTAGGTCCGACCGAGGAGCGCAAATCTCGCCAGATTTGAGTAGCAGCCAATGCCCCGTCCGCTGCGGCAACTACAACTTGATTAAGTCCGACTTTGAGATCGCCGATCGCAAAGATGCGAGGATGGGAGGTACGTGCCATTTTATCAGTGACCAAATTGTCGCCGTGCTTTTCTAGATTAAACCTCTCTAGATAATCAGCGTGATACTTCGATCCCATTGAAATCAATCCAGCATCTAGCTCTATTACCCTGCCATCTTCTAGTTCCACACCGTTCATCTGATGGTCTTCACCTAGGAATTGCTTGATTGGGGTTTCGACCACCTGATAGCCGTGCTCGTGTAATTTCTGACGCAACTCATCTGCGACTTCAAACAGTCCGTGAGTGAACAACGTGATATGAGGGGTAAACCAACCGAGTGGAAAAACGACTTCCGCATTGCTGAGACTGTTGGCAAATACTCCCACTTTTTTATCATTCATTTCATAACCATCACAAATTAAACAGACGTGCAGATTGTAGCCTGCATAGTCATACACGTTTCGCATATTGTCTAAGTTAGGTAAGTAGTCAATGATGCCACTGGCAGCAACCAGGTACTTCGAGCGAAACGTCTGATAGATACTGTCGTGTCTGCCAATTTTGACCCGCACAGCAAAAGTTTCTCCCTCATCTACGATGTCCTCTACAAAACTATCCAGCATATCACCGCCGAGCGAGAGGTAGTGTTCCTTACCTTGCCGCAGCAAAGATCGCCCTGGGGTATCCGGTGGCAATCCCAGATAGTTATGGAGTTCTTGCATCCAGAAGGAACGGGCTTTGCCTTTGTCGATAATCAAACTCGAAAGAAGATAGCGTTGCAGGTAAATGCCAACAGACAATCCACCTGCTCCACCACCGACAACAATCACGTCATAAACATGATCGGCACGTTCTGAGAGATTTTGCTTTGTCAGTTTCATAGCACGCTCCAAGATGCGATTGCAAATACAAATCAATCCTGATTAAGCACAGATACGAAACAACAACAAGTTAATGATTGTGTTTCAGTTGACATTTTGACTGGCTATAGATGCTTACAGCATAGGGCTGTTCCATCACTCTCTTCAGAGAAAAAAGAAGAATCGTTGCTACACAAGAGTTTCAGGCAAAACTGATGATTATATAGCGCAACTCAATTGATCGTTAGTTAAGGGTGATGGTTCTACAGTAGTTTGTACCATAATTTTGCAACCTTCACCTTATAAGAACGACGCATGAAGAGTAGCAAGCACGCTATGTGCTTACTACAAATCAAGCTTAAGAAAGCAGTTATTTTTTTGATGCTTTTAAAAGGAAAATACTGTACGGAGTGTACCTGTCACAATTGTGCCGTTGCTTTCTTCATTTCCAGCATGGGTAATGACTTGAACTGTTGGTGTGACTTGGATATTTCGGCTAAACGGGTAGTTATAAAACGCCTCGAAATTGGTCTGAGTTGAATCGCCGATTTGATTGACAACAAATGGCTGAGCAACAGCAATTCCTGCTAAAGCACCGCGTGTAAACAAGTCTCGCACCCCAACCCCTGCCATCCAGTAATTGGGTTTGATATCGCCAAAGGCGGTGTTATCAAAGTTACCATAACCGTAGCGACCAAAAATACCAAACTTTTCTGCAAGGGTCAGTTCAACATTCACACCATAGCTATCAAAGCGGTTGGTAAATAGTTCGCCACCACTATATTGCAGACGTATGGCGAATGCCCTGGAAGGGGCATATTCTAGTTCTACAGTACCTTGAAAAGTATCTCCAAAAAAGCCGCGATCGCCTGTAATACTGGGATCAGTATTGGGAGCGTCATTAGCAGCAGCAAATTGCCTAGGATATAGTATACCTGGGAATGTTGAAAGACCCTGAAGCACTCCCCTTCCCTGTTGGATAGGATTGGCTGCATCTGTTGCGGCATACAACGCCCGCACGGAAAATGGTCCATTACGAGGTTTCCAATCAATTGCTGCCCCTGCACTCGCACCGTTAATTGGGAACAGAACAAAGTTATTTACAAAAGCTAGAGTGCTAAAGTCTCGGAAACTGAGGTAAGCGTAACTGTTGAAGTCAACAAAATCGGTTGGGAAAAAACTTGGACCAACAGAGACCCTAAAGTCTTTAGCGAGTAGAAAGCTGTAATACAGTCTGCTGATCTCTACATCACCATTTGTGGGTGGCTTGATTGAGTAGTCTAAAACACTACCAAAATTTGGCTCGAGTAAACCCGCAGCATTGTCTCTCCCAGCATCAACTGGTTGATCATTAAAACCACTTCCAGTGTCAAGGCGAATTTTCAGCAAGTCAGTTCCACGAAAGCTGGTGTTTAAATCGATACCTGCTCGGAACAAGATTGTGGGATTAGGTTGGCTGGTGATTGGATTACTTCTGGGGTTAGCAGGGTCAACTCTGACAGCGGGGTCAATAATGCGATCGCCCGAAAACCCACCAGCATTCACAGAGATAATTGCCTGACCTTGCAGCTTGGTCGTTGTGGAAAACTGATTGGCTTCGAGTTCAGCGCTACGTGCTTCTAGCACATCTACCCGACCTCGTAAAGTTGCTAACTCAGGAGTGAACTCCTCCTGTAGCTTTTGCAAAGTTGCTAAGTCTTCTTTTCTGACCAAATCTGTTGTTGCGGTCGCTATCAGTTCATTAACGCGGTCTAAACAAGCATTCAGTCCAGCCGCAAACTCATAACGCGTCATCGCGCGATTCCCGCGATAAGTACCATTAGGATACCCAGCAATACAACCATAGCGTTCAACCAGCGACTGCAATGCCTGAAAAGCCCAATCAGTAGGTTGGACATCACTCAGTTGATTAACATTTGTCACCTGACTCATTCCAGGCGTGCTTTTTTTTACCTGGTTTTGACTGACGAAGTTTCCTGCACCACCTGAAGCGGAAGGTATTTCACCGGGTTGGACATTACTCAGTTGATTGACATTTGTCACCTGATTCATTTCAGGCGTGTTTTTTTTAACCTGATTTTGACTGACTAAATTTGCTGCATCATTTGAAGCGGAGGGTACTTGCGCCCTTGTTGAAGATGTCCCTAAAAGTAATAAACTCAGCAGGCTGACTCCAGAAGCAATTGTATGAGCCAGAAATTTTTCGTAAACTTGGGCTTTTACAGTAGGATTTTCAGACACTTTCTTCTTCTGCATCTCGTTAATTTTGATATCAAAAATTAAATTTTTGTGTGAGGAGAAATGATAATAATTTTAGGCACTTTGAAACTAAAGTGCCTAAAGTTGAAAAGAGTCGTTTAACGACAAACTTATTATCTAATAAAACTAACTGAAAAAAGCAGAAAATGTCTTAAAATTACAAATTTGAGCAGTTTATATGATGTTTTAAATATCACAAACTTCGTAGTAAGCACTGTCTTTGCTGATATTAAGCAAAGACAGTGCTTACTACAAACCCTTCAAGACATTTAGAAAGTATCCAAGAATTTCGCAACTGTATGCACATCCTTGTCACCACGTCCAGAACAGTTGATAACAATTCTGGGGCTACCAGTCAGTTGCGGACAAAGAGTTTCTAGGAAAGCAATGGCGTGGGATGTTTCCAGTGCCGGAATAATTCCTTCGAGTTGGGACAGACGCTTAAATGCCTCCAATGCCTGCTGGTCAGTTATACTGTAATATTCAGCACGTTGAACATCCTTTAAATAACTATGTTCTGGACCGACACCGGGATAATCTAACCCAGCACTGACAGAGTGCGCTTCGACAATTTGACCATCGCCATCTTGCAGAACATAACTCATTGCTCCGTGCAAAACACCGGGTCTACCAAGTGTCAAAGTTGCCGCGTGTTTTTCAGTATCAATCCCTTCACCTGCTGCCTCAATTCCAATCAAGCGTACAGATGGTTCGTTGACAAATTCATGGAAAAGCCCAATAGCATTGGAACCTCCACCAACACAAGCAAGCAGAATATCTGGCAGTCCGCCCCATTTTTCTTGGGACTGGGCGCGAGTTTCCTTGCCAATGATCGCTTGAAAATCTCGCACCATCATTGGGTAGGGATGGGGTCCAGCAACGGAACCTAAAATGTAGTGAGTGGTTTCTACATTCGTTACCCAATCCCGAATTGCTTCACTCGTCGCATCCTTGAGGGTTCCGGTTCCCGCCTCTACAGGACTGACTTCTGCCCCCATCAATCGCATCCGAAACACATTCAGGGCTTGTCGTTCCATGTCATGGATGCCCATGTAAATCAGGCACTTTAAGCCAAAACGGGCGCAGACTGTCGCGGTTGCAACACCATGCTGACCTGCTCCGGTTTCCGCAATAATCCGCTGTTTGCCCATACGTTTCGCGAGTAACACCTGAGCTAAGGCGTTATTAATTTTGTGAGCGCCTGTATGGTTTAAATCTTCGCGTTTTAAGTAAATTTGCGGTCCAGTGCCATCTGGCTTGGCATAGTGCTTGGTGAGGCGTTCCGCAAAGTAGAGGGGAGTAGCGCGTCCAACGTAGTCGCGTAAGAGTGCCTGTAGTTCGTTTTGAAAATCCGGGTCGTTGCGGTATTGCTGATACGCGGCTTCTAATTCACTGAGTGCCGGCATTAATGTTTCAGGGACATACTTACCCCCAAATTGACCAAACCGACCGAGGATATCTGGTTGTTGATGAGTCTGTGGAGTAGAAAGATTTGTGTTTTGAGTGTTTGCTAACATGAAATTTCCTGAATTTGTAATATGGAGTTTGAAATTTTCAGGGCTTACGCGAATTTATAACGCTTCTCGTTTGAATGAAGTTTATTCATCTGTGTCCCATGAGTGTCCATCTGTGGTTCTTATTTCTTGATGTATTCGATTCAACCCCCGAACCGCTATATTTAAGCGCAGTAGGCAACACAGAGAAAAAGATGGCGTAAGCCCAAAATGGTTAATTTTTAATTTTTACAGTGGGGGTAATAGATGCCTTCAAATCGTTACAAAAATCTCTAATAGCTCGCAGCCCACGATATGGTGTAGTTTCTGCCAAACGTTGCACAAAGGCGCTTCCCACAATCACTGCATCAGCGCCCCAGTCTTTAACTTGACGGGCTTGTTCTGGAGTGGAGATGCCAAAACCAACAGCAATTGGTTTGTCAGTTACACTGCGGATTTCAGTGAGTACGTCTTTCACCCGCGTTTGCAACTCAGAGCGTACACCTGTCACACCTGTGACACTTACCAGGTAAATAAAACCACGAGATTGACGGGCGATCGCCTCAATTCGTTCTTTTGAGCTGTTAGGAGTGACTAACAATGTGACTTCAATCCCTTGAGTATCCGCCTGCTGTAACAAATCATCTGCTTCTTCCAAAGGTAAATCGGGTACAACCAACCCCTTGATTCCAGAAGCTGCAACTTGCTTGAGGAACTGCTCAGCGCCCAGATTTAAAATTGGGTTGTAATAAGTAAACAGGATGATAGGCGATCGCAACTTACGAGTGGCTGACTGCGCCATCTGTAAAACATGAGCTAAGCGAGTCCCCCCCTTAAGGGCGCGAGTCGCAGCCGCTTGAATGACAGGTCCATCAGCCAATGGGTCAGAATAGGGAACTCCCAGTTCAATGAAATCTGCACCACTAGCATCCAAAATTCCCAACGCTTCGGCTGTCGTTTCCAAATCAGGATCGCCAGCTGTAATAAAAGGAATTAAAGCGCATTGGTTTTGTGCGCGTAAAGATTCAAAGTGTCCGGAGATAGTACTCATCTTAATTAATTACCGAAAGCCAACAATAAGTTAATAGGGGAAAGACAGAATCAAAAATGCAATATTCAAGATCAATGAATCCTTAATTCCTTCACAGCTTGCTCTAAATCAGCTTGCTTAACTAAAGATTCTCCAATCAATACAGCTTCAGCTCCCGCTTGGGCGACAAAAGCTAAATCAGAAGATGTATATAAACCAGACTCACTGACAACCGTAATGTCTAAACTTCTTAACTTTTCTTTACGTTCTGACAACAAGTGTTTAGTCGTTTCTAAGTCAAGGTTAAAGTCTTCCAAATTGCGGTTGTTAATGCCAACAAGTTGCACATTTGATAATGCCAGCACTCGGTCAAGTTCAGTTAAAGTATGCACTTCCACCAAGGCAGTCATGCCTAAATCATGAATAATGTGCAGAAAATCTTGCAGTGTTTCGTCGCTTAAGATAGCTGCAATCAGTAGCACTGCATCAGCACCATTGACTCGTGCTTTGTAAATTTGGTAAGGGTCTATGACAAACTCTTTGCAAAGTAGCGGCAACCCTACACTCTTTCTAATAAGTCGCAAATTCTCAAAACTGCCCTGAAAAAATTTCTCGTCAGTTAACACAGAAATACAACTTGCACCACCTCGCTCATATGCAGAAGCAATTTTCACCGGTTCAAAATCAGCACGAATGACTCCTTTACTTGGTGAGGCTTTCTTGACCTCCGCAATAATGCTGGGCTTGATGGGATTTTGCCGTAAAGCATTCAAGAAATTTCGCACAGCAGGAGCAAGGCTAATTTGAAGCTTTAAATCGGAAGACGGCAGTTGCTCTTTCATGACGGCAACTTCTTGCTGTTTGTGCCAAACAATTTCTTCGAGAATATGGCGCGGTTTGGCGGACTGTGCAGTTATTTCTGGTTGAGAGTGATAATTCAGCATCTTTTTTTATAGCGGTTAAAGGTGATTCAATTTGATCCCCCCAACCCCCCTTTCCAAGGGGGGCTAATACCGTTTCACTTTAAGGTTGATACAAATAGGCAGCAGGGGAGCTCTTGAGCAGAGGAGCCGCGGAGAAAAGATTTGTATCACCAATTTCGTGAAATGGTATAAGTTCCCCCCTTTGTAAGGGGGGCAGGGGGGGATCTTATGCAACGAGTGAGGAGGGGACTTTACTAGTGAATGCACGTACTACGTTTGTCACAATTGTTAATCCGACTCCTTCTGCCAAAGTCATGATAGATTCTGGATGGAACTGAACGGCGGCAATGGGTAATGTTTGATGCTCAATGCCCATAATCACACCATCCGCAGACATAGCTGTCACTTTGAGTTCTGCAGGTAGGCTTTCTGGTAGCGCATACAACGAGTGGTATCTACCAACTTCAAACGATTGTGGTAAGCCTTTAAAGGCAACAGAATCTGGATCAACAACAGATACCTGAGATACCTTACCATGCTGGGGATAATCCAGAACTCCCAGTTTTCCACCGTGTGCCTCGACTATTGACTGTAATCCCAAACACACGCCAAATATAGGAATTTCCCGTTTTTTACAGATGGCAATTGTATCTGCAACACGGAAGTCACTGGGTTTTCCAGGACCAGGAGATAAAACAACCAAGTCGGGTTTTTCTGCATCAAAAACTGATTCTGCAAAACCATGCCGTAGTGTTGTCACTGTAGCACCGGTTTGACGGATGTAATTTGCTAAGGTGTGAACAAATGAGTCTTCATAGTCAATTAGCAAGACACGCTTGAGTGCTGCTGGATTCGCTTCTTGAATCTCAAGGTTTGACAATACTGGCAAATCTGCACTCTTATGAATTACTGTACGAAGTGTTTGGAATAAGGCACCAGCTTTAGTAAGAGTTTCTTGTGCCTCAGCTTCTGGTTCTGAGTCATAAAGAACCGTTGCACCAACTCGCACCTGTGCAACTGAGTCCTTGAGTCGGATAGTTCGTAAAATCAAACCAGTATTCAAGTTGCCTTTAAAACTTAAGCCTCCAACAGCTCCACCATACCAACGTCTAGGGCTGCGCTCATTTTGTTCGAGAAACTGCATCGCAGAACGTTTTGGTGCTCCTGTGACTGTAACTGCCCACAGATGGGTGAGGAATGCATCCAAAGCATCAGCTTCCGGTTGCAGTATACCTTCGACATGGTCTACTGTATGGATAAGATGGCTGTACATTTCAATTTGGCGACGACCAATCACTCGCACAGACCCTGGCTCACAAATCCGAGACTTATCGTTGCGGTCTACGTCGGTACACATGGTGAGTTCAGATTCATCTTTGCGCGAGTTCAGCAGCTTCTGAATTTGCGCCGCATCACCAATTGCATCTAGTCCCCGGCGAATCGTTCCACTGATTGGGCAAGTTTCAACACGTCTACCGTCAACACGCACAAACATTTCTGGAGATGCACCAATTAAATATTCTCCACCTAAATTAAAGATAAATCCATAGGGACTGGGATTTATCTGCTTGAGAATTCGGAAAAGTTCAGTTGGGGGTTTTTCGCAGGCTTGAAAGAAGCTTTGACTAGGAACAACTTCAAATAAATCGCCGCGACGGAAGTAATCGAGGGCTTTAGTGACTTGTCCCTCATATTCACCGCTTTCATGGTCAGAGGCTTGAGTGACACTGAGGCGCTGACCTCGGTAATCGATAACTTCACCTGTGCGAGGTAAATCCCTAGTGCTACCAACCTTGGTCACGAAATCATACTGCAAACGAAATCCCTGTTGTAAGTGGTAGTCAACAACTAACAATTCATCAGGCAGATATAGTACCAAATCCCTTTGGTCTGCTGCACGTTCCAGATGCTTTGGCATTTGCTCAAACTGGAAAACCAAGTCATAGCCAAATGCGCCATAAAGTCCCAGATTTTCGTCTTCCGGGCTGTAGAAAACAGATAATATCTCGCGAACCACACTGAAAACAGATGGTTGTCTGCTGCGTTCTTCTTCTGAAAATAAACGTTCTGTTGGTTTGACGGAACCGATGATTTCGTTGTTTTCTTTATTTACGGCTTGAAGGTATGGTTGATCCAACAAACACTCTGCCAGATAATCTAGCAGTATCTTGCCTCGCTCGTTATGCGCCGTAATGGTAAAAGTGTTATCGCGGGTAACAAGTTCTAAAGGTGGATTGACAAAACCTATCGCCCATCTTTTATACCGTCCTGGATATTCGTAGCTACTTGCCAGCAAGCCGCCGCGTTGGGAATCCAGACGTACCAAAACCTCCTCAATGGCGGAATCTATGGAAGTATTAGTTACAGAACGCGATACAAATATTCCACCTTGAGTTGTGTAAGAGTGAGTATCAAATGGCATCAATATTACCTCTGAAAGCTAATTTAAAAAATCATTACCAGGATAGGTTGGCTACTTCGTGGCATTCCCTGCAAGACACTGGTTAAAATCTGACGTTGACCATCATTTTTTTGAGTGACTGTGGGTTGACAACAACTACTCATAAATAGGTGCAATTAAATCTGACTTATGCAGTTATAAGAAATAAGTGATTCTGGAGCATTTCGCATCAAATTATGTATTGCGTCTATTTTCATTGCCGACATCCACAAAGAAATTGATAGAGTCTCAGGGAATTTGTCAAGTAGTTTGTACAAAGGTTTATGAAAATGTAACAGCAGTGTCAATTTTGGATTTAGATAACCCAAGTTGCGGGTTATCTGAGTTCGAGCGCTTCGCAGTCTGAGATTAATGCGATCGCCAATGCCAATTTAGCGGTTGCGCAGAGCGCAACCGTCACTCAGAGTTAGTTCCAATGAAGAGTCT
>JAHHIB010000016.1 GCA_019359075.1 Kalymmatonema hyalinum WJT4-NPBG1
CTGTTCGAGCAGATTATTCATACTTCTGGCTTGTCAATTTGCGATTGCGCTCTGCGCACTGCCCTTTGGGCAATCGCCTTCCAGAAGTATTGTCATTTTTCTACGGCTGTATGAAACCACCCTGCTTCCAGGATGACCTTGAAGGGGTGGCCACGGATCACAGCTGGCGAAGGCTGGCGACCAAAAGATGGCTACCGATGAATGCGATTGCGATTCGGGGCAGTGGCAAAGCCAATCGCGCTGGCTCTTATCCCGGAACAGCAGGCACCTCTCGGAGCAAGTCGGGTTCGTTGTGTACAAATGTAATTTGTAATGTCCCTAGTAGCTCTTTCTCTTTCAGCGTCGAGCCATTAGCAGGCATGAGTTGCTCCAGGCTCTCTTGGCTCAAATGCAGACCTGTCTCTTGCAGAGATACAGCGAGTTTGTCCAAGTTGGCGCTCGGCACCTCAAAGTTGATGCACGTTAAGATGTTCGAGTACAGGTGAAAGTCAGTAATCCAAGCTCCTGCTTGGTTAATCGCCTCACTCACATGAGCAGTCATCTGAATCCGTTCTGCTTTGGTAAACCCATCCAGGCGTAGAAAGTGTTGCTTAAACACAAGCTAACCTCCGAAGTGAATCAGATTCAATATAGGGGAGTGAGGAGAGAGTTGTCTTCATCCTGTAAGCTCACCTAGTTGGGTGATATGAAGACAGCACTCAATGTTGTGACCGTCGCGTTCCGGATGCATAGCTACCGACAACAGAGGGGGCTGGCTACCAAGCTTATAGCTGCAAATAATTTGATACTTGAGGGCTAACTACAGGGTGAGCGAGGGCTGACGGAGGGGCGATGGCGCAGAGCCCAGTGCCAGAGGCGATCGCCCCTTGGGCGGGCACTTGGTGCCATCGCTGCATAACAATCCCAATGCACGCCGACCGTCGAAAGGTTATATCCTGAGCGTTATGAATGTTGTCTCTTGCGGGTGATTGGAAACCTTAGGCTGATGCACCATCTTTAAAGTTAGTCTGATTTTCAATTAATTCAAAAAATTGCAAAATCTGTTTAGTATCACGAATGTGATAAACACTTTTGATGCTTTGAGCCTGCTCGATATACTCACGATATTTTGGGGTCAAATATTTGTGACATAACCAAAGCACGCGGTAGCTAGTAAGCGAACTCCTCAATATTGGACTCTTGGACGGCCAACCTTCTGGCGGTTTAAAGAAACCTGTGATTAGTCGTTTAGTTACCCACCAGAAATGTATATATAGCGGTAGATCGACAAAAACCAGACTATCCGCCTCGTCCAGTCGTAGCCATAGGGTTTCCATGCAACCGAACCCGTCAATAATCCATCGGTCAGTAACTAAAATTTGCTGATGGGCGCGCTTATAGTCTTCATGTGGAACCTCACTGCCCCCTGATTGATATTGAATCTTATCCAAAACGTGAAGTGGCAAACCAGTGATTTCGGATAATCTCTTGCTTAGAGTTGATTTACCGCCTCCAGTATTGCCAAACACCGCTACTTTTTTCATCACCACTTTCCTTTTAGTGCAATCAAGTCACCTCGTAGACTAGATTGAGTTATGAAACCCAGCATCGTATTCGTATATATATTAGTTTGATAGTTTTGACAAGGCATCACCCAACTGGGTGGGTAGACTTCACCCAACTAAGTACAGCCCACCATAAAAAGGGTACGGAAATGATGCCGCAGTAACCAGTTGCGTTTGAGCGGTATCACCGGGGTCTTGTATTTGGCACTTTGAAAGAACTTTCGCAGTAGACTTTTCACTCCAACGGAAAGGGTGTGCTGTGGTATTCCACTCAGCTATAAACGCTGACAAACGTTCCGCCAAAGCTTTTTTGTCAAAAAGCTTACTGTACAAGCATTCTTACCTTCTGCCCTCAGCATAGCTGACGAATTGTGCTAGATGCTTAGTCATGAATACTATCTAGCATTTTTGCACGAGTCAGATTAGCATCTGTTAAGTCTACCTTACTCAAATTAGTACCATTGAGGTTGGCATTGCTCAAGTTGACCCTTCTGTCATTCAGATAACTAAGGTCATACATTCCCAGTTTTCCAAAATTTGGCGATCCCACCAAGTTCGCTCCGCTCAGGTTTGCATATGTGAGATTAGCATCGCTGAAATCTGCCCCTCTCAAATCTGCCTTGCTGAGATCTGCGCCAAAGAGGTTGGCTCCCCTCAAATCTGCTGCACAAAGATCTGCTCCACAGAGGTTAGCGCCACAGAGATTTGCTCTGTTGAGATCGGCAAATCTTAGACTAGCCTGACTCAGATTTGCATGGCTGAGGTTCACTCCACTGAGACTAGCCCGAAAAAAAAGACCGTGATTTATAACGCATATACCTAAGTCTGCCCTTGTGAGGTTCACTCCACTCAAGTTGGCTCCATTAAACTCGACTGAACCTAAAAATAGTCCATCACTAAGGTCTGCATGAGTGAGGTCTGCTCCACTCATATCTACCATAGTAAAATCTGCTCCTCTCAAGTCTGCATCGCTAAGATTTGCGTTTCGCAGTTCCGCAAAGTAAATTTTTGCACACTTGAGGTTCGCATGACTGAGATTCACATCGTCTAAAATCGCAGACAATTCTACATAGCTTAGGTCAGGCTTAAAGTCTGGGTTGCTCTCCCTCCTTTTGTTCCAGACTTCAACTCCTAGCTCAAGTAGCGTCAAGTCATCGACATGTACCATAACAAACAGTACTACTGTGAATATTTCTGAAGATAAGTTGCGATCGCAACTAGGATGAAGAGCTATTATATGCAACCTCAAATCTTACATAAAAGTACTGCCAGAGAAACTTTACAATGGCTTTTCGATTCCTTTAATATCAATTCCTAAAGTCGCTCCCATTTTAGATTTAATTATGTTTGCTTGTTCAGGGACGACTTTAGTATCAAGTCCTCTGTTTCGAGATTGTTCTGAATTTCCTGCTCTCAGTCTTGAATAAGTTCTGGTAGCTTTTGTCTCTTGCTTTTAAAAGGACTCTCACTTTTAGGATGCTATTTGTCCTAGAGTAGGCGAAAAAAATGAAGCTTTCACCCTTAGATGTTTTCTTTCAGATTTATAAAGAGTTTATAAACTTTAGAGACATAATATTATCTGTGTATGATTCAAGAATTAATTTTATTGTTGGTAGGAAATTTAGATAAACTTTTGGTAGCAATTTCGTTATTAAATTTACAAAAAAAACACAAAATTCCACCATTTTACATTAGAAAATATCTGGGGGAAAGTTAAGTTGAGACTTTATGTTGTGCAAAAGCCTTGAAGAGATGAAAATAGGGTACCGCCCTATTGATAATTATTCTGGAGGTGCTGGCTTTGAAAAAGACAACCTTGAACAATTAGAAATTCGTCAATGGAAGTGGGTGTTGCCAAGGCGAGAGCAGAATAGTAGTCCTTACCTAGGTACTTGGAAATGCTCGTTTTTCTCTGACGATCGCACTCGTCGCTATTTATTTGGCTACGTTTTAGTCTTTGAAAAAATTGAAACAATTCGGGCATTCATACACTTGTTTGACCGAAATTTAGATTTTGGATGGCAGCGTCAGGAATTAGAAAGTGAACATTTCGATGTAGAATGCGCGAAAAAATGGTGTGAAACCACAGCACAGGAAATATTAAATCAGATTGAACTACAGCGACAGAAATTTGACGAATTGGTCCGAATAACATAGTAAAATGCAACTTGGTATCAAGCTCTACGTGCATCTACTTTTCTTTTAAGCTAAATCCTACTGCAACCTAGCCGCCTTAATACACGCACTTCATGGGGTTCTTAATGCCATACCTTATGAATTTATAATTTTGAATTAAGCATAAGCGCAAAGCGTGCCGCTAGGCATACGCGCAGCCTCTCCGATAGGAGAAGGGGTTGACGAATTAGTTTGCTCCTAGTGAATTCGCATGGTGGCGGATGTGATCCTCGATAAAACTGGCGATGAAATAATAACTGTGGTCGTAGCCTTCCTGATAACGCAAGTTGAGCGGCTGATTCACTGCTACACAAGCTTGCTCAAACACCTGCGGTAGCAACTGCTCTTTGAGAAATTTATCAGCAGTACCTTGGTCGATCAGAATGGAACTGTGGTATCCTAACTGCCTGACCAATTCACTGGCATCGTACTCACGCCAACTTTCTTTCTCCTCACCAAGGTAGCGGCTAAACGCCTTTTCACCCCAAGGACAGCGTATTGGTGCGGCGATGGGTGCAAAAGCTGAGACTGATTTGTATTGCTGGGGGTTTCGTATAGCGCATACAATAGCACCGTGTCCCCCCATTGAATGACCGAAAATGCCTTGTTGCTCCGGTTGTACGGGGAAATGCTGAGCAATCAAACCAGGCAACTCGTGGACGACATAGCTATACATTCGGTAGTGTGATGCCCAAGGTTCAACAGTCGCATCCACATAAAAACCAGCACCAGTGCCAAAGTCCCAGTCGTCATCCTCACCACGTATACCAGTATTGCGGGGGCTAGTATCCGGTGCTACGAGCATCAAGCCGTATTTTGCCGCGTATTGTTGTGCTCCGCTTTTAACCATAAAAGTTTCTTCAGTGCAAGTCAAACCGGAAAGGAAATAGAGAACTGGCACAGGTTTCTGAGTGGCTTGCGGTGGTTGGTAAACGGCAAATCGCATTTCCCCGTTGCAGGTAGAGGAGGGATGAGAGTAAAAGCCGAGTTTGCCATCAAAGGATTTGTATTCTGAAATGAGGTTGAGATGAGTCATGAGTCATTAAATCTGCTCTATAAAACCTAGACAATCGTAGACTTTATTTCTTGTTTCATAGGGAGCATGGGAGCGGTTATCCCTCAACAAGCTTTCACGCCTTAGCCAGACGCGATAAATTAATTGCAGCGTTTAAATCCCTATCGAAGACACTATTGCAACGTTCACAGATAAACGTCCGCTCGGATAGGAACAATTTATCCTTCTTGTACCCGCAACAACTACACGTCTTGCTAGATGGGTACCATTGATCCGCAACAATCAATTTACTGCCGAACTTCTCACACTTGTATTCCAGTTGCCGCCGGAACTCATGAAAACCACAGTCAGCTATCGCTTGCGCCAACTTGTCATTCTTGATCATTCCCGATACGTTTAGATCCTCAACAACTATAATCGCGTGCTTTTTGCATAAGTAGTTAGTGATCTTGTGGAGCGTATCTTTGCGGATGTTGGCTACCTTGGCGTGATGTTTGGCTAATTTAATCTTTGATTTGTGTTTATTTTTGCTTCCGTTAACCTTGCGGCTATGGGCTTTTGACAATCTTCTCAGCTTGCGTAGCTGCTTTTTGTAGGTTTTCGGGTTCTCGAACATTTCCCCAGTGGAGAGAGTAGCAAGACTTTTGATTCCTAAATCCACCCCTACAACATCCACAAACTTAACGGACGGCTGACAATCTACCTCATAGGCAAAAGCTATAAACCAATCATCAGCAGTTCTAGAGATGGTGATTTTTGTAGTTGTGGTGTGGGGTAAACCTTCGTAGGTCTTCAGCGATCCAATCGTAGGGAGTTTAACACTTGTTCCACCTACAGGTATGGGCTTCCCACTGGCATCAATAGTAAAGGAATCGTGTTTAGCTTTCTTTTTGAAGGTAGGACGTTCACCGCGCTTTTTGAAGAAGTTCTCAAAAGCTGTGCCTAAATGGTCAAAAGCGTATTGGGTAATCTTCTGACAAACGCCCTTCTCTTTAATCCACGGCAGTTCAGGCTTGACGTGGTTGTTAAAAAACTTCTTGAGTAAGTATTTGTTAGGCTTAAATCCATCTTTGTACAAGTCATTCCAAGCCGCCAAACCCCAATTATAGGTAAATCGGGCTATTCCAGCGTGTTTAGCCATGAGTTCCTTCTGGGAGGCTGTTAGTTTTAACTTGGTTTTGATGGATAAAAGCATTGATCGACCCTCTTGCAAAAATCAATTTTTTGAATATGAAACCACAGATAAACAAGAAATGCGCACAGATAATTTACAGCACATTGTTCGTGCATAAAGTACAACGCGCTTTATCTAAAAGCCAGACAGAAAGCCCTTTTTACTTGTGAGTTCTCAATTGCTGCTGTATCTGTGTTTATCAGCACGGCAGTTGCTATGTCCTCCAAAGACGCTGCTTTGAACAAGTCTGGCATTGCCCGCGCAACGCACGCAAGAGTTCCTTAACTAATCAAACGTCACCACACTCCGAATTGACTCTCCTTTGTGCATCAAATCAAAAGCATCGTTGATTTTCTCAATCGGCATTACATGAGTAATTAAATCGTCAATGTTGATTTTGCCCTGCATATACCAATCAACAATTTTCGGCACATCGGTACGTCCTCTTGCCCCACCAAACGCCGAACCTTTCCAAACACGCCCAGTCACAAGTTGAAAAGGACGGGTACGAATCTCCTCGCCAGCACCAGCGACGCCGATAATCACACTGACGCCCCAACCTTTGTGACAACATTCCAAGGCTTGGCGCATGATATTCACATTACCAATGCATTCAAAGCTGTAATCAGCACCGCCTTTGGTTAAATCTACCAGGTAGGCAACCAAATCTCCTTCAACTTCCTTGGGGTTGACGAAGTGAGTCATGCCAAACTTTTCTGCCAAAGCTTTCTTGTTGGGATTGAGATCTACCCCCACAATCATATTAGCTCCCACCATCCGCGCCCCTTGGATGACATTTAAACCAATACCGCCCAAACCGAAAACCACCACATTAGCTCCCGGTTCCACTTTTGCCGTATTGATGACTGCACCAATTCCCGTTGTCACACCGCAGCCAATGTAACAAACTTTATCAAACGGCGCATCTTCGCGAATTTT
Organism: Kalymmatonema hyalinum WJT4-NPBG1; assembly: GCA_019359075.1. GTDB lineage: Bacteria > Cyanobacteriota > Cyanobacteriia > Cyanobacteriales > Nostocaceae > Kalymmatonema > Kalymmatonema hyalinum. Next base: position 6,848 of record JAHHIB010000016.1, read on the forward strand.
TGCCACGGCAATTTCCGGCAGCACCGTATAGTTTGAAAAGGTGGATGTCCCCATGTAATGGTGAATCATTTCCCCATCAATAAAAAAGCGGCTGCTGCCATCGGGCATGACACCACGCCCTTGAGTGGCGCGAATTGCTTGACAAAGATTGGTTTTAAAGCTAAGACAATATTCGCACTGGCGGCATTCTGGCGTGTATAGAGGAATAACATGATCCCCTGGCTTGACACTCGTAACGCCTTCCCCTACCTCCACAACAACGCCAGCGCCTTCATGTCCCAAAATTGCTGGGAATAAACCTTCGGGATCAGCACCAGAAAGAGTATAAGCATCGGTATGGCAAACTCCGCTTGCTTTGATCTCCACCATCACTTCCCCAGCACGGGGTCCCTCTAGTTGAACTGTTTCAATAGTTAACGGCTTACCAGACTCATAAGCCACTGCTGCTTTAACTTCCACTCTTGCGCCTTCCTCTTTAAGTTCAGTAAACGGGCTAATTTGAGTTTAGAGCCAGGAGCGGTTCAGCAAATTTTTTTAACGGTATCGCGGAAGTCCCCACCTTCAATGTACTCATAAGGTGGGGATAGGGAGCGGGCAATGATCAAGACATCCCCGACTGATTCAATCCTTCGGATTGAGAGGGAGTGGGATGGTTGAAGAATTGCCAATCTCTGGGGTCGATAGTCGCTTGATGTAGTCTCTTATCAATTCGGCTGACGAAATTCCTTTTCTTTGAGCAGCGTTCTCCAATTTGTCCCATTCTTGCTGGGTTAGTCGAACTCGAAATATCTTGTCTCTTGCCATAATCGTAGCCTCGTTGTGCTACAATTATGGTATCAGCTAACCACTGACCAACTCGACACAAACGGACTAGCTGTGCTAGGTGAACAGTGCGTTCGCGTAGCGTGCCCGAAGGGCATACGTTGGGGACGGTACAGAACCATGACAATTGGTATGGGGTTGCATTGAGAAGAATTGCTTCGTGCATGAAACCATCAATGCGTAAAACCAGTTTGGTTGGTTGTACAGAACTTTGGTTCCTTGTACAAAGATTCCGTGGGGCCAGGAATCTCTAAACTGCCTGTGGAGGTATCGTTCTCGGGGATAATCATACGCGAGTGTGTTTATCTAGATGCGACCAATGAAGCAGGAAATTTCTTTGGGGCGACCTGGAGAAGCCCCATCCTCAGTCGTAAGACAGGATGGGGAGAACGTCACAGTTTCAAGAATTTATTGCCAATAATTCGCATTTTTTATACCTATAAATCAAGTATAACCGTAATTTTCTGAGTGGGTATTGAGCAAATGAGCAGCCGTACTATTCGTTTTACTTAAATCTGTATCTTTTTTCTACGAGTAAGAAGCGCTATAAATTATAGTGTTGCTGTACGATAATGACATTCTCTAGTTACATTGGATAAAAGCAGTAGCAGCTCTTTTGGCAACAGCATGTCAGCAGCAACTACTAAATAATTTGTCCACCACTAGATTACACCTGTATTTTAATAGCCTATGAACCCTGCCCTGACTCAATTCGGCGCTCATATGTCCAAGCTGACCGGCGTTAGAGCCATTATGAAGGACATTATCGAAACTTTACGAGCTGGTGCGGGGCAGCAATTCATTAATTTGAGTGCTGGCAATCCGTTAATTTTGCCGGAAGTAGAACAATTATGGCGCGATTGCACCGCACAGTTGCTGGCTAGCCCAGATTATGGTGAAGTCGTTTGTCGCTACGGGTCAAGTCAGGGCTATGCACCACTCGTTGAAGCAGTTGTGGAGGATTTTAATCGGCGATTTGGGTTAAGTTTGAGCGAACGCAACATCCTTGTGACCCCAGGGAGTCAAAGTCTCTATTTCTACGCTGCTAATGCTTTTGGCGGGTACACCACCAGCGGTGAACTCAAGCAAATCGTTCTGCCCCTCAGTCCTGACTACACAGGTTACGGTGGTGTCACTTTAGTGCCAGAAGCCTTGATTGCCTATAAACCTACTCTGGATATCGACGCCGCCGCACACAAATTTAAATATCGCCCCGACTTCAGCAAACTGTCGATTACAGAAAAAACCGGTTGCGTCATCTTCTCTCGTCCCTGCAACCCCACTGGTAATGTCCTCACAGATGATGAGGTGAAAAAAATTGCTGCCCTTGCTGCACCTTACGATGTGCCGGTGTTTATTGACTCGGCATATGGTCCTCCCTTCCCCGCGTTAAACTTTACCCAAATGACGCCAATCTTCGGTAATAACATCATGCATTGCATGAGTTTATCGAAAGCTGGGTTGCCAGGAGAACGCATTGGGATTGCTATTGGGGATGAACAGGTGATTGAAGTTCTAGAGTCTTTCCAAACAAATGCCTGTCTCCACGCATCACGCTACGGACAAGCCATAGCAGCGCGTGCTATTACCTCTGGTGGGCTGGCGGACATTTCTACTTCTGTCATCCGCCCGTTTTACCAGAATAAGTTTACTGTTTTGGAAAGCACCTTAAACGAGGCGATGCCCAAGGATTTACCTTGGTTCCTCCATCGCGGTGAAGGGGCAATCTTTGCTTGGTTGTGGTTGCCGGATCTGCCAATAACTGACTGGGAGTTTTACCAAGAACTCAAGCGGGTGGGTGTCATAGTTGTGCCTGGTAGTACTTTCTTCCCAGGTTTGGAGGAAGAGTGGAAACACAAGCAGGAGTGCGTCCGTATTAGCCTCACCGGAAGTGATGAGGAAATTGCTACGGGTATGCAGCGTCTGGCAAAAGTCGTACAACAGCTTTATCAGGTTTCGGCTGTAAGTGCTTAAAAAAACCGCAGAGTACGCAGGTTACGCAGAGGGAAAGATGAGGAATAAGGGGACAAGGGGAGATAAGGAAAATAAAACAGATAAGGGAGATAAGGGAGCAATATCCCCACGCCAGTCGCCTCAACGGGGGGAACCCCCGCACGGTGAGCCAGCGCTGCAGGAGGGTTTCCCTCCGCAGGCGACTGGCGCTCGCGTAGCGTCTCCGCAGGAGATACCCCGAAGGGGCGCTGGCTCCTCATCCCCCTCATCCTCCCCACTGCCCACTCCTGAAGGGTGGCTGCAAATTGGTACTATTGTTGCACCTCAAGGGTTGCGCGGGGAGTTGCGGGTGTATCCTGACACGGACTTCCCCGAACGCTTTGAGGTGCCTGGAAAACGGTGGTTGTTGCGTCCGGGCGAGACGGAACCGCAACCGATAGAATTGCTATCAGGACGTTACGTTGAAGGAAAAAACTTATGCATCATCAAACTTGCTGGAGTGGAAAATCGTGAGCAAGTAGAGGAGTTGCGCGGTTGTAAGTTGTTGGTTCCAGAGAGCGATCGCCCTCAATTGGGAGAAGATGAATATCACGTCGTAGATTTGATTGGCTTGCAAGTTTTCATGCAAGAATCTGGCGAACTTGTTGGTACAGTGGTAGATGTCATCCCGGCAGGTCATGATTTGTTAGAAGTCGAGATGCACCAGTCATTTGCTAGTGACAAAAAACCAAAAAAAGTTTTGATTCCATTTGTGAAAGCCATAGCGCCAGTAGTAGACTTACAAGCTGATCGCATTGAAATTACGCCACCGCTTGGGTTGTTGGAAATTTAGTACTCACAGGAACATTAGACCTTTTGCAACTTGGTGCACTGAATAGATCGGCGATGGTGTGGATTACTGGATAGGGCTTTCAACAGTTCTTCCAGTAAGTTTTGCCACAACTGTAACTAGCTCATAAGAGTGAAATGGCTTAAGAATAAACATCTGAAACCCGGAATTAAAAGCTAGGCTACGATTTTCTGGAAGCACACAACCTGTAACAGCAACGGCGGGAAGAAACCCACCAACCTCTGCTTCTTTGATTCTGATAGAGCGAATTAGCGAATAGCCATCCTTATTTGGCATATTGATATCGCTGATTAGAACGTCTGGTTTCCACTCTTCTATCACTTCAATAGCTTCATCCACTGAACCTGCCGTCTTGACTTGAGCTTGGTACTGTTCAAAAATGATCTCCAGCAAATTCAAGTTATTTGCATCGTCATCTACCACAACTACACGCAAGCCATCAAGGACAGGAAATGAAGAATGACTTGGTGGTATTTGGTAATTTTTAGGATGCGAGTCGCGAAAAGTATTTTGCATATTAATTTTAACCTTTTAGTTAGTGATTACAATGACTGGAATCGCATTCTAGCGCTTGAAAAAGTTTGCCTATTGCTACTCACCAAGACCTATAGATAGCGGTGAGTAATTCAACTAGAACATGCTCGGTAGGTTTATCGCTTGCCAACAACTTTTTAGCTAATACCATTGCCTCATTAATAGTTAGCTTGGGATTGAGTGCAGCGCATAATTCTTGATTTGTATAACTCAACTCTTGCTTTATCTCTTGCAGTTCGTAATGCTTGTAACACATCTCTAGCTTATAGCTCTCTATGAGTTCGAGTAAAAACTCTACTTTCTCCTGAAGTTCCTGCATTTTCTCGGCGTCAATACCTCTCCATGCTTGAAGATCACTCTCTAGATTGGATATTTGGTAAGACATATTGACTCTCTCACTTCTAGTTACTTGACTATGCTTAAAACTTTCAATCTTGTTTACAGTAAAAGCTCTTGGCTCACTCAGGAAATAGCCCTGTATAACTGGAAAAATGAGTCACAATGTAGAACTTAGAATACTCCACCCACAAGAGCATGCTGACATCTTGCAACAAAAAAAGTTTATGTAATTTTATCACTCAGTACCAAACCCAAAGCCCTTTATTTAGCGAAAAAAGTCCAAAAAAGTAATGTAACTTTATCGCACCGTTTTTTACATAGGCTCGGTTCCTATAAATAGGTGCAAGATCTGAGCATGGAGATTTGAGAAGAATTTTTTAACATTTTTTTCGCACCACTTGCGGGACGAGGTTTTAAACTAATGGCTCATCACCCACTCGTACAGAATACACTTGTCCTGAATTCTGGCTCCTGAGTTCTTAGTTAAATATAAAAAAAGTAAGTGAAGATTTTGTGAATGAGTCGGTAGATAATATAAGAAGGTGTTTAAAAAAGTGAACAGTGAACAGTGACCAGTGACGCTTTCTCGGGCTGGTGGGGGATTTAAACCCGCCACCAACGCTTTCCACGCTCTTGGTGGGGGACTTAAACCCAACGATGAAACTGATAACTGATAACTGATAACTGATAACTGGTAACTGGTAACTGTTAAAAAAGTGGTGCTCTTTCTCAAGTCAACTGCAATCAAACTGCGAGTCATGTAACAGATTTGCCTATTAAGTTAGAGCAAAAATATTCCTAGGGAGGGATGTTTAAAAAAGGTGGCGTGAATCTAGCAAGGATCAATAGTTATCAATGAAAATTCTGCTAGTAGAGGATGATGAAGGGAGTGCTGAAATCTTGAAGAATACTCTGATAAGTCAGCATTATGTAGTCGATTTGGCGATGGATGGTCAGAGTGGACTGTCCCTAGTCGAAGCGTTTACTTATGACTTGGTTTTATTAGATATCATGTTGCCAAAGCTGGATGGTCTAAAGTTTTGCAGACAGCTACGCGATCGCGGAAATAGCACCCCAATTTTGCTTTTGACAGCTTTGGACAGTAGCACGAGCAAAGTCATTGGATTAGATGCAGGAGCTGATGATTATGTTGTCAAGCCTTTTGACACCAATGAGTTATTGGCTCGCATACGTGCTTTGATACGTCGAGGAACTCCAGTTCTCTCCTCAGTGATACAGGCGGGAAATATCACGCTTGAGTCCAGTAGCTGTAGAGTGGCTTGCAATGGACAACTTTTGCATTTGACTGCTAAGGAATATGCTATACTAGAGCTGCTTTTGCGTAATAGCCACCGGATATTTAGCCAAACACACCTGCTCGATTATCTCTGGTCATCTGAAGAAATCCGTTTAGAGAATACTGTCAGAGCACACATCAAGGCTTTACGGCAGAAACTTAAGAAAGCTGGGGCGGATGGATTGATTGAGACAGTTTACGGACTAGGGTATCGGTTCAAATTAGGGGAAGATGAACTTAAGAATCAGGCAGCGGCAACGGTTCACTCCCAAACTGTAGTAGATGAACCTCAGCCAAAAATCTCGTCGGCAGTGGCTGCCATTTGGGCGCGATTTCAACCCAAGTACAGCGCTCACGTTACGGTCTTAGAACAAGCTATTACGACCCTGGTTGCGGGTACGCTCACTGAAGAACTGGGGCAACAGGCGCAGCAAGAAGCCCACTTGCTGATTGGATCGCTCGCAAGCTTTGGTTTTGCGGAAGCCTCGCATCTGTGCCGTGAGATTGAACAAATTTTTCGGGCTGGAATCAAACAGACTCAAGCTCAAGTTGAACGTCTCTCTCAACTTGTTGTAGCGTTGCGGCAAGAACTGGAACAACCAGCCGCAATCGAGCCACCAGTTGAGAAGAAGCGATTTGACATCGTTGAGGCAAAAATTCTGATTGTGGACGATGACCCCCAATTGTTGCAGATTCTGCGCACTTTACTAGAGCCTTGGGGATTCAAGCTCACTCTGCTGGATAACCCCCAGCAGTTTTGGACGATTTTGGAGGTGTCTAACCCCGACTTGCTGATTCTAGATATGGAAATGCCGGAGTTAAGTGGCATTGAACTGTGCGAGGTGGTGCGAAACGATCCACGCTGGAGTGAGTTACCCGTGCTGTTTCTATCCGTTGACTCTGATGCGGAAACTGTGAATCGGGTGTTTGCTGCGGGTGCAGATGACTATGTGAGTAAGCCAATTTTGGCACCAGAATTAATTGCTCGTGTACTGAATCGGCTGGAACACACACGCACATCAAAGGCTTTCCATCCGATTTAGCTCAGCAAGTTCCGCAATCATTGATGCTAATTGAGCTGGTTCAACTGGTTTAACAAGATGCCTTTGAAAACCTGCAGCAAGAGACTGGCTTTGCTCTTCTTGCCTGACATATGCCGATAAGGCGATCGCCGGAATTCCCCCTAAGTCGCCATCAAGCGCCCTCACCTGACGGATCAGCGCATAGCCGTCTTCATCCGGCATCCCAATGTCTGACAACAGAACATCGTACTCACCAGGATTTGCTCTTAGAAGGGCGATCGCCTCTTTTGCTGAGGTAACCGCCGTCACTTGCGCTGCGTACTGTTCAAGAATTGTCCTCACTAACTCTAATATACCCGCCTCGTCATCAACCATAAGTACCCGCACGCCTAAGAGCGTTGGCGTGGTATCCAATGGCACTTCTTGCCCTGCCCTCGATACCTGCAATAAATTACTTGACACAGAACTCTGTGTGTGATAAGGAGCTAATAGTAGCCTCACTGTCATTGTTGTCCCTTGCCCCTCACCCGGACTTTCTGCTTGGATCGTGCCACCGTGTTGCTCTACCAAATGAGACACAATTGAGAGTCCGAGTCCGAGTCCACCATGCGACCGAGTAGTGCTGCTATCTGCTTGACGGAAGCGCTCAAAGACATGGGGTAGAAAGTCGGCGCTGATGCCCTCACCTGTGTCAGTGACTTGAATCTGGGCAAATGAGCCAATATGCTCAAGCTTGACTGTCACTCGTCCCCCGACTGGGGTGAACTTGATGGAATTAGAAAGCAGATTCCAGAACACCTGCTGTAAACGCTCCGGATCGCCTGACACCCATAGGGTGTCAGGCGGCGATTCAAGCACGGTTTCTATTTGAATGTTTTTAGCCTCAGCTGATAGACGTGCAACATGGATGGCTGCCTCAATTACAGGTGCGAGAGCAATCAAACTGACATTAATATGGAGCTTGCCTGTCGTAATGCGTGATATGTCTAGGATATCTTCAACCAGCGTAGCTAGCGACTTGCCGCTAGCCTCAATTATCTGCAGCGCATTAGCAGTCTGTTCGGCGTCAAAAGAGTGCTTACGCAGCAGCCTAGCCCAGCTTAGTATGGCGCTCAGAGGGTTCCGTAGTTCGTGAGAGACGATTGATAAGAACTCATCCTTAGTACGGTTGGCTGCCTCGGCTGCAGCGCGAGCCGACTGCTCATTAATCAGTAGCTGGTTACGTTGTGACTCAAACAGCTTACGCTCAGTGATGTCACTTATGGCGAGGAGTATCATTTCATGATTGTTTGCTCGCAGGACTTTACAGGCATTAACCAGCATTGTTTTGCGTCCGATGTTCTCAAATGTATGCTCAACCTCAAAATTATCGATCTGGTTGTTTTGAGGGAGAAGTTCTTCTAAGAGCGATCGCAGCTGGGGAATGTTCCACTGACCATTTCCAAGAGCGAAGATACTGTTATGCTCTGTTTCAACTTTGGAAACCAGGAAACTCTCATAGAAACACTGATTCGCTGTCATTACTCTCAAGTTCGTATCAAGCACTATGAGAGGTTGCTGTATTGTCTCGACGATCGCTTCGGCGTAATCACGGGATTCTTTAAGCTCCTCGGTGCTGCGTTTGAGGGCGTCAATATCGACCAACACGATCACCGCGCCATCAATCTGATTGTCCAGGTTTTTGTAAGGACGTATCCGTAGGTCATACCAATGACCCTCAATGTCTTGAACTTCTTGTTGTTTAATGACCAGGGTGTCAATCACCTCTAAGATCATTTGATCTAAGTTAGGAACGTTAATATTGGGCTTAATATGATTCATCGGTCGCCCCACATCAGTCGGGATCAGGTTGAAGATTTTCTCCGCCATCGGGGTGAAACGTCGGATGCTTAGATCGTTTGCTAATATTACAATGGGAATATTGACACTGCTAAGTAGATTGCGCAGATCGCTGTTGACTTTGTTTAATTCTTGAATCCGACTGTGCAATTCCTCGTTAGTTGTGCTCAGTTCTTCATTAGTCGATTGAATCTCTTCTTTGGCGGTTTCTAGTTCCTCATTTGTGCTTTGTAACTCTTCGTTGCTCGACAGGACCTCCTCATTGGCGGTCATGAGTTCTTGGTTAGTTGCTTCCTGATCCTGAATAATCGATTGCAGATACTCTTTAGTTGCACCAAGCTCCTGTTTCGTGGCAGCAAGTTCTTGTTTTAGCTGCATAAGTTCCTGCTCCGTCGCTGTCTGTTTCCCCCTTCTAGGCTTCACCCTCCGCTCATCATCAAGTGACTGAGCAAGACCTGACACTTGAACGTCCTCAAACAAAACTAAAAAGTAGCGTTCTTGTGAAGGGGGAACCTGGAAAGGAATAACCTCAAAATTGACTTCCCTCAATTGCTCTTTAGTTGTGAGTTGGATGCCTTCCTTTCTCACCGGGACATCTAAGCGTTTCGCCTGGAGGATCGCTGTACGCAGATCTAAGCGCAAGCTTGCTTGAGCCATTTTGAGCAAATTGAAACTTGGCTTTCCGGGTGCTGGTGCAACGTAGGGACTGGTTTCTCCCCGAAATTGTACAATTTCCAGATCGCTGTTGATAATCACACCAGGCGGGGCATATTTATTCCAGACAATCCGGTCAGCTTCTTTCTGTAAATCAAGACCTTCCCCAGCATCCGAGTCCCTAGCCTCATCTTTCACGAGCTGTGGAGAATAATTGCTGGTAAAGAAGTCAAAATTTAGTCGAGTCGGTGTCAACTTTCGGGAATAAATTTTCTGCTTTTTATCTACTAAGGTAAACAGGTCTGAGTACTCACCCGTACTCTCGGAGGTTCCCAGCAGAAGAAAGCCTGTTGGTTTGAGGCTGTAATGGAACAACGGTATCACCTTCTTCTGCAAAACGGGTCCCAAATAAATCAGTACATTCCGACAACTAATGAGATCCAGATGGGAAAAAGGTGGGTCACCGATCAGGTTTTGCTTAGCAAAGACACACATCTGGCGGACAAACTTGCTGACCTGGTATCCGCCCTCCACTTTGTCAAAAAAGCGTCGTAGACGTTCTGGTGAAATCCCCTCTACTAGGCTCGGTATGTATGTAGCCGCTCGGGCTTTCTCAATGGCAAAATCGCTGATGTCTGTGCCAAAAATCTGGATTGTGGGCGAACTTTGCCGATCATCCAAAAACTCCAGTAAGCAGATGGCAATCGAGTAAACTTCCTCACCTGTTGAACACCCCGCCACCCAGATGCGGATTGGCTCATCGAGCGATCTATTCTGCATTATGCTGGGAAATACGTGATTTTTTAAGGCTTGGAATGCATGACTGTCTCGGAAAAAACTGGTGACATGGATCAATAAATCCTGGAACAAAGCTTCCACTTCCCCAGAGTTGTTCTGAAGATACGTAACGTAATCCTCGAGTTTTTCCAACCTGTACAGAAACATCCGCCGCACAATTCGCCGCTTGAGGGTGGTGTGCTTGTAATGGGTAAAATCAATTCCCGTGGCAGTTCGCAGCAACTTGAAGATGTTATGCAGAGCATTTTCGCCGACCGAGAGATCCTCAACCGTTTCTACTGGGTTCGGCTGGGTGACATAGGGATGGCGGCTGATATTAGCCAGTTTCTCGGCGATCGCCGCAGGAGGCAGAATAAAGTCTACGTGACCCGTAGCAGCAGCGGTATTCGGCATGCTAGTGAATTTTGCCGTTGCTTCACACTGAGCAAAGGTAATCCCGCCAGCCGCCTTGATTGCCCTTAGTCCCTGTGCACCGTCTCCATCCGACCCCGACAGAACGATTCCAATCGCTTTGCTCCCCCGCTCCCCCGCCGATGAACTAAAGAAAACATCGACTGGCATATACATTCCACGCGTCTTCTCACGGGGCGAGAGTCTAAGCCTGCCTTGGGTAATGGTCATCTTGGCGTTTGGCGGAATGACGTAGACGTGGTTAGGTTCCACTGATATGCCATCCTGCACTTCAATGACTGGCATTTGCGTTGCCTTGGCAAGAATCTCGCTCAACAAGCTCTTGTATTCGGGGTTCAGATGCTGAATCAGCACAAATCCCATGCCGGTATCAGTCGGTAAATGCCTAAGCAACTCTGTGAATGCCGCCAATCCACCAGCAGAAGCTCCAATTCCAACGATAGGAAATAATTCTTTATTTGTTTTCTGCTCCTCAACTATTTCTTCCTTAGCAGTGGATTTAGGTTCGTTAGACTGACGGTCATTCATTTTCAAGCCAAGGACATATGCCGAAATAGTTCAAGGATCAGGGTTTGTGTCCGTAATTATAACTCACCGTTTGCTTAGCAAATTCAAAATGATTAACGTATCTACGTATCTACCCTTGTCCTTACGGACACGGTGCGCGTTGGCGCAGCCTGTCCGCAGGACTTACAGGGGTTAAAGGTGAAACCCCACCAGTAGCATCTTGAAATTCAAAAAAATTTCAAGATGCTATGTCATAGGCGGGGTGGGATGAAACCGCAGGCAACTTCAGTTGCCGTTAATCTCTTGTTCCTTGAGCAGCGATGTATTTTTTGATAGTCTCACTCGATACGTTTCCAGCAGTACTACAAAAATAGCTGCGAGTCCACATAGAAGGCATCTTAAGCAAATGAGGGAATTCTTTTCTGAGGAACCGGGAAGAATACCCTTTGATATTAAACATGATTTGGTGAGGGGCGATGTCTGGCGGACAATTGACAAATAAATGGATGTGATCCGGCTCAATTGCCAGTTCTAGGATCTCAAGAGTCAATTGTTTGCATTTGTCTCTAATCAGTTCTTCACATCGGACACGCACATCTCCCACTAGTACTTTGCGGCGTCTGCGTGGAATCCAAATAAAGTGATAGTTGATTAAGGTACAGGAAGTATTCTTGCGTCTGTATTCTTGTCCCATTTTTTTATTTTTTGTGTCTATGTATTTGACATATAAACACAATGTAGATATCATATGTCTATAAGTCAAATATATAAACACAGGAGGTGAGTAAACCATGCCGAGAGAAACCACGCCAAGCCTACGGCACGGACTTCGTCCTACATTCGTAGTTGAATATCCCGCGATTGTTGATTCCAAAGCACAAAAAGAACTTGACGCTTCTTTTAACGCTGGATTGAGACTGTTAAACACGGTTCAAAACGAAGCGTTGATCCGAATAGAGATGGTGCGGCAGTCTTCGGCATGGGCGGACGCTAAAAAGCTACCCAAAACAATAACCAAAAAAGGTAAACCGACTAAAAACCCAGAACGGGCTAAAGCATTTGAAGCGGTTAAGAAGGCGTACCGTTTTACTGAGTTTGAACTACAGGACTATGCAACACTGGTTGCAAAACGGTCTAAGTGGATATGGGAAAAACTTGATAGTCAGTCCATCCAAAAGATTGCAACTCGTGTATTCAATGCAGTCAATAAAATTCTTACGGGACGAGCATTGAAGGTGCGCTTCAAAAATAACCGTTCCTTCTCCTCAATGGAAGGTAAGCAAATCGGCACAGGTATTCGCGTTGATAAAAAGATGCAGATGTTTGTGTGGGGTAAGCTCAGATGCCCGTTAATCATCGATTGGGATGATCCATGTCAAAAACATGGCTGGGACTCTAAATGGAAGTATGCTCGTATAATTAGGCGGGAGCTTAATGGTAAAACGCGCTGGTTTGTTCAAATTGTTTGTGAAGGTATCCCCTATCAAGGTAGAGAAAATACTCAGCCCTTAGATGCAAAAGTCAGTATTGACCTTAACATCTCTAATGTTGCCTACTTTAGCTTTCAAAAAGCGGGACTAAAGCCATTTGCGGACAAGGTTCCTACCTTCGAGAAAGAAATTAAAGTAATCCAGCGCAGCCAAGACCGCTCTCGACGCATCAACAATCCTGACAATTTCAACTCCAACAACATTGTATTCAAAGGCAAGAAGAAGGGACGCAAAGTTAAACGCAAAGGTCAGATTAAACGAGGTAAAAAACTACACTGGAATAATTCTAAAAATTATCGTCGGCTCTTACACAAGCGACGTGAATTAGAACGCCGCAAAACTGCATATGCGCGGAGCCAAAATCGTGCTTTAGCTAACGATATTTTGAGGAACGGCGGCAAACACCTTAACTTGGAGGACGTATCCGTTAAAGGATGGCAAAGGCGCTATGGTAAAGCAATAAGCGCCAAGTCGCCTGGTTTTTTTCAATCAGAGCTACTCCGCAAGGCTGAAAGTGCTGGCGGCGTGGTAAATAAGTACTCAACCCAAAAGACCGCGTGTTCTCAAACCCACTTGGATGGTAGTCGCGTCAAGAAAAAGCTTTCTGAACGCATTCATTATGACCAAACTGGGATTGTGATGCACCGCGACCTCTTCAGCGCATACCTTGGGTTGTTTGTTAATCAAGATGGTTATCTGTCTGTGGAGGATGCTTTTCGTCAGTATCCGGGGTCGGAACCGATCCTCAGTGCAGCATGGGCAGAGTTCCAAAAACGCTCAAGTGACAAGGCCCGTCCAAGTCCAAGGTCGTCTTGATGACCCTTTGAGAGTGTCTGCGACAAAGGCTAAAAACCAACCCAGATAAGACAGTAGGTCTAAAAGGTTGGCGCAGTGGCAGAGAAATCTGCTGCGTTTAGCCTGAAACCAACCCCTTCTAGGGGTTGGAGTGGTTCATGGCATCCCCTACTGGGTACGCCAAAAATATTTTTTCACAATGTATATTGGATTATCAGCATTTCAGCATTTCAGCATTTAGGAGAGAAGAAATTATCACAAGCCAGTCGTTCATTCCCATAACCGCTTCAACAAGACAGAAGAAAAACGCAAAGCATCATAAAATTTTCCTACACAATTGTTTATCTTAAGGATGTCGCTCAGATCAGTTGCTTTTGATTAAAAAATAAATTCTCTGTTCTTAATATCTTCTTAACTTTTTTCACTTATATACTTCTTCTTGTAAGAATCAACTTCTGCCAAAAGTATGATTATAAAATAGAGATATCATATCTTGCATTTCAACGTTACATATCAAAAGTAAAACCTTGTTGAAATGCACAGAAATCGTTGTAGAGTCAGTTTTAGGTGGCTTAAGCCATAAGTTTTGGAAATGGATTTCATAGAAAAATATCAGACAATTTAAGATTGGATACCATCCAAAAAACTAGGTTTAAGAAAAAATTTATTTTTAGTTTCGCATTGAAATCAAATATTTGTTACAAAATAAACAAACATCTGTTTATTTTGCTAACCTCTCAAAGAGGTTAGCAAAACCGTTGATCTGATTTATTTAATACATTGGCTATCTTTATGAAGCCCTAGCCAGAAAATACTGTGTCATGGGTAAGATGACCTTCATACCGCAAATCACTAAACTTTCCTAAAGGTTGTCTGAGAAGTCAAAAATGTCATGCTGTTCGCAAAGCGTGCCGTGCCTCCTAAAGGAGATCCCACGGTAGAGGCGATAGCCGTGGCGCAAGCCATAGGCATACAAAGCGATAGTGTAGCGTGTACCTTTGGCACTCAGCATGCCAAAATTAACGAAAAATTGGGATTTTAAGCGAGTAGCCCCCACGCACTCGCGTTCACTCTGCTTGGCTACACTCAAAATCACAAAATGAGACCTTACAGCCGTTTTCGCATGAACGAACCACACCCTTTGTAAGGGCATACGGCGGTATGCCCAAAGTATACGCTGCGTGAACGCCCCTACGACTGTGATCTACTCATCTGAAAACTGCTGTAACGGCACTTTTGAGATATCCTCTTAGTGAAAATTCGTGGAAATTATTTTGTAAAGGAGTTCGATATGACTCTAGCAAGTCCTCCACAGACAAAGCCTTTAACAGATGAAGAATTGCGGAATATGAACGCCTATTGGCGTGCAGCGAATTATCTTTCAGTTGGACAAATATATTTACTCGACAATGCACTGCTGAAAGAACCGCTGAAGATAGAACACATCAAACCCAGACTTTTGGGTCACTGGGGAACAACTCCTGGTCTTAACTTCCTCTACGTTCACCTGAACCGGATCATCAAAAAGTATGACCAGAACATGATCTACATTGCCGGTCCTGGTCACGGTGGTCCCGGTGTCGTTGCAAACGTTTACTTAGAAGGCACTTACAGTGAGTATTATCCCAACATCTCCCAAGATGCTGAGGGTATAAAGAAACTCTTCGTACAGTTCTCTTTCCCAGGTGGCGTCGGCAGCCATTGTACCCCGGAACTTCCTGGTTCCATCCACGAAGGTGGTGAACTCGGATATTCCCTATTCCACGCCTACGGTGCTGCCTTTGATAACCCCGACCTGATCGTTGCTTGTGTAATCGGCGATGGCGAAGCGGAAACCGGACCTCTAGCCACAAGCTGGCACTCGAACAAGTTCCTCAACCCCGCGTATGACGGTGCAGTTCTCCCGATCCTCCACCTTAACGGCTACAAAATTGCCAACCCGACGGTGCTAGCACGGATCAGCCATAAGGAATTGGAAAGCTTATTTGTAGGCTACGGTTACAAGCCCTACTTTGTGGAAGGGTCCGACCCGGAAACCATGCACCAGTTGATGGCAGCAACTCTGGAGACTGCCATGAACGAAATTAAAGAAATTCAGGAAGACGCCCGTACCAATGGCTTCAGCCAGCGTCCGCAATGGCCAATGATTATCCTGAGAAGCCCCAAAGGTTGGACAGGACCTAAGGAAGTCGATGGTGAGAAAACGGAGAATTATTGGCGATCGCACCAAGTTCCTTTTGGCGAGTTGACAAGCAAGCCAGAGCACCTGAAACTCCTAGAAGAGTGGTTGAGGAGTTACAACCCACAAGAACTTTTTGATGAGAACGGCAAGTTTATTCCAGAACTAGCACAATTGGCTCCCAAGGGACAGCGACGCATGGGTGATAACCCCCATGCCAACGGCGGTCTTCTGCTGCGCGACTTGAGGATACCCGACTTTGAGAACTATGCCTTCAAGGTTACCGAACGAGGCAGGGATGTTGGCGAAGCGACTAAGGTGATGGCAAAGTTCCTGCGGGATGTGATGAAACTCAACACCGAAAGCCGCAACTTCCGCATCTTCGGTCCAGACGAAACCAAATCAAATCGCTTAGATACTGTATTTGAGGTAACAGACCGCACTTGGGTAGCCGAGAGACTTCCTGAAGACGCAAACTTGTCTCCTGAAGGTCGGGTGATGGAAATCCTGAGCGAAAATGCCTGTCAAGGGTGGTTAGAAGGATACCTCCTCAGTGGTCGCCACGGCTTGTTCTCCTGCTACGAGGCGTTCATCCACATCGTAGACTCCCAGTTCAACCAACACGCCAAGTGGCTTGACACCAGCCAAGACATTCCCTGGCGCAGACCCATTGCTTCCCTCAACTACCTGCTCACCTCCCATGTTTGGCGGCAAGACCACAACGGCTTTTCTCACCAAGACCCCGGTTTTATCGACCTTGTAGTCAACAAGAAAGCAAATGTCATTCGGGTGTATTTGCCCCCCGATGCCAATTGTTTGCTGTCGGTAACAGACCACTGTTTGCGTAGCCGTGACTATGTCAACGTTATCGTTGCTGGGAAACAACCCGCTCTACAATACCTGGATATGGATGCAGCAATCAAACACTGCACCAAAGGTCTCGGTATTTGGGAATGGGCAAGCAATGACAAAGGTGGTGAACCAGATGTGGTCATGGCATCTGCAGGAGACATTCCCACTATGGAAAGTTTGGCGGCGGTGGACATCTTGCGGCAGAACTTCCCTGATCTCAAGGTGCGGGTAGTGAACGTGGTGGACTTAATGAAACTTCAGCCTGAAAGCGAACACCCGCACGGACTCAACGACAAAGACTTCGACAGTATTTTTACCACCGACAAACCGATTATCTTTGCCTTCCACGGTTATCCTTGGCTGATTCACCGTCTAGCATATCGCCGGACAAATCATGCAAATCTTCATGTGCGCGGTTACAAGGAGGAGGGAACGACTACCACGCCTTTTGATATGACCGTAGTTAACGATTTAGATCGCTTCCACCTAGCGATAGACGTGATTAATCGCGTACCACATCTAGGGTACAAAGCGGCTTATGTCAAGCAGATGCTGCAAGACAAGCTGATCGAACACAAGCACTACATTAACAAGTACGGCGAGGATATGCCAGAAATTCAGAACTGGAAGTGGTCGTATTAAAAGGTTAAAGGTTTGGTAGGGGTTTTCTGATCGGACAGCCCCTACTACCAACGACTATGTTATGAAATCTGCTTAACTAAGACTTCATCTTTCTTACAGTCAATCGCCCTATGCCTAAAAGACTTAGAGCCAAAAGGTTGCCAGGTTCAGGGATAGTAGTACTGTTAATACTAAGGAAATTGATGCCAAAAGCTCTATTATTTTCAGAACTGCTATAAACTAACTTTGAAATGTTTGCACTGGCACTACGGACGCCGAGAAAAACAGCTGAATTATCCAGTACTGTAGCAGAAGTTCCCGGGGTGGAGAAGCTTCCTAAAAGGTTATTGTTGTCATCAAAAGCGGAGATAAACGCGGTGAAGTTTAGAGTATCATCCACTGCTATTTGTGTTCCTGCACCTTGTACAGGTTGATCAAAGGTAATAGTTAGTGGTCCTGGATTTCCAAGAGCAGGAAAACCTCCAGGAATAAATCCAGTAAAAAGAATGTAATCTCCATTAGAAAAGTTGGCTGGAAGGGTTGGTGTGGTTTGGAAGACAAAAGGCGGAGTGTATCTTGGATCTGCAATGGACGGAATATCTACACTTAAGCCGAGTCCCTTTTCAGAAGTTGTTTGAAAAGAGTTAGGTAATAAATTTGCAGTTATCGGTGTTAGGTTAATGGGTGTGCCAATTTCTAAGCTAGACCAATCGATTTTGTCATTAGCTTCCAAATTGTCTCGATTAGTCACTAATGTTATTGCTTGTACTGACAAAGAAGAAGCAGTTAAGAATAATACTGCTCCTGCAGCAACAGAAGACAAACTTTGGATAGGACGTTTCAGTAATTGAGGTGTCATAAAAGTAAAAAAATTATTTGCACTCGTATTGGAACATTCTTGACACACATACACACATAACACACATATATGATTTTTGCAGCCTACCTAATACCAAATCTGTGTGAACCTGCATAGAATAATCTATTTATCTAGCAAGGCTTTTAAGTATCTTATTCTGTGCATCTTCATACAGAATTGGTATAACCTTTAATAATTAAACGTGAGTTCGACGGAGAGGAAAGTGCAAAAAGCTTGGTATGTATGTATTTGCTCAATTGGTCAAAAGCAGGCGAAGCCCGCAAGGGCGGGCGGCTACGCCATCGCGACGATTGATTGAGAATCGGTAAAAAAGTGACAAAAAATGCTGAGACTAAAAATATCTAAGAAAAATCAAGGTCTCGGCTATGTCTACCATTGTATCTCGCCTCGATATTACGCAAATTTTCTGCGACGTAGATGATTTCTGTAACCAATGGGAAAATCTTTGGCAGCAAGTACCACAATTGCCATCGACAACAGGAGAACGGCGCAGCAAATCAAGGATGCATTTTCATTCGTCATCACAATAGTCATTGCATTTCATGGCAGTGGGTATAAGACTTTCAAGGAATTTTATACGCTGCATGTACTTCCCGGTTGGCATGAAGCATTTCCAAATTTAGTCAGCTACACTCGGTTTGTGGAACTAATGCCTTGGTGCTTAATGCTGTTATGTTGCTTTTTACATACATGTACAGGAGAAATTACCGGGATAAGCTTTATCGATTCCACCCCAATTAATGTTTGCCATAACTGTAGAGCGCATTCTCACAAAGTATTTAAAGGATTAGTCAAATGGGGGAAAAATTCTGTGGGCTGGCACTTTGGTTTTAAAGTTCATTTGATTATTAATGATTGCGGAGAATTACTAGCATTTAAGCTAACTCCTGCCAATGTAGACGACCGAAAACCAGTCCCAGATATGACTAAGCACTTAATTGGTAAACTGTTTGGTGACAGAGGATATATCTCTCAACAGTTATTTGAGGAGTTATATGAGCGAGGCTTGCAATTAGTGACCAAATCTAAAAAGAAAATGAAAAACCGTTTGGTAAAACTGATTGATAAAATTCTGTTACGCAAACGTGCTGTAATTGAGTCCGTCAATGACCATCTGAAAAATATATGTCAAATAGAACACTCTCGTCATCGTAGTCCATTTAATTTTTTGGTTAACTTGATGGCTGGTTTAGCTGCTTATACTTATTTGCCCAAAAAACCGTCAATTGACATTTACCCAAAAGATTTGCCTGCACTACCTCCTGCCATTTTTTAGTTCTGTCGAACTCACGTTAATTAAAAATATCTAAAAAAATTATGGTATGTACAGAGACGTTTTAGGCAAAGGAAAACGCGATGGTGCAGAGCACCCGCCTGAGCGCAAAGCGCACGCACTCGCGTTCGGCGAACGCTTAAAAATTTGTTAAATCCTAACTCCTCCTCACCTTGTTGCCTGTAAACCTGGATTGATGGTGCATAAGCAGCTAAAACCTTAAAAGATGCCAATTAAATCCGCCTTTGCTTACATATACTGTCAGGATTAGGTCAAGAACATATTTGTGAGTGGAGACTGATTAAATGTAGAGAAATGCCATAGCGCGTCTCTACAACTAACAATCCCCATTTGCTATAACCTCTTCTCTATTTTTCTCTTGTTGAACAACAGGAGGTTTTCTCTTGACTAAGCTGAAAGTTGGTATTAACGGATTTGGTAGAATCGGGCGGCTTATGTTTCGCGCTGGTCTCGACAACCCCAACATCGAATTTGTCGGCATTAATGACCTGGTACCACCAGATAACCTCGCTTACCTACTCAGGTACGATTCAACCCACGGAACCTTTAAGGGCAAAGTTGAAGCCAAGGAAGATGGCATTGTTGTCAACGGACATTTCATTCCTTGTGTGTCAATTAGGAATCCAGCAGAATTGCCTTGGGGTAAATCCGGTGCAGATTATGTAGTAGAATCTACAGGGCTTTTCACCAATCATGAAGGAGCAGCAAATCACCTCAAAGCAGGAGCAAAGCGGGTTATCATTTCTGCTCCTACCAAAGACCCAGACAGGGTTCCTACTCTGCTAGTAGGTGTCAACCATCACCTGTTTGACCCAGAAAAAGATACCATCGTCTCTAATGCTAGCTGTACCACAAACTGTTTGGCTCCTGTCGCTAAGGTCATCAACGACAACTTTGGATTAACTGAAGGGCTGATGACTACAGTACACGCCATGACCGCCACTCAACCAACTGTAGACGGTCCCAGCAAAAAAGACTGGCGAGGAGGTCGCAGTGCGGCGCAGAACATTATTCCCTCTTCTACAGGCGCAGCAAAAGCCGTAGCACTCGTTTTGCCGGAGTTAAAGGGCAAGTTGACTGGTATGGCATTCCGGGTTCCGACGCCCGATGTTTCAGTCGTTGATTTGACTTTTAAAACTGCCAAAGCCACCAGCTACAAAGAAATTTGCGCTGCGATGAAGGCGGCTTCCGAAGGGGACCTAAAAGGTATCTTGGGTTATACCGAAGATGAGGTTGTTTCCACTGATTTTCAGGGAGATACCCGTTCCAGCATCTTCGACGCGGGTGCTGGTATTGAACTCAACTCTAACTTCTTTAAGGTTGTTGCCTGGTACGACAATGAGTGGGGTTACTCAAATCGCGTTATTGACCTCATGTTGTCTATGGCACAAAAGGAAGGTCTGTTGGAGCGTGTGCCTGCTGCTGTAGCTTAACAGTTAACAGTTAACTGTTAACTGTTAACTGTTAACAGTTAACAGGTAACTACATTTGTGGCAACAATCTGGTTTGAGGCTATTTGGAACCGCAGATGGACGCAGATAAATACAGATAATTTATCTGTGTGCATCTGTGTGCATCTGTGGTTTGATTTTCCAAAATTTGGCTTGTGCAAGACGTGTACTGCCGATTCATCCGTGCGAAAATAATTATAAATGTATAATTTTTAATTTTCCCAAAAAAGTAACATTTGCCAGCAGTCTGTTGCCCATCTAAATCTTTGATTTAAGGAGTTCATATGTCTAAAAATTTACTGGAACAATTGCGGGAAATGACTGTGGTGGTTGCAGATACGGGGGATATTCAGGCGATAGAAAAGTTTAAGCCACAAGATGCGACAACTAACCCCTCTCTGATTACTGCTGCGGCACAAATGCCAAACTATCGGGAAATTGTGAATCAGACTTTACTCCAAGCAAAGAAAGATGCAGGTTCCGAAGCAAGCCAAAAGGAAGCGGCAACTCTGGCGTTTGACCGTTTGGCAGTGTCTTTTGGGTTGAAGATTTTGCAAATTATTCCTGGTCGGGTGTCTACGGAAGTCGATGCACGCCTTTCCTACGACACGGAAGCTACTGTTGCTAAAGCACACGATTTGATTGCTCAGTATGAAGCGGCTGGTGTTTCGCGCGATCGCGTTCTGATCAAAATCGCCTCTACCTGGGAAGGTATCCGTGCTGCGGAAATCTTGGAGAAAGAGGGTATTCATTGCAACTTGACTCTTTTGTTTGGGATTCATCAGGCGATCGCCTGTGCGGAAGCTGGTGTGACTCTGATTTCCCCTTTTGTTGGGCGCATTCTTGACTGGTACAAAAAAGAAACCGGACGTGATAGTTACTCTCCTGCTGAAGACCCAGGAGTCGTTTCTGTTACAAAAATTTACAACTACTATAAGAAATTTGGCTATAAAACTCTAGTCATGGGAGCTAGTTTCCGCAACGTTGGTGAAATTACAGAACTCGCTGGCTGTGACTTGCTGACCATTTCTCCAGCACTGTTGGCTGAATTGAACGCAACAACTGGGGAACTACCTCGTAAACTTGACCCCGCCAAAGCAGCAGCAACAGACATCGAAAAGATAGCGATGGACAAAGCTACCTTTGACAAGATGCACGCTGCTGACCGCATGGCATCCGAAAAATTGGAAGAAGGTATCAAAGGTTTTACCAAGGCACTGGAAACTTTAGAAACACTACTGGCAGAACGACTTGCCCGTTTGGACGGAGAAGATACCCTCAGCCATGCCACTCAGGATATTTTTCATATCTACGATTTAGATGGCGATGGCTTCATCACCCGCGAAGAATGGATGGGAACCGACGCCGTGTTTGATGCGCTAGATGTCAACAAAGACGGCAAAATCACACCACAAGAAATGAGCGCTGGGTTAGGCGCAGTGATTCAGATGGTAGAAGTCGCGAAAGCTTGATTTTTGTCGTCTAAATCAGAATCAGAGACTGCAGGGGCGTCAAGCTCCTGCTGACGCACCCCAATAATTCTTTACCGTACGTACACCCGCTGACCCCTGTATCTGTTGTATTGCCTGACTGGTCGATAAACTCGTTGAACTCGATTTCGCCTGACTGGTTGATAAACTCGTTGAACTCGATTTCGCCTGACTGGTCGTACACGGACTCGTCTAACTTGATTTCGCCTGACTGGTCCGCCAATGATTATTCTGCGAACTCGGGATCTTCTGTCGTATCTTCTAGCTACGACTAATGGTTGAGGCTGATCTCCAACTGGGTTCACTCCTGGCTCTAAACTCTGCAGTCCGAAAGTATTGTTGAAATGCTTATCATTTGACTGAGATGCTTGAGCAAATGAGGACGGATAAACTATAGTAAACAGCAATATCGCTGTAGCAAATAATTTGTGTATGCCTTGTGAGTGGGAAATAGCAAGGTTTAGCTGGAAAAATTTGTGATTAGCCATTGCCAATCTCCTTTTGATAAAAGTCATCTGTGACTAAGGAGTGTGTGCTGATTGATTGTGCTGAGCGTGCAAGTAAGCAGTTAAATCTATGTAGGAAATCTGAGAATTTAGCAGCTATGCAGTTTGTTTCCATAACAAAATATACAGCGGTTTTCTGTAAGGTGGGCATTGCTCACGAATATCTCAAAAGTGCACCCTATGGGCTTTTACGGGCAATGCCCACCCAAATATTTGTGGTGAGTCAGCGCTGCGGGAGGGTTTCCCTCCGCAGGCGACTGCGAACCCGGAGGGTCTAATCATGTGAAAAGCGCTGTCATTAGGCAAAATGCCTATTTCAAACATACCGCTAAATGAGATATAAGCTCCATTAAGATTCGACCTGAGGAGGGAAATTAGAACTTAACACGAGGTTGTTGCGGCAACATCTGCTTAAGTAGTGTTAGGACTATCAAGCAATTTTTGTTGTGAACTCTGCCTCAAATATCGCTATGGTTAGCAAAACTATACAAACCCAACCGTTTACCGACCAGAAACCAGGTACTTCTGGACTAAGAAAGAAAGTTTCTGTCTTCCAAAAGCCTCATTACTTAGAAAACTTTGTGCAGTCCATCTTTGATAGCCTGCAAGGATATCAAGGTCAGACTCTGGTTTTGGGAGGCGATGGTCGCTACTATAATCGTCAGGCAATTCAAATTATCCTGAAAATGGCAGCCGCTAATGGCTTTGGTCGAGTGCTGGTCGGTCAAGGTGGGATTCTTTCTACCCCGGCTACTTCTGCTATTATTCGCAAGTATGGCACCTTTGGTGGTATAATCCTTTCCGCAAGCCACAACCCTGGTGGTCCAGAGGGTGATTTTGGAATAAAATACAACATTGATAATGGTGGACCAGCCCCAGAAAAAGTGACGGAAGCCATGTATCAACGTAGCAAAGAGATTGATAGCTACAAAATATTGGAAGCTCCTGATGTCAATCTTGATACATTAGGAAAGTTTAATATAGGTGATATGGCGGTGGAAGTCATTGATTCTGTTGCAGACTATGCAGAGTTAATGCAGTCGCTGTTTGACTTTGACCGTATCCGGGAACTGGTCACCAACGGGCAGTTCCGTATGTGTATCGACTCGTTGCACGCTGTGACGGGTCCTTATGCTCACAATATTTTTGAGGAGCGTTTGGGCGCACCGCAAGGGACTGTCACGAATGGCACACCTCTGGAGGACTTTGGCGGTGGACATCCCGACCCCAACCTCGTTTACGCTCATGATTTGGTGGAAATTCTCTTCGGGGAAAATCCTCCTGATTTCGGTGCTGCTTCCGATGGAGATGGCGATCGCAACATGATTCTGGGTAGCCGATTTTTCGTCACTCCCAGCGATAGCTTAGCAATATTAGCAGCAAATGCCAAATTGGTTCCTGGATATAGCTCTGGTTTGGCAGGAATCGCCCGCTCTATGCCCACCAGTCAAGCACCAGACCGTGTGGCGAAACAACTTGGGATTGAGTGTTATGAAACTCCCACAGGCTGGAAGTTCTTTGGAAATCTGCTAGATGCAGGTAGAGCAACCCTCTGCGGTGAAGAGAGTTTCGGCACAGGTTCCAACCATATCCGCGAGAAAGATGGACTCTGGGCAGTGTTGTTCTGGCTAAATATCTTAGCAGTACGGCAACAGTCAGTCGAAGAGATTGTCAAAGAACATTGGCAAACCTACGGGCGCAATTATTACTCTCGCCATGACTATGAAGAGGTAGATAGCGATCGCGCGAACAGCTTAATCACAAGTCTGCGTGCTATTGTGCCAAACCTCAAAGGAAAGCGGTTTGGTTCTTATGAGGTTAAGTACACTGATGACTTCAGCTATACCGACCCGATTGATGGTAGCATCAGTCACAAGCAAGGGGTTCGCATTGGCTTCAGCGATGGTTCGCGGATTGTCTTCCGGCTATCCGGTACAGGCACACAAGGCGCGACATTAAGGCTTTATTTAGAAAGCTACGAACCTGATCCGGCAAAGCAGAATCTTGATCCGCAACAAGCATTGGCGGAACTCATCACCATTGCAGATGAAATTGCCCAGATTCGTGCATTGACTGGCATGGATAAGCCAACTGTTATTACCTAATATTGGTCAGAGGTGTTTTCCTCATTGTCCGCTGTCCATCCCCACCCTACTGCGTTGAGGGTGGGGACTTCCGCGATACCGTTAAACTTCAGATGTTTCTTGAAAAACAAAGTGGAAACTTTTCAGGAGGCAAGATTAGCACCTAATCCCACCCTCGCAATTTTTGGTGTATGGCAGCCACGTGCCACATATAATCGTCAATCTCGTATTCGTTGAATGCTTGAGTCATGTAGTGCCGCGCTTGGTCTGTTCGGTTCTCTGCTTCAAAATACAATCCTATGTAAAGATAACCGTAAAACTTGGCACGCTTGTCGTTATTCGTGCCAACAGCCAGGACATCATCTGTTGAACAATGTCCTGCATACAAATCGTATACGCGCTGCATCACAAGTCGGGGGTCATTTTTTACTGGTAACAAAGACTGACGTGCTTTGGCAGCACCGTAAAGGCGGGCGATGCAAAGATAGCGCCATATTGTTTCTTCCACATCTTGAGAGTTGACGCTCAAGTCCACCTCAAATTGTTTGGCACCATCAGCAAATTTTTCAGCGTAGTAGTATGATAGCCCCCGCTGCCACAAGTATGGTGTTAAACGAGAGTCTAGTTGTTCTGCAATGTCGAAGTCAGCAATAGACTCATCGATGTTAGCTAGCTTAAAATGAACCATCCCCCGGTGTATGTAAGCTCGGGGATCATTCGTACGGATAGAAATAATATCATTCCATCGGGCAAGTTCTTTTTCCAGTAAATTGCTTAAGTTCATCTTTTCTTTGTTGTTCGTAATATTATTTGTTAAAAATATTTAGGACACGACACATTAGACAGATGTTCGTTGAGTGAAATCATCTCATAATTGTTTCTGCCATAGCCACTGTGAAAATGAGTTTCTGCTGACTATGAAAATACTGGTACTGAATGCCGGATCGAGCAGTCAAAAGAGTTGTTTGTACGAGATTACGGGTGATATCCCCGAAGAACCGCTGAAACCCCTTTGGGAAGCGAAAGTAGACTGGGCTCACCAACAAGGCTTTGCAGAAATCGAGGTCAAAACAGCCAAGGGTGAATTGCAAGAGAAAATCCCAGCAGACTCACGAGATCAAGTCATGGCTCGTATGCTTGATACACTGTGCAACGGTTCCACTCAGGTGATTACTCAGCCATCAGAAATTGATGTAGTGGGGCATCGCGTGGTACATGGTGGACAAGATTACCGTGAAAGTGTAGAAATTACCGAGGAAGTGAAAAAGGCGATCGCCCATCTTGCAACCCTTGCCCCTGCCCATAATCCAGCGAATTTGGAAGGCATAGAGGCGATTGAGCAACATTGGGGATCTGTTCCTCAAGTCGCAGTATTTGATACGGCATTTCATTCTCATCTCCCTGATGCAGCAGCCATCTATCCTGGTCCCTACGAGTGGGTAGAGCAAGGTATCCGTCGCTATGGGTTCCATGGCATCAGTCATCAGTACTGCGCTGCGCGTGCTGCTCGCATCCTCGGTCGAGAATTAGCATCTGTGCGGCTCATTACCTGTCATTTGGGCAACGGTTGCTCTTTAGCCGCGATAAAAAACGGTCGCAGCGTTGACACGACTATGGGATTTACACCGCTAGATGGATTGATGATGGGCACTCGTTCTGGTGCTGTTGATCCAGGGATTCTGATTCACCTATTACGGCAATCTGATAACTCGGTTGAGCATCTCGATCATGTGCTAAATCGTGCTTCCGGCTTACGTGGAATTTCTGGCGTCTCTAATGATATGCGACAGATTAGGGAGGCAATTTCTCAAGGTAATTCCCGTGCTCAACTGGCGTGGGATATTTACGTGCATCGCCTGCGGTCTTATATCGGTGCGATGCTCGCTAGCTTAGGGGGATTAGATGCATTGGTGTTTACCGCAGGTGTGGGTGAAAATACTCCTGACATTCGCGCCGCAGCTTGTGAAGCTTTTGGATTTTTAGGGCTACAACTTGACGACGAAAAAAATGCACACAAGCCTGTTGATATCGATATTGCCACTTCTGACTCAGCAGTGCGGGTATTGGTAATTCACACTCAAGAAGATTGGGAAATTGCTTGTGAATGTTGGCGACTTGTAACGCGTTCTTCTTGAGCGACAAATAATTTGACCGTCGCCAATGCACTTTTTGGGCGATCGCTTGAACAAATTGTCTTTAACAACGTATTTGAACTGGCGTAATTATATTTACTATACCAAGTTGCATTCAAACAGGTAACTTGAGACTGTTGAGTGTTAACACTCAGCAGTCAACAGCTATCACCAAATAAGCCCTCAGCTCTTGGTGTAGTTATCAATGATCTTGGCTAAGCCCGGTACCGCCTCCTCCACGTGCTTCTTAGCTGAGTTGCGGAGTCTGTTATATACCCCTTTCACGGTTGTGTTTTTGCTTTTCTCGATCTTTGTGTCAGTGATGCTCAGTAACGCGTCCGCCGTGCGAGAGCGGTTCTGGATCAGGTGTTCAGCCGGGTTGCCCGTTTGTATGCCCTCACTCCAAATGGGATCGAGTGCCGTGAAAGATTCCGGCAAAAGCCGCTCGATGGCTTCGCCACAATAACTGGGCGCTATTCCTTTTACAGCCGCGTAGCCGGCTTTCAAGGCGAGACCAGAAACTCCTCCCATTGAAGCAACCTGCGTGTCTAACAACTTTGTGCAGTCAGCCACCACCATATTCTTTTTATTTGGATCTGACAGACCATTGCTAAGTCCCATTTCGATTCTCCTTCGTGAAAGTCCTTCAGTATATTCAATTAATTTTAATAGTGGACAGGAAACAACAGAAAATCATATGAGAAATGCAGGATGTTCATCAAATTTTTAAGAACTTCTTCATAAAAATTTTAATATGAGTTCTACAGGAAAAAGTGAGCAAAAAGAAAACTATAGCAGTCCCATTTGAGTTGCGAAACCGACAGTCTGGGCCGTCAAAAGTCAAGATCTCACTTGTCAAAACTGACTCTGGGCTCAGGACTTGCTTAACGATAAGTTCACAATCCCTGCATGGATTCCTATAGTAAGGATTTAGGTGGCTATTGAGATTTTTTAATAATGACGTATTCTATAATGTTCTTAGAGTTGCATGGCACCCAGTTGCAGCCTTGCTAATTTTTAATTTGATGAAAAATTTATAAAAGATATAAATATCTTCGAGATACTAAGTCAAATTAATTTCTCTAGATCACTCCTTTGCAGTCATAGATTACCAAAAAAGACTTCAGAATTCAGGAGCCAGAATCTGTCATGAATTTGGGCTACGTGGATAGCGAATGGGGTCACTAGCCCCCCGTATCCCTCACGGGACGCTTTGGGCTCAGTTTGCAAAGGAGGAAACTCTCCTTGCAACTTCTCTCCAGATTTCTCTGTGGAAAAAACAAAATTCATTCTTTGCTGAATCCTTTTTTCTTTTTTGTATGCCCTGCGGGCACGTTAGCCCTTGGCGTGCCGCAGGCATAGGGCATATTTTGAATGAGCGAATTTTAAAAATCCCCATTTTTCTTAAGGTGGGGATTTGGGCAAGGGGCTTTTTTGCACCAAAACACAATGCCAGTACCCTATGCCCCAAGAAATGGCTGGCGGCTTTTCTCCCCACTCTAAGAGAGATGGGGAGGAAAGCCGTTTTTTTCGTTGAATTTGAGCGTGCCTCCTGCGGAGGAGCCACGAATTGCGCGCAGAGTGTCCGCAGGGCTCAGGAACTCAGCGAGGGTCATTGAGCCACTAATTCCTTTCTTAGGTTCAAAGAAGGGTTTCCGTTCGCGTATGCCTGCGGCACGCTTTGCGTGAGCGCGTCTACGTCAGCAGAAGGAAGTATTACTAATTACGAATTACGCTGCGCCTTTTCCAAGCAAGGCTTCAATTTCTCTGCCAGTATCCGTACATGGGGTTCATCGAACAGCGTAAAGTGAGAGCCGGGAATGTAATGGACATCTATTCCTCCACTGACTAGCTTATCCCAACCCAGGAGCGGCTCGGATTTAACGCCAACAGCATGGTCTTGTGAATCATGGCTGTTCTCGTCAACCCGTAAAAGAGTGATTTGCTCTGAGTAAGGTTGGTAAGTATATTCGCTCCAAGCCAGCATATTAGCGTCTATGATGTCCCAGTGCCTGTCCTCCTTAGGTAGAGGCTCCTTTATCCCTAAAAAATGCATATATTTTGCTCGAAGATGGTAGTTGCCCCACTCGAACCAGCCTATAAGCTTTTTCCTCAGGTAGGAAGGACCTCGTTGTAACAAATTATTTATGTGCATGAAAATTCGCGAAATCAATGGCAATCGTGTGGCAGTACCTGGAATACCGCTATCAAACATAGCTAGAAGAGCCACTTTCTGACCTTGCCTGTTAAGTTGATAAGCTATTTCGTATGCAATGATACCTCCCATCGAGTACCCACCGAGAAAATAAGGACCATTGGGTTGAATGGTCTGAATTTCTTTAATGTAGAGCGCTGCCATTTCTTCAATCCGGGTTAAGGGAAGCTGTTTTCCATCTAATCCTTGCGGTTGTAGCCCATAAAGTGGTTGCTCCTGTCCCAAATGCAGTGACAAATTGCGGTAACACAGAGTTTCTCCACCAAGCGGGTGGATACAGAACAAAGGCGGCTTGGAACCCTTGGTTTGAATTGGAACCAGGCATGACCAACTAGCTTCTGATGTGTGCTCATGTGCCCCTGCCAAAACCTGATTATCAACTGGTTTTTCTTTTGGAGAAAGCAATTGAGCAATGGCTTCCACTGTACCTGATTGGAAGAGGGTAGCCAGGGGAAGTTTTTTGGCGAATTTCTTCTCGATTTGGGCGAATAACTTGACTGCAAGCAAAGAATGTCCGCCGAGATCAAAGAAGTTGTCCCTGACGCCAACGGGTTGGATGCCCAAAATTTCTGCCCAAATCTGGGTTAGCTGATGTTCTGTATCATTACGGGGGGCAACATAACTTGCTTCTGGCTCTAGTTTTGTGATGTCAGGCGCTGGTAGGGAGCGGCGGTTTACTTTGCCACTAGGAGTGAGGGGCAGCACATCCAACAATACAAAAGCCGAAGGAACCATGTACTCTGGTAGCTTTTCCTTGAGGAAATTACGTAATTCACCTGTTGTAGGTACTGAGTCTTGATCCGGCACAACATAGGCTACCAAGCGTTTATCACCGGGAACGTCTTGACGGACAATAACGACAGCTTGGTGTACGGATGGGTGTTGGCTCAGGACAGCTTCTAGCTCTCCTAATTCAATGCGAAATCCTCGTATCTTTACTTGGTTATCGCAGCGTCCAAAGTACTCAATATTACCATCGCTCAAGTAACGAGCTAAGTCCCCTGTCTTGTACATATATGCCTTCTCTTTCTGGCTGAAGGGGTCGCGGATAAATTTTTCCGCAGTCAACTCCGGACGATTGAGATAACCTCGCGCTAGCGCAACACCACCAATGTACAGTTCTCCAGGTACACCAATGGGTACTGGTTGTAGATTTGAGTCGAGAATATAGATAGAAGTGTTGGCAATGGGGCGACCAATGGGTGGTAGAGCAGCCCAACTCTGTACAGAATCAGCCAAGGTAAAGGCGGTGACTACATGACTTTCTGATGGTCCATAATGATTGTGTAAAGTACAACTGGGTAACTTGCTGAACAAGTTAGTCAGGGCAGGTGTAATCTGCAACTGTTCGCCTGCGGTAATGATTTCTTGCAAATGGATTGGTACTGATTCTGAACCAACAGCAACTTCAGCAAGTTGCTGTAAGGCAACAAAGGGTAGGAATAGTCTGTTTATTGCTTTATGGTTGAGAAAATCTAATAAAGCCGTTGCATCGCGTCGCAAGTCGTCTGTGATTAATATCAATGTTCCACCGGAACACCAGGTAGAAAATATTTCTTGGAACGAGACATCAAAGCTGATGGGAGAAAATTGCACAGTTCTTGCCCCAGTAGAAACTGTGCTATTTTCAAGTTGCCAGGAGATGAGATTCGAAAGGGGAAGTTGTTTCATTGCTACCCCCTTTGGCATACCTGTGGAACCCGAGGTATAAATGACGTAAGCTAAGTTTTCTGGCTGAACTTCATTGACCACATTCTCTTTACTTGCCTGGGCAATAACATCCCAATCTGTATCTAAGCAAACTACGTGCGCATCATGTTCCGGTAATACAGTAACTAAATTCTCGCACGTCAACAGCACCGCTGCGTGTGAATCTTGAAGCATATAACTCAGTCGCTCTTGGGGATACGCTGGATCTAAAGGTACATAAGCCCCGCCTGCTTTGAGAATTCCCAACACTCCCACGACCATTTCTAAGGAACGTTGCACACAGATACCAACCGACACATCTGGTCCCACTCCAAAATCCCTTAGATAGTGCGCCAACTGGTTTGCACGATTATTCAACTCCCGGTAGGTTAATTGCTGGTTTTCAAATACCACTGCTACTGCATCCGGGGTTAGCTTTACCTGTTGTTCAAACAACTCATGGATGCATTTGTGCGGATAGTCTGTTTGGGTATTGTTCCACTCAAACAGTAACTGGTGCTGTTGATCTGCTGTAAGCAGTGGCAATTTGCTAATGTGCTGTTGTGGGTTAGCAACAATTCCCTCAAGTAATGTCTGGAAATGTCCACTTATCTGGCTTATGGTGGAAGCATCAAACAGGTCAGTGTTGTATTCCCATATTTCCTGTAGTCCCTGTCCTGTCTCCACAATAAACAATGTCAAATCAAATTTCGATGTCAATCTATCTACATATGTGGAAGTGATGGTCAGTCCTGGCAACTCAAATGTTTGCTGCGGTGTATTTTGAAAAGCAAACATGACTTGGAACAAGGGATTGTAACTCAAAGAGCGCTCTGGTTGCAGTTCTTCAACCAGCTTTTCAAACGGCAAATCTTGGTTAACGTATGCGGACATTGCCATCGCTCGTACTTTTTGCAACAGTTCCCGAAAGCTGGGGTTGCCAGACATATCCGTGCGAAGCACTAAGGTATTGACAAAAAATCCAATTAACCGTTCTATTTCTGGGTGATTTCGCCCTGCGATCGGAGACCCAACTACAATATCTTCTTGTCCACTATAACGGTGTAGTAGGATCTGGAATGCTGCCAAGAAGGTCATGAACAACGTCACACCCTCTTGCCGTGACAGTGTTGATAGCGCTTGGGATAAACTCTGGGGTAGTACAACGAAGTGCTTTGCACCTCGGTAAGTTTGCACTGGTGGTCGTTGTCTATCTGTGGGCAATTCCAGTACCGGAGTTGCACCTTTGAGTTGCTGTTTCCAATAGTTAAGTTGGTTTTCGAGTACTTCTCCTGAGAGCCATTGGCGTTGCCATACTGCATAGTCAGCATATTGAATGGGCAGTTTTGGCAATGGATTGGGCAAACCCTCCTTGAACGCTTGATACAGAGTTGTCAACTGCTCAAATAAAATACTTCTTGACCAGCCATCAGAAGCAATGTGGTGCATGACCAGCACTAGGATATGCTCTTGCGGTTCAAGCTGCACCAAGCAAGCACGAAACATTAAATCTGATGTTAAATCGAAAGGTCGTTGCGACTCATTTTGTAACAGTTGTTGTACTTGTGTGGAACGTTCGGTTGGCGGATAACCCGTCAGATCAATCACCTTAAGTTCCACGGACCGAGGCTCACTAATGACCTGTACTGGGTCACCATCTTGTGCAATAAAGTTGGTTCGTAATACCTCGTGATGAGCAACAATCCCATCTAATGACTGTTGCAATACATTCACATTCAGGTCGCCTTGTAACCTTAGAACCTCTGCAATATGATACAGCGGGCTGTTTGGCTCTAGTTGCTCCAAAAACCACAGTCGCTGTTGTGCGAACGATAAAAGAGCAGTTGATTCATTAGTTCTTTTTGGAATCGTCTGCTGTGTTTTTACGTCAGTAGTTTTGTTCTTAAGTTTTAACTCTAGTAACGCCCTTTTGGCTGGTGAAAGAGCGGCAATTTTTTGGCTGATATTATCCATACTTACTAATCCTTATTTAAATTGCAAATTCTAGATGAAACCAAACTTTTTGATACAAATCAGATTGGGTAAGGGGTGTTGGGAGTGGTGAAAAATTTTTCCCAAGCTCCCTTACACCCTGTTAGTGAGGTTGCTGCATCATTTGCGCTAAAAGGCTTTCGGCTTCCTCATCCGATAGCTCTTCCAACTCATTTAACAGGCGACTGATTTCGTCATCCTCTGTCTTATCCGCCTGGCTCTGCACAATTGCTTCAGCTAAACCTGCAATTGTTGGTGTCTCAAAAAGCAACTGCAACGGAATTTCTAAACCTAAAGTTTGGCGTACCCGAGAAATCACTTGCGTTGCTAGCAGTGAATGTCCTCCTAATTCAAAGAAGTTATCGTAGATGCCTACTTGCTCCAAACCCAAAACTTGCGTCCAAATAGCGGCTA
Organism: Kalymmatonema hyalinum WJT4-NPBG1; assembly: GCA_019359075.1. Taxonomy (GTDB): domain Bacteria; phylum Cyanobacteriota; class Cyanobacteriia; order Cyanobacteriales; family Nostocaceae; genus Kalymmatonema; species Kalymmatonema hyalinum. The sequence continues at coordinate 39,958 of JAHHIB010000016.1, forward strand.
ATACCTCTTCGGTGGGGGTACGAGGTGCCACAAACCTGTTGACACCGCTCAAGTCTGCTGTATCCGGAGCTCTCAATGCGCGGCGATCCACCTTGCCATTCGGATTTAATGGTATAACATCCAAAAAGACAAAGGCTTTTGGCACCATGTACTCAGGTAGCTTACCCTGCAAAAAGCCACGTAGTTCACTTGAAGTTGGGGCAACTTGTTCTGGATGTACCACCACATATGCCACAAGGCGCTTATCACCAGGAATATCCTCTCTTATGATGACTAAATTCTGTTGCAGTGCAGGATGTTGACCTAAAGTGGCTTCAATTTCTCCCAACTCAATACGGAACCCACGGATCTTCACTTGGTGGTCAATACGACCAAGGAATTCTATGTTTCCGTCCGGTAAGTAACGCGCCAAGTCCCCAGTTTTATAAAGACGTGCCTCCGGTACGCTACTAAAGGGGTTGCGAATAAACTTTTCTGCAGTCAGTTCCGGACGGTTGAGATAGCCTCGCGCCAAACCGACACCGCCAATGTGCAGTTCACCCGAGTGACCGGCAGGCACAGGCTGCAAATTCTTATCCAATATATAAGTCTGTACATTGGCAATGGGGCGACCAATAGGAGCAATCGTGTAATTAGTACCGCGCTGGCATATCCAAGTGCTGACATCAATGGAAGCTTCTGTCGGACCGTAGCAGTTTATCAAAATATTGTCCAAATTCAATCGGTTCAAGAAGCGTTCCCCAAGTTCGATCGCTAACGCTTCACCACCAGTGGTGACGTGTCTCAGGGATTGGCAATTCTCAATTCCTTCTTGTTCCAGTAAAACTTGGATGATCGATGGTACCAACCCAGATACAGTAATTTGCTGTTCGGTAAATACTTTAACCAGATAAGCAGGGTCTTGATGTCCACCAGGGCGAGCCATGACCAATTGTCCTCCAAACGACAACGGCCAGAATATCTGCCACACTGAGGGGTCAAAGCTAAAAGGAATGGTCTGTAAGACTTTGTCTTGTTCGGTTAATCCAAACGTTGCTTGCCGCCAGTAGAGGTGATTGCAGATTCCACGGTGAGCAATCATGACACCCTTAGGCTTGCCTGTAGAACCAGAGGTGTAGATGATGTAAACTAAGTTATCAACTGTTACCTCAGACACAGGGTTTTCTTGGCTGTGGTGGACAATGAGTTCCCACTCAGAATCCAAACAAATGACTTGCGCTTGATGAGTTGGTAAGCTATTAACCAATTTCTTTTGGGTGAGCAACACTGGTGTTTGGGTGTCCTCCACCATGAACTCTAAGCGCTCTTGTGGATACTCTGGGTCGAGAGGTACATAAGCACCACCTGCTTTGAGAATTCCCAGCAGTCCCACTACCATCTCTAGGGAACGCTCGATACAAACCCCAACGAGTACATCTGGTCCTACGCCCAGAGTTTGTAGGTAGTGTGCCAATTGATTGGCGCGATTATTCAACTGTTGGTAGGTAAGTTGCTTGTCTTGAAAAACCACCGCCACGGCATTAGGCGTCTTTTCCACTTGCTGCTCAAACAACTGGTGGATACACTGCTGTGGATAATCTGCCTGGGTATTGTTCCATTCAACAAGTAACTGCTGTCGTTCATCTGCGCTCAGCAGTGGCAATTGGGTAACTTGCTGCTGTGGGTCAGTAACAATCGCTTCGAGTAATATCTGGAAATGTTCGCTCATCCGCTCAATTCTAGCGGCATCAAACAAATCAGTACTGTATTCCCATAAACCCTGAAGTCCTTGTTCTGTCTCCACCACTGACAAGGTCAAATCAAAAGTGGATGTAAAATTATTGACCTCAAAGCGAGTTAAGGACAGCCCTGGTAACTCTAATGTTTGCTTGGGTGTATTTTGCAAGACAAACATCACCTGAAACAAGGGGTTGTACGAGAGCGATCGCTCTGGTTGCAATTGTTCAACCAGCTTTTCAAACGGCAACTCTTGGTTAGCGTAGGCGGACATTGCTAGCGAGCGCACCTTTTGCAACAGTTCCCGAAAACTGGGGTTGCCAGACACATCTGTGCGTAGAACTAAGGTATTGACAAAAAATCCAATTAGCCCTTCTATTTCCTCCCGATTTCGTCCTGCGATCGGAGAACCAACTAAAATGTCTTCCTGCCCACTGTAGCGGTATAGTAAAGTCTGGAACGCTGCCAGCAATGTCATGAACAGTGTCACACCCTCTTGCCGTGACAGTGTCTGCAGTGCTTTTGATAAACTCTTAGGTAGTATAAATGATTGCTTTGCACCTCGGTAACTCTGCACAGGTGGTCGCGGTCTATCCGTGGGCAATTCCAGTACTGGGGTAGCACCCACTAGCTGCTGCTTCCAATAGTTCAGTTGCTGTTCTAGCACCTCGCCCGAGAGCCGTTGACGTTGCCACACTGCATAATCGGCATACTGAATCGGCAAAGGAGGCAGTGGATTGGGCAAACCGCCATTGAACGCTTGGTAGAGAGTTGTCAACTGCTCAAATAAAATACCCTTCGACCAACCATCGGTGGCAATGTGGTGCATCACCAGCAGCAGGATATGTTCTTGAGGCGATTGCCCAAGGGGCAGTGGCGGAGCCAATCGCACAACCAAACACGCACGCAGCATTAAATCTGATGTTAAATTAAAGGGGCGTTGCGCTTCCTCTTGTAACAGTCTTTCTACTTGGGTGCTGCGTTCGCTTAGCGGATAATCTTTCAGGTCAATCATCTTCAGTTCGACTGACCGAAATTCACTAATCACCTGTACTGGATCGCCATCAGATGCAATAAAGTTCGTTCGCAGTACCTCGTGATGAGCAACAATCGCATCTAATGACTGTTGCAATACCTCTACGTTGAGGTCGCCAACTATAGCGATCGCCTCTGTAAGGTTATATGCTGCGCTGTTTGGCTCCAGTTGTCCCAAAAACCACAGCCGCTGCTGGGCAAAGGATAGGGGGGCTGACTGCCGGTTGGCAAGTCGGGCAATAGGTTGGTGTTCCTCTGTACCCTGGTTTTGGCTTTGGGTAATGGCAGTTGCTAAATCGGCGATGGTTGGTGTTTCAAACAGCAACTGCAAAGGAATTTCTACACCGAACGCTTGGCGTACGCGAGAAATCACCTGCATCGCTAGCAGTGAATGCCCGCCCAATTCAAAGAAGTTGTCATGAATGCCTACCTTTTCCAGACCTAATACTTGCGCCCAAAGAGCGGCTAAGACCTCTTGTGTGGCGTTACGAGGTCCAACAAAGTTGTTTGAGCGGCTGTAACTGGATGTATCTGGAACGGGTAAGGCGCGACGGTCTACCTTGCCATTGGGTGTTAATGGCATAACATCCAACAAGACAAAGGCGGCTGGCAGCATATGCTCCGGTAGCTTCTCCTGCAAAAAGCCGCGCAGTTGAGTTGGTAGGGGAATGTCTTGCTCCGGTTTCACCACGACATATGCCACTAGCCGCTTGTCGCCAGGAACATCCTCTGTTGCTATGACTAAAGCCTGCTGCACTGCCGAATGTTCACCAAGCGTGGCTTCAATTTCTCCCAATTCAATCCGGAAGCCCCGTATTTTTACCTGATAATCGCTGCGTCCAAGAAATTCAATGTTACCATCAGGCAGATAGCGGGCTAAATCTCCAGTTTTGTACAAACGTGCTCTTGGCACATCACTAAAGGGATTTGGTATAAATCTTTGTGCCGTTAGTGTTGGTTGATTTAAGTAACCCCTTGCTAAGTTATTACCCCCGATGTATATTTCGCCCTGCACACCCTGGGGTATCGGTTGTCCGTGCTCATTGAGCAAGTATATCTGGGTATTGGGTAGCGGTCGTCCCAAGGGAACCGTTGCAGATTGTGGGTTACGCAGTTCAACTGGATAAGTAAGTATGCCGACTGTGGTTTCTGTCGGTCCATAATGGTTGAGTATGCGGCATTCGGCGTGTTGCCGGATCTGTTCGATCAAATCCCAAGTCGCAGCCTCACCGCCCAGAACCAAGCACTGACGGGGCAGAATTTGCTCAGGGTGAGAATATGCCAGCAAGGCGGTTAGGTGGGAGGGAACAATCTTGAGATAGTCAATGGGATGGCTGCGACAGTAATCTGCCAAGGCTACTGGGTTCGTTGCACGCTCTTGAGATATTATGTGGAGACATCCCCCGGTACATAAGGACGGAAAGATAACTGTATTGCCCAAGTCGGCAGCGAAAGTAGAAACGCAAGCAAAAGTGACACCTGATGGCGGCTGTAGTTTTTCGAGAATACTACTTAGGTAGTTGAAGAGTTGCCGATGCTCAACAGCAACGCCTTTTGGTCTGCCTGTAGAGCCTGAGGTATAGAGTACGTAGATTAAATTCTTTGGCGTCACCGAGGTAGTCGGTTTTGCATCAGGTTGCTGAGCTATTGTATCCCAATCCGTGTCCAAACAAACGACTTGCGTTGTGTGTTCGGGAAGACTCTCGACAAGTCGCGCCTGAGTAAGTAGCACTGCTGCTTTGGCATCCTGTAACCGGAACGCCAAGCCCTCAGCTGGTAATGCGGGGTCTAGTGGTAGGTAGGCACCGCCTGCTTTAAGAATGCCAAGTAGACCAACTATTACATCTACAGAACGTTCAAGATAAAGCCCTACTAGCACTTCTGGTCCGACACCCAGCTTTTGCAAGTAATGTGCTAGACGATTTGCTTTTTTGTTCAGATCCTGGTAAGTAAGTTGCTTGTCTTCAAAAACCACTGCCACGGCATGAGGCGTCTTTTCCACCTGCTGCTCAAACAACTCATGAATACATTGCTGGGAATAATCTACTTGGGTATTGTTCCACTCAACAAGTAACTGTTGTTGTTCATCTGGCGTGAGCAGTGGCAATTGGCAGATATGCTGTTCTGGATTCGCCACAATACCCTCCAACAAAGTCTGGAAATGCCCATTCAAGCGGGTTATCGTGGCATCATCAAACAACTCAGCGTTGTATTCCCACTCCCCTTTGAATCCTTGTTCTGTCTCTTCCATTGACAAGGTCAAATCTAACTTGGATGTCACCTTATCTAATTCAGAGGGTGTGATGGTCAATCCGGATAAATCCAATGTTTGTTTGGGTTGATTCTGCAAAACAAACATCACCTGGAACAAAGGGTGATAACTGAGCTGCTCTGGTTGCAGTTCTTCCACCAACTTCTCAAACGGTAAGTCCTGGTGAGCTTTGGCTTGCAAAACAACTGAGCCAACTTTTTGCAACAGTTCCCGAAAACTGGCGTTATCCGATATATCAGTGCGTAGCACTAAGGTATTAGCTTTCAGCCCATTTAGCCTTTCATTCTCCACCACAATAGGAGAACCAACCAGAATGTCTTGTTGTCCACTGTAGCGGTGCAGTAGGGTTTTGAATGCCGCTAACAATGTCATGAACAGTGTCACATCCTCTTGCTGTGACAATGTATCCAATGCTGCCGATAAACTCTGGGGTAGTACGAAAGATTGCTTTGCACTTTGATAAGTTGGCACTGATAGGCGTGGTCTATCCGTAGCCAATTCCAGTACTGGCGTTGCACCTGCCAACTGCTGTTTCCAATAGTTAAGTTGCTTTTCTAACTGAATATTTGATTGGAGGTGTAAATTTTCATCTGTTAAGCGCATAGATACCTTGTTAGAAAAATGGCTTTGTTAATCTTTGTTAATCAATAGACTCAGTTACCAACTTTTATCACTTGAATACTAGTGCAAGAAGACAGAAGTAAGGAGGCAGAAGGCAAAATCCTGTAAGCGTGCATTTCACTTTTGTAGATATAGACTCAACTACAAACTCTAGTTGCCGCTTTCGGGATTTCTGAGCATATCTGTTTACAAAAATGAGATGCTCCCAGCCTGTAATGCTTAGAAAATCAAATTTTATGCCAGTTTTTAACTGTCTAGTTATTTCGGTCGAGTAGTACTAGTAATACAAATTCACAGAGATAATATTACTCTTATGAATTAAGTTGATGAATCAGTAGTTTCTCGGAAGGAGCAACTTGACTTATGACTGAGTAACATTTCAATGCACTCTATTTTCTTCTTGCAGTTGCTTGTGTGCTAACTCCAATAGTTGATGAGCATTTTTTAACTTTTTTTCATCTTTAATTTTATGAGCAAAATGCTTTAAATAAGCTTCGTGAGAGGTAATACTTAAGTGCGGATCGTCTGCATGATGCATAAAAGTAAGGTCAGCTTCAGTCATCGGGCGGATAACCAGCATGGGGATGGGGCTACGAAGTGGACGGAAGTTTGGGTTGTGCAGACCTGGGCTTTCAGTACGGTTGTGAAATTCCCCTATCATCAGTCCTGCTTTAACAAAAAAAGGCTTAAGTTGTTTGTGGACAACATCAATTATTTTGGGAGCATCCTCTATATCGATATCAGGAAAGATGAATAATATTGCTTTGTTCAGGGCAGCTGGTTTTTCTCTTGGTTCTAACTCAAGGAAGATATCTAGGTAGGGTAAAATAATGTCTGCAATTTCCTGCAAAGCCAAATTTTTAGAACGAAGAACTGTTAGTCGAATGCTGTTTAACTTTAGTGAGGGAGGCACAAAAGGGCAAACAACACCAGATCTCCCTAAATCAGGGTGAGGTTTTGCCACAAAATTTTTAAGCCACTCCATGATTTCAATTAAGTAGGGAAGGTCTTGTTGAAGCTGGTGAACGTCTGTAGGTGTATAAAGTTGCATGGTTAGTAGAGTGATAAGGGATAATGATGAACTTTTTGTCAGGGTTCATCTAAAGTTATGCATAATGAAGCTAATCATTGCTAAAACACCAATTCAGTAGAGTTATCCCAGAATCTGTTTAAAAATAGCACGTCAAAAGTCGCATTTTCTCATGACCACTCCGATTACTGTATCGATGTTCTAGGCATAGAGAAACTGCGTTTATTTCTGATAGGATAGTTTCTCGTAAGTTCGCGTCTATCCAAAATACAGAAAACAACACTACAATTGTTTTTGATACAATTCACTTCCGGTAAATATTACCGTTTGACCTTAGTGGTATTAACTCCCTGTTTTGTGTCTTTTGTGGCGGTTTAGAAGAGAAATAATTAAGGCTTATGCTTAAATTATTTTTCCTAAAAAAAGGATTGAAGTTTTTTCATCAACCCTGATACTGACTTGTACCTGTCTACAGGAATATTATGATTCTTATTATTCACTTTATTGTAAAGGTGGCATTTAAATTCTTCTGAAAATTGTGAAGTTTCAGTATAGGGATGAAACCATTAGTATTGCCCGAAGTAGCCATTTTCATACCTCTTTATTTTTGTTCAAAAAAAATGATGATTTTATTGAGGTTATTCTAGTAGATATAAATGTGAACTATCAGTGCTTTTTATTTAGATATGATGAAGTATGGTGAAGATTTCAGTATGAAAAAACTCATATATCAACTTTGTTCAAGAAATTACCAATTTTCAGTAAAATTACTGTTGTAAGATCAATAAGACTTACGCAAGAACTCTCTGAAACTCTTATTTATTCTCTTCTCCTGTCGGAGACGCTGCGCACCGAGAGGGCACGTCCGCAGGACTTACGAGACGCTACGCGTATGCCTGCGGCACGCTTTGCGCTTACGTGTCCTAGCCTACGGCACGCCCTATGGCTGATGCCACGCCTTACACCCTATACCCCAGCTTCTGTAAACAACCCCGAAGTTCCTTTGTATTGATTGCTTGTTGGAACAACAACGCACGCTTGTTTCCCACAAATGCGCAGAAGCGGGAGAAATTTTACACTTACCGCTTCCGGAAGTCTAGGTAGTTTACAAAATCTAACAAGACAAAAACTAAATTAAAACAATGTCAATTAATTTGATGTAGAAAAGCTGTCAAAATTAGCAAAAAAGAAGGATGATTTGGAAGAAGTCTGGAAAAAATAAAAACCGTCGAAAAACTGCTCCACGCATAAGAGGATAATTCCCAGACGCAGAATAAAGCGCAAAAACCGAAAAGGAGCAATTGTTTTGCAAGCAGATTTTGACGGTAAAAGAGAAAAACTAACACAGAACGTAGAATATTATGAACATCAGCAGTGCAAACACCGCAGCTTTGGCGCTGCGTGAGAAATTACCTTTTCCACTCAAGCGCTTAGCAGATTTGGCTTATAACTATTGGTGGAGTTGGACGAGCGATCGCATTGCGCTGTTTCAAACCATTGATCCCCAGGCATGGGAACGCTGCGGGCACAATCCAGTAGAAATCTTAAACTCAGCGACACACGAACGCCTCACACAGCTTGCTGAAGACCCCTTTTACCTCAAGCAGATCGGGGCACTGGTGCGTGAGTTTGACGAATATATCACCACAAAAGAGACTTGGGTGAGTCGCGTAGCACCGCAGATTACCCAAGAACACCCGATTGCTTACTTTTGCGCGGAATTTGGTATTCATGAATCTCTCCCTGTGTATTCTGGGGGTTTGGGCATTCTCGCAGGGGATCACCTGAAATCAGCATCAGATTTGGGAGTCCCAATGGTTGGTATAGGCTTGCTGTATCGCCAAGGTTACTTCCGACAGCGGTTGAACCGCAACGGTTGGCAAGAAGATTACTACGTTGACAACCCCTTTTCTCGGATGCCTTTGGAGTTAATCAAAAATGACCAAGGGGAACCAATCAGGATAGAAGTAGAAGTTCGCCAACGATTGGTGAAAGTGCAGATTTGGCGAGTGCAAGTAGGGCGCGTCAGTCTGTATTTATTGGATAGCGATCGCCATGACAACGATCCTATCGACCGCTGGCTGACTGGACACCTTTACGGTGGTAACCAAGAAACTCGCATTGCCCAAGAAGTCGTCTTGGGAATTGGCGGAGTGAAAGCGCTGACTGCTTTGGGAATTCAACCTTCTGTCCATCACCTCAACGAAGGTCACGCGGCATTCTGTACCTTAGAAATTGCCAGGCAAGAAATTGAGCGCACTGGCAAATCCTTCTACGACATCGAAGCCGACGTGCGAAATCGTTGCGTGTTCACCACCCACACACCAGTTCCCGCAGGACACGATGTCTTCTCGCCTGATTTGATAGACTCTTTCTTTGCCCATTACTGGACCAAGCTACGCCTTTCGCGCGAGCAATTCCTTGCCTTGGGCGCACGGCGACTGGGCGACCCTTGGGAACCCTTTGGCATGACAGTTTTGGCACTGCGGATGTGCCGTGCTGCCAATGGCGTGAGTGAATTGCACGGTCAGGTTTCTCGCAAAATGTGGACGATTCTGTATCCAGAACGTCCTGAAGACAAAGTGCCTATCGGTTATATTACCAATGGCGTTCATGCACCCACTTGGACTGCTCCCTTGTTAGCAGAGTTGTACGCTCAATACTTAGGCGCAGACTGGAAAACTCGTGTTATCGACCCGAAGACGTGGGAGAAAATTGATGAAATTCCAGATGAGGAACTGTGGTGGCGACACCTAGTCCTGAAAGAGCGACTCATTGCTCACACCCGCCATAGAATTAAGAAAGCACGGGAACAGCGCGGTGAAGAGTACGAAAAAATTCAGGCAACAGAAACACTGCTTGATCCCAACGTGTTGACTATCGGATTTGCTAGACGCTTCAGCCCATATAAGCGCGGTCATCTGCTTTTACGTGACGCCGAACGGGCGCTAAGAATTTTTGGTAATGCCCAACGTCCCGTACAAATTATCTTTGCAGGTAAAGCTCACCCAGCAGATGAAGAAGGCAAACGGATTATTCAACGCTTGATGGAGTGGTGTCAACATTCAGCAATTCAGCATCGAGTCGCATTTATTGAAGACTACGATATTTACGTTGGTCAAAAACTCGTGCAGGGTGTTGATGTCTGGTTGAACAATCCCCGTCGCCCCTTAGAGGCATCTGGGACAAGTGGGCAAAAAGTTTGTTTTAATGGTGGCATCAATTGCAGCGTGCTAGATGGCTGGTGGTGCGAAGGATACAAAACAGATGCCAATGGTCAAGGGATAAATGGTTGGGCAATTGGTGAGGATGCTCACACCAGCGATCAGGATTTACAAGATAGTATAGATTCGGAATCACTTTATAAGCTCTTGGAAGAGCAAATAGTGCCTTTGTACTATGACCAGGATGCTAACGGCACTCCTCACCGCTGGGTGCAGATGATGAAGGCATCAATCAAGACAAATGCACCGCTGTTCAACACAGATAGGATGATTGCTGATTACGTGTCGCAGGTCTACGTTCCAGAAATCGCCACTCGTGTTGGACCGATTTTAGCGAAGGTTCTGGTTTAAAGAATTTTAGGTTTTCTGGTTCAGCATCCGGGCAGGTTTTAAACCTGCCCTTTTCTTTTGATATGGCAGTAGAAACGAATCCCCCTATCTCTTGGGGCAAGGATTTTAAAATAGAATTAAGTTCGGGCTTTCATACAGAATGATGCTCGCGTTTCCAACACTTACCTTTTAACGAGACAGAGCCTTTTTCTTGACATAGAATGCATGTCCCCAGGATGGATGAAATGGTGTTGTTGTTGCGACACGTTCTTTTTAAAAATTACTTCGAGTGAAAAGCCCTGGTGTTTTCCATACAGAGCGCCAACCGAATGTATACAACAAGGTTTTAACAACACCCACGATGCCATCAATTTGGTAGCCTAGGTATGTTCGGAGTACCAACATTTTTATACGACTCTTAGGAAAGTAAATGAATATAAGTTTGAGTACTCCAAAGATACCTTGGGTCATATGGGTAACGTACAGAGCCTCAGCAAAAGTCTTAGATAACTCAGCGCGTTCTCCTCCCAAATACAAAAGCGGTTTACTATTCCAAGGATCAAAGACTGTAAATTTCGTCGAGAAATCCCAGTGTGGACGCACAAACGTTTTGCCGCGCTTATTCAACATACAAGCCGTAAAGCTAAAGATACTGTTGCTAATACCCACCACATCGCAGTTGCTCAATATAAAGAAGTCAATGTAGAACTCAATGTTTAGGTCTTTTATCCTTTCTGGTAGCTTCACGTTTAAGTCTCTGGACGCCACAGGGCAAAATTTTTCAAAATCAGGAAGAATGCTGTCGATATCGTCACTACACACAAAGAGAACAGGGTCTTCTAATTCCCCCCATATTCCGTCGAGCCATTCGCAATACCATTTTGAGGGAACGACTAACGTGAAACCTGCTAGGGGAACTGTTATGAAATCGCTTCGTCGAATGTGAATTCCAATGATAGTTTTACCTTTAGAGCGAAGAAGATTTAGTCCAGCTTCCAACGCGGATTTCAAGTCACTTACAGGTTGAAAGAGTAAACTAAACTCTTCCTTATATGGTTGCAAATACCGCGTGTGTATTTGGAAGAAACCCCACAAATCAACGTTTACTATACCGCAATCAAGAGCTTTTGCTTCCTCCACCCGGCTACTCTTGGCATCTGCTACTTTTTCCAGGTAAGGGATGAATTCTGGAATAATATCGAATAAATTTTTTCCACTATCCCTGCGCTCAATTGCAGGAGGTAAGCGCTTGGAAATAGGTGCATCGTCATGTCCGAAGAGAGTTTGACCAATCCAAGGGGGACACTCCACTGTTGCTCCACTCTTCTGGGCACATATTCTTAGGAAAGCATATTGAAAAATCTGGTTGCCGAATCGTCCTAACTGACCGAGAGAGGACATTGTCAGAACTGGCTGGCTGGGTCTTTCAGCTTCGTTTGCTGAGGAGGTTTTGATGTTTTCAGCGTCTTTTTTGAAAGTATCAAATACGCTGAGCACCCTATCTGTCTCGCTATTGGTAGTATATTTAGATGTTTCCATTGCATCGGCTGAATTATTGTAAACTACTGTTAAGCACAAAATTTACCCTACAGTGGTCGATACTCCATGGCTAATTTCTTCAGCGAGCATAGTTTCCACAATATCTGCAGCTTTGTCCAGCCCTCCGGTACTTTTTAGTATGACTGCCATCTGACGTGCAGCATCCGTATAGCTTGGGTTACTTAATAGGTGGTTAATTTTTTGGCGAACCTCAGCACTATCAAAAGATTGTTTGTTCAGCTTTAGGGCAACCCCTAAGTCCACAATTCGTGCTGCATTGTAGTGCTGATCTCCAAAGAACGGTAACGCTAGAATTGGTTTTCCCCAATACAAAGCCTCGTTAATGCTGTTCATACCACAATGACTGACAAAGGCACGAACAGCTGCATGAGAAAGGACTGTTTGTTGCGGAACAAAGTCTTCGATACGGAAAGAGGATGGTAGCGTAGGAAGAAGATGCTGTTGGTTCTTAGGCAACGACCATAGGACTCGGAATCTATTGTCAGTAAGCCCTTCTACTAATGCTTTAGCCTGCCAGGCTTCAAGAGTAGCAAGAGTGCCAAAAGCGATATACACGACTCCTTGACTTTCTTTGCCCTCTTCCAACCATTTGCTTAAAGAAGGACTCAGAGGCTTAACTGTTTTGGGAAAAATTGGTCCAACCAGGTGTACAAAAGGAGGTAGTGGGCGTGGAATTTCAATGCCAAAAGCTGTACCTACTATCATGGGATGTTGACTAAAAGGATCGTTCAATTTTTTCTGGTCAGTACATTGGCTACGAACCTGGTTTAGCTTTCTCATAGCAGGCAAAAAATGCAACAGCAACCAATAAGGTCTGAAGAAATTCAGGCAGCGCTGCCATAGATTCATATGTACAGAATAAGATGTTCCGAAGCGAGGATACTTAGAATTGGCTGGGACAAAGTTACCCAAGAATCGAGTTTGAATGATGTAAGGCAGATTCATCTGTTGGGCTAAGTCTATCGCTGGAATCACAGCGCGATCAATAACTAGAAGATCCGGGCTATACTGCTGAAAAATAGGTTTCAGCGTTTTGTACATAGAAACATACGAATCAATAAGCCCATTCAACATAATTTTTTCACCACGCCAGATGCTGGGTTCCTGAGAACTCTTTTGCCAAAGATCCTGTTTGTTGTCATCCATCCCTTCATCAGTTGTTTCCAGTCTTGGCTCCCAGGGAATAAAATGAGCGTTGGTATTAGCTATCCATTGCCTAGCTTCTTCCGCAATAACAAAGCTGACTTGGTAACCTCTGCATACTAACTCTTGAGCGATCGCAATCATTTGATTAGCATGACCAAGCAGAGGAAGCGAAACAAACATGACGTGTTTTTTCATGGTTCTGTCGTTTTTTGCTTATGGGTAAGAACAACTGACAACGAGGAATTAACAAATAACAACAGCTTTTATAAGCTCAGTTTTACGTAAGCCAAGGTGAAAATATCTCTTATTGCTGTGTTTGAGCCAAGACTGGCTTACCCGTAGATACCGCCCGTTCCACAATATCAGCAGCGCGACTCACTCCCCCAGCACGACGAATGGCTTCTTGCAACCTCAGAGCATTCTGCTTGTAAGATTCTTGCGTTAGTACCCGCTGTATAGCCTCTCGCAGCTTAGGAACACTCAATTTTTTGAGGGAAACAACTTCACCCGCCCCAGCCCAAGCAATACGCGCCGCAACCCCCGGCTGATCATTGGCAATGGGAATGGCAACCATTGGCACACCATTACTTAAGCATTCTAGGGTGGTATTCATTCCTGCATGGGTAATCATAAGGCTGACTTTTTGCAGCAAATCCAGTTGGGGTGCATATTTGACAATTAAAGGCTTTCCGGGCAGGTTGGACAGCGCTTCTGGTTCGAGTGCGCCTCCCAGAGACATCACCAACTGAGCATCCAATCCCTCACAGGCTTGGGCAATATCACGGAAAATATACTGTAGTCGGTTTTGTACAGTTCCCATTGAGGCATAAATCAAGGGTTGTCCCGTCAACTTCTCATACGGAAAAGCAACAGCTTCCCGACCAACAGGACTATGAAATGGTCCTGTAAAATGGAACCACTTGGGCAAATGCTGCCTGGGAAATTCCAATTCAGCAGGTTGTTGACTGATTTGAGCTAGTTGAGAAAAGCCATCTACGGAGCCAGAGGTTGTGGGGAGATTCCTCTCTTGGCGATACTGAGCTATCACCTGTGTGATTGGTTTGGCAACGGCTTTGAGCAACTCGTAACCCGCTTGATTGCGGAGGGGTGCCCACCAAGCAGGATTGTAGCGCCAGTTTGTAAAATGAGGGGGAACACTCTGTTCTCTGTTAAGAACCACAGCAGAGCACACAGTTATGAAGGGAAGATCTAGAAATTCTGCAACAGTTGCTCCTCCTGGTGATACCTGGTCTATTAACAGTGCTTCCACACCAATTTCTTTGATGGCTTTTGGTATATCTCGCAGGATGACAACCGCTGACCCCTTGAGCAGATTTATAGTATATTTCATTGCTGCAACTCCGCTGAGTTTCCCAAGGTTTGTCAAAGATTGTGCGATCGCCCCACTGGGAAACTCAGATTCACCTATCACTTGGAATTCCAATCCTGCTGCTAGTGTCTTGGGTTTAGCATCGAGTACCCCGATCAAGGTGACGCGATGACCACGCTGTTGCAGTTCTTTCCCCAAGGGGAGCATAGTGTTGAGGTGACCAGTTGATGCAGGACAGATCAGTCCAAAATGAGTCATAGCTGATACTTAAGGTGAATTAAATTAAGTGAAAATACTGCACCAGATACCGATGCAATGCTTCAAGTGAAAACCCATTATCTATTGATTAGGTGCAAATGAAATGAACTTATGCACTTATTCAAAAGAACATACATGAAAAATAGCTCAAACTTTTTGACAGAAGGTTGAAAGCGAAAGCCTTCTGTCAAACTCACGTCTTACTTCAATGTTAAAAACTTCTCCAAAGCTGTTACCATACTGGGGGGCCATCGACGAACTTTTGCCACCCAGTTAATATCTTTATAGCGTTGATCGAGTCCGACTGCGGATACCCAGTTACTCTCCGCTTCACCTTGTTTTCCCTGTACCCAATAGGCAGCTGTGATGGCAGCACGCACATCGGCAAAATTAGGATATTTGCGGAGAATATTTCGCATCTCACGAATTGCTTCGTCTACTTGACCAGTTTCATACAGAGCCAGAGCATAGTTAGCACGGGCAAAAGCAAAATTCGGGGCAACTTCAGCGGATTTTTTGTAATCTGCGATCGCCTCTTCCCATTTCCTCAAACCAGCATTGGCATTTCCCCGATTGTTATATGCCATTGCATCTTTCGGGTCAAGTTCTAGAACATGATTGTAATCTGCGATCGCCTCTTGCCATTTTCCCAAACCCTCCAACGCCGTACCGCGATTCAAGTAAGGGTCAGTCACATCCGGTGCAAGTTCTACTGCCTTATTATAATCTGCCAGTGCTTCTTGTAACTTATTTTGGCTGACTCTAGAATTTCCCCGGTTACTCAAAGCAGCTGCATTATCCGGGGATTGCTCGATAATCTGCGTCCAGTAACGTTCAGCTGTCGTAAAATCACCTTTATCTGTAGCTGCAAAAGCCTTTGTCGCTAACTCATCGCGTTGCTGTAACTGTTCTTGAGTTAAATTGGGAGATTGAGTTTGTGCCATGACAGCCTCACCCCACCCAAACACAAGCAACAGACTTAGAAAAATAACGATTAATCTCATTTTAGTGGTTAGTAGTTAGTAGTTCGTGGTTAGTAGGAATTTTTCACAACTGCCTACTAACGTAAAATCCGATGACATAAAGCTGTGGGATGCGCTTAAGGCAACAATGATAATTGTTCATTTGGCGGTTTAAAACCCAAATGCTTATAAGCTGCGGGTGTCGCCACCCTACCACGCGTTGTCCGGCTTAAATACCCAATCTGCATGAGATAAGGTTCATAGACTTCCTCAATGGTTTGTGTATCTTCACCTGTCGCTGCGGCGATTGTTTCCAATCCCACTGGACCACCGTTAAAATTTTCAATGATCACACTTAACATCCGGCGATCTGTCCAATCTAAACCGCACGGATCGACTTGAAAGAGTTGCAATGCTTCTGCTGCGACCTTCTCGTTAATCTCTCCAGATAATTTGACTTGGGCATAATCACGGACGCGCTTGAGTAATCTATTAGCAATACGCGGTGTTCCCCGCGCCCGACGGGCAATTTCTGTAGCACCATCTTCTGTAACAGGTGTTTGCAGTAATTGGGCGCTTCGTAAAACAATTTTGCTCAGTTCATCGACTTCATAAAATCTCAGTTTTTGAATTAAGCCAAAGCGATCGCGCAACGGAGATGTCAGCGCCCCGACACGAGTTGTTGCCCCAACCAAGGTATACTTTGATAAAGGTATGCTCCGAGTCTTAGCGCTGGAACCTTTACCAATAGTAATATCTAGGCGATAATCTTCCATTGCTGGGTATAAAATTTCTTCGCTCATCCGCGACAGGCGATGGATTTCATCGATAAACAGAACATCTCCTGGCTTCAGATTCACCAGTAGCCCGACAATATCCCTGGGACGTTCTAAAGCTGGGGCACTGGTAATTTTGCAGTTTACGCCCATTTCAGATGCTAATATCATAGCCATTGTGGTTTTTCCCAATCCCGGAGGACCATACAACAGCAGGTGATCCAGCACCTCACCCCTAGACTTCGCGGCTTTGATGGCAATTTCTAGCACGTCCTTTAAATCTTTTTGCCCGATATAGTCAGCAAATCGGTGCGGTCGTATACTTTCTTCTTGCTTACCTTCATCAACAGCTGCTTCGGGTTGCAAAAGATTTTCTTTTGGAGGGGATGAAGCAACCGGACGACGCTGCTTTGGTTGTCCGTTGGGTTCTGGGGGCTGTTTTTTCGAGGAGATAATCGCCATAATTGCTGCTGTTAATCAGTATACGATTGCACCAGGAGTCTTTTGGGGGTGGGGCGTCAGGGTGTAAGCGAACAAAAGTGCAATTGACTCTTAAGAGTTGACAATGCTAAATTTTTCAGCGCCTACACGCCCATTTTCCTACACCTCTACACCCTTATTTTCCCCTGCCCCCTTACTCACGTACGAAAATTTTGTTTCTGTAATACTCTTGTCAATTTAAAATTTAGATTCCGGGTAATCACAACAGGAGTGTAAAACGAAGGAATGCTAGCTAAAAGAATCTTACCGTGCCTGGATGTGAAGGCGGGACGAGTTGTCAAAGGTGTTAACTTTGTTAACTTGAAGGATGCAGGCGATCCGGTAGAACTGGCAAAGGTTTACAACGATGCAGGTGCAGATGAGTTAGTGTTTCTGGATATTACAGCCACTCATGAAGACCGGGGCATTATTATCGACGTAGTGTACCGAACTGCCGAACACGTCTTTATTCCCCTGACTGTAGGTGGTGGCATCCAATCCTTAGAAAATGTTAAAAATCTTTTACGAGCTGGAGCAGACAAGGTTAGTATTAATTCTGCGGCGGTACGTGAGCCAGATTTTATTAATCGAGCAAGCGATCGCTTTGGCAACCAATGCATAGTCGTTGCTATTGATGCCAGACGACGACTAGACCCCAATAACCCTGGTTGGGATGTATATGTACGTGGTGGAAGAGAAAATACTGGCATTGATGCCCTATTTTGGGCGCAAGAAGTTGAAAAACGTGGCGCAGGAGAACTCTTAGTCACAAGTATGGATGCTGATGGCACTCAAGCAGGTTATGACACAGAGTTAACTCGGGCAATTGCTCAAGCCGTACAAATTCCAGTGATTGCATCTGGTGGTGCAGGTAATTGCGAACACATCTATACCGCGCTTACAGAAGGTCAAGCAGAAGCAGCATTACTTGCATCGCTTTTACATTACGGACAATTAAGCGTTGCTGAGATTAAAACTTATCTGCGCGATCGCCAAGTTCCGGTGAGAATGTAATCTCCAGTAACAAATCTTTATCTAACCAAAGATAGACCAAAACTAGAGTATTTCAACACAGTTCTTGAAAACGATGTTAATATAAATTAACTAGAATTAAGAAATATTAAAAGATATGTTGATACCTATTTTAGTCTTTGATGTAGCACTAGTAGCCTGGTCGCTGCACCTGATGGAAAAGGCATATGAGAATAAAGAATTTTCCTTAATGTTAGCTGGTACGCTGGTTGGCTTAGCGGCAGCTGCCATGCTAGTGGTTTACTTCCTGATGGGGCATTGTATGAGCTACTTGCTGCAACTATCTTGAATTGACAATTGCGATCGGCTAGTCGTTAATAGCAGTCATTAGCAATTAACAAATAGCCAGTCTTCGATTAGCAGTATTGACAAATAGTAAATTTTTAAACTAAAATTTCTAAGGCACGATAGTGCGGGGTTATAGCTCAGTTGGTAGAGCACCTCAATGGCATTGAGGGGGTCAGCGGTTCGAATCCGCTTAGCTCCATTTTTGGTTGTCGAAATAGATAGCAAGAGGAATTGTGCAGTTTACTTCATACTAGTTGAGTAACTTCTTAATCTCCTCAGGCGTGAAAGGATTCTCTCCAGCGCGGAGGGCTTCAATCCAGCCCTGCCGTTGCAACTTCTTCTCCTGATTGTTAGCCCAAGCGATGAATGTTTGAAAGTCTTCAATCGCTCCTTCAATATTACCAGTCAACGCCCTGGCGAGTCCTCGACTATCTCGGCAGTCTCCATCTTCAGGTTCAGATTCGACAGCTTTTTCACCTGCAGCTATGATGTTAGGGTTACCAGCATATCCATGCAAGCTACCAAACCAGCAAAGATTATTCCAAGAGGTAGCAGAAATTTCCAAAGTTGGATCGAAGTTTTGGGCTTGTGTGTAATATTTAATCGCTTCCTCGACCTTACCTTCTGTTACGAGTTCTTTGCCCTTTTGAACCAAAGCGGGTGCTGCGAGTCGTCGCGCTTCGGCTTGTGGATTGAAATCTAAACTGGGGTCGTATTCTAAGGCTTGCTGGAATTGAGCGATCGCACGATCAATATCCAGTTGTTTCGCTAAATACTCGCCTTGTCTACCCAAAACGGATGCTGCGAGTCGTCGGGCTTTGGCTTGTGGATTGAAATTTAAACTGGGGTCGTATTCTAAGGCTTGTTGGAATTGAGCGATCGCACCATCAATATCCAATTTTTGAGCTAAGTCCCTGCCCTTTTGAACTAAAACGGGTGCTGCGAGTCGTCGCGCTTCGGCTTGTGGATTCAAATCTAAACTGGGGTCGTATTCTAAGGCTTGTTGGAATTTGGCGATCGCACCATCAATATCCAATTGGTACGCTAAATCCTTGCCCTTTTGAACCAAACCGCGTGCTGCGAGTCGTCGCGCTTCGGCTTGTGGATTCAAATCTAAACTAGGGTCGTATTCTAAGGCTTGTTGGAATTGAGCGATCGCACCATCAATATCCAATTTTTGAGCTAAATCCTTGCCCTTTTGAAGTAAAACGGGTGCTGCGAGTCGTCGCGCTTCGGCTTGTGGATTCAAATTTAAGCTGGGGTCGTATTCTAAGGCTTGTTGGAATTTGGCAACAGCTTCCTGCACCTTTTCCTGTCTTGCTAACTCATTACCCTGCCTGATCAAAATTTTGCCCAAGTCTGTGCTGCTCCAAGCGTATTTTTTACAGATCTCACAAGTTCCTTGAGTCATCTCAATTTCTGGATTTTCAGAGATGAGATGGTAAGCCAACCTGTTGCAGCAGATTTTGAGCCATGCCTGCCAACTACCCCGCCACAACCGCAGCGTTTTGTCAGTACTGCCACTGACAATCATTTGCCCATCCGGGCTAAAAGCGATGGATGAGACAAAATCCCTAGACCCGTGTATCTTATGAGAACCTCCTTTATGCCCGCGCAATGGTTGTCCAATCTCTTTGCCAGAAATGTCCCACAACCGCAGCGTCATGTCATTGCCAGAGACAATCATTTGCCCATCCGGGCTAAAGGCGACGCAATTGACAATACCCTCATGCCCGCGCAACGGTTGCCCAATCTCTTTGCCAGAAATGTCCCACAACCGCAGCGTCATGTCATCACTGCCAGAGACAATCATTTGCCCATCCGGGCTAAAGGCGACGGAAGTAACACACCACTCCTCATGCCCGCGCAACGGTTGTCCAATCTCTTTGCCAGAAATGTCCCACAACCGCAGCGTCATGTCATTGCCAGAGACAATCATTTGCCCATCCGGGCTAAAGGCGACGCAATTGACATAACCCTCATGCCCGCGCAACGGTTGCCCAATCTCTTTGCCAGAGATATCCCACAACCGCAGCGTGTTGTCCAAACTGCCAGAGACAATCATTTGACCATCCGGGCTAATGGCGACGCAATTGACATAACCCTCATGCCCGCGCAACGGTTGCCTGATCTCTTTGCCAGAAATGTCCCACAACCGCAGCGTCATGTCATAACTGCCAGAGACAATCATTTGACCATCCGGGCTAAAGGCGACCGAAGTAACACACTCCTGATGCCCGCGCAATGGTTGCCCAATCTCTTTGCCAGAAATGTCCCACAACCGCAGCGTCTTGTCATCACTGCCACTGACAATCATTTGCCCATCCGGGCTAATGGCGACGGAATTGACATCATGCTCATGCCCGCGCAACGGTTGCCCAATCTCTTTGCCAGAGATATCCCACAACCGCAGCGTCATGTCCAAACTGCCAGAGACAATCATTTGCCCATCCGGGCTAATGGCGACGGAAGTGACACTACCCCTATGCCCGCGCAACGGTTGCCCAATCTCTTTGCCAGACATATCCCACAACCGCAGCGTCTTGTCATGACTGCCAGAGACAATCATTTGTCCATCCGGGCTAATGGCGATGGAAGTGACAATATCTTCATGCCCGTGCAACGGTTGCCCAATCTCTTTGCCGGAAATGTCCCACAACCGCACTGTCTTGTCACGACTGCCAGAGATAATCATTTGTCCATCCGGGCTAATGGCGACGGAAGTGACAATATCCTCATGCCCGCGCAACGGTTGCCCAATCTCTTTGCCAGACATGTCCCACAACCGCAGCGTCTTGTCATCACTGCCAGAGACAATCATTTGCCCATCCGGGCTAATGGCGACGGAAGTAACACCATTCTGGCCGCGCAGGGTGTTTGGTACCCTGGCTCTTGTCATTGCTTCATTGAGGCTTGCCTGAACAACACCGAGAATCTTTCCTGGGTGTTTTGCCAAATTCTCAACAGAACTCAGAGCTTCTTCAGGAAGCTGGTCTAAATTCAGCCCCATTGTTTCAATAGCCAGCGCCAAAGCCTCTGCGGGTTGAACAGGGATTAAATTCAATACCCTAGCTGATTGCTCTCGCAGCTTGGATTCAGTCAGCGCCTGTTTCAATTCCGCTATTTGTTTTTCTTTGTCTTGTTCCTCGCGCTCTCGAACTTTTTGACTAAACTTGATGTATTCCTCAGCTACACCATCTAAAAGTCCCAAGTTGCCGTATTCTTGCAGGTAAGCCTCAGCTTCTGTTAATGTTGCTCCTTTGAGCACTAACCCTGGATCGTTTGTCTTCCCTTTGCTGCTCCATTCTCTCGCCTTATTCTTTGCTGTCTTGGCACATGGTGAAGCATTCTTCAAATTGATCTACCACCAGCACCACTCGCTCATGTTCTACAGAGGCGATGAACTGCTTGAATTGCTCCACCCATCTGTCAACTTCGTTTTCTAACGACAAATTGAGGAGAGATCCGCCAATTGCATTCTGTAGACTCTCAAAGGGATGCTCACCAGGGGTAAATGGCTCGTAGTATTTCCAGCGATCGCTTCCTGATATTTTTTGTCCACGTTTGAGTTGATAAAGCAATCCCGCCCTCAAAACCGAAGATTTGCCACTTCCTGATGCCCCCAAAACAGCGATAAAATTTTCTGTGCGAACTTTATCAATTAACTCATCAGTCAGCACAGTTCGCCCGTGGAACAAAATAGCATCGTCTTGTGTAAAATAATTCAACGATTTGTAAGGACACTTCCCGACCAGGGCTTGGTCAACCTGCCTTTGCACTCCACCAGTTATATCAGTAAGGATAATCGCTCCGCCAGAGTTGTGAAAAATTGGTCGCTGGCTTTCTGCGGACATCTGCTTATTGATGAACTCTGCCAACTTATAGTTAGTCACCCAGCCATCAACGTAACTTTCCGGGTTAAGACTTTGCAGCAGTGCAGCTGTGAGTATGCCATGCTCCCCCTGCAACTGCTCGATACTCATCTCGAAGTCTCGGCAGGCAGAAATCAAACATCGGTCACGCGCTTTACCCAGATTCCCCGTCCCCGGATCGACCTCATCAAAATTGAGTAATTCTCCGCTATGGCAGCAATCCAGCCAAACAATTTGTTGCGGTACTGGGCTGTTCTGCAACAGTTCGCGCAACCACCGCAAGGAAACACCCCACTTCCCGTTTTGGGGATTTGCATCGCTGGTAGCCAAAAAGCCTTCCGTCACTCCCCCCTGCTCCTTGCGTAAACCATGACCTGCAAAAAACAGCAAGGCAGTGTCGAGGGGGCTATGTTTAGCTGGATGAAATAGCCGGGCGATCGCAGCTTCCAAAGCGCTCACCGTCACCAGATTTCTCGGTTCCGGATTAGCATCAACTCCCCGTTTTCCTCCTTCATGGTACATCTCTGGCAAGCGTTGCACTTTAAAATTCCCAAACTTTTCCAGAGTTTGGGCAATGACTTCTGCATCCACCGCTGGTTTCTTAAGATGTTGAGGTTGTCTTTTTTCATCCCTTAGCACTGGGTAACGATTAATTCCTACCACCAGTGCTTCTCTTCTGGGTTCTGTCATGCCTGTGTACCATTTGGAGGTATATCTGGAAAGCTGCAATTATTTGTCGTATTCTATACTAAGACTTAAGAAATATACAATTGTGTCGATGCTTCTTTATTATGGCTACATCTATTAACACAACTTTAATTGCTCTGTTGCTGGCTCTCAAGGATTTAGACACTCCCCTAAATGAAAATGAACAAGAAACCTTCCGAAATACTGCTGAGCAATTGCAACTCGATCCGGATAACTGGAAAAAAGATTACGAGCCAGACTTACTAACAGCTATTCAGGCTAACCCTAGCTTGAATCAACTGTATCGAGCCGCTAAATCTCAACTGGAAGCCTTAAATAGCAGTATCCGGCTCGATTTACTGCCCACTCAAGTGGAACTCGAACAAGAAATCCCCAGGAATCAACAGCCAGAAAAAAGAGGCTTTGCTCCACTCAGCGATGACTATGATAAGAGCAATGAAATTAACAACATCGTTATCAATATTCTGGCAAATCCTAACCCATCGGAGGCTGTCAAAAAATTAAGCCGTCTCGAACAACTCAAACAATTCCTTCAATCCTTTAGCCCAAAATAGACTATTCTTTATTTTTTAGTCCTCTTTTTGAGCAATATTGGGTGTATCTTTCCCTCAATATTGATTAATATAAAATCGAAAGTATAAATGACTGATATCATCTATCCCACCCTTGACCTCTTTCTTTATGATTTGAGAAATGCTTTAGGCGAGGGGCGAGACGAATTTCAAAAGAATCGAGACTTTTTTCTGAAAAAACTGCCTGAAGAAATTCATGAAGTTCTCTTTCAAAAAGACACCAATTTTGAAGACGAATATGTCGAACTCCTAACCAAGCCAAACATCTTTAAATTTAGCAGTAACAGCAAATCTGACCCTTTTGAGGGCTACTACTACCCTGTGCGTCTCAGTGATACTTATGGGTTACTGCTACAGTGCTCAGTTAACAATCAAACTGAGGCTCAACCTGCCAAATGCTTCAAAGAACTTAAAGCCGAAATTGAGCAAAGATTAAACGGTCAAACTGCCACAATTGGGCAAACTTGGATGGTTTCTGGCTGGCTACCTCACCCTGAAGCAAAAACCCCTGAAGATATTGCTAAAGACTGCTACAAGGCGTTAATGCCCGGTTCAAAATGGGAACAAGACATTGAAGGACAAGGGCAGTTTTTAGACGCAACTATCTTTGAACTCTCGCGTTATCGCTTGGTGATGAAAGAAGGAACGACATCACAAACAAGCATCCAAAACATCCAAGAGAATCAGCACGTCATCATTATTATCTATCCCGATGAAGCCACAGCCAGAGAATCAGCTAGGTTTTACGCAGACTGGATGCGCTTATTTAGCTATCGCCACAAAATCCTCTGGGCTTACGGTCAGAGTCGCTTCCTCAAACAAACTATTAAAAATTACTTTACTGCAATTGAAGAAGATAGACAATCCATTAATCCTAATCAGTCCAAATATCGAGAATTTGAAAAATTCCGTAAAACTTTAATAGGGGTGCAAGATGCTCTGAACCATTATACCATTGAACTCAATAAGCTCGATTTCCAAGGTCGTACGATTGACATCAATTTAAGTAATTATAAAAAACGCTTGGAACGCATTGAAAAGAAGGCTAAAATTGAAAAGAAGGCTAAAACTGAACTGAATTTTCTTGAGGAATTTGCCAAGTTAGTTGAGGAGAAATACCAGCACCAGATTACCAAAGACTTGGAAAATCTGGAGCGAGGAATGAGATTGTTAGAGAATACCATGACCGCCGTTCGTAACCGTGTCGAAGTTGATAAAGCCGAACGCGATCGCAACTTCCAAGACACTGTTGCCGTTATAGCTGTAGGATGGAGTGTCGGCTCCTTCGTTGCATCTCTGCGCGATCTAGGCAAAGCTAAGGACGACCCTGTTAGGTTGATGCTCAGCAATTCTCCCCTAGTCCCAAAAGCCTGGATAGAACCTGCTATTCCACTGATGTACACGCTGGGTGTAGCGATCGCAGCAGCAGCATTGACTTGGCTGGTGAGGCAGTTATGGTCGCGATCGCGTTAAATATCATCAGCAAAGTAAATACCTTGCGGCGTTGCTGATTTGAAGCGGTTATCCATACAAATGAGATTGCTTAACCGATGGCGCGTTTATATGCTGATGAACAGTTTTCCAGAAAAGTGAGCGAACTGCTTCGGACGATGGGACACAGTGTTTTAACAGTACAGGAAGCTGGCAACGCTAATCAGGGTATACCGGATGAGGAGGTATTAGCATTTGCAGTTAGCGATAATCGGGCTGTTATCACCCTAAATCGCCAAGATTTTATCCGGCTACATAGATCCAATTCCGAATACGCAGGTATTATTGTTTGCACAAATGATACTGATAGGAGTCGAATGGCAACTCGGATTAACGAAGCGATGTCTAACGACAAGCCGCTACGCGTCTACGCTACAAAAGAACCTTTACTTTGTAAGTTGATTCGTGTGGTACACCCTGCTAGTTGAAGAAGGTTTCGCCCAAATCGAAAAGCGCTTTTCGTGAAAGATTAGTGGGTGTGTTTTATCTCACATCTTGTACAAAAAAAATGATGTAACTTTGACACACAGTATGAACCCTAAAACTCCTATTTTACCGAGAAAAGCCAAGAAAAACAATGTAGCCTTATTGCGCTGCTTTTGACTAGAACCATGGTTATACGGATAAATGCAAGATCTGAGTTATGCGATAATCTTGCCGCAGTGATTTTGTTGAGGGTAGAGCGAAGCTGGCTTCCGTTAAAATATATAGATCCAGTTTTTTCTCATGCGACGGTGGAAATACTATGACGCTTCAAAAGTTGGAACCGGAACTACTTGCCTTAACACCAAACGAGAAAGCACAAGCGATTCAGATACTTGCCCAGAGCTTAGGCAACCCTTGGCGTGGGATTGAGAAAACTCCCGGTGTGTGTGGCGGCGATGCATGTATTGCTGGAACCCGTATCCCTGTATGGGTGTTAGTCAACGCTCGTCGGTTAGGCATCAGCGAAGCTCAACTTTTGAAAGACTATCCTACCCTATCTGCAACTGACTTAATTAACGCTTGGGTTTATGCAACAGTATACCCAGAAGAAATCGAAACTGCTATTCAAGAAAATGAAGAAGACTAATGGTTCGTCTGTATGCTGATGAACAGTTTCCGTTTCAAGTTGTGGAATGCCTGCGCGAATTGGCACATGATGTTCTTACAGTCCAGGAAGCAGGACTCGCTAATCAAAGGATTCCCGATGATGAAGTTCTCGCCTTTGCCAGCAGCAACGAGCGAGCTGTTTTAACGCTCAATCGAAAGGACTTCAAACGCTTACATCGTTTACAACCAGAACATGCTGGTATTATTGTTTGCACTGACGATTCAGATAGAAGCCAGTTTGCTGAAAGAATTCACACAGCGATTTCAGTTCAGGAGTCCTTAAGAGGTAAACTAATTCGAGTTGTACGTCCATCAAAATAACTTGTCCCTGAAGAACTGCTGGAATTAATGAAGCAAGCAGATAGACTGGCACCTGAAGAGCAATTGCGCTTGGCTTCCTATCTCCTAGAGAAAATTATTCATTGCGAGATAAAACCCATGCCTCGCCACAATGTCAAAGAATTTCGTGGCATTGCTCCTAATCATTTGGGCGCAATGGATGCTCAAGAGTATGTCAATCGTATAAGACGAGGAGAATTCCCAGAATTGGAAATTGAATCGAGGAATGAAGTGTGACGAGCGAAAAAATACATACTTTATTGTGTCACTTCTAAACTCCTTATTTTATCTGTGATCTACCCTCTACACCCGACCCATAGTGCATCAAAATTCTTGCCCCAATTTGCATAGGTCTGACTCAGTTTTTTAAGAGCGTAAGTTAGGGCAAGTCTTTAGTCTCGCATTTTCTGTATCTAACTACTAAAAATCAAAAAGTATATTTTTATAATTTTTGCATGATTTTTTCTCAGTAATTTCCGCAAGCGCTTTCCTAAAAATTTACAATCCTGGTAATCTTTCTTAGATGTATTTCCGTTTTCTCTGAATTCTTTATCACCTCAGCTTAAAAATTCCGCAAATGTACCCTGTGTAATACCAGGTGTTTGATTTTATTCTAGGTATTTAACCAAGAAAAAGAGTGTAGGAAAGTGACCCAACCAAAGTTCGCCAATCGAGTTCGTCAGATGAGAATTTAAGGAAGAGCGATGCCAAAAAATGAGCGGGAAAAAATACGCCACCTGTTGGTTATAAAAGACCTTCAAGGACAGCGAACTATCCCCCTTCAAGAGGCGACTTATTCTCTCGGGCGGGATTCGAGGAATGCTATTGTTCTACGTTCTCGGTCAGTTTCTAGGCAACACGCAATTCTATTACGGGTGACTGTTCCAGAAACGGTTCAATATGCCTTTCGGATTATTGATGGCAGCTTTAAGGGGAAAAGAAGTACAAATGGCTTATTTGTAAACGGTACAAAATGCTTTTCTCATGACCTGATGCATGGAGATGTCATAGAGTTTGGCAACAATCAAGTTCAGGTTGCATATTACATCATTTCTAACATATCAGAACAAGCGTTTTCTGAATCTTGTGAAGCTGAAGACATATCTAGGTTGATATTAGAGCAAACCAATTCAGCTAATGCTTTTGAAACCCTAAGTTTCCCTCCTAATACCGCCCTTGAAGGAGCGGGTGAAATTGCCTTAACTCGTCTAGCCTCTTTTCCTGAACTCATCCCCAATCCGATTATTGAGATCGATTTGGAGGGAAGCGTCACTTATCTCAATCCCGCTGCTGCACGCAAATTTCCCAATCTTAGGGAAGCACGTCAGCAGCATCCCATATTGGCAGGGGTCCTCACTGCAGTTCAAAATGACCAGGAAAATTCTTTTGTTCGGGAAGTGGAAGTTGGCACAGAAGTTTTTGAACAATCAATTCACTATCTTGCTGAAAGTGATTTAATCAGGACTTTCATTATTAGAGACATTACAGAACAAAAGCAAGCCGAAGCCCAATTACGCCAGCGCGATCGCTTGCAGCAAGCAGTTGCTGAAGCCACCAATTATTTGCTGGCAGAATTGAACTACGAAACAGCTATTGATAAAGCGCTTGCTGTGCTGGGGGAAGCTGTCAAAGTGGATCGCGTCTACCTCTTCGAGAACCATCCTGATCTTGCAACAGGTGAGATGGCTTTGAGCCTAAAGTTTGAATGGACGAGTTCCGATTATGAACCTTCGCTTCAGTACTGGCAAAACCAGCCTCAGCAGACTTCCGCACTCGCTCGCTGGAACACAGTTCTTGAGAGTGGAAACTCCATCAGCGGACTGACCGGAGAATTTCCCACTGCTGAACGAGAACTTCTCACTCAATGCCGCATTGCATCTCTGCTTTTAGTACCTCTGCGGCTGGATGAGAAATTCTGGGGTTATCTTGGTTTGACTGACTGTTCCTCTGAGCGTCAATGGTCAAGACACGAAGAATCAACTCTCTTAACAATGGCAGCCAGTATTAGTGGTGCTAAGCAACGTCAGCAGGTGGAGCAAAAGATTCGCTACCAGGCGCTGCATGACCTGCTGACTGAGTTGCCCAATCGCCTGCTATTTGGCGAGATCCTTTGCGTTGCTTTAGCCAATGCAGATCGGAATGAGGAAAGTTTAGCCGTGATATTTCTCGACTTGGATCGGTTCAAGATCATCAATGACTCTCTTGGGCACACGTTGGGAGATCAATTATTAAGAAGCGTTGCGAAAAGATTGAGAGATGCCCTCAGAACAGGGGACACAGTTGCCCGTTGGGGAGGAGATGAATTTATAATCTTACTACCTCGCATTCATCAAGTTGAAGAAGTCGTGCCTGTAGCCCAAAGAATCCTGCAAGCATTTGAGGATGCCTTCAATCTTGAAGGACACGAACTTTACGTAACTGCCAGCCTTGGCATTGCTCTGTTCAATGACGATAGTCCTGATGCCGAAACTTTAATCAAACATGCGGATGCTGCTTTGTATCAAGCCAAAGATGCTGGAAGGAATAACTATCAGTTCTACACCGCTTCTATAAGTACCAAAACTCCCAATCAGCTGATTTTAGAGAAGAGCTTACGCTATGTCTTGGAGCGGGAAGAATTAGTCGTGTACTACCAACCTCGGGTTAACATTGCAACGGGAAAAATTACTGGTATGGAAGCTCTATTGCGTTGGCAGCACCCTGAGATGGGATTGGTAGCTCCCAATGTTTTCATTCCCCTTGCCGAGGAAAGTGGATTAATTATCCCCATGGGCGAGTGGGTTCTGCGAATAGCCTGCGAACAAAATAAAGCCTGGCAGGAGGCGGGATTTGCTCCTATGACAATGGCTGTCAATCTTTCTCCCAAGCAGTTCCGCCAACCGAAACTGGTGGAGACAGTGGCAATGATTTTGAAACAGACGGGGCTAGATCCGCACTTTTTAGAGTTAGAAATTACTGAAACCACCGCTATTGAAGATTTAGATTTTACTACAAATGTGTTGCAAAAGCTAGAGTCTATGGGCGTTTACCTCTCGATTGACGACTTTGGTACGGGTTATTCTTCCCTGTCACGCCTGCAACTATTGCCACTCCATATTTTAAAAATTGATCGGTCGTTTATCCAAAATTTAACAAAAGATTCCAAAGTCGCTCACATTGTCAAGGCGATCGTTGCTTTGGGGAATAGCTTAGGGTTGAAACTCACCGCTGAAGGGGTGGAAAAGGAAGAAGAACTGGAGTTCTTAAAATCTATCAACTGCGAAAATGTACAAGGTTTCCTGTTTTATCGACCGCTTCCTGCTGAAAGAGCGACAGAAATCCTCTTAAATGGAGGCGCAACATAGCAGCATGAAGTTTTCCCATTCGAGCAAAGATAAATCTGGATAAGCGGCAAATAAGGCAAATATAGCCGTTTTCAATTGAGCTTGTAGGGGCAGATGTGCCCCTATCTTGTGGTGCATACAACTGAGAACCGCTATAAATAAGGCGATCGCCAGAAACTTTCTCTCACCAAATATCTGGTATCTTTATTTACATCCTAAAGACTCGCGTGTGGAAACACCAGTTTTAGAATTCACCCCACTTGCCTCAGCACAAAGTTTTTTCACTTGCAGACGATCTAAAACTGCATTGCTAAAATCAGCACCTGTGATATCAACATTATCAAAAATGGAACGCAACATCATTGCGTTTGTAAAAATTGCATCGCTTAAATCAGCGCCTTTGAAGACGACCAGGTAGGCTATACCATCACTAAAATCTACACCATGCAAATTGACTCCCTGCAATAGCGAACCGTTAAAAACGCCTCCACGCAAATCAGCATCGCTAAAGTTAGTATCTTCCAGATTGAGATTACTATACTCTTCCCCAATTAAGCTTTGACCAGAGAAATCCTGACCTTTGAGTGCATTGCCTGCAGAACGGCTGATACTGGAAGAACTTGCTGCTTCTGCTGATAGGGGAAACAAGAAAAGAACTATAGCTAAGACCAACCCAGCTAGGACTTGCCGATACCTCATAATGCCCACTTAATAAATCTCAACATTGCCATCATTCATTATTAAACCTTATTAAGAAAGCGGGTTTCTCGGCGAGTATCCCAAATTAATCTTCAAACGTGATAAACACAGGACTAGTCCAGACCTTAGAATCATCAACCTGACGACCTGAAATATAGATTGGCAGAAAACCGTGGGGACTGGACTGAGGTTCTAGTATAAAGCTACCACTAACATCTCTTGGCATAGGAGTTGCACTTAAGCGTTCTACCGCAATGAAAAGCTCTGCTCCTCCCAATTCTTGCCGCAAAATTCCTTTGTTGATCAGGTCTTTGCCGGAAAATTCCCAGCTAAATTCCGGGCAATGGATGTAAGGATTTCGCCGTACTGGGCTTCCTACCTTAATGTAACTACCGATTTGAATATGCAGCTGGAAGTGAGCGTGGAGTAAATCAGAAAGTTCCATTTCAATTGCATCAGAGTCTCCGTAGGTATCTGAGCTAAACTCTAGTTTCAGCGGTCCATCTCGTCTAACATACTCTTCTGGATGTTCCAAACCATGAGGCTGATAGCTCTGAACTAAAGTATTGGAAAATTCCAACGTTCCACGCCACTCAGCCCAACGATAGCGGTCTTTAATTCGTGAGCCACCCCAGCGCAGGCGAATTTTATTTGGAGCGAAATCTGCTTCCGACTGGAGGTTGCGATGCCAGAGTAACCCATTGTGGGTATATGCGGCAATTTCGTCCCAGCCGCTTGTGCCTAACAATCGATAATGAATGGTCACTGCACCGGATGCAGTCAATTCATCACCTTGAATGTGCGATCCTGACCAAAGCAAAGCAACCAGGCGATCGCCTGTTGTTGCCCAGGTATGACGAGAACGCAGGGCATGATTAATATCTAACTTTGTCAGCGAGGGGGAAATAATCCCCGTTACTCCACCATTGACCCCAAAAACCGCTGTCCCAGGAACGCCACCGCCACAGCGTCCGCGATGTTCATCGCCGTTCGCTGACACCCCAACTTTATATCCTCGACTAATGGCATCCTGATAAAACCAAGGGAAGTGTCCCCAAGCAGAACCAATTTCTATTAGACGTTCGAGTTTGGGGTGATGCCAGTCTAAAATAGCACGCCGTCCGCCGATGTGGGGGATGAGTAGGTGCTGCTCTGGATTGTGAATATATGCAGCATAAAGTTTATCTACAGGCCAAGCTCCAGGAAGCAGTTGTTTGCCTTTCATGTCTTCGTTCCACTCGAAGGAACGAACGAGCTTTCCTTGGCTGTCGTAGGGGAATAAGACTTCGTCGCCTAAGAAAACGACATTGCGATCGCCCCCCGCCGCTGAATTCCCACACCACTCTGTACCAGGATAACAAAGAAACTCGCCTTCTTGCGTCACCTCCCGACACAGTTTCACATCTTGCTTCCACCGCTCCTCAGTAATATTAAAATCATTCGCCGTATAACCCAAAACATCCAACCCCGCCACATCTCGACCGTAGGCGAAATTATACTCCGTACTATTTGTTCCTACTGTGTTGTTGGAGTGAACGTGGAGGTCGGCAAAAAACGCACGAGGATAAGCTAGGTTGCTATCTGCTGTGATAGGAGTGGGAGCGCTTTGTAAATCAGTTCCTACCAAAGTCGCCTGGAGTATTGTTTCTTCATCTGCATCCAGAGTCAGGGTGGTTTTTGCCACAGTCCAACCTTGCTCTGGCAAATCCAGCAACTGCTCTTGTAGAGTTCTAGAGGAACTATGACCTGTCAACAGCAGTTGTCCTCCCAACCCCCAACAAGTATTTCCCCAAACATCTTCTGACCGTATTATTACAGGCAACGAAACACCTGTTTTGACCAGTCGCGGAGTGACAATTGCAAGTTTGGCAGGTGGTCCTGGCACAATATCAATCACAACATCGCCGGGAATGTCGGCAAAGCGAGACGTGCCAACCGGGTCAATATAAGCACGGAAGCGGAAGCCTTGCTCAACAAAAGTTTGCACCCTTGTTCCTGGTCCTCCAGCACGGCGATCGCCCAACCGAATTAAAATATGGTCGCCTGGTTTGATGTAACCATCGACAATATCTACAATAATCGCCTTCTGATAAGGACGTTCATGCCCCTTCTGGTCAAACCGAACCTTGAGTGACTGCACTGTTGCAGGGCTCTCACCAGGAAGAGGAGGGCGAGCTTGGTATTCTGCTGAAAGATAGTTAGCCGCCTTGGGGTCTTCCGTCTGAAACAGTCCCCAGTCTGAGTAAAACTTGAACGTTACCTTAATCCAAGCACCGTCTGCAATCCCAGAAGCACCGACTTCGTAGTCAAGTAGAATTTCCTGCCAACTTCCAGCCTCAATTTGTCGAGTGGAACAGTGTAGACGACCCAGAAACGGTAAAGTGTTGACATACTCCAGATATCCTTGGGGATGAGCATACTCTCCTAGCAATAAATCAAGGTTTTCGTTTGATATGTAGTTTTCCTGAGTCATTTTCTCAACGTATTGGTACTAAGCCCGCCTTTTGGACAAATTGTTGACCTTCTTTAGACAGCAATAGATTACCATAGGCGACTCCAGCTTGTTCATCTGCTCTACCGTCCCGGCGAATTATGACATACAAGTACCTGGTTATGGGGTAAGTAGTATTCTGGAAGGCTTTTATATTCAGTTGACCATCAGTGACAACTGGGACATACTGCTTGCTGTCACCAGGAGCCAAGGCTACAGGGCGAACTGTCTGCTGAGTGGCAACTAGCATCGCAGCGCCGATACCGATGGCTCCTGGGGTAGAGGCTACATCACGAACAAGTACAGTGTAATCTCGGCTGGAGCGTACCTTAGGGCTAACACTTCCAACTTTTGAACCAAGAAGCGTTTTCAGTAAAGCGGTCGTCTTGGTATTTATACTGAAAGGGACAATCGGCAAGTTTGGTCCCCCGACCTCTTTCCAGTTGGTGATTTTGCCCGTGTAAATGTCCTGGAGTTGAGCTACGGAAAGACCAGGGATGGAAATATCTGGATGGGTATAGGAGCCAAGCCCATCGATAGCAACGGCGACCTTATCCAATTTAAAACCGCGCTCAGTTGCCTGTTTATACTCAGCATCCTCAAGGGGACGACCGGATAGGGCAAAGCTAAGTTGACCGTTGAGCACCATTTCAATTCCTTTACCAGTACCAGGTTGATTGTCAATTGGATCGGTATAGCGTAGGATAAAATTCGGGTGAGCCTGGTTGATAGCCTTATGTGTGCCTTGAGTAACTAGAGATGCAAAAATGAGGGAGCCACCAAAGTTGAATGTACCTTCTGGCACGTTCGGGACTTCCTTCATGGAAGTGTAAGATCGGATGTCTGAATTGTTGGAAGATGAATTGTTGGAAGAAATGTTCTGATTGCTGACATTTTGTGACGATTGGGCTTGCTGCCAGAAAAAGTAGCCTCCCACACCGACAAGCAGCAAGAGTATGGCTGATAAACTAATCCCACTCACAAACAGTGTAGACCTAGTCATTCTCTCTTTAATAGCTACAGAAGAAATCACAAGGGGCTGACCGCACTTTTGACAGTACTTAGCCCCAATAGGATTTGCATCATAGCTACACGAGCTGCAGATTATGCTTCTCTTAGCATTTGATTCATTAGTATTCATGCAATTCCTCAAGGATGTGCTTTGCAGGTTACGGAATAGTAAAAACAAATTCTTTTTTACCAGTTGTTGGGAACGGGCTTTTGTGGTAGAGACCCAAAGATTTGTTAGACTTTCGCCGCAAACACAACATGACTCAATTCACAACGACGGCTTTGGTCGATGAGTCAATTTATCGCCACCCTGTTTTTTTAACTAGGACAATTTTAGCCGCAAAGCCTAGTTATGTAAACGCGATCGCCTAATTCCTCTTGAAAACTTGTGATAATGCAAAATTTCGGGGTTTGTCTGCTGTACGCAGTAACTCCTGTCCAATCAGGGTTAGCAATGCTAACAAAGCGAGAAGCGACGCACAGGCAAAAGCAGCGATCGTATCGTATTCGCTATAGACTCGTTCGATGTGCAATGTCAGCGTGTTTGTTTCTCCAATCAGTTTGCCTGAAACCACCGAGACGGCTCCAAACTCCCCAATTGCTCTAGATGTACAAAGTATCACACCGTAAAGTAACGCCCAGCGAATCGAAGGAAAAGTCACGCGCCAAAAAGTCTGCCAAGAATTTGCTCCTAGTGTTTGAGCTGCTTCTTCTTGTGCTATTTCCATGCTTTGTAGCGTAGGTAGCACCTCTCGGATCACAAACGGGAGTGTAACAAATAAAGTTGTAAAAATCATTCCTGGCAAAGCGAAGATGATTTTGATGTTGGCTGCTTCCAACCAAGAACCAAACAGACCAACAGTCTGACTATAGAGAAGGATGAACATTAAACCCACAACGGTGGGTGAAATGGCTAATGGTAAATCTATAATTCCTAACAGTAAAATCTTACCGGGAAACGAGTATCGCGCCAGAATCCAGGCAATTAAAATTCCAAACCCAGTATTCATGGGAACCGCGACTAAGGCGATCGCCACTGTTAAAAAGATGGCATGACGAGCTTCTGGTGCCATGATTCCTGTCCAGTAAGCCGCAATACCATTGGCAAACGCTTGATAAAAAATAGTCACTAAAGGAAGAACAACGACGATGACTAGGAAAGACAGACCTAGAGCAATCAACAGATAGCGTCCCCAAGGCAAGGATTGTAGCTGGGCTTTTGAGCTAATTCTCATACCGCCGACTCCACCATTGCAATAGATTGGTACTAATCAAAATGACTAGAGAAAACATCAACAGCACGATCGCCACCGCCGTTGCACCGCTATAGTCATATTGCTCCAACCGACGGTAAATGTAGATAGAGCTAATCATCGTTTCATAAGGAATATTGCCCGAAATTATCAAAACTACGCCGTACTCCCCAACAGCACGCGCAAAAGCCAGCGTAAACCCTGTCAAGATCGCAGGCAGTAATTGCGGAAAAATGACTCGCCAAAACGTTTGCCAAGCATTTGCTCCCAGGATGTGTGCTGCTTCCTCTACCTCTGGCTCAATTTCCATAAGAACGGGCTGCACCGTTCTCACGACAAAAGGAAGCGTCACGAAGACTTTCGCAAAAACAACTCCTACCACAGATGAGGTCAAGTTCACTTGCTCGATACCCAGCCCTCGCAAACTATTTCCTAAGAATGTTCCGGGATCAAGGTACTGTCCAAGGACTCCACCAGAACCGTACAGAGACACCAAAGCAATTCCAGCAACCACCGAAGGCATGGCAAAGGGCAAATCCACCAAACCGTCTGCTAGCCGTCTGCCTGGAAACTCATAACGTACTAATATCCAGGCAAGGATAACCCCAAAGACACTGTTAATTAGGGCAGCCAACAAAGCAGCACCAAAGGAAAGCTTATACGCTTCCACAGCAACAGGAGCAGTGATCACCTGCCATAATTCTTGCCAAGAGCGTTTAGAGGTTTCTAAGAAGATAACGCTTAAAGGCAGCAGAACGATAAAGCTAATGTAAGTCAGGGCTAAACCCTGCAAAAGTGACCGATGAAAGCGTTGAGTAGAGAGGGTATCAGAGGTAGCTAACATTGAGGTTATTGGGTTCTGGCTGCTGCTTGAGCAGAATCGAATAATGCTCCATCTGCAAAAAGCTTCTGGTCTACGGGTTTCCAGCCACCAAAATCGGCTATTTTATAGAGGGTTTTCACAGGCTTGTAAAGCTTAGCTTGTTGCTGGTATGCCTTTTCATCTATTGGACGGTAGCCTAGCTGAGCATAGATTTCTTGTCCTTTAGGTGAAAACAAAAACTTGGTAAACGCTTCTGCCACTTCGCGGGTTCCCCGTTTGTCTACTATCTTGTCAACAACCGTGACTGGAAAATCGACCTGGATATTACTTGCTGGCACAATGTAAGGATAATCCTCAGGAATGACGTTATTGGCAAAGATAATTTCGTTCTCAAATGTGACGAGTGCATCACCAATTTTATTTTTCACAAATGTATCTGTTGCCTCTCGCCCATTGCTGACCAAGGTCTTAATGTTTTTGACGAAGCCTTTGAGATAATCTTGTGCCGCCTGTTCTCCTTGAGACTTGAGAATAGAACCGTATCCTGCTAATATACCCCATCGAGCGTTACCACCGGTTTGAGGATTGATTGCCACAACTGACACACCATCACGAGCGAGGTCGTTCCAGTTCTGAATTTGCTTGGGATTTCCAGGTCTTGTGACGATAACCATGACCGAACTGGCGGGGGAAGCTTGATTGGGTAACCTTTGGCTCCAATCTTTGCTGACAAACCCTTTTTCTACCAAAGGGTCTAAATTGCTTTGGAGATTCTGAGCCAGAATATCAGCTTGCAAACCACCCAAAATTGCTCTAGTTTGCGCTCCAGACCCACCATAGGATTCTTTGAACTTGACATCTTGACCTGTTTTTGCTTTCCACTCCTGCTGAAATGCCGGAATCATTTTGGAGTAAAGCGCTTTAGCCACTCCATAACTAACCAAAGTGAGTTCTACTGCTCCCGAGTTCTTAGTAGCAGTTGCTTGGGTTTGACGAGTTGATACCTGGTTTTGAATAGAATTCTGCTTTTGGGTGCAGGCAGGAATCATAAACCCCGCAGTAAATAGCAAAGCGCGTAAGGCAGAACGCCTTTTCATAGATAGCTCCTGATAACTGATAAGATGCTGCTGTTGTAAGGAATATTCCTAAATATTGATGAAAAAATCGCGATTTAGAAATAATACCAATTCTCTATGTCTTTGCAAAATATTTAGATTACCTTGTTTTCTTTGCGTCTTTGCGTGAGGTTTAGAAGACATAATTATACAGTGTTGACCAACGACAACAACAAAAAGACCTGTGGCTAATCAAGAAGAAACCATTTTCTCCTTATCGCGATCGCCTTTATTTGAACTTGCACAAGAACTGAAAGCACGGCTCACCAGCTTTGGCGGTTGGGAAATGCCGGTGCAGTTTGTTGGCATTCTTCAGGAACACGAAGCTGTCAGAAATGCAGCAGGAATGTTTGATATTTCCCACATGGGCAAATTTACCCTTCAAGGGAAAAACCTCATTTCGCAACTCCAATATTTAGTTCCTTCAGACTTAAGCCGCTTGCAGCAAGGGGCAGCGCAATACACTGTATTATTAAATCCTCAAGCTGGCATCATCGACGACATCATTTTTTACTACCAAGGCGAAGACAGCACTGGTGAACAACGGGGAGTGATGATTGTCAATGCTGCTACCACTAGTAAGGATAAAGCATGGCTCTTGCAACACCTTGACCAGAATGAGGTGAAATTCCAAGACATTTCACCAGAAAAAGTGTTAATTGCCGTGCAAGGACCAAAAGCTAGTAGCATCCTTCAGTCCTTTGTGCAAGAAGACTTAACTCCAGTCAAAGCATTTGGACACTTGGAGGCGACAGTACTGGGTAAACCAGGATTCATTGCCCGCACAGGTTACACTGGGGAAGATGGCTTTGAGGTGATGGTAGATCCAGATGTCGGGCTAGAATTATGGCGAAGTCTAGTCAAAGCGGGTGTTATTCCGGCAGGATTGGGTGCGAGAGACACCCTAAGGTTGGAGGCGGCGATGGCACTTTACGGGCAAGATATCGACGACACGACTACCCCAATGGAAGCTGGTTTAGGTTGGCTGGTTCATCTTGACACTAAAGGTGACTTTATTGGTCGGTCAATCTTGGAACGGCAAAAAGCGGGTGGGGTTCAACGCCGACTTGTTGGTTTGCAAATGCAAGGACGCAACATTGCCCGCCACGCCTACCAAGTACTATCACAAGGTGTAGTCGTTGGAGAAGTGACCAGTGGTACACTATCACCAACGCTTGGTTATCCCATTGCCTTAGCCTACGTTCCCACCGAACTAGCAACTGTTAGTCAGCAGCTAGAAGTGGAAATTCGTGGTAAACCTTACCCAGCGGTAGTGGTAAAACGTCCGTTTTATCGCTCAAAAAATCGGATCAATAACTGATAACCGCTCAGGTTTTTGAGGAATAATGTGTTGTAAGTGGCTTAATCTCCACTATGGTTAATTGACCGAACAGTGCTGAGTAGTAAGTAGTTTACACTCAGGACTGATTGCTTGGAATTGGTGGGCTTTCAAATAAATATGGTATTAATCGCTATAGGGGTGTAAATTTTTGATGTGGAAGAGGAAGTGGTATGTCTTTTGAATATCCTGAAGATTTGAGATACCTGGATACTCATGAATACGTGCGTCTTGAGGGCGAAATTGCCACCATTGGCATTACCGCCTTTGCCGTAGATCAATTGGGTGACATTGTGTTTTTGGAACTCCCAGAAATCGGCGATGCTCTCACCAAGGGAGACAGCTTTGGCACAATTGAATCAGTGAAAGCTGTGGAAGACCTTAACTCCCCAGTCACTGGCACAGTCATAGAACGCAATGAAGCCTTGATAGAATCACCTGAACAATTAGCAGAAGACCCTTACGGGGAAGGATGGTTGCTGAAACTACGCGTCAACGACCCTGGTGATATTGATGATGCTTTAACTGCGGGTGAGTATAGCAGCGAACTAGAAGCGTAGAACAGATGAGGAGCCAGCTCCGTGCGGAGGTTGCCTCCGTTGAGAGGACTGGCGTGGGGATGAGGGAGAAACTCCTCCCCACGCCAGTCCTCTCCGGAAAAATATCAAAAAATTTAGATAAATTAATCACACATAGCCGACGCGTCAAAGATACTTGTTGCAAAATATGAAGTAGTCGCGTCTGGAGAGCAATTTGTGGTACTTAATGTTCCTCGTCCCAAATCAAACGATCAGCAGATGCTGGGGGAAAAAATTCAAATAAGTTCTTTTAGAGAACGGCACATTGGACCGTCACCCAATGACATCGAGCAAATGCTTGAGGTATTGGGTTATACCAACGGCGAGAAAACGGGAGAATCCTCTCACCGTTTTTCGCCTCCTCTTGATGAACTTATTCACCAAGCAGTGCCGCAAACAATCCGGTTGTCTCGCGCATTAGAGTTGCCAGAAGCACAAAGTGAGTACGCAGCACTTACCAACCTGAAGGAAATAGCCTCAAAAAATCAAGTTTTTCGGTCGTTTATTGGTATGGGGTACTACGGCTGTATTACCCCACCCGTGATTGGGCGCAATATCCTAGAAAACCCCGGTTGGTATACCGCATACACTCCCTATCAGCCAGAAATTGCCCAAGGACGACTAGAAGCGCTGTTGAATTTCCAAACCATGATTATTGACTTAACAGGTTTGGAAATTGCTAATGCTTCATTGCTGGATGAAGCCACAGCAGCAGCAGAAGCAATGAGCATGAGTTATGGCGTTTGCAAAAATAAAGCAAATAGCTATTTTATCTCTCGTGAGTGTCATCCCCAAACCATAGACGTGTTGCAAACACGGGCAATACCCTTGGGAATTAACATTATTGTCGGTGACCATCAAACCTTTGATTTTTCTGAGCCTATTTTTGGAGCAATTCTCCAATACCCGGCTAGTGATGGCACAATCTACGACTACCGCGCTTTTGTAGAAAAAGCCCATCCTGAGGGAGCATTGGTGACGGTGGCAGCAGATCCCTTAAGTCTAACTTTGTTAATACCCCCTGGCGAATTTGGCGCTGATATTGCCGTGGGAAGCACTCAGCGGTTCGGAATTCCCTTAGGCTACGGTGGACCTCACGCAGCTTACTTTGCCACTAAGGAAGAGTATAAGCGGCAGGTTCCAGGGCGGATTGTAGGTGTCTCAAAAGATGCGCAGGGTAAACCTGCGTTGCGTCTTGCCTTGCAAACCCGCGAACAGCATATCCGCCGCGAAAAAGCTACTAGCAATATTTGTACAGCACAGGTGTTGCTGGCAGTGATGGCAAGTATGTATGCGGTTTATCACGGCTCTGTTGGGTTAAAAAGAATTGCCGAGAATATCCACCAGATGACTGTAATGTTGGCGGAAGGATTAAAGCGTCTGGGTTACAGCATCGGTTCCGAACATTTCTTTGATACCCTACGGGTAGATTTAGGAAAACGCAGTTTAGATAAGATTTTACAAGCTTGCGAAGCGCGTAAAATTAACATACGCATTTTCAATGCCACTGCTGTAGGTATATCCCTAGACGAAACCACTACAGAAAAAGACTTAATCGACCTGTTGGAAATTTTCGCTCTTGGCGACGAACTACCCTTTACTTTCGATGAATTAACCTCTCCCTCATCTCGCCACCTCCCCCAGCCACGCACCACCAGCTACCTCACCCACCCCGTCTTCAACCGCTATCACTCAGAAACTGAGTTGTTGCGTTACTTGCACAAGCTGGAAACTAAGGATTTGTCGCTGACGACATCGATGATTCCCTTGGGCTCATGCACGATGAAACTGAATGCGACATCTGAGATGATACCAGTCACATGGGCTGAGTTTGGCAAGATACATCCTTTTGCACCACTGTCGCAAACACGGGGTTATCAAATCCTGTTCCAGCAGCTTGAGGAATGGTTAGCTGAAATTACGGGCTTTGCGGGAATTTCGCTGCAACCGAATGCTGGTTCTCAAGGTGAATATACGGGGTTATTGGTCATTCGACAGTATCACGAAAGCCGCTCCCAAGCACACCGCAACGTCTGTTTGATTCCCCAGTCTGCACACGGGACAAACCCTGCAAGTGCTGTGATGTGTGGAATGAAGGTGGTTAGTGTTGCTTGTGACTCTGAGGGTAATGTTGACTTAGATGACCTCAAGGCTAAGGCTCAAAAGCATAGCAAAGAACTTGCAGCTTTAATGGTGACATATCCCTCAACTCATGGTGTGTTCGAGGAGCAAATTCAGGAAATTTGCGCTGTTGTTCATGCTCACGGTGGACAAGTTTACATGGATGGGGCGAATATGAACGCTCAAGTGGGGCTTTGTCGTCCTGGGGATATTGGCGCGGATGTTTGTCACTTGAACCTGCACAAAACCTTCTGCATTCCCCACGGTGGCGGTGGTCCTGGTGTGGGACCGATTGGCGTCGCTTCCCATTTGGTGCCTTTTCTCCCCGGACACGCTGTTGTCCAAATGGGCGGTGAACAAAACATTGGTGCGATCGCTGCTGCGCCTTGGGGAAGTGCTAGCATCCTTGTGATTTCTTGGATGTATATTGCCATGATGGGTGCAGATGGTTTGACCGAAGCAACGAAAGTCGCAATTCTTAATGCTAACTACATCGCCAAGAAACTTGAACCTTACTATCCCGTTTTGTACAAAGGGAAAAATGGTTTAGTTGCTCATGAGTGCATTTTGGATTTGCGTTCCCTGAAAAAATCTGCTTCTATCGAAATCGATGACGTTGCCAAGCGCTTAATGGATTACGGCTTCCATGCGCCAACAGTTTCTTGGCCCGTGGCAGGTACAATCATGGTAGAACCCACAGAAAGCGAATCCAAAGAGGAGTTGGATCGTTTCTGCGATGCGATGATTGCCATTCGTCAAGAAATCGCGGAAATTGAATCAGGCAAAATGGATGCTGAAAACAACGTCTTGAAGAATGCACCCCATACCGCAGAAAGCCTCATTGTTGGAGAATGGAATCATCCCTATTCTCGGGAACAAGCTGCTTACCCTGCACCGTGGACTCGCGAACACAAATTCTGGCCCAGTGTAGGTCGTATTGACTCCGCCTATGGCGATAGGAATTTTGTTTGCTCTTGTCTGCCAATGGATGCGTATTAAGTAGAAGTGAAGAGTGAGGAATAAAAATTTCTCGCTCTTCGCTCTTTTAGCTTGTTCGCCGTAAACCCCGCGCTATAACGGTAGTCCGTTTAGCGTCGGGATTGCTCTGGTGGGGGATAAGGAAGACATCCGCGCCCTATGTTGACCACAGGTAAGCGCGGAAGCGGAATGGCTGAGGCATCCCCAAATATCGTGCTATCAAGAACAATCAAAATTTTATCTCGGTTGCTATCTTCTCAAGCAATTCACTAATACTAATACCGTCATTTGTGGCTTTCTTTTGAAGTCTGTCCCATGACTTGGGTGTGAGCCATACACAATGTCTGCCTTTCAACTCTTCATGGAGGAGCGGTACATTTTTTACTGGTTTCTTTCCTTTTCTTGTTGACATTATTTAACTCCGACATCTATACTAGACAGTATAGCCAACAAGCAAGCTAACTAACAAGGAGGTGATTCCCATGCTGCTTAACTACCAGTACCGTGCTTACCCAAAGACTAATCAAAAACAACAAATCAATAACTGGTTGCGTATTGCTCAATATTGGTACAATAAGCAGATTGGGGATAGGTTTGATTGGTGGCAGAACAACCGTACTGATGTTAATTCTTGCCCTTTAGTCTGCTCGTTACCAAAGTTACGAGAAAACCCAGATTTTTACTCTCAAAAGAAACAGCTACCTATCTTAAAAGAAGACTTGGTTACTGTCCAACATTCTGGTGAGCTACTGGATTTTACCTCCGTACCATCTCAAACGTTGCAAGACGTATCAAAGCGCGTAGACTTGGCATTTAAGCGGTTTCTGGCTGGAGATTCTAACGCGAAACGTAGTGGCAAACCACGTTTTAAGAATTCAGCGCGTTACCGGACTTTGAGGATTGAAGGGCAAGCTATAACCATTGAAAGAACAGAAAAAGATTGGTTGTTCTTGTCAGTCTCAAAACTAAAAGATTGGCTAAAAATACGGTTACACCGTCCACTGCCGGATGGTTTCGTCCTCAAGAATATGTTGCTCACCAAAAAGTCAGATGGCTGGTATGCAACTATTTGCCTTGAAGACCCCAATGTTCCAACTTTTAACCCAGACGATGTTACTCCAGTTTGGAAAAACACGTTAGGGATGGACGCGGTGTTGCATGAGGATGACTATCTGGCAACTTCAGAGGGGGCTAAATTGCCTTCTCTCAAGTCCTTCAGGAAGTCACAGAAGCGACTGGCTAAAGTCTCGCGTCGTAAGGAGAAAAAGCGCAAAGGCAGTAACGCTCGTCGTAAACTTGCCAAGCGCCAGGGACGAGAACATCAACGTATTGCCAGAGCAAGGAAAGACCACGCGTTCAAAACTGCTCATGCGTTGGTACGAACGGCGAAGAAGGTTTTTGTCCACGAGGACTTAAACCTAAAAGCGTTATCAAAGCGCAATAAAGCAAAACAAGATGAAGACGGTAAATTTTTACCAAATGGGCAGTCAGCTAAATCGGGTTTAAACAAATCCTGGAATGACGCTGCTTTTGGACAGTTTTTCATCACCCTGGGATACATAGCCGAAAAAGCTGGGGCTAGGGTAATTGCAGTCAATCCTGCATACACATCTCAACTGCTGGCGTATCGTGACGAGCTTGTCTTCACTGACTGCGATGTGCGTTCTTATTGGGATGCTGAACATTCGCTTAATGTTGACCGCGATATTAACGCGGCAATCAACATTAAGCGCGTTGGGCTGGAACTGTTCCCAACGATAAAACGCTGTAAAGGGAATCCGGTGGTGGGTAGTTCTACCACTAATAGTACCTTGAAGGAAGTTCTGGCAGTGTTGAAAAACGCGCCGGAAGCCTACACCTTCTCTGTACTCAGACAGGTGTAGGTAGTTCACGCATTTGCAAATCAGGTAAGATGGCCAGAGTGCATAAAAATCCAAACTCACCCTTAGGTAATAACAGAAGCGGTTGAAATCAAAACCGCTCAACACACAAACAACTAAGGGAAGCT
Source organism: Kalymmatonema hyalinum WJT4-NPBG1 (assembly GCA_019359075.1). Taxonomy (GTDB): domain Bacteria; phylum Cyanobacteriota; class Cyanobacteriia; order Cyanobacteriales; family Nostocaceae; genus Kalymmatonema; species Kalymmatonema hyalinum. Next base: position 83,831 of record JAHHIB010000016.1, read on the forward strand.
GGAACAATGGACACCAAAATTTTACTTGAACAATGCCAACTGGTAAACTTTCAAAAAGGCAAGCATATTACAATCCTCGGCGCAGGTATCGCAGGTTTAGTCGCAGCATATGAACTCGAACGCCTAGGACATACAGTAGAAATTCTAGAAGGTAGCCTACGCATCGGTGGACGTGTATGGACACACCGCTTCGGTAACTCCCCAGATGCACCTTACGCAGAACTCGGAGCAATGCGTATCCCCAGCGAACACGAAATGACACTGCACTACGTACGTGAAATGGGCCTTTCTGACAAACTGTGCAAGTTCATGACAGTATTCGAGGAAAGCAACGCAATGATGAACATCAACGGACAAGTGCTGAAAATGAAAGACGCACCCCGTGTACTGCAACAAACAGAAGGCGGTATTTTTTCTGACACTCGCTACAGTGAGAAAACCCGCGCCTTTGCAGCTTGGCTCAAAACCATCATCAATACTATCGCCCCTGGTAATCTCCGTTCGGAATTTGAACGCGACTTACAATCTCACTTAATGGATGAGTTAGAGCGCTTAGATTTAAATCCTTACTTCAGCGAAGATGGTGAAACGATTGATTTGAACTCGTTGCTGAGTCAAAATCCAAGCTTCCGCGCAAAGTGCTCTCAAGGGTTGGATATTTTCCTCGGCGACATCATGACAGAAACTAGCCATGACTTGTTGCAACTTAAAGGTGGAATGGATCAACTCATCCAACGTTTAGCAGCTTCAATTAAAGGTGAAATCAAGTGTAACTCTGAAGTTGTCGCCCTGAGCGTACAAAAAGACCATGTTGAAATCACAACTAAAGAAAACGGTCAGTTACATACACGTCACTGTGACTATGTATTATGCACCATTCCCTTCAGTGTATTACGTAAACTAGAGTTGAGCGGCTTTGATGATGATAAGCTTGATTCCATTCACAACACTGTCTACTGTCCCGGTACAAAGGTGGCGTTTCACACTCGCGAGTCCTTCTGGCAAAAAGATGGTATCAAAGGTGGTGCTTCCTTCAGTGGTGAAGGTGTGCGTCAAACATACTACCCTAGCGTGAAGTTCAACCCCGAACGTGGTAGCGTGATGTTGGCGAGCTACACCATTGGTGATGATGCTCAACGCATGGGCATGATGTCTGAGTCTGAACGTTTTGACTATGTGCAAAATACTGTGAGCAAGATTCACCCTGAACTAAATACACCTGGTATGATTGTGGACAAAGCGTCTATTGCTTGGGGTAATTATAAGTGGAGTGCTGGTGGATGCACGATTCACTGGGATGATAGCGAATCTAATTACCTTAAAGCACAAAGAGCTCAAAATACTCTGTTTTTTGCTGGTGAACACTGCTCTCGCTTCCCAGCATGGTTGCAAGGTTCGATTGAGTCTGCTGTTGAAGCGGTCTACGATATTGTTAAGCATCAGCCTGCTGTGCAATCTACTGCGATTCCTGTTGCAGTGACTGTCTCTGGTAAAAATCGTCAATTGGCAGCAGTTGGAAGTGCTTGGTAGTCGAGCGCGAGGACTTTACTTAATAACTGATAACTGGAGGTAAGTATCAAGAAAATTTAAAGCTCTTTGTGTTCATGTTTCATTCAGCTAAACCCTTTGTGTGTGTTATGCCCGCTACGAGCGGGTTTTTTTATTGTGGTTGTTTGTGAGGCGGCAACGAGTGATGACATTGAAGCCGTTACGATAACCAGCTAACGGCATGGGGCGCGTATCCTTTAATGGGACACAGGCATACGGAGCGAGAGCCATGACGGGAGCACAAACGACCTGCGACAATCGTGGGTAGAAAAAATACGCAATCCTAAAAATCAAATCTACTGCCCAAACTCAACCCTAGCCTGCTCAACCAACTCAGCTGTCACAATCTCTTGCTCTGCTTGCCTCGCCAACTGTTCAATTCGTGCTTTGGCTTGGGCGCGGGCAAAGAAGGGAATACTCTTCAACTTTGCTTGGGCTTCGTTTGTCCATCGCAAGGTATCTGGAAAATAATCTTCCATAATACACACCCCTATAAAATTAAGTAGCAGTCATTGTAAACTCATAAGTTATGACATTAGTATGGAGTATAAATATTGCAAATGATAAAAGGTTTTTATTAATTTATATTTGATTCTTCATCGCTAAGAAAAAGCTCCCGCTTTGACACAGGAGCTTTGAGTTATTTGATTGTCAGTGATGAAAGAAATCTATTAGTCGAGTTCCTTCATGAACAACACTGGCTCAGTTTCGCGGTTAATACCTTTCTCGAAACCACCAGCAGCAGCACGGGCGCGACCAGCGTGCCACAGGTGACCAATCAGGAAGAAGAAACCCACGACAAAGTGGAAACATGCCAACCAAGCACGAGGAGATACGTAGTTGAAGGAGTTGATCTCCGTAGCTACGCCACCCACGGAGTTCAAAGAACCCAAAGGAGCGTGAGTCATGTACTCAGCAGCGCGACGAGCTTGCCAAGGCTGAATATCGTTCTTGATTTTATCCAGGTCAAGACCGTTGGGTCCGCGCAGAGGCTCCAACCAAGGACCACGGAAATCCCAGAAGCGCATGGTTTCACCACCGAAGATGATTTCACCAGAAGGAGAGCGCATCAGGTATTTACCTAAGCCTGTGGGACCTTGAGCAGAACCGACGTTAGCACCCAAGCGTTGGTCACGGATCAAGAAGGTCAGAGCTTGAGCTTGAGATGCTTCAGGACCGGTAGGACCGTAAAATTCGCTCGGGTAAGCGGTGTTGTTGTACCAAACAAAGATCGAGGCAATGAAAGCCATCAGAGACACAGCGCCGATGCTGTAGGAGAGGTATGCCTCACCAGACCAGATTAAGGCGCGACGTGCCCAGCCAAAAGGCTTGGTCAGGATATGGAAAATACCGCCTGCAATGCAGATGAAGGCAACCCAAATGTGACCGCCGATGATATCTTCCATGTTATCGACGCTGATGATCCAACCTTCGCCACCGAAGGGAGCCTTCAGCAAGTAACCGAAGATAATAGCTGGGTTCAGAGTTGGGTTGGTAATGACGCGAACATCACCACCGCCAGGTGCCCAAGTGTCATACACACCACCGAAGAACATTGCCTTCAGCACCAACAGCAGCGCACCGCATCCCAAAATGATCAGGTGGAAGCCGATGATGGTGGTCATCTTGTTCTTGTCTTTCCAGTCGTAACCAAAGAAAGAAGAGTACTCTTCTAAGGTTTCTGGACCACGGATAGCGTGATAGATACCGCCAAAACCTAGTACAGCTGAGGAAATGAGGTGGAGTACGCCTACAACAAAGTAGGGGAAGGTGTCAATAACTTCACCGCCAGGACCAACACCCCAACCTAGGGTTGCTATGTGAGGAAGCAGGATTAAACCCTGCTCGTACATGGGCTTTTCAGGAATGAAGTGAGCGACTTCAAACAAGGTCATCGCTCCAGCCCAAAATACAATCAAGCCAGAGTGGGCAACGTGAGCGCCCAAAAGCTTACCGGAAAGATTGATCAGACGAGCGTTACCAGCCCACCAGGCAAAACCGGTGGAATCCTGATCACGACCACCTGCAACAACAGATCTATTAGAGAGCGTTACCACGCGGTAGTACCTCTTCTGGGAATACAAATTTTTCGTGAGGCTGATCTTGAGGAGCCATCCAAGCGCGGATGCCCTCGTTCAACAAAATGTTCTTGGTATAGAAAGTTTCAAACTCTGGGTCTTCTGCCGCACGTAATTCTTGCGACACGAAGTCATATGCCCGCAGGTTGAGTGCCAAACCGACAATCCCAACTGCACTCATCCACAAGCCTGTGACTGGCACAAACAACATGAAGAAGTGCAACCAGCGCTTGTTGGAGAAGGCAATCCCGAATATCTGTGACCAGAAACGGTTTGCCGTCACCATTGAGTAGGTTTCTTCGGCTTGGGTGGGGTTGAAGGCGCGGAAGGTGTTAGCTGCATCGCCGTCTTCAAACAAAGTGTTTTCTACTGTTGCACCGTGGATGGCACACAGCAGCGCTCCACCAAGTACACCCGCAACGCCCATCATGTGGAAGGGGTTGAGTGTCCAGTTGTGGAACCCTTGCAAGAAAAGCAGGAAGCGGAAGATTGCTGCCACTCCAAAGCTGGGGGCAAAGAACCACGAAGACTGTCCCAAGGGGTACATCAAGAAGACGCTGACGAATACCGCAATTGGTGCAGAAAACGCTATAGCGTTGTAAGGACGAATCCCTACTAGTCGCGCGATTTCAAACTGCCGCAGCATGAAGCCAATCAGACCAAAGGCTCCATGCAGCGCTACGAATGGCCACAAGCCACCCAATTGGAACCAACGGGTCAAGTCCCCTTGTGCTTCTGGTCCCCACAACAGCAACAGCGAGTGTCCCATGCTGTCTGCGGGTGTAGATACAGCTACTGTTAGGAAGTTACAGCCTTCCAGGTACGATGAGGCTAACCCGTGGGTATACCAGCTCGTTACAAACGTCGTACCGGTCAGCCAACCGCCAAGTGCTAGAAAGGCGCAGGGGAATAGTAATATCCCTGACCAACCTACGAACACGAAACGGTCACGCTTTAACCAGTCGTCTACAACGTCAAACCACCCTCTGCTACTCGGGGCGCGTCCAACTGCGATGGTCATCGGACTAAAATCCTCTTTTTTACTAAAATTGCAACTTTTTTGAGGAATTAACTTCTTTTATGACACTTACAGCTGCTTTAAGGCTGCTGGGTATTATGAGAACTTACCGCCTTTTCAGTCGGGAATTCTCATATCAGTGTCGCAATAGTTTCCACGAGTTGGTAATCCAGCTTGCAGAAACTTAATGATTCTTAACTTATCACATTACTCGTGCTTTGTGCCTGATTTTCATGAAAAAATCAGGTATAAAGCTTGAACCCACTACTTATGATTAATATCAGAAATTTTACAATCTGACATAACTTTTCTCAGAAAACTTAAAAATTAAAGTTCTGTGCTCTGAATTCTTACATTCATAGCTTGGGACTCGGTACTCAAGATCGTCTTTGTGGATAGCTGATCGCTTTTTAAATTCGGTAAACTTGCAATACATCTGCTGCAATGGCAGACTTTGTAAAGGGAAGATATCACGCACCAAGGTAGTTCCAATGACGGCATCAACAACCATTAACACAGGTGAGTCGCCAAACGGCGATCGCTCTGGTTCAAGCATCTTACATCAGAAGGTTCTCGGTTCTCGTCGGTTCAGTAACTACTGGTGGGCAACTGTCGTTTCTATAGGAGCCACGGGCTTCTTGCTCGCTGGTATTTCCAGCTACCTCAAAATCAATTTACTCCTAGTTTCCGACCCAACTCAACTGGCATTCGTTCCACAAGGTTTGGTTATGGGGTTCTACGGTACCTGTGGCTTACTCCTAGCTTCATACCTGTGGCTAACGATTTTATGGGACGTGGGAGGCGGATACAACGAGTTTGACCGCGAAAGTCGCACAATCAAAATCTTCCGCTGGGGCTATCCTGGAAAAAACCGCCGAATTGAGCTTGACTCCCGTATAGAAGATGTGCAGTGTGTGCGAGTTGACGCCAGAGAAGGTATTAATCCTCGTCGCGCACTTTACCTACGCGTTAAGGGTCGCCGAGACATTCCCCTAACACGGGTTGGTCAACCTTTGTCGTTACAAGAGTTGGAAGTTCAAGGTGCCGAGTTAGGCCGCTTTTTGGGTGTGCCGCTAGAAGGACTTTAGAAGCTAAGATACTGTGGTTGTATCTGTAACTGGTAATGCGGTTAAAAATTCCCCAATTTGTAGTAGCTCTCATGATTGTCGGTGCCTTGATGTTGGGGGGCTGTTCCACACAGCAAGTTGCTTCTAATTCTTCCCCAACATCCACAGCTACCGAAGCAAGCACCAATTCAACCGCCGAGACAACTACTAATACAGCTAACACGGCAAGCACAGAGACGACCTCTGTATCTGAAAATACAAACGAGAGTATTGCAGGAATGAAAGATTTACCACGACTCGAAGGAAAAGCAACGGTGGTTATGACCGTCAAAGGTTCACCCATCACTATCGAAGTAGACGGTACGAATGCCCCAATGACCGCTGGTAACTTCGTCGATTTAGTCCAAAAGGGTGTATACGATGGCTTGGTTTTTCATAGAGTCGTGCGCCAACCCCAACCTTTTGTGGTTCAAGGAGGCGATCCCCAAAGTAAAGACCCGAAAGTTCCAGCAAATAACTTGGGAACAGGAAGTTTTACCGATCCAAAAACTGGAAAAACTCGCTATATACCTTTAGAGATTAAGCCGAAAGGCGCAAAGGAACCAATTTACAGCAAAACATTAGAAGCGGCTGGTATTACTCAGCCACCTGTATTGCAGCACAAGCAGGGTGCAGTCGCAATGGCGCGATCGCAAATGCCTGACTCTGCTTCCTCGCAGTTTTACTTCGCTTTAGCGGATCTGGGTTTCCTCGATGGTAGCTATGCTGTTTTTGGCAATGTTACTAACGGATTCGACGTGGTGAACAAGATTCAGCAGGGCGATCGCATTGATTCTGCTAAAGTCACCCAAGGCGCAGAAAATCTGAAAAACGCCGGATAGTAGCAAGTACAAATGAGGGGATGAGGAAGCAGGAGAAGCGCTTGGGAAGCAGGGGGAGAAATGATTGCCATTACCTTCTCATCCTGCTTTTTGTTATTTTTCCCAAATCACCTACTCCGTAAACCACGAAATTGGTCGCAGTTGTTGTCACTGGTATTGGTCTAGTTTCCGCTTTAGGCAAAAACCTAGAGGACAGCTGGCAACAGTTAATAGCAGGTCAATCTGGAATAAGATGGCATCAACCATTTTCAGAACTCGAACCGCGTCCTTTAGGAATGATTGCGAAACAACCAGCACACATGAGAGTGCTGACTCAGTCGGTTGTTACATTTGCTTTGAAAGATGCAGGATTGTTTCCACCTTTGCCAGATTGTGGAGTTGTGATTGGTTCGAGTCGCAGCTATCAGGGATTGTGGGAGCAGATGGCGCGGCAGATGCGGTGGGACACAGAGGCACAGGGGCACAAGGGCACAGAATCTAGATTTCAATTCTCCCCTGCTCAACAGCTCCCCTGCTCCCCCTCATCTTCTTTAGAGGATTGGTTAGAAACCTTGCCTCATATGAATGCCATTGCAGCAGCACGGCAAATAGGTGCTTGCGGGATGGTTTTGGCACCGATGGCGGCTTGTGCTACCGGAATTTGGGCGATCGCACAAGCAGCTTTACTCATCCAAAGTGGGCAATGTCAAAGGGTGATTGCTGGTGCAGTGGAAGCACCGATTACACCCCTGACTATAACTGGGTTTGAACAAATGGGAGCCTTGGCGAAAACCGGAGCATACCCGTTTGATTTATACCGGGAAGGCTTGGTGTTGGGCGAAGGAGGCGCGTTATTTGTCTTAGAATCAGCCGAGTTGGCACACCAGCGTCAGGCAAAAGTTTATGGTCAAATTCTTGGTTTTGGCTTGACAGCAGACGCATATCATGCAAATACTCCAGAACCAGAAGGCAGGAGTGCGATCGCCGCAGTGAAACAATGTCTTGAGCGCAGCCACCTGAGTCCAAATGATATTGATTACATTCATGCTCACGGTACAGCCACTCTCCTTAATGACCGCATTGAGAGTATATTAATACAGCGTTTATTTCCGAAAAGCGTGGCAGTGAGTTCTACAAAAGGGGCTACAGGTCATACACTAGGTGCATCAGGAGCCTTGGGCGTCGCTTTTTCACTGATGGCAATGAAGCAGCAAATACTACCACCTTGTGTTGGGCTAAGTCACCCAGAATTTGATTTGGATTTGGTGAGGGGGGCGCGTCAAAGTAAAATTCAGCGCGTGCTGTGTTTTAGCTTTGGATTTGGAGGGCAGAATGCGGTCATAGCCTTGGCTCAAGAGAGTTGAGAGAATTGTGGCTCGCCGAAGCCACACCCTGACTGTGAGAAAATAGCTATGATATGTAAAAGTAGATAAATCTTAAAAATAGTTTATCAATGCTGGTTTCCTCCTCTGGCTTGTCCAAGGTCAAAGACTCAGTAAAAGAAAAGATTTTTTTCGGTAACGAACCCACAAGCGAGCTAATCGCGATTCTTACCGTTTATTTTGTTCAAGGCATTTTAAAATTAGCGCGTCTTGCCGTGAGCTTTTTCCTGAAAGATGAACTGGGGTTAAACCCGGCTCAAGTTTCAGTGTTACTAGGCATTGTCGTCCTACCTTGGATAATCAAGCCAGTGTATGGTTTTATCTCCGATGGCTTGCCCATATTCGGCTATCGACGGCGTCCATACCTAGTTTTATCTGGGATACTGGGAGTGATTTCTTGGGTGAGTCTTGCAACAATAGTTCACACACCCATCGGCGCTACACTGGCGATCGCGCTTGGTTCCCTCTCCGTCGCCGTTAGTGATGTGATTGTTGACTCACTAGTTGTCGAAAGGGCAAGAACCGAGTCACAAGCGGAAGCTGGTTCTCTCCAATCGCTAGCCTGGGGTACTACAGCCTTAGGAGGGTTGATGACAGCCTATTTCAGCGGTATGCTCCTAGAGCATTTCACTACCAGGACTGTCTTTTGGATTACCGCCTTATTTCCGCTGCTGGTGTCAGCAGTGGCGTGTTTGATTGCTGAATCGCCCGTGAGCAAAAACACCAGCGAGGATGATCATTCAAATTTCCAGTCAGTTAGGCATCAGCTACAACAACTACGCGCAGCCATTACTCAAAAAGCAATTTGGTTGCCAACAGTATTTCTCTTCCTTTGGCAAGCCACACCAACAGCTGAATCCGCTTTTTTCTTCTTCACAACCAATGAACTGCACTTTCAACCCGAATTTCTGGGACGAGTGAGTTTGGTGACAAGCGTTGCTGCCCTCGTTGGTATTTGGATTTTTCAACGCTTTCTTAAAACGGTTCCCTTTCGCGTCATTTTTGGTTGGAGTATCCTACTCTCATCAGCACTGGGAATGACCATGCTGCTGTTAGTCACTCATGCTAATCGTGCTTTAGGTATAGATGACCACTGGTTCAGTTTAGGTGATAGTGTGATTCTGACCGTGATGGGGCAAATTGCTTATATGCCCGTGTTGGTATTAGCGGCGAGGCTTTGTCCAAAAGGAATAGAAGCCACATTATTTGCCCTGTTGATGTCCGTCACAAATTTGGCTGGACTGTTGTCCCACCAATTGGGGGCAGGATTGATGTATTGGTTAGGCATCACCGCAACTAACTTTGATTCCCTATGGTTGTTGGTCATCATCACTAACCTCAGCACGTTGCTACCGTTGCTATTCATTAACTGGCTACCTGCTGCTGACTCCCAAACCGAGGCACCAACAACAGCAACGTTGCAACCAACTTCAACAAAGAGTAGGGAACAATCATTTTTACCTCAATTCATGTCTAAGTTGACGGTGCGACGACCAGAGTCTGAACCAGTTGAATAGCAAGAAAAGAAACAGATGAGGCAACGGGATGATTTAACATTCGTTGTTACACGATGGGTTTTCCAGTGCTGTCATAACTGCCTGTGACCAATACAGCAAAGTCAACACATACACATATGCAGAGTTTTCAACTTCACAAAGGTGTCTCCACAGTTTCCGATAAATCTTACACTCGGGAAGATTGGCAGGGAGGATATGAATCCCTAAAACAGGAGTTTGATTATTGGATTGATGATTTAGAAGGAGAAATTCCCCAAGAACTACACGGGACTCTGTTTAGAAATGGTCCTGGTTTGTTAGATGTAAATGGGCAAAGAATTCATCACCCATTTGATGGAGATGGCATGATTAGCCGTATCACCTTCTCCAATGGTCGTGCGCACTTCCGCAACCGTTTCGTCCGCACCGCTGCTTATTTGGAGGAACAAAAAGCCGGGAAAATTCTCTATCGTGGAGTCTTTGGTACACAAAAACCTGGTGGTTTGCTGGCTAATGCCTTCGACTTTAAGCTGAAAAATATTGCCAATACTAATGTGATTTACTGGGGTGGTAAACTGCTTGCACTTTGGGAAGCAGCAGACCCCTATCGTCTCGATCCCTACACTTTAGAAACTTTGGGCAAAGAACACTTCAATGGTGTTTTATCAGAAGGAGAAGCTTTTGGGGCACACCCACGCTTTGACCCCAGTTCTGCTCAAGATAGTGGTGCGCCAAGCCTTGTCAACTTTTCCACCAAGCCAGGACTATCCACCACAATTACTATTTTTGAGCTAAACACCGAGGGTAAGGTCGTACGACAGCACGCCCATAATGTTCCAGGTTTCGCCTTCATCCACGATTTTGCCATTACCCCTAATTACTGCATATTCTTTCAAAATCCCGTCGCCTTTAATCCCATACCTTTTGTGATAGGTATGCGTGGTGCAGGGGAATGTATCAAGTTTCAGCCACATCAACCCACTCGCATTGTCATCATTTCCCGCAACCCCAAACAAAAGGGAGTTCAAATTATAGAAACTCACTCTGGCTTTGTCTTCCACCATACCAATGCTTTTGAGGTGGGGGATGAAGTTGTGATTGACTCAATTTGCTACGAATCTTTACCAGAAGTAGAACCAGAAAGCGATTTTCGGGAAGTGGATTTTGATGCTCTTAAGCCAGGACAAATGTGGCGGTTTCATCTTAATCTGAAACAAAACACAGTGTCGCGGGAGTTGCTAGAAAGCCGATGTTGTGAATTTCCTACGATACATCCACAAAAAGTTGGTCGTCCATATCGTTATCTGTATACAGGTGCAGCTCATGCAGAGACTGGTAATGCTCCATTACAAGCATTTGTGAAAATTGATTTAGAATCGGGCAAACGACAAATTTGGAGTGCTGCACCCCGTGGTTTTGCCAGCGAACCAGTTTTTGTACCGCGTCCCAACTCTGAAAGCGAAGATGATGGTTGGGTGCTGGCTTTGGTTTATGACTCCGAGTACCATCGCTCAGATGTAGTGATTTTAGATGCAAAAGATTTCAATAAGGGACCTATTGCCAGGTTGCATCTAAAGCATCATGTTCCCTATGGGTTGCATGGGAATTTTACCTCTGAGTGCTTTTTGTGATTTCTTCGTTAGCTAGTAAAGACAGGAAACGTATACTTGGAGAGTACTGTCCTAATTTTGACATTAGAGGCAGCAGTTGCGTACACCACGGGTAGGGGCATAGCATTGCTGTTCCCCTACAATACACGAGGATTGTACTTAATTGAAAAGCGTAATGCAGCACATTGAAGATATGAGTTCTGCAAGCAGTTATCTCTTGGCACTGGCAAAACATAATGTTCAGGCTTATATCACTAACCCTAAAGCAAAAGCAGCAATGGTTACAGGTTCTGCTGCTGAAGGGCTATGCGATTATTACTCAGATATAGACATGAGCATTTATTATCAAAAAAATGGGTCTAAAACCCCGTCCTTCTAGGACGGCTTTACAATCTATATGTTAGAATGCAAGAACTTTTTTTGCATTCTTTTTTTTTTGCATGGAGAGAGCCTTCAGGTACCGATTCTATCCGACGCCCGAGCAACAGACTCTTCTGCGGCAGACACTAGGCTGCGTCAGATTGGTCTACAACAAAGCTTTGGCGGCTCGGACAGAGGGTTGGTACGAAAGGCAAGAAAGAGTGGACTATGCAGACACTTCTGCCATGCTTACGGCTTGGAAGAAAGAAGAAAGTCTCAGCTTTTTAACTGAGGTTAGTTCTGTCCCACTTCAGCAAGGACTAAGAAATCTGCAAAAAGCGTTTGCTAACTTCTGGGCGAAACGGGCAAAGTACCCCAATTTCAAGCGAAAACATAACGGCGGCAGTGCAGAATTTACCAAAGCCGGATTCAGGTGGAAGAACAATCAAGTTTTTCTAGCCAAGTGTGATCAGGCTCTACCTATAGTGTGGAGCCGGGAAATCCCGCCCGGATGCAATCCGAACACGATTACCGTCAAGTTGGACGCCAGCGGTAGGTGGTTCGTATCGCTGTTGGTCGATGACCATACAATTAAGTCGCTCGAAAAGACAGATAAGTCTGTTGGGTTAGACGTTGGCATCACGAGCCTGATTGCGACAAGCAACGGCGAGAAGATTAACAATCCGAGACACTTTAAGCGCTTACGCCGAAAGCTCAGACAAGTTCAAAAGTCTCTGTCTCGGAAGCAAAAAGGATCTAACAACACACACAAGGCCAGACGCAAAGTTGCCAAGGTTCATTCAAAAATAACCGACGCTCGTAAAGATTTTCTCAACAAACTAACCACTCAACTGGTGCGTGAAAACCAGACACTATTAACCCAAGTTGCTAGTTATTTGAGAAGGCGATCGCAAAGATAATAAAATCCCCTCCAGTAAGAAAAACGGAGGGGAATTATGTTAAATGAAACAATTGCTGTCTATGCTATC
>JAHHIB010000017.1 GCA_019359075.1 Kalymmatonema hyalinum WJT4-NPBG1
TATTGACCGTGCCTACCAGATATCGCGTCTGGGAAACCAAAACTAAAAAGCGGAACATGGCGGATGGGTGCCCCATGTGTAGCAACAGTTTAGAATCCCCGTCCATTTATGGCGGGGAGAGGTCAATGGATTTCGTAACTGTTTGTTGTTTTAAAGCCATGATGGACAGTCTAGTAGGGTTAATTGTATCATTCATTTTTTCTAACCCCACTTGCTCAGCCAATGACCTAGTTTAAAAAATGTAGCTTTGATACTACTATTGTGCTGCATCATTGTCTTGTTTAGTTGAAGCACAGTGATGACTCAAGGTGTGTTGTTTTCCGATTTTATACTTCGACTGTGCTACGCCGCATCAGTTGATACTCTTTTCTCCAACTTTGGGGAGGTATCCCGTTGTGTTGACGAAACTGACGGGAGAAATGGCACGCATTTTGATAGCCGAGTGCTGAAGAAATTTGCTCGATTGTTTGGTCAGTTTCTTGAAGTAAGCAACGTGCTGCTGACATCCGACGCCTAACAATCCAGCCGTTGACTGTTTCTCCTGTAATTTTTGCAACTCTGTTCGTCAAGTAAGCTGAAGAGTAACCAACTGCCTCAGCTACGTCACATAGAGTGATACCTTGGTCATAGTTGGCTTCAATGTAATCAAAAACTTCTTTAAGTTGTGGAACGGTGGGAAAGATTGATTCTGATTCTGCCGATGATGTCGTGCTAGCGGTGGCTGGTTGTGGGAGGTTTTGGTAGCAAGCAGCATACCAGTACTGCATGAGTTTTGATTGCTTTTCTAATCTGACTGCTATAGCTTTGAGTAGCTGCTGCACAGTACAGGGCTTGGTAATATAATCATCTGCTCCCAACTCCATACCTTTGCGAAGAGATGACTTGCTATCGCTACCAGTGAGAAAGATAAAGGGTAGAATTGCCGTCACTGGCTCTTGGCGCAGCATCTTTAGAACGCCAAAACCATCCATGTTAGGCATCATGACATCGCAAATAACCAAATCGGGTTGATGCTCTTGTGCTTTTTGGATACCAACAGTACCATTTTGAGCACCGATGGTCTCAAAACCTTCAGCCTGAAGACCGTCTAAGAAGATATTGCGGGTCATTGCATCATCTTCAATAATCAGAATTTTTTTTGGTGATTCTTGTATCATGTTCATTAGTAGAATTTGAGGGAGTTAAGGGTTGCTGAATTCTGGGCCGAGTATTAAATGACGGTTAAGAGCTTGAGGGCAGATTGACAGTAAAAGTCGTGCCAACGCCAACTACACTTTCCACAGCGATATCACCGCCATGTAAATCTACTAGGGTTTTCACAATCGACAAACCCAGTCCAGTACCCGGTATACTGTCAACATTGCTGCCACGATAAAACGGCTCGAATATTTGCTGTTGATCTACTAGGGGAATACCAATACCTGAATCTTTTATTTGAAAAATTGCTTGTTCACCTTGGCAGGAAAGCCTAAAAGTCACCGCGCCACCATTAGGTGAATACTTGATAGCATTCGAGAGTAAGTTAGTTAATATATGCTGTAGGAGTTTTGGATCTAAATAAGCAGTAGAACAGTTACCTTGGGTGACAAAGCTGATCCCTTTTTGGTCTCCACTTGCTATCTGCACCTGTGCTAGAATATCTCTGCAAAACATCTCCGGGTTGAGTGGTCTTGGCTCACACTCCAGCCTCGCAGATTCTGCCTGACCATATAAGAGAATTTCATCTAGTAACTCACTAATTTGTTGAACTGCAACTTGAATCAAATCCAGATACGAGCGGTTTTTTTCTTCACTCCATTGATGAATATGACGTTTGAGTAAATCAGCAGAGAATGAGACAACGTTGAGCGGAGTGCGGAATTGATGGCAAAGCATAGAGACAAAGCGTTCTCTGAGTTCGCTGAGTCGTTTTGCTTGCTCAAGAGCTTGACGAACCTCGGACTCTGCCTGCTTATAATCTGTGATATCGATCGCTGTTACTAATTCAACTGACTTACTTGCAAAATCCAGCGCTCCATCAAGGAGTCCCACTGTACAAGCCAACCAGCGCTTCACACCGTTTTTCGTCAGAATCTGCATCTCTTGATATTCACAACAAGCTGCTCCATCCTGCTTGTGAACCTGCCTGAGCTTTTTGCCTTTAATGAGTCGGTCAACATTAAAATTATTCAGCAGTTCCTTTCTTGGATAGCCAGTCAGCACCTCAGCCGCAGGATTTGCATAGCAAATCTGTTTGCCATAAATTAGGAAAATACTAGCTTCTGTGGTTTCTGCCAAAGTACGGAATCGGGCTTCATTGAGCCTAAGTGCTTCTTCTGTTTTTCTCGATTCAGTAACGTCCCAGATACTCCACACTCTACCGATAATTTTGTCTCCAAGCCGTTGTGGCTCTGAGTAATGTGCAAATATCTTGCCATCCTTCAATTCGACTAACTCGTAGCTTTCTCTATCTGATTGGCTGGACATTTCCCAAACAGCCTGACGAAAAACCTCTGGGTCTTTCACTTTGCTGTCAAAAAAGGCTTTGGCTTGGTGACATTTCCTAGATAGGGTAACTGAGTTTGGGAGTTGCCACATCTCCATAAATTTTTGGTTGTAGCAAAGGACTTCTCCTTCAAAGTTCACTGCAAGTATGCCATTTGCAGTGGATTCTAAGGTAGAACGAAGTAGAGAAAGAGATGTTTCTAGTTCCGTTTCTGTCCTTTGATATTCAATAACTTCTTGCTGTAATTCCTCCTTTAGATTGGGGGTTTGATTGACATACCGTTGCACGCCTAAGTCTAGTAATTCATCACTGCGATCGCGAGCAAAAACACAGCCAAACTCTTTGCCTTGATGTTCTACATAGGTGATAGTGATTTCTACCAGAAATATCCGACCTGTTTTTGTTCGATATCGAGTTTTGAAGGTGAGGGAACCTTGTTGTTTGAGCGCTGTCCATTTCTCTGACCAATTTTTGGGCCAAAAGTCTACGTCCATATCTTTCAGCGTCATTGACAGTAATTCCTCACGGGAATACTTCATCATTCGGCAGATCGCATCGTTGACGTAGATAATTTTTGCGTTCGACCCGACATAGAAGACAGCATCTGCAACCTGATTCATGAGATACTGTGCCAGTTTTAACTCTTCTTCCGGCTGAAGCACTGAGTAAGAATTAGCGTTAGATAACATGTAGTCGCCAAAGGTCATTGCCTCTTATGCTCCCCCTTGTATCATTTGGCACTATATCGTTCAACTGGCTTGTCATTAAAAGTTCCTATATTTGCTATTAAGCTTTTTTTTGCCCAACTTTAAATTATCAAAACCCTTATAAAATTAATATATCTTTACACAAACTTTAAATTCCTCAGTTCAATATTTTCTCAAAACGACAAAAACAATAACTGTGCCTCTGTTCCTGCCTGAAGTAGCAAGTCAGATGCATATGGATATTATTCATATCCAGGAAAGAGGTCTCAAGTTATGTATGTCTGCGTAAAACTAGAGTCAGGGTATTTCATCCTGGACATTTTTACCAACGTTGCCCTGCATGAATTTCAGGGATTCTATACGTGTCTTACTTGCAAAAGTGATAACTATTCACTATTCGTTGTTCACGGGTATGGTGATTCACAAACGCAAAACACGGCTACGTTGGGTTAATTTTACCAGAAATTCTGACAAACAGTGAAATTATTACGGGATCTTTATTACTAATTAGTTTCATTTGTTTTCTTCACTCTTGAATGAATTCAACTACAAAATACTTTACAAAGTCATCTGTCAAAAGAAATACCCTATAGTCTTAAATTTATCTATACTTTTTTATCATCTATCAAAAGATATATCATCTGTAAAAAGTTCTAGTATCAATAAGAACAAATGCTTGAGTTGACAGGAGTTTCACGGTAACAATCTCGCAATCATTGTCACTAAGTTGAGCAGAATCAGTTGAATATATTAAGATTTTATTAATATTACGAAAGTTATTTTTTGTCGCTACATCATCCACGAGTTATCCTTGGTTTTTCTTGTGTGAGTCAAAGGGTTTGTATAAATGAAAACATAGGAAGAAAAAACAGACCGTAAACTACCAAAAGGTAGAAAAAACTTGTTTAACTGGGCTGATCAGGCATCAAATTTAGGAAAAACAATAGCAAAAAAATTGACAACTCAATCAAAAGATTATTCATTGCAGCAAAGTGTTCAGCTTCTGTACGCTTGTTCTCATAAGCACAGCCTAAATTGTTTAACTCCTACAGTACGAGTTTTTTACTGACGAAAAAGCGGTAACTTACCGTTCCCAGTAATCATCAATCTGGGTAAAACCTTGTACGTAAAGATACGGAATTTGGCATAGCACACACTTAGGGCTGTGAGTGCAAACGCAGCCTGAGTAAGATAACTGGCACCCTCTCCAACAATCAGGGAGTACGTAGACGCAATGAGCCAAAAGTATACTCAGACGACATCTCAAGTTGGCATTCAGCCATACGACGTGTACCAACCAAACGGCAATACACAGTCGGATCTAAATGGTAGAGTACACTCTTCCAAAGACCAACTCAATAGTGAGTCCAACAATAGTGACTCCAAGAATGCACCTGTTGTGCAAGAACCAACACAGCGATCGCTAACGGTCGCAAATGCGATCGCCACGATGATAGAAGCCTTAGGGGTATCCAGTGCCTTTGGCGTCAACGGAGGTGCGATGGCAGGAATTTGGGGAGCGCTATCGAATAGCCTCTTGCGAGTGCTAAACTTTCGTCATGAAGCAGGAGCTGCCTTTGCAGCGACTGAAGCCTATTTTGCCACTGGTCGTCCTACTGTAGTGTTCACCACTGCCGGACCGGGGATCACCAATGCTTTAACTGGATTATTCGCTGCTAGAGGTGAAGGTGCAAAAGTGATTTTGCTGTCAGCTTGCACCTCCTCCCCACAGCGCGGACGGTGGGCTATTCAAGAAACCAGCACCGAGACTTTGCCAACTGAGGGAATATTTACCTCAGGAGCGCTGTTTAACTATGCTACCACTGTAGAAAGCGCTGCACAACTTCCACAGATTTTTCGCAAACTCGCTCTGGGTCTGTCGCAACCAGGAGGTTTCGTCGCTCATTTGAGCGTTCCTACCGCTGTGCAAACAAGCCCGGTTGACGATCTCGATATGTTCCAAGGAATTGATTATTGTTTGGCAACACCCAGTCAAGAAACAATTGTTAAATGTGCAGAGTTGCTATCCGAGGGACCATTTGCGATTTGGGTAGGATTTGGTGCTCGTGACGCCGCAGAAGAAATTCGCCAACTTGCGGAATTGACTGGGGCACCAGTTATGTGTTCACCTCGTGGCAAAGGCATCTTTCCCGAAGATCATCCTCAGTTTGTCGGTGTGACTGGTTTGGGCGGTCATAGTTCCGTCTTTACTTACTTACAACAGCAACCTCCTTTACGCACACTCGTGCTAGGAACGCGCTTGAGCGAACCAACTTCCTTCTGGAGCCAAGCTTTGGTTCCCCCAGGAGGCTTCGTGCACGTAGACATTGACCCAACAGTCCCTGGGGTGGCGTATTCAAAAGCCGAAACGTTTGCTGTCCAGTCTGAGATCAAAGCATTTGTCAAGGCATTGTTGGAACACGAGCACCTTCTGGCAAGTAGCGCGGTAACAGCTTTTTGGCTACCTCGTCCGGAACGCGACGAAATTGCTCCAGGTTCAGACTCTTCAGTCAGACCAGAGGTCTTGATGGAGGCAATTCAAAAGGTCATTGTCGAAGGTAGTGACGCAATAGTGCTGGCGGAGTGTGGTAACTCGTTCCTTTGGTCAACGCATCTGCTGCGATTTCCAAACGCAAATCGTTATCGTATCAGCACCGGAGTCGGAGCAATGGGTCAGGCTGTTGCCGGAGTCGTCGGAGCAGCAGCAGCACGTCATGGCAAAGCAGTTGCCATTGTTGGGGATGGCGCAATGCTGATGAATAACGAAATCAGCACAGCTGTCAAATACCAAATACCTGCTGTTTGGATTGTACTCAACGATGCCCGCTACAACATGAGCCATCAAGGCATGGGAATGCTGGGACTCACAGGTGCAGATGCAACAATTCCGCAGGCAGATTTTACCATGATTGCTCGTGGTATGGGAGCCGAAGGAATCCGCATCAACAAAGAGTCTGATCTGATCTCGGCACTAGAGCAAGCAATGGCAGCGACTGGTCCAATCGTTATCGATGTCGTGATTGACGCAGATAGACGCGCGCCATCCAAAGGACGCAACGCCGGTCTGGCATCACAAGGAGTAAAGTCAACTCCGGCTGAAAAGACAGAATTGCATATTTCATTTCCACAAGCTTCATTTCCAAATGTCTAAATGCTAACGGGGATTGGGAAAAGCGAAAATTTCCAATTCCTAAAAGGTCAAGCTGAGGTGATCGAGGAGACAAGGGTGAACTTATTTGAAACTGTTACAGAAATGGGTCATGAGCAAGTGCTCTTTTGTCATGGCAAAGACCCAGATATCAAGGCAATAATTGCCATCCATGACACGAGTTTGGGACCTGCAATGGGCGCAACAAGGCTGTTGCCCTACGCTAACGAAGACGCTGCTTTAAAAGACGCTCTTCGTCTGAGCCGTGGTATGACTTACAAGGCAGCTTGTGCAGGCATTCCAGTTGGTGGAGGTAAGGCAGTGATCATTGCCAATCCTGAAAACAAGAATGCAGACCTGTTCCGAGCATACGGACGGTTTATTGAAAGGCTCAATGGACGTTTTATTACAGGTCAAGATGTGAATCTGACCCCCGATGATGTCAGAACAATCAGTCAAGAAACTAGATATGTCGTTGGGGTAGAAGAAAGGTCAGGTGGACCTGCTCCTGTAACAGCATGGGGAGTTTTCTTGGGACTTAAAGCTGCTGTTGAGTCTCGTTTGCAAACCTCTGACCTTAAGGGGCTAAAAGTTGCAGTTCAAGGTCTGGGGAATGTCGGTCAAAATCTTTGCCGACACCTGCACGAGCATGGGGCAAAGCTGTTTGTCACTGATATCAGCAAAGAAAAAACAGAGGAAGTAAAGCGTCTTTTTGGTGCCACTGTTGTAGAGCCAGAGGAAATTTACTCACTAGATGTCGATGTGCTCTCTCCTTGTGCTTTAGGGGGAATTCTTAACAGTGAGACAATTCCTCACATTAAAGCGTCGGTGATTGCTGGTGCTGCAAACAATCAGTTGGGAGTTGAGCTGCTCCACGGTCAAATGCTCACAGCAAAAGAGATTCTTTATGCCCCTGATTATGTGATTAATGCAGGCGGGCTAATCAACGTTTACAACGAAATGATTGGCTACGACGAAGAAAGAGCTTTTCAGCAAGTGCGTAACATTTACGACACGCTGCTTGAAATTTTTGACAGAGCGCAAAAGCAGGACATCACTACCAACGATGCTTCTAAGCAGTTGGCAGAGGACAGAATCCGCAAAGCCAGACATCTCAAGACCTTAGCTGTGGTCTAAAGGAGTGACAAATGGTAGTTGAAAGAAATACATTTGGGACATCTGCCTACATCGAAACGACTCCAGAGAGTGCCTTTGAATATCTTGCTGAGCTAAAAAACTTAGGCGAGTGGACTCTCTATAGCCGGATGGAAGAGCAAATTGACGAAGATACCTGGCTCGGAACTGCCTCTGGCTACCAGACAAAGCTTTACTATCACGTAGAAAGACTGGATCATCCCAATTTTTACGGCATTGAGTGGCACTGCGGGTTAGAGTATCAGAAATATTATCAGGTTTACCCTGTCTTGCTTTTTCCTGCCGACTACGTTGAGCCGGGAACAGATGAAAAGGGCGTGTACTTACACTGGGTCAGCTTTGTCGATCCTAAGCGGCGCAGTCCCTTGATTATGGAGGGAATTCACACGGTACACACTTCCGAGTGTCGTTCTCTCAAAGGTAATTTGGAACGCAAGGCTGGTCTTAAGACCGCAGCAAAAGGGCGTTACTACGTTGATACCGACACCATCTATGTTAATGCCCCAATAGAGATGGGGATTGAGTATTTGTCAGACCTCAAAAACATGGATGATTGGGCGCACCTGCTGCGAGCAGATGGCGAAATTTCTGGTCAGTCTGGAGAGTTTCGTGATGAATATGGTCAAAAGGTGAAAGTGACTCAGCGTTTGCAAGCTGTTAACAAATCGTACTTGCTGGAGCACGAGTTCTTTTATCCAGACTACGGATTTTATCAGCGCTCTCCGGTGCTGCTAATCCCAACCTCCCATGCTTTTAATGACCCAGAAGCTCCTGGTTTCATCCAGCATCGGATCACCTTCTGGAAAACAGGTGAGCAACTACCTCACGGTAAACTCCAAATCGAAGACTTTGGCTCTGAGAGCTTGAATATCAAGCGTATCTTGGAAGGCAAAGCTGGCAACGTGGATACTTTAGCTCAAGGTCTGAGCTATATGCCGCACGCTAAGTAGTGACTTGTTAGTTGTTAGTTGTTGATAAAACGACTAACAACTAACAACCAACAACTATCTATTAACAACTAACAAATAACTCATAAATATATTTTCAGGGTGTAAGTGCCGTCATTGCTTATTATCAGCAATGTAAAGTTCTACCAGTAAAATCCAAAGCCGACCTCTGTTGTGACACATGGAACTCAAGCAACTTACTATTACATCTTTTACGGTGCTTGCCGACGGTCTTGATAATCCGAAAGGTCTAAGCTTCGGTCCTGACGGTATTCTCTATATTACAGAGGCAGGAACGGGGGGAAGTGGAGCTAGTATTCCATCACCCAGTGGTCAAGGTAATTTATATTACGGTACCAGTGGTGCTATAGTAAAAATAGACAATGGTACAGCCAAACGTATACTGACAGGGCTGCCTTCTGTCGCATTTCCAGATGGTACTGGAGCCGCCGGTCCTCACGATATAAAATTTGATGCCACAGGCAAGCCTTATGTTTTACTAGGCTTAGCTGCTAATCCAGCCTCACGCGATACGGCATTAGGTGACACTGACTTAGGAAAAATCATCACTCCCGACTTCAATACAAATTCGTGGACAACTGTTGCCGATATCGCTAACTATGAACTGACTCATAATCCTGATGGCAGTGAAGTCGTTAGCAATCCCTTGGCTCTATTAATAGATGGAGACGAAATTGTTGTCGTTGATGCGGGTGCGAACGACCTGCTGAGTGTGGGAACTGATGGAAGTCATCTACAGGCACTAGCTGTCCTTCCCAAGCAGACAGTGACGAATCCAATCTTCCCAGGTTCTAACTCGCAGAATTTTGACAAGGGACACGTGCCACCTCCTAGTGCTTATCGTGATGCGCTACCATCGCAGATTGCAATTCAATCAGTACCCACAAGCGTCGCCAAAGGTCCGGATGGTGCTTACTACGTCACCACATTCACAGGTTTTCCTTTTCCAGAAGGTGAAGCAAAAATCTACCGAGTGGATGCTGATGGTCAACTAACAGCCTATGCTGATGGATTTACGCAACTGATTGACTTAGCTTTCGATGGGCAAGGCAACTTGTATGTGTTGCAACATATGAATTCCTCAGGCTGGAAAGGAAAACCAGAAGGCAGCTTGATCAAAATAGCACAGGACGGCACTCGCACAAACGTTCTCACTGGTGATGGGCTAGAGCTACCTAGTGCATTGACTATTGGTCCTGATGATGCTCTTTATCTGATCAACCGAGGCGGCATGCCAGGAAAAGGGCAAGTCATCAGAATTGAGAATCCAAGCTCTGTTGTGTGAAGTTGCTATGAAGTCATGACCAACAGATAAGAGTCTCCCCAACACAACAGTGAGACTCCTGCCAATTGGGTAACAAGTTTCAAGCTAACAATGCCAGTTCCTCTCAACAGAGAGGCAATACCGCCGTGGATGCTTGATTTCCACATCCCAGTCATTGGGATCCCTTATCCCTGACACCGTACACAACTCCACAAACTACCAACACTCGATCTAAATAAGTATGAAATTCAAGTCATTTGCTCTTACATTTCTCACTCTTTGTGTTGCCAGTGTTGCTGCTGGAACCAAAGCAGCACAAGCTGCATCGCTGTCAGTAGTTGCTGACCAGCTTAACAACCCACGGAATTTTGACTGGGATTCACAGGGCAATATTTATCTAGCAGAAAGTGGTTCCGGAGGAGATGGAAACGGCGGAGTCAACTGTATACCATCACCCAGCGCCGGATATATTCCTTTATGTTCTGGTAATACTGGTAGCGTTGTCAAAATTGCTCCAGACGGTACAAAAACAACTGTACTCTCGAATCTCCCATCTTTGGCATTAACGCCTTCTGGAGAACAAGGTGCTGGTCCTGCGGACTTCAAATTTGATTCCAAAGGTAACGCTTATGTTTTATATGGCTTAGCTGGCGACCCGAACTTGCGTGATGGCGTGTTAGGTTCACCTGCTT
The DNA here is from genome assembly GCA_019359075.1 of Kalymmatonema hyalinum WJT4-NPBG1. Taxonomy (GTDB): domain Bacteria; phylum Cyanobacteriota; class Cyanobacteriia; order Cyanobacteriales; family Nostocaceae; genus Kalymmatonema; species Kalymmatonema hyalinum. Next base: position 10,420 of record JAHHIB010000017.1, read on the forward strand.
TGGGACAACTCTACAAAGTAGACTTAAACAGTGGTTCGCTGACAAGTCTTGCCGATTTTGCAGGCTATGAAGCCGCAAATAACCCCGATGGCACTGATGTGATTAACAACCCCTACAGCATGACAATTAAGGGTGATCTTGCTTACGTGGTTGATGGGGGTTCTAACGTTGTATACAAGGTGGGACTTGATGGCAGCGGTATTCAGCAAGTAACTCCGGTACCTACGCGAGAGATAGACCCAAGTAGCCTCGAATTTCCACCTCTTCCTGAGGGTCTGACAGAGGACGCACTTCAATTGGAGTCAAACGCTCAAGCAGTACCCACAGCTATCACAGTTGCTCCCGATGGTAGTTTAACAGTTGTTGAATACACTGCTTTTTCTTATCCACAAGGTAAAGCACGTGTCCATTCAGTTAACCCAGATGATTTGTCAATACAAACCATTGCTGATGGCTTTACACAGCTGACTGGCGCGGCATACGACGCTGAGGGCAATTTGTATGTGTTGCAACACATCAATCAGTCAGAATGGAAGGGCATTGAACAGGGCGGAAATATCATCGGTAGTATCGATGGTTCTATCATCAAAATTGCCAAGGATGGTACTCGCGAAACTATCTTGAGTGGTAATGGACTAGAGGCAGCTTCTGGATTATTTTTCGGTCCTGATGGTGATTTATATACTTCAAACCGTACCAGACTCGCACCAGGGGAGCGAGGCGGACAACTCGTCAAGATTGCTCTCAAATCTGGTGGCGCAGCAAAAGTTCCTGAACCCGGTTCTGTCATTGCTTTATTAGCAACTGCCGCTTTAGGCGCAAAAGCAATGAAGCGCAAACGTCAACAACAGCTGTTGGATAAGGTTGAAACCATCTAATTCCTTGTTTCTTAAGCATTGCTAAGCAATGCCTAAGAAATAGGCTGCTGCCTTAAATAGAAAGTTTTGTTTCAAAAAGGCAACAGCTCAAATTCGGGATTCCCAGACTCGGTCTGGGAACGACATAAATCTAAGTCAGAGTATAACTCACAACACCGGATATTCACTATGGGATTAGTCAAAAATTTGTCATTTGCCTTAGTTGGTGCCGGCTTTCTTGTAGCGGCGGCGGCTGCTCAAGCTATGGCATTAACCTTAACCTATGATCGCTCTATAGGTGAGGCTGGTTTCGGTCCTGGGCAACTGTTTGTTCCCCAAGGCATAGCGGTAGATAGCCAAGGGAATACCCTCATAGCTAACGGACGCGGTATTAACCCGGCGGATCGTACTTCTAACTACGACATCGGTCACAAAATTGAAATATTTAATCCTAGCGGTCAGTATATTGGAGCAATTGGCTCCGGCGGCACAGGACCCGGACAGTTTGACGAGCCAACAACTGTAGACTTTAATCCCGTAACAGGGGATTTGTATGCAGGTGATGTTCGCAACAACCGGATCAATCAATACGATTCTCAGGGTAACTTTATTCGTGACTTTGCAAATGGACAATTTACCCCTCTGGTAAACGATAGATTGTTCTTTGGACCATCTGGTGTGACATTTGACAAAGATGGCAACTTCTACGTTGGTGATTTTAACGGCGAAAGGATTCTTAAATATACATCAGACGGACAGCCACTTGGTGTCATTGGTGGCACCAGAGGCACTGCACCTGGTGAGTTCCAAGGTGTAGCAGGTATAAGAATTTCCCCAGTTAGTGGAAATATCTTTGTAGCTGACCAGTATAACAACCGCGTTCAAGTACTCGATCCAAATGGTAATCCTCTGTTGGCATTTGGTTCAGCAGGTAGCGGACCTGGACAGCTTCTTCAGCCAATTGGCATCGAAGTGGACGAAGAAGAGAATGTTTATGTAGCTGATTCTATCAACAGCCGCGTTCAGGTATTCGATAAAAACGGTAACTTCTTGACTTCCTTCGGTGAAAATGCCCGCGATGCATCAGGTAACCCTGTACCGCCTCCAGCATTAACTGGTCCTCCTTTTGGCGACCCCCTCGACCTCGCTCCCGGTAGATTTAACTGGACGGGTGGCACAACCCTTAAAGATGGCAAGCTGTATGTTGGCGATTTCTTCCAAGGTCGCGTTCAAGTGTTAAATGTAGTTAAAGATGGCGCAACCAAAGTCCCCGAACCAGCCTCACTATTAGGTCTAGGTTTGTTGGCAATTGGCGCTACTACTACCACATTGCGGAAAAAGCAGCAAAAGACAGCAACTGCCCTAAAGGCATAACTGGAAAAACCTGCTGTTTAAGCACTCCTAATTTTGTACTTCCTCAACCTTAACTTTGTTTAGCCTCGTTCCCAGGCAATTGCCTGGGAACGTATTCCTAGAATTTTTAGCTTTGTCGCATAACTAAATAATTATAAAGTAATGGTTTGTGCAAGTTATTTACAAAAAACAACAGTAAGTGCCATTGACTTACTGCATCACTGGCTGACACAGCGCATTTCTACTCAAGGTCTTACCTGGCTACAACAGAAGATAGAGCAGATTCAAGGCGGTGTCAATACCTCAATGTTTTTCAGTGCGTTTAGCGCTGTGCCTCGTTATACAGGCAAAAATGATTTACAACTGACACTAGAAGAACTAGAAGCAGCTTCAGCAGCCAGGACAGGTTGGCTTCCCAATTATTGGAGCGTAGATCAAGCCGCTCGCACCTTACTGGTACTGAGTTTACCCCAGGACAACGAAGAGAAATACGTCCGGACTCTAGAGCGAGTTTTTACAGCCGCCGATATGGGAGAGTTAATAGCACTCTATCAGGCTTTACCGCTTCTAGCTTATCCAGAAAAGTTTCGCGCCCGTGCAGCGGAGGGAGTTCGCAGCAATATGACAGCAGTCTTCAACGCTGTGGCTTTGCGAAATTCCTATCCAGCAGAGTATCTGGGTGACGTTGCTTGGAACCAGATAGTCTTGAAAGCCCTATTTGTAGGCAGCCCTTTAGATCTGATTCAAGGACTTGATCAGCGTGCAAATCCAGAACTAGCTCAGATGCTGGTCGATTATGCTCACGAACGTTGGGCAGCCCACCGCACAGTATCTCCCGAACTTTGGCGACTGGTGGGGCGATTTGCCAACAATGCGATGTTAGCGGATTTAGAGCGCGTAATACAAGACCCGAATCCAGTTCAACAAGCCGCAGGGGCGATCGCTCTTGCTGAGTGTCCTTTACCAGATGCTCAAGAACTTCTTGCCCGTTATCCAAATTTACAGGCTCAAGTTCAAGCAGGGCATCTTACCTGGGATAGCTTAACCCTTTCGTAGTCAGCGCTTAAGACAAGCCAATTACCCATTTTGTAAGTAGGAACACCAGTCGTATGATGTATATCGATCCTCACATTCACATGACCTCCCGCACAACCGACGATTACCAGAAGATGCAGGAGTCTGGGATTGTAGCTGTGATAGAACCAGCCTTTTGGTTTGGACAGCCCCGCACCAACATCGGCTCATTCCAAGATTACTTTAGCAGCTTAGTCGGGTGGGAACGGTTTCGGGCTGCTCAGTTTGGTATCCGCCATTATTGCACGATTGGCTTGAACTCCAAAGAAGCCAATAACGAACCATTGGCAGAGCAAGTCATGGAACTTTTGCCTTTATATGCTTGCAAAGAGGGTGTCGTTGCCATTGGTGAGATTGGCTATGACGATATGACAGAGGCAGAAGACAAATACTTCCGTCTACAGTTAGAACTGGCAAAAGAACTCGATATGCTGGTGCTGATTCATACACCGCACCGCAACAAAAAGGCAGGCACCAGTCGCACTATGGATGTCTGTATCGAGCATGGGTTAGATCCATCAAAGGTGATTATGGATCATAACAACGAAGAGACTGTGCAGGAAGTTTTGGATCGAGGCTTTTGGGCAGCTTTTACAATTTACCCCAATACCAAAATGGGGAATGCCCGGATGGTTGAAGTTGTTCGCCAATATGGGTGCGATCGCATCATCGTAGACAGCAGCGCTGACTGGGGAGTCAGCGATCCACTCGCTGTCCCGAAGACTGCCCAACTGATGCAAGAAAGAGGAATTCCAGAAGCGCATATCCGAGCAGTCTGTTATGAAAATGCCCTTGCTGCTTACAGCCAAAGCGGTCAAATTCAAGAGTCAGACTGGCTCAACCCAACCCCCATCGATCAACGACAGCTCTTTAGCGGTAACTCCGTACTTCGGGGACAAAAACCCGTCGTCGAGTCCCCCACACGCGAATACGCATTGATTGAGTAAATAGTCAATCGTTTCTTCATCTCCCTTATATCACTCATCTTCCTCCCCCTCCTCGCCATGAACGCTGCACTCTCCTCCCCTCGCATTTGGGCATATCTTCAGTTAATGCGACCTGCTAATATCGTCACCGCATGGGCAGATATCTTAGCTGGATTCGCTGCTTCTGGGTGCGCTGTCCTTATTTCCGTATCTCCTGATCTGCCAATTTCCTCATCTTCCTCTAATTTGATGCCACTGGCATGGCTACTTCTAGCAACCACAGGTCTATACGGCGGCGGTATTATTTTTAATGATGTATTTGATGCTGAAATAGACGCTATAGAAAGACCAGAGCGACCTATCCCCAGTGGTAGAGCATCACGTATGGGAGCATCGATTCTGGGAAGTTTGCTTTTGAGTGCTGGCATACTGGCAGCCTCTCAAGTAAGTTGGTTGAGTGCGGCTCTAGCTTTTGGCATCGCTACTGCTGCCATCCTCTACGATGCTTACAGCAAGCATGATCCTATTTTTGGTCCGATCAATATGGGCGTGTGTCGCGGCGGCAACTTATTGCTTGGCGTCAGCGCGGTATCACCAATGGTATCAAACTATTGGTTTTTAGCTCTCATTCCGGTTGTTTACATTGCTGCTATAACAACTCTCAGCCGGGGTGAAGTTCATGGAGGCAAAACTAGTACTGGTATCCTTACAATCGTGCTAATCAGTACAGTTCTTGCCGGACTACTGAGCTTAGGTTTGTTAAAAAATTATCATCTGCTTGCAGTCCTGCCTTTCGTTGTGTTGCTAGCTGGGCGAGTATTACTTCCTTTTCTCAAAGCTGTCAGCGAACCGACTCCAGAAAACATCCGCACTGCTGTCCGCGCAGGAGTCCTATCACTGATTGTTTTAGATGCTACAGTCGCTGCTGGTTTTGCTAGCTTGCCATACGGATTGCTGGTCTTAATCCTGTTACCAATTTCAATGGCATTGTCACAAATCTTTGCTGTTACCTGAAGCACGCGTTAAAATTATAACCAAAGACCAAAAGAAGCGAGTACGCAGGATATATGCTACTCTGGCACCGCGAGTCACCGTGCATCTTGTGCGAAAACAAAAAAGCTCACACTTTTGACCTGACTTCACGTAACAAAGAAACGGATAATGCGGATTCTCATTTATTCTTACAACTATCATCCGGAGCCAATTGGAATTGCTCCTTTAATGACTGAACTGGCAGAAGGACTGGTAAAGCAAGGTCATGAAGTGCGAGTGATTACGGGAATGCCGAATTATCCCCAGCGCGAGATTTACGAAGAGTATCGCGGTAAGTGGTACGTTACAGAACAAAAAAATGGCGTAACCATCCAGCGTAGTTACCTGCGAATTAAGTCTAAACCCAATCTTATAGATAGGCTCCTATTGGAGTTAAGCTTTGTATTCACAAGCTTGCCACAAGCACTCAACGGTTGGCGACCGGATGTTATTCTCCTGACAGTACCGCCACTGCTAGTTACCCTACCAGCAACACTACTAGGTTGGCTATATAACTGCCCGGTGGTACTGAATGTACAGGATATATTGCCAGACGCCGCTGTGCGCGTTGGGCTAATCACAAACAAATGGATGATTCGCGCTTTGCAAGCTATAGAGCAATTTGCATACCGTAGCGCCCACACCATTAGCGTGATTGCCGATGGGTTTGTTGAGAATTTAGTCGAGAAGGGAGTACCAGCGCAAAAAATCGTCTGCATTCCCAACTGGGTGAACGTTAATTTTATCCGCCCCTTACCAAAAAAGAGCAACCCATTTCGCATTGCCTATCAACTAGAAGACAAGTTCGTAGTGGTTTACTCTGGCAACATTGCTCTGACACAAGGATTAGAGACAGTCATTGAAGCCGCGTCTCGGCTGTGTCATATTCCAGAAATCGTCTTTGTCATTGCTGGAGAAGAAAGAGCATTGCAAAGATTGCAGGAATATTGCCAAAAATGCGGGGCTGATAACGTGTTGCTTCTCCCTTTAGTACCACGAGAAAAACTACCCGAAATGTTGGCAGCAGCGGATGTCGGTTTGGTAGTGCAAAAGCGCAATGTGATTTCCTTCAATATGCCTTCCAAAATCCCACTGTTGTTAGCTAGTGGTCGTGCTATTATCGCCTCAGTTCCTGCCTCTGGTACAGCAGCGCGAGCAGTGCGCAAGAGTGGCGGCGGCGTAGTTGTAGCACCAGAATCACCGCAAGCGCTAGCAGATGGAATCATGGATTTGTATACCAATCCAGCAAAAGTTGCAAAGCTAGGTCACAAAGGAAGAGAGTTTGCTGTCGATCGCTATTCATTCGAGCAAGCGTTAGTTGAGTACGAAGCTTTATTCACTGAAGTGATTGCCACAAGCTCTCAATCATCTTCTGTAGGGATGCTACCAAAATTGACTTCACGCGAATCTATTATCGATATTTAAGTCATTAATTATTAATCATTCTCGGGGTCAGAGCTTCAGAACATCTCCCCCAATCCCCACTTAAGTGGGGACTCACAGTTCCCCCATTCCTGATTTCCTAAATAATCATGATCCCAGAAAAGCTCAAGCAAACCGATCAATGCCTGATCGAGCTGCTGCGCGATCGCCTATCTCTTCTCACAGCATCAAACATTCCAGCCGAGGAGCAACTGGCTCAAGTGCGACCCTTACTTGCTTCTGCTGGTATTCCGGAATCAATTTGGACAAATTTAGTCAACGGTTGTCATGCAGCCCTTTCGAGTGTTGCTTCATCGCCAACACACAAAGCCACACCCCGAAATATTACCATCATCGGTGGACATGGTAGGATGGGTAGATTCTTCACCCAGCAATTGACAGCAGTTGGTCATAATGTGAGTATTCTCGAAAATGAAGATTGGGAATACGCAGATCAGCTGCTAGGTTCTGCTGAACTTGTGATCGTCTGTGTTCCAATTAAGTGGACAGTAGATGTGATCAAGCGTGCAGTTCAATACCTTGCTCCAACCACAGCACTTTGTGACATCACAAGTCTCAAAACTGAGCCAGTTAAAGCGATGCTGGAATACCATCGTGGTCCAGTCATGGGATTGCATCCGATGTTTGGTCCAAATGTCAAATCCTTTGCCGAACAAAAGGTAGTGGCTTGTCCAGGTCGCAACGACGATTCATTTGAGTGGTTATTAGATTTTATTAAGAGTCAGGGCGGCGAAGTCATTCTCTCTACACCTGAAGAACACGACTACATGATGGTGATTATTCAGGCAACCAGGCACTTCTCCAGATTTAGCGTTGGTGTTTTCTTAGCGCAAGAAGGGATTGACATAGAGCGCAGTTTGTCCATGTCAAGCCCAAGCTACCGCCAAGAAATAGAAATCATCAAGCGTTTGTTTGCCCAAAGCTCACACTTATGTGTGGACATTATGCTCGCTACGCAAGACAGATGCCAAGCAATTGCTAAGTTAGCTGATACTTACAACCGCTTGGCAAGGTTAGTTGGGCGCAAAGACCGAGCTACATTAATCGAGGAATTTGAAAATGCTCAAAGCTTTTTTAGCGAGGAAAACATCACTTCTGCGAAGCTGAGTCAGGAAAACCATGCTGATCGACATCTTTCACGATACCGTATGCCCGTGGTGCCGAATCGGTCATAAGCATCTTTTTGATGCCTTGGCACAATCTCAAGAGACAGCCAAAATTCGCTGGCACCCATTTCTCCTAGACAACTCTATTCCTGCTGGTGGTTACGAATTTAGCTCTTATATGCTCCACAGGAAAGGCATAGAACCGCAAGCACTAAATCAGCTATTCGACTACGTGCAAAATGTGGGTAACGCCGCAGGAGTCAAATTAGATTTCAACAAAATTCGTTTAGCTGTCAATAGTACCCTTTCGCATCGCTTGATTACGCTAGCACCAGATAACATCAAAAACGATGTTGTGCAAGCAGTTTACAAAGCTTACTTTGAAAACGGTTTGAACCTCGGTGACCTCGACGTCATTGTTGCTATAGGTACAGAGGCTGGTATGGATGCTAGCGAATTACGACTGCAATTAAGCGGTAATGCTGCACTTGATGCAGTTCTAGCGGAATCAACATTTGCTCGTTTTAATGGCATCACGAGCGTGCCTTTTTACATTATTAACAACAAAGTTAAAGTTGACGGTTCACACTCACCAGAGGTGTTCCAACAAGCTCTCAATCGTGCCGCACTTATAGAAATCTCCGCAAAAATATGGTAGTAGACATCAGGCAGAAGACTACATTTAATAATCTGCAGCCCATCCAACAAACTTTCACGGTAACCTTCAACTACGAAGTGCATTTTACCACAGGTGTGTTTGATATCAAAAATTCCTTACTGGCAAAAGTGATTGCTGCTGATGGGGAAGCTGGACCGAAAAAAGTCCTAGCAGTTGTAGATTCAGGATTATTACAGTCTCGGCGTCCGCTGCTCAAGCAAATAGCTGCGTATTGCGATCGCTATTCAGACACACTCAAACTTGCTGCTGATCCCATCGTCGTAATGGGAGGAGAAGAAGCCAAAAACGATCCAGATGAACTCTCAAAAATTCACCAAATCATTGATCAAGCAGGAATTTGCCGCCACTCCTACATCTTAGGAATTGGTGGAGGTGCAATGTTGGACTTAGTTGGATATGCAGCAGCAACAGCGCATCGGGGAATTCGTCTGATTCGCATTCCGACAACGGTGTTGGCACAAAATGATTCTGGTGTCGGCGTTAAAAATGGAATCAACGCCTTTGGCAAAAAGAATTTTCTTGGCACCTTCGCCCCACCCTATGCAGTTTTAAATGATTTTACCTTCTTGACTTCCCTGGATGAGCGTGACTGGCGTTCTGGAATCGCAGAAGCAATAAAAGTGGCGCTGATTAAGGATGCTGACTTCTTTGAGTACATTCGTACTCACGCCCACGCGCTCGTGTGTCGAGACTTGAACTCGATGCAAAACGTTGTTTACCGCTGTGCCCAGTTGCACATGGATCACATTGCTAACAACGGTGATCCCTTTGAAAAAGGTTCATCTCGTCCATTAGACTTTGGTCATTGGGCAGCGCATAAACTTGAGCAGCTAACAAATTATAGACTACGTCATGGGGAAGCAGTAGCGATCGGCATTGCTTTAGATGCTACCTATTCCTACCTGGTAGGGCAGCTTTCTCGGTTAGAATGGCGGCGGATATTAAATACACTCTTGTCACTAGGCTTTACGTTGTACGTGCCGGAACTCTCTGAGAAAATGACAGAAGAGGAACATCCCCGTTGCTTGTTCCGAGGGCTGACTGAATTTCGGGAACACCTGGGCGGAGAATTAACCGTAACTCTATTGCAACGCATAGGAAAAGGTATTGAAGTTCACGAGGTAGACATATCTCTGTTTCGCCAAGCAATTTGGTTGTTGAGCGAGTTTTACGATTCTTCTTTACCAGCTACAGGTTGGGAATGCGCCATGTGAAGGGGCTGAAATTTCTAAAAAAACCACAGATGGATACAGATGAACACAGATAAATTATCTGCGTCCATCTGCGTGCATTTGCGGTTCCAATAAACTCTGTTGAGAGTTTATTTTGAACAAGTGAGCGTGAAAGGTAAGAGGCGGGACTAGGAAGAGATATGAAAATAGAGACAAATACAAATAACAGTTTTCACCTAACCTACTGCACAAATATTCATCCTGGTGAAGAGTGGAACAAAGTCTTTGCCAACTTAAAGCAATATATTCCTGCACTTAAAGCAAAGCTTTCCTCAGACAAACCGTTTGGGATTGGATTGCGTTTGGCAGACGTCGCTACAAGAGAACTGCTGCAAGGAAACGCCTTAGCTGAGTTTCAGTCATGGTTGACGCAACAAGACTTATACGTGTTTACCTTAAATGGTTTTCCCTTCGGTGGATTTCATCGGCAAGTCGTGAAAGACCAAGTTTATGCACCGGATTGGTCAAAGCAGGAGCGGTTGGATTATACTTTACGACTAGTAAACATCCTGGCACAACTGTTGCCTCCTGGTAAAGAGGGCAGCATTTCTACACTGCCGTTGTCATATAAGCCCTGGTTCAAAGGCAATCCACTTTTCCTAGCTTCCATAACAACTAGCGCCAGCCTCAACATAGCACGGGTGGTGGCTCAAATGGTACGCATTAAAAGCGACACAGGAAAAGTTTTGCACTTGGATCTGGAACCTGAACCAGATGGATTAATAGAAAATGCTGCTGAAGTCGTTGATTATTTCCAGACGCATTTACTGCCTATCGGTGGAGAATATTTGGCAACGCATTTGAGGATTTCTCAACAAGCAGCTGAGGCTCTCATATTAGAACACGTGCGCGTTTGTTACGATACCTGCCATTTTGCTGTGGAGTATGAAAACCCAGCTTCGGTTTTCAAGCAATTTCAAGCCGCAGGAATTCAAATTGGTAAAATTCAAATCAGTGCTGCGTTGCAGGTGGACATCCCCACTGATATTGAACAGCGCCGCCTGGTAAAAGAGCGGTTGTTACCTTTTGCTGAATCTACGTATTTACACCAAGTGATAGCACGCGAAAGCACTGGACGGCTACGCCATTATTCAGATTTGGAAAAGGCTCTCCCAGACTTGGAGCATACTACAGATCGTGAATGGCGGATTCACTTCCACGTCCCCATTTTTATCCGCGATTACCAGCTGTTTCAGTCTACCCAAGACGACATTTCTAACGTGTTAGATTTGCTACAGACTAATCCTGCCTGCAACCACCTGGAAATTGAAACTTACACCTGGGAAGTGTTGCCTCAACAAATGAAACTGGATTTAGCAGCATCAATCCAACGCGAGTATGAGTGGGTGTTATCAAAAATGTTAGTGAATAGCCCCTTGGAGTTGATCAGCTGTTAAAGGCTGTTTGTAAAGAAAATATGTTTAGGGTGCGTTAGCAGTATTGGTAACGCACTATTTTACTAGGCGTTGTGTTAAGACTCTAGAAGCATTTCAATTGTGATTGTGGTTCAACTGGCAAAAATTAATTTAAAAATAAACCACAGATGGACACAGATGGACACAGATGGCTTTTCTGTATGGATCTATGTTTATCTGTGGTTTGAAATACTCTGATATGGAATTTTTGCAACAGACTGCATGAACTGCACTCACAAGAAAATTCTAAGTTTTGTGTTCTGTGTTCTTTTCATAATAAATTTATTCACACTACATTATGAATAAAACAGTTGTTCTCAACGTTGTAGGATTGTCACCCAGCCTCTTAGGGGAGCATACACCGTCGCTGTCAAGTTGGGCGGCTTCTGGAAAAGTCGTTCCAGTTGCACCCGTGTTACCTGCTGTCACTTGCGCAGCTCAAGCAACTTATCTTACAGGGAAGTTGCCAAATGAACATGGGATTGTTGCCAATGGGTGGTATTTTCGCGACGAGTGTGAAGTAAAATTTTGGCGACAGTCTAATAAACTTGTGCAGGCTCCTAAAGTGTGGGATATGGCGCGATCGCTAGATCCATCCTTTACCTGCGCCAATTTGTTCTGGTGGTACAATATGTACTCCTCGGGGGATTATACAGTTACCCCGCGACCAATGTATCCGGCTGATGGTAGAAAATTACCCGATATTTACACACAGCCTCAAGAATGGCGATCGCCCCTCCAAGCTGAACTAGGTCAATTTCCTCTGTTCAATTTCTGGGGTCCCAACACATCGATTGCTTCTACCCAGTGGATCGCCGCCTCAGCCAAGTGGGTGGAAGAACGCAACAACCCGACGTTGACACTGATTTATCTGCCTCATCTAGACTACTGCTTGCAAAAGTTTGGTCCTGAAGATAACCGAGTCACCAAGGATTTACAAGAAATTGATGCCGTTTGTGGCGATTTGATTCAATATTACGAAAATCGCGGCGCTCAAGTCATTATTTTGTCAGAATACGGTATCACACCCGTCTCCCAACCCGTCCACCTCAATCGCGTACTACGGGAACAAGGCTTGCTAGCCGTGCGCGAAGAATTGGGGCGAGAACTACTTGATCCAGGAGCAAGTAAAGCTTTTGCTGTCGCCGATCATCAAATTGCTCATGTTTATGTCAACGACCCGTTTTATATACCGAAAGTGCGATCGCTCCTAGAAAACACAGAGGGCGTTGCTCAAGTTTTAGGCGAAGACGAAAAGCCAGCTTACGGTTTGGATCACTCAAGAACAGGAGAGTTAGTGGCGATCGCTCATCCAGATGCTTGGTTTACATACTACTACTGGCTCGATGACAATCGAGCACCGGATTTTGCTAGAACAGTTGATATTCATCGTAAGCCTGGTTATGATCCTGTAGAGTTATTCGTTGATCCCCATATCAAACTTCCCAAATTCAAAATCGGTTTAAAACTTCTGAAAAAGCAGCTAGGTTTTCGCTACTTAATGGATGTCATTCCCTTAGATGCTAGCTTAGTACGCGGTTCTCATGGTTGCGTTACTGCTCCTGAAAATGGACCATTGTTTATGAGCCATCAAACTCACTTGCTTGAATCTGAATCAATCGCAGCGACAGATGTTTGCCACTTAATCCTCAAACATCTTCATTAAGGATGATGGATAAACAGAACTCTAAATGAGTAGGGTGCCTTCTAGTAGTATGAGACACCATTTTTACACCTGCTAGGTGAAAAAGGGGGTATAGCTAATTTGATATTAGCCCCCTTTTTAAGGGGGTTGGGAAATCTAAAAGGACGGTAAATTCCTTATTTGAGCTTTAAGTTGGCACGAATAAGTAATCCTAGATCCCTACAGCTACCTGTACTCTTATCAGTTGAAAACTGCTGTAATTATTATTAGACGAATTCAGATCTTTTTGTGGCATATCATATCATAATAAATACTCTATTTGCAAGTTGCTGATTCATCTACTTCTAAAGAAAGAAAAAACTCTAACCCAAGGTGGAGGCGGCGAAATCCCCTCATCTCTTCCAAGGGATTGTACTTAAGTATCAAAGTAAAACCAAAAAAATTGACACAACTATCAAAAAATTGTTCATGTATCAATGCTTAACATTTAGATACGCTAATCTCATATCGAGTAGCATTCAAATCTAAATGTTTGCCGTTGTGTTTTGACTGTTGATGGTAATCTGTTACCAGTCATAACCTGACAGTGTAAATTTGTTACCTGTTTGAATGCAACATGGTATCAAAACAGGTTTGCTGGTTCGTTTTCTGTTGGCAATACGGTTCTTATTCAAACAGATAACTGCAACAAGATCCACTTGGGGACAAGTTATGTATCGTCCTTTTTGCTCCCAGTTCTTTGTTGTATTATCTTTGTATTATGAGTATTTGTGATTGACATTGATAGGTACACAAAACTCCTTGAAAGTCAATAGTCAAAAATTTGACTATTGGCTAATGGCTCATGACTTATGACTACTTCAGAGAAATTGCCCATGATTGTTGATTCTCACTCGTACACAACTCTTGGCGGCATAGGTGTATCTCGCGCCATCAGCGAAGTACAGATGGACACGGCTCTAGATGAAATCTTGTTTCACTTGGACTCCCAGCGTGGCGGTTTGCTTAAAAGCAGCTATGAATATCCAGGGCGATACAAAAGATGGGCGATTGGATTTGTCAATCCACCATTGGAATTAACAACACGCGAGAGAACTTTCACGCTAAGAGCGCTCAACAACAGAGGCAAAGTGCTTCTACCAGTACTTTTTAACAGATTGTCAGCGCATGCTCAACTACAGGAAGTCAAGCTAAATAACGATTGCATCGTTGGCTTTGTGCAGCCAGCAGTCCAACTGTTTGCAGAAGAAGAGCGCAGTAAGCAACCCTCAGCATTTACAGTTATCCGCGATATTCTCCATGCTTTTTCTAGTGATGAAGACGAGCATTTAGGACTGTATGGAGCGTTTGGATATGACTTAGTGTTCCAGTTTGAGCCAATTCCTCAGCGTCTGGAACGTCCTGTTGATCAGCGGGATTTGGTAGTGTACTTACCAGATGAACTGATAGTTGTTGACTACTACTTGCAAGAAGCATATCGTGTGCAGTATGAGTTTGAAACAGCGCATGGCAGTACCAAAAATCTTCCACGAACAACAGAGTCTATTGATTATAAAGGAGAGCAACGTGTTCCGGCTCAAGCATCTGACCATCAGCCAGGGGAGTATGCAAACCAAGTAGAAGTCGCACTAGATTACTTCCGTCGGGGAGACTTATTTGAAGTCGTTCCTTCTCAAAGCTTCTTTGAATCCTGCTCTGAAGCACCCAGCAAATTATTCCAAACTTTACAGCAAATCAATCCCAGTCCTTATGGGTTTATATTTAATTTAGGTGGAGAGTATATTATTGGTGCCTCTCCAGAAATGTTTGTACGAGTTGAAGGTAGGCGCGTAGAGACGTGTCCAATCAGTGGGACGATTAGCCGAGGACAAGATGCTCTCGATGATGCGGAGCAAATTCGTCAACTGCTCAACTCTGGTAAAGAAGAAGCAGAACTGACCATGTGTACCGACGTGGATCGCAATGACAAATCGCGAATCTGCGAGCCTGGATCGGTACAAGTGATTGGTCGTCGCCAAATAGAATTGTATAGCCATTTGATCCACACAGTGGATCATGTCGAGGGATTACTACGACCTGAGTTTGATGCTTTAGATGCGTTTTTGAGCCATACTTGGGCAGTCACAGTGACGGGTGCACCCAAACGCTCAGCCATGCAATTTCTCGAAAACTACGAACGTAGCGCTCGACGCTGGTATGGTGGAGCCGTTGGTTACTTAAGCTTCAATGGCAATTTTAATACTGGGTTGATTTTGCGAACAATTCGTCTCAAAGACTCAATCGCCGAGGTGAGAGTTGGCGCGACAATTCTTTATGACTCCTTGCCTTCAGCAGAAGAACAAGAGACAATGACCAAAGGAGCAGCTTTATTTGAGACAATTCGCCGCGCTAATCAGGGGATAAAACCTGAAGAATGCACCCCAATTAAATTGAGCGCTTGCATTCCTAATGTCGAATCTGGTAAGCGGATCTTACTGATTGACTACGAAGACTCATTTGTTCACACACTCGCAAATTATATCCGCCAAACTGGCGCTCAAGTCACCACACTACGTCATGGCTTCTCAGAATCGTTGTTTGACGCAGAACGCCCAGACTTAGTTGTATTCTCTCCTGGTCCTGGTAAGCCCACTGATTTTCGTGTTCCAGAAACTGTACAAGCTTGCTTGCGTCGGCAAATTCCGATTTTTGGAGTCTGTTTGGGACTACAAGGCATTGTTGAATCGTTTGGTGGAGAACTAGGAGTTCTCAACTATCCTCAACACGGTAAATCCTCACGCATTTCTGTCAGCGATTCAAATTCTGTTCTCTTCAAGAATTTACCACAATCATTTTCTGTCGGTAGATACCATTCCTTGTTTGCCCTACCGCAAAAATTGCCAGCACAACTGAAGGTAACAGCAATTTCAGATGACGATGTGATCATGGCAATTGAGCATCAAACACTTCCTATAGCGGCTGTGCAGTTTCATCCAGAATCGATCATGACTCTAGCAGGAGAACTTGGTTTGGCAATTATTAAAAATGTAGTACGTGCGTACACCCAAACTGACCAAACTGAAGAGTCATTAGTCATTAGTCAATAGTCATGAGTCAAGGGTGAGGAGTTATCATTTCTCCTCTCCCTCATCTCCCTCATCTCCCTCATCTCCCTCCCTTCTTCATCTCCCCCACCTTATGAGTTATTCAGGCGCTACTGCAAATGTCCGTCCACGCCACATTCTCGAAGAGATTGTGTGGTATAAAAAGCAAGAAGTCGCACAAATGCGGCAAGAACTGCCACTAGCGACTTTACAACAGCAGGTAACTGCTGCTCCGAGTGTACGAGATTTCCTGGCTGCTTTAAAGCAAAGTCCCCATAACCCAAGCCTGATTGCAGAGGTTAAGAAAGCATCACCAAGTCGTGGAGTTCTCCGGGCTGATTTTGATCCAGTGGCGATCGCCCAAGCATATGAGCAAGGTGGCGCAGCTTGTCTATCTGTTCTGACTGACTCTAAGTTCTTTCAAGGCAGTTTTGACAACTTGCGTAATATCAGGCAGCAAGTCGCACTGCCACTTTTGTGCAAAGAGTTTATCATTGATATCTACCAAATCTATTATGCACGGGTTGCAGGCGCAGATGCTGTACTACTGATTGCCGCCATCCTGTCAGATGTGGAAATCCAAGACTTTTTGCGCGTAATTCACGATTTGGGGATGAAAGCTTTGGTAGAAGTTCATACCTTAGCGGAACTGGATCGAGTCCTAAAAATTGACGATCTGCGCTTGGTGGGGATCAATAATCGCAATCTAGAAGATTTTACGGTGGATCTTGGACTGACTCAGCAACTACTCGAACAGCGGCGATCGCATTTGCAAAGCTTCGGTATTACCATCGTCAGTGAATCTGGTTTGTATACCTCTGCAGATTTATCTCTTGTGGGTGAAGCGGGTGCCCGTACTGTTCTGGTAGGAGAGTCATTAGTGAAACAGGCAGATTTAGAGCAGGCTGTGCGAAATCTGCTCAACAAAGAGCAGTCACAGAAGTGACAAAGGAAAAACAGCCATGAAAGCTATGGTGATAACGGGCTTCGGAGGTTCAGAAGTTTTTGCTCAAACAGAGGTGGATAAACCGATACCAGGTAAAAACGAAGTTCTGGTCAAGGTTTATGCAACTTCAGTTAATCCTGCTGACTGTGGAGTGCGTCAAGGACTTTTTGGATCAAGAATAAAACTACCTGCAATCCTCGGCTACGACGTTTCAGGAGTCGTTGAGGCAATTGGAGAAAACGTCAAAGATTTTCAGGTGGGTGATGAAGTCTATTACGCCATAGGGCTCATGGATGGTCAGGGTGCAAATGCGGAATATAATGTAGCAAATGAGTCTATTGTTGCTAAAAAACCCGCAAACTTATCGCATACAGAAGCGGCGAGTGTGCCGGTAGCAGGCGGTACGGCGTGGGCGGCTTTGTTCGACAGAGCAAGTATTAAAGTAGGCGAAACTGTACTGATTCATGGTGGTGCCGGAGGCGTAGGTTCTTTCGCCATCCAAATTGCCAAAGCAGCAGGTGCTTATGTTTACACAACTTGCGGCAGTTATGATTTTGATTTGGTAAAGTCTATCGGTGCAGATAGAGTTATTGACTACCGCAACGAAAACTTTATCGACATTATCATGAAAGAAACGGGCGGTGAAGGAGTTGATGTCGCTTTTTCTACCGTACCAGGCGAACTTTTAGCCCGAAGCCTGACAGTAACCAAAGTTGATGGTCGCGCTGTGACTGTCACAGGCGTACAAGGTGACCTCAGCCCTGCTACTTTCAAAAATATTACAGTTCACTTTGTACACTTAGAAAATGCCCGCCCTAAACTCGAAACTTTGAAAAAGTTGATTGAACGGGGTCAAATCAAACCTGTGGTTGGAATGACGTTTCCACTCAATCAGGTCGCCCAAGCTCATGAAAAACTTGAGGAAGGGGGCGTTGGTGTACACGGTAAGATTGTTGTACAAGTTGCTGGCTCGTAGTAAGGGCTTAAGCCCTGACGACAAATTCAATATTCATTAGTTAGGTGCATGAATCCGATGACTTCCATTTCCCAACGTTTTCAATCTTTAAGAAGTAATAACCAGTGCGCTCTCATTCCCTTTGTAACAGCCGGCGATCCTGATTTAGAAACCACAAGACAAGCTTTACGCATTTTAGACCGCAATGGTGCTGATTTTATTGAATTGGGTGTTCCCTACTCCGATCCACTTGCAGACGGTCCTGTGATTCAAGCAGCAGCAACTCGTGCCTTGCAAAAGGGAACTAAGTTAGAGCACGTGTTAGAGATAGTTGCACAAGAAAGTCCAAACCTGCAAGCGCCGATCATTTTATTTACTTATTACAATCCAATTCTCAATCGCGGTGTTAAGTCGTTTTTGGCACAACTATCTGACGTTGGGGTCAAGGGATTAGTTGTCCCAGACTTACCTTTAGAAGAAGCAGAAGATCTGATTAACACTGCTGCGGAATTTGGCATAGAAGTCATTTTACTTGTCGCTCCTACCAGTTCCAAAGAGCGGATTGAGGCGATCGCCAAGTTTTCTCAAGGATTTATCTATCTTGTCAGTGTCACTGGTGTGACAGGTGTTCGCTCCCAACTGCAAGAGCGTGTCAAGACTTTGCTCACCGAAATGCGCAGCATAACTGATAAACCAATTGGTCTTGGCTTTGGCATCTCTGGAACAGAACAGGCGCGTCAAGCAATGGATTGGGGCGCAGATGGCGTGATTGTTGGCAGTGCTTTTGTTCAAAGGTTAGCAAATGGTAGTCCCGCTGAAGGACTGCAAGCTATTGAACAACTTTCTCAAGAATTGAAAGCTGCGATCGCCCGCCCATCTCTCCAAACGGTGGGTTAAATACAGTTAACAGTTAACAGTCATCAGTCAAGAGTCAAGAGTCAAAAACAACTCAAGAATTGTTAAGACTCCTAAAAATTTACTAGAAGCAAAGAGGTTTTAATCGGTGGTCAGCATCTCAGATATCAATCAAATTGCATCTTCTACTGCAAGACCAGACTCCCTTGGAAGATTTGGTAAGTTCGGCGGTAAGTATGTTCCTGAAACCTTAATGCCTGCATTAAGTGAGCTAGAAGCAGCATATGAGCAATACCGCAACGAGCCAAGCTTCCAAGCAGAGTTACAAAATTTACTGAAGGACTATGTTGGACGCTCCACTCCCTTATATTTTGCCGAGCGTCTCACGGCACACTACGCTAGACCTGATGGTACAGGACCGCAAATATATCTAAAGCGGGAAGATTTAAACCATACAGGTGCGCATAAAATCAATAATGCTTTGGGTCAGGTGTTACTGGCAAAGCGCATGGGCAAACAGCGGATTATCGCTGAAACCGGAGCTGGTCAACATGGGGTAGCAACTGCAACCGTGTGCGCTCGTTTTGGTTTGCAATGCGTGATTTACATGGGCATCCATGATATGCAACGCCAAGCCCTTAACGTGTTTCGGATGAAGCTGATGGGGGCAGAAGTTCGTCCAGTGGAAGCTGGTACTGGAACCCTCAAGGATGCAACTTCTGAAGCGATTCGGGACTGGGTGACAAACGTAGAAACAACTCACTACATCCTTGGTTCTGTTGCAGGTCCTCATCCTTACCCAATGATCGTGCGCGACTTCCACGCTGTGATTGGTAAAGAAACTCGCGACCAATCTCAAGAGAAATGGGGAGGAATACCTGATATTCTCTTGGCTTGTGTGGGTGGTGGTTCCAATGCAATTGGACTGTTCCATGAGTTTGTGGATGAGTCATCTGTGCGCTTGATTGGAGTTGAGGCTGCAGGTGAAGGTGTTGACACCGAGAAGCACGCCGCAACCCTCACACTCGGACGAATCGGCGTGTTGCACGGCGCTATGAGTTATGTACTACAAGATGACGATGGTCAGGTTGTCGAAGCACATTCAATTAGTGCTGGTTTGGACTACCCAGGCGTCGGTCCTGAGCATAGCTATCTCAAAGAACTTGGTCGCGCTGAGTACTACAGTGTTACAGACACTGAAGCTTTGGAGGCATTGCAGCGTCTGTCTCAACTAGAAGGCATTATTCCAGCTTTGGAAACCGCTCATGCGATCGCCTATTTAGAAAAGCTGTGTCCTCAATTGGATGGTAGCCTCCGAATCGTCATAAACTGCTCTGGCAGAGGCGACAAGGATGTCCAAACTGTTGCTAAAGTCCTCAATCCTTAGTCCAAACTCAAAAGTCAAAAGTGAGCCAGTGCTGTGCAGGAGGGTTTCCCTCCGGAGCCACTGCGGTCTTGGGGTCTCCCCAAGTGGAGCAAGTGGCGTCAGGCGACTGGGGAACCCCGAAAGGGGTTAAAGAAACTACTCTTGACTTTTGACCGATGACTGGTGACTAATGGCTATTGACTACTATTATTAACAGTTGAGAAAATGACAGCTGTAACTCAAGCAAGTATTGACAACGCCGCCGAAACTCTTAAATCTTACGATTGGTCTCGATTACTCAAACAATTGTTAGATAGGCGATCGCTCTCTGTTGCCGAAGCTGGGGATCTCATGCACGGTTGGCTGACAGACGCAATTCCTCCAGTCCTATCGGGAGCAATTTTGGCAGCAATTCAATCCAAAGGAGTGTCCACAGAAGAGTTGGTGGGCATGGCTGGTGTTTTACAATCCCAGTCCGCAGGAGGACACGCGGATGTATCTTCACAAGCAGCCTCTGCGTCTCCCTTAATTGACACTTGCGGCACAGGTGGAGATGGAGCATCCACATTTAATATTTCCACCGCTGTTGCCTTTGTTGCCGCAGCCGCAGGGGTAAAAGTTGCCAAACATGGCAATCGTTCAGCGTCTAGCAAGACTGGTTCCGCTGATGTATTAGAAGCTTTGGGTATTAATCTAAGCGCCAATCCTGAAAAAGTTCAAACTGCAGTTGATCAAGTCGGTATCACCTTTTTGTTTGCTCCAGGGTGGCATCCAGCACTCAAAGCGGTTGCCGATTTACGCAAAACTTTGAAAGTACGTACCGTTTTCAACCTGCTGGGTCCTTTGGTGAATCCCATGCGACCAACAGGGCAAATTATTGGTGTGTCTGACCCATTATTAGTCGAAACAATTGCTAAAGCATTATCGCAACTGGGAACGCGTCGTGCAATCGTCGTCTACGGACGCGAAAGGTTAGACGAAGCTGGATTGGCAGATTTAAGTGACTTAGCTGTTGTCAAAGACCAACAAGTACACACAGCCGTACTCAATCCTCAGGAACTCGGTCTAACTCCTGCGCCAATTACGGCGTTGGAGGGTGGAGAAGTTCAACAAAACGCTGAAATTTTGAAAGCAGTTCTACAAGGTAAAGGTACGCAGGCGCAGCAAGATGTCGTTGCTTTGAATGCAGCACTAGCGCTTCATGTTGGTGAAGTGCTTGATGGCACCAACACTGTAGAAGAGGCTTATGTAAAAGGTATTGGCATTGCCAAGGAAGTTCTGCAAAGTGGAGAAGCTTGGAAAAAGCTCGAACAACTCGCTGAATTTCTCCGGTAATGAGTCAAATTAGTCATTAGTTTCTTGCTAATAACTAATGACTAATAACTAATCACTAATAATTAATGACTCGGCGGCGTAGCGGATTACTAGCTAACTAAATAACACAAAAGGTAAAAGGCATGATTATCATCGTCAAGAATGGCACACCAGCTGATGAAATTACTCGTATCAGCGAAGAAATGCGTGACACTTGGGGTGTCACTGTGGAAAAAAGTGTCGGACAGAACAAAATCGTTTTGGGCTTAATTGGTGACACTGCCACTTTAGACCCAATGCAGATACAGAATAACAGCCCTTGGATTGAGCAAGTGTTGCGAATTGAACGACCTTTCAAGCGGGTGAGTCGAGAATTCCGTCATGGCGAAGCCAGTGAGGTCGTTGTCTCCACACCAAACGGTCCTGTCCACTTTGGTGAGCAACATCCTGTGGTACTAGTTGCTGGACCTTGCTCCGTTGAAAATGAAGCCATGATTGTAGAAACAGCAAAGCGCGTTAAGGCAGCTGGAGCCAAGTTTCTGCGTGGCGGCGCTTACAAACCTCGCTCCTCGCCGTATGCGTTTCAAGGACATGGTGAGAGTGCTCTAGAGTTGTTAGCAGCAGCCCGTGAAGCCACCGGTTTGGGTATCATCACAGAGCTTATGGATGCTGCTGATTTACCAGCACTGTATAGGGTTGCTGACGTGATCCAGATAGGAGCTAGGAATATGCAAAACTTCTCCTTGCTCAAAAAAGTAGGCGCTCAAGATAAGCCTGTGCTGATCAAACGTGGGATGGCTGCCACGATTGATGAATGGCTCATGGCAGCAGAATATATTTTGGCAGCAGGAAACCCAAATGTGATTCTTTGCGAGCGGGGTATTAGAACTTTTGATTCCAAATATGTTCGCAACACTCTGGATTTATCTGTCATTCCTGTGTTGAGACAACTCACACATTTACCCATCATGATTGACCCCAGTCATGGTACAGGAAAATCTGAGTACGTTACACCAATGGCACTGGCGTCTATCGCAGCAGGTGCAGATTCATTAATGATTGAAGTCCACCCCAATCCTGCCAAAGCTCTATCTGATGGACCGCAGTCTCTGACTCCTGAAAAGTTTGACCGTTTGGTTCAGGAAATGTCAGTTTTGGGCAAAGTCGTTGGTCGCTGGTCTGAGCCAGAGAAGCGTAGTTTAGTCGCTTCTGTTTAGTTAGACACTTTGTGTTTTCGTGATCTCGGCTAGGAAATTTATTTGTTGATAAATGATAATAATGGTGCAAGATTTAAGATTGCTTAAACCTAGCACCATTATTTTTAAATGTAGGATAGATACTGATATTAATGCCTTAACGAATTTTTACAAGCTTTGATATGCGCTGTTTTTCTTGGATTGTATTTTTCTTATCAAAAAAAGATAAACATATCTAAAAATCGGACAGATACATCAAAAGAAACTGTATTGAGTTCCTCTTTGAAATTACTTAATATTTAAATAGAAAGGTAGCGTTGTTTACAGTTTGATTTTGTTCTCCATAGATCATCTAGAAACAGGGTGAATAGTCTCTACCAGACAACGCATAGGGTTTCTTAGACTAAGAAATCACCATTAATTTTGGCAATAACAATAAACCAGGAATTGTAAACTAACAGACTTATTTTTGTCTGTTCTCTCTTCATGTGTTTACGCAATTTTTACCCTAAAAATCTGAGGATTATTCCTAATGGCAACTGAAAACATTGATACTGGCAACCAATCTACTACTGGTACTGGTGGCGCGAATCTGCTGGAGGGATCTCCCTGGGGTCGCTTGAGTGAAGTCACTTCTACTGAGACGGTATTACAAGGCTTTGGAAGTGCCACTGGTGGTGGTACCACTGGTGAGGCTCCTAGTGGCGCTGGTGGTGCTGGTAGCGGTAGTCCCTTTACTAACTTTGGCAACCCGAATGCCGAGGGCAGCCCGCTTACTGGTGGTATCAACCCTTGGGCTGCTATTGGCACTAGTGGTGGCAGTGCTCCCTCTGGTGGCGGCAGCACCGGCGGATTTGGTGGCGCAGGCGGTTCTGATGGCGGCGCAGCAGGCGGATTTGGTGGCGGCAGCGCTCCCTCTGGTGGCGATACCTCTGGTGCTGGTAGCACCGACGCCTTCACTGGCGCTTCTTCAGGTGGCGATATCTCTGGCGGTGGCGGCTTCGGTGGCGGCGCTGGTGGCTTCGGTGGCGGCAGCCAAGGTGGCGGCAGCCAAGGTGGCATCGATTTTGGAAGCGCAAGCGGATCGTTGTCGTTTCAGAACAGAATTCTGATTGATCAATACATCGCCGCAGGTCCTACCGAAGAAAGTACAAATGTGTTGTCTTCGCAGATCACCAATAGTATTGTCAACCAGGTTTCCAACCTAGGTAGCACATCATCCGTAAATGGTGGTGGAAGTGACCAGTTTGGTGGTGGCAGCACCGACGGATTTGATGTTAGCAGCATCAGCGGCGGATCTGGTGGTGGTGGCAACCCGTTTAGTGGTGGTGGCAACCAGTTTGGTGGTGGCGGCTTCGGTGGCGGATTTGGTGGGTAACCCGTTTGCTTAGAGTTTCACCTTGAAATAAAAAATATTGGGTTAACCGCTGCACTGGTCAACCCAACATAATTTCAAGAGCTACTAGCCATTAACTAAGCCTCCGCTCAGGAAACCAAAGAAGAAAGTTATATACCGATCTAGCTTGCTTCTTTTAGTTTCCTTAGTTCAACAACGTTTTTGTTCTAACGATAGGAGGATTTTTAGTTATGGCAACTTCTAACACTAACTCTGCTGCTAGTAGTGACAGTGTTTTTCCGCAGTTACCATCGAATGTCTTGGAGAGCATCCGGACAAACACCTCAACCTTTACTGACATTATCAACCAATATAGAAGTGGCAACGCCGATGCAAGTAGCGATCAGCCTCTGGCACCTGTAGTTGATTTAGTGAATGCGGCTTATGGCAGCGACTCACCCTTCTTAAATGGCAATGCCAGTGGCTCTAGTGGTAACGACACGGTTGCTGGTAGTGGCAGTGTGTCAAGTGGTAGCAGTCCAGTGACTGGTAGTAGCAGTGTGATTCCGGGAGCAACGCCTTCTGAAGTTTTGAAGTTAGTAGAAGCTGATATCTCAAGCTTTTACAACATTGCCAATCAGAATTCTGGTGTCGGCAGTCAGCTTCCCCAATCATCTTCTGATGTCTTACAACTGTTGGGGAGTGACATCATAACCTTCAGTAACGCTATCGACCAATTGCAATCTGGGAACAATGCGATCGCTAGTACTAGCACTCCGATTGTTTAACGTCCCAGTTTGAAATAAAAAATGTTGGGTTGACCTTTTTACAGGGAAACCCAACAAAATTCCAACAGTGACTAGTCAAAAAACAGCCTGCACTTAAAAAACCAAAGAGCAAACCAATAAGGCAGGCTTTATGTCTTTAATTTCCCCCATTTTACGAGATTTCAGTCCTAAAAATTAGGAGGATTATTTTTAATGGCGACTTCTACTGACAACTCTACTGTTCTTGTTAGCGACTCAGTTATTCCTTCAGTTACTGAGGTAGCTGGTGCTGGCGGCTTCGGTGACGGCAGCCAAGGTGCTGGCAGCTTCGGTGGCGGCAGCCAAGGTGCTGCTGACTTCGGTGGCGGCAGCCAAGGTGCTGCTGACTTCGGTGGTGACAGCCAAGGTGTTAGTGGCTTCGGTGGCGGCAGCCAAGGTGCTGCTGACTTCGGTGGTGACAGCCAAGGTGTTAGTGGCTTCGGTGGCGGCAGCCAAGGTGCTGCTGACTTCGGTGGCGGCAGCCAAGGTGCTGCTGACTTCGGTGGCGGCAGCCAAGGTGCTGGTGACTTCGGTGGCGGCAGCCAAGCTGGTGGCATCGGTGGTGGCAGCCAAGCTGGTGGCATCGGTGACGGCAGCCAAGCTGGTGGCATCGGTGGTGGCAGCCAAGCTGGTGGCATCGGTGGTGGCAGCCAAGCTGGTAGTAGCAACCCAATCAGTGGCGGCGCTGGTGGTAGCAGCAACCCATTTAGTGCCAGCCAAGGTGCTGGTGGCTTTGGTGGTAGCAGCTTACAAAGTCTCGGTTTAGGAACTGGCAGTACCAATACCTTTACTGGTGCTGCAAACAACCCTTATGCTGGTGGTGGTGGTGAAGCGTTCGGTAGTCTTGGTAACGTAGTCGTTGGTAACAACGAATGGATCATCGGTAAAGAAATCACACCAGAAAGATTTTCAAAAGCGATAAACTTTACTGTCGAGGAGACAGTTGACTCCGTCATCGGCAAACTGAGTAACAGATTATCCGAGAATGGCATTGTTACCTCCTCCAGTGGTGGAAACCCATTTGCTGGTGGAAACAACCCGTTTGGTACTACCAATGCGCCAGCTCTCGATTACTTGAAACAGGCTTATGGTACAAACTTCCCCATACCTGAGTCAGCGTCAAATTTCACCGCATCCGTCTACAGTCAAACCTTGCCCGGTGGATCTGGTACCTCGGCTGCTGGTGCCCCTACCACAGGTACTAGTGATGGCAACCCGCTTGTACCAAGTGGTAATACGGCTATTAGTGGTAGCTCTCAGCCATCCTTGGATATTGTGCAGGTTCTCTTTGGCGACGACTTAAAAGGCGCTAGCGGCGGAAGTGGCAAATCACCCTCCGAAACCTTGAGGGTTGTTCAAGATAGCCTCTTAAACTTCACCAAAACAGTCAACTCTGCTACAGGTAAAAGACTGTTCAGTACTAACAGTACGCCTCTGCAATCACCCTCTGATTTGTTGACGCTCTATAAGAATGACATCGTGAGCGCCAATACTGGTATCAACAATGCCAACGAACTCGCTGGTGGTAGTGGAGACCCATATAGCAACTTACTTGCTGGTAGTGGCTCTCAGGGTGGCTCTCAAGCTGTTCAACCACCCACCGATATCTTGTCCACTGTCCTTGGTGGTCTGTTACCCTTCAGTGGCAGTGATAACATTTTTAATACTCCCGAAGGTGGTATACCTGTTGGTTATGGCAACAAGGACTTTGGTGGTGACAACGCTGTCATCGGTAACGCCAACTGGAACTACGGACAATCCAACGTAAGCGTCGGTAATGCCAACTGGAATTGGGACTCTAGTAAGAACAACGCAACCATTGGTAATGGCAACTGGCATTTAGACAATACTCAAAACAACAGAACCATTGGTAATGGCAACTGGTACTGGGAGTCAACTAGTGACAACAAAACCCTTGGTAATGGCAACTGGAGCTTCGGAAATAACAACACAACCATTGGTAATGGTAACTGGGACTACGGTAGCAACAACACAATCATTGGTAATGGCAACCAGGTCTTCACCAGCAACAGCGTAGTTATTGGTAATGGCAACTGGTCTGTGATTATTGACAAATCAAACACTGCCGCTGGCGACTTCCTCGGCAAGTTGGATAATCTAGTGTTGTCAATAGGAGTCAAGGATGCTGCTGATAATCTGGTGAATTCGCTGTTCGGCAAATTCGCGGATGCTTTCCAACCCTTAACAAGTGATTTCAGCGAATCAACTCGGAAGAGCTATGACCAGTTCTACTGGGATCCAACAACAGTAGGCTAAACCCAAGTAGGGTGTAGGGGCGCAAGCTATTGCTTGCGTGCTAGGTGTCGGAGTGTAGAGAAAAATTTATACCACTTTACATCCCCTACCCTACTGTTCATACCAGTCACAATATTCCTGGTCTCAGGATACTTTTCACTGCTGGCAGTCGATTGAGTTTGCTCAACCGACTGCTTTTTTATGCCTATCTGCTTTCCACCGATTGAACCACTTTGACGTTTCCCCGAAACCCAACAATCCAGTGCAAAAGGTTTCTGTCACCAATTGACCAACCGTATGCAAGGTAGGTTGAAAGAGTATAATTCAAGATTTGGTTTTGGTTTTGGTTTGCTGTACTAAGGCTTTATCTTTTTTAGATGCTTTGAGAAATCTTGGTGCAGTTTCAGTAGGTTCTGCTAATTGCTCAACAAAACCGAAGACATCGCGCGCTGGCAAAAATTTCGCTTTGATTTCAACAAATGCTGGATGCCCTTGGTCATGGGTAGCTTTGGGATTGAATCTGAACGGTCTGACTGGTGCGTCCTTCCAAAGCAACGGTAAATGGCTAGCTTTCATAAATTTAACTTTTTTTGTAGGATCAGCGGTCTTTATATACTCCAGTCGTTCTTTTGTAAAATTTCGGAAAACAGAGATACAGGGGGTGGGGCAGACAGGAATGAACTGCCACAATCCTGAGAGTTTGAACTCCATGTCTTGAAGCTCCCCCGAGACTGCTTCTGCTTCGCGTCCTTTGTCAAAACCAACTAGCTGAAAAGCGAGCTGTGATAGTTGATCCTTTCTTGGAAAATGAATTGCTTTTGGATAGACAATCAGTCGTTGAGTGGGACTGCCACTAGCTTCTATTTCTTTCTTGAGAGCTTCAAAGGCTCTCTGTTTTCGGGGAATATAGAAAAGTGGGTATTCTTTTCGACCAATGGTGACAGTGCTTTGATTTTCATTAATGAAGTTGACCTTTCCAGTAATTACCCCAACAGCTTGAAATATCCGTCCAGAATCTTCCGCTAAGTCTTTCTGCTCTTCTGTATCAGCTTTGACTTGTTCTGGCTCAGGTGAAGGTTGAGGAGGAGGAATAATCTTAGTAAGCTCATTAGGGATAGGTTCAATGGATGCCATAATTATTATTCGCGTGCGGAGCGCGGTTTCAATGTTCCCAACTGCGTTTTATCATGATAGAAACCCGCTTTGCAACGCACCTAACTAGACCAATTTTGCTATACAAGGCTGACGAAAATAGTCACTTAACAGTGACCGGACTGACCATAAGCCAAACTGGATGCTGCTTTGGCTAAAATTGGCTCATGGTTAATGGAAAACAGAACAGGTGCGTTACAGTCCTAACGCACCCTATATTTTATCTTTGTTAATGTGCAATTTCCGCCTTATTTCAACTGAAACTCATCAAACTTAATGACCTGCGAATCCGGGTATCGTGTATCAAAACGATAGCTGGTGACCGTACCTGTACCCGTGTCAAAGATACTGAAAACCGTGATGTCATTACTCGCAATATAAGGCATCGGTTTTCCATCTTCATCCAGCATGGGAGTTATTGTTGGCACCACAGATCCTAAACCATATGGATCGCCAAGTTCAGCATAATGCTCTTGATAGCCAACAGGAACTTCTCGCTTATTATTACCCCAAGCAGCACCGTAAGAGTTACCAACATTAGATGTTTCTAAAAAGTGCATTCCACTTGGACTGACAAAGCGATTCCACAAATGGGAATGTCCGTAGAAGACTAACTGCACACCAGCAGTTTCCAGCAAGGGGATAAGATCGCGGATGATGTAGTCTGCATCTTTGGGGTACTCGTAACGGATTGCCTTGATATTACCGTCAGCATGGCGTTCAATGACCTGCACTGGGTCGGTATATGCTGGAACTATGTTACCACCCAAGGTATGGGGCGGATGATGCAACATCACCACTTTGTACTTTGCTTGCTGAAACTCAGGATGATTGAGTTCTTGCACTAACCAATTGTATTGTGTGCTGCCTTTAGCAATTGGCTCATAAATATGTTGCCCGTAACCCCAATTCTCTGGGGTGTTGAAATCTTTTTCCCGTTCTCGGTATCTGCCTCTAGCCTCTGCATCCAAGTTAGGCGATCGCCACATATTTGTCGCGTACAGTACTACCAAACGCACGCCACCAAAACTAACTGCGTAGTAAGTTTTTCCACCTTCTTGACTCTCGGGTAGAGTGAAAATCTCTTCGTATGTATCGGTATTAAAGGAATTATCTTTAAGAAATTTTTGCCCATACAACTTGAGAGCAACCGCACGAGGCATCGTAGCATCAAATTCATCATTTATACTTCCACAGGCACTGCGTCCCATAATTTCATGGTTGCCAATGCAAGTAAACATCGGGGCATGTTGAATGATTTCACCGCCAGTGTAGATTGTCTTGACCCCATTGTTGTTCATTTCATAGTTGCCACGACCTTGCAAACAAGGAAAGAAAGCACCGCCACGATGATCATCAAACCATTCTGAGGCGCGATCGCCAACATTAACCAAATCACCAGCGAACCAAACCGCATCGACTCGTCCAACTGTCTCCACAACCTTTTGCAAATTTGCTGCAACCATCGGCTTAATTTGATGATCAGAGGTTAGCAGAATTTTCATTGGTTTACCTGGACTCGGCTTGGGTGCAAGGGTAAACAGATTGCTGTTAACGCTTGCGCCATCTTCCCGCACACTCGTTACATAGTACGAAACTCTTGTGTCAGCGGTTAAGCCAGTAATCTCAGCCTCATGTCGCCAAATATCACGCTGCACAGGATTTTGATAAACTTGTCCGTCTTGGGTTTGATTTCCAACTCGTGATTGTTGATCTTCGCGCGTGCGGCTGAGTTTAGTCGTCGTGGCAAGAGCAGTTTGAGCCAGATTCTTACCGTAGGTAACGATATGTCCAGAACCAGCAAACTCGGTAAACCACACAACTCTCACTGAAGTTTCCGTTGGTAATTGCACAAACGGATCACTCAGCAACTGGGGTGGAGATGTCATATCTTTGCTCTGATAAACACACGTTTATCAGGTTAAGCCATCTCGATGAAAGTTAGGGTTAAGAACTGTAAGCTAATTTCTCTTCACATCTACTCATTCTTCTTCATTTTGAGTAGAGTTTTCAGAAATTAACTGGTCAACATATTCTCTAAGTCGTTCTTGCCAGTTGGGTACGGCTTTAAGTTTTTCTAGTTGTCCCTGACGTAATCTAACAGTCAATGGCTTTGAGTCCAAAGGTGTGTCACCGATAGGTTTAAAGCCCAGTTTATTATTTTTTTGGAACTGCCCTTTTCTCGGCATTGACATTTTCTGTATAACGTTAGTATACTAACGTTATATAAAACTTAAAAAGTCAAGTCAATGCTGCTAGGTTTCAAAACTGAATTGAAACTGAATAACAAACAGCGTACAGAGTTGTTAAAGCATGCGGGAGTGGCACGTCACGCTTGGAATTGGGGACTCGCGTTAACAAAACAGATTTTAGACCACAATAGAGTTAATCCTAGTTCCAAAATTAAGTTTCCCACTGCTATCGACCTGCACAAGTGGCTAGTAGCACTGGTGAAACCTGAAAATCCCTGGTATTAGGAATGCTCTAAATCTGCTCCACAGGAAGCATTAAGAGCGCTTCGTGTAGCATGGGATAGATGCTTTAAAAAGACTGCTGGCACTCCTCGATTCAAGAAAAAAGGTAAGCATGATTCTTTTACCTTAGAAGGTACTGTCAAAATACTTGGAAACAACAAAATTCAAGTGCCTATTATTGGAATCCTCAAAACTTATGAGAGATTACCACAAGTACTAATTAAGTCATGTACTTTGAGCCGCCAAGCTGATAGATGGTTTATCAGTTTTAGGTTCGATGTGGAACAGCAAAAGAATGATAGTACAAACATTGTAGGGGTTGACCTTGGTGTCAAAAACCTGGCTACTTTGTCAACAGGTGAGGTAGTTGTAGGAGCTAAATCCTAC
The DNA here is from genome assembly GCA_019359075.1 of Kalymmatonema hyalinum WJT4-NPBG1. Taxonomy (GTDB): domain Bacteria; phylum Cyanobacteriota; class Cyanobacteriia; order Cyanobacteriales; family Nostocaceae; genus Kalymmatonema; species Kalymmatonema hyalinum. The sequence goes on from JAHHIB010000017.1 coordinate 41,308, forward strand.
AAAAAATACGAAGGCAAGCTTCGCAGAATGCAGTGGCTACACCGACGTAAGGTCAAAGGAAGTGTGAACTGGAAAAAAGCACAGATGGCAGTAGCTCGTCTGCACAGAAAGATTGCTAACATCCGCAAAGACACTTTGCATAAGTTAACCTCAGTGTTAGCCAAGAACCACGGCGTAATTGTGATAGAAGACTTAAACGTGTCAGGAATGATGGCTAATCACAAATTGGCTGCATCTATTCAAGACATGAGCTTTTTCGAGTTCCGTCGTCAGTTAACCTACAAGTGTACCTTGCGAGGCTCCAAGCTAGTTGTAGTTAACAGATGGTTCCCATCTAGCAAGACTTGCTCTAATTGTGGAACCAAAAAAGAAACACTCAGTTTGGATGAGCGAGTGTTTCATTGCGACCAGTGCGGATTCAGTCTAGACAGAGATTTGAACGCCGCAATTAATTTGAGTCAAGCTGTCAGTTAGACAGTGCTCGCGCCTGTGGACTGGTTAACGCCGACGTTGCCAGGATGAAACAGGAAGTAAACGAAACTTAAAGTGAAAATCAGTAGTTCCAGACAACTGGCATAGAAAAGAGTATTGTTGAGTAGCTTTGAGTAGGTTTTACATAACGGTTAAGCGTTGAGTTTACAATCAAAGTTGCTCAAACTCCTGAATTTTTCTAATAATTGTGAGATGAGATGCCATTTTCTATCAGGAACCACCAGAGAACTGCACCCATAGCGAACCTTGGGTGTAGGTGAAAGGTTCTAAATAGATTAAGTCGAGAAAATGGAAATTTATCCAAACAAAAATAGGGATGGCGTTAACCATCCCTATTGAATGAAGTAGGGCATAGCCCTACCTAACTTAAGATTAGAGAGTGGGCATATACTGCGACTTTTCAGGTACGGTCGTGTACTCAGCCACAATCTGACGGAATTCATCACCGTCGATGGTTTCTTTTTCAACCAGCAAATCCACTAACCGATCAATGAGGGTGCGATTTTCCTCTATGAACCGCTTTGCGGTCTGGTGACATTCTTCAACTATGGCACGCACTTGGCTATCAACACGAGCCGCAATTGACTCAGAATATTCTGAGCGTGTCATCCAGTCACGACCCAAGAAGACTTCTCCCTGTTGGCTTTCCAAGGATATTGGTCCTAAATCAGACATTCCAAACCTTGTCACCATTTGCCGTGCCATGCTACTGACTTGCTGCAAATCGCCTCCAGCACCAGTTGTAACTTCCGCAGAACCAAAAATTACTTCTTCTGCAGCACGACCACCTAAAGCACCAGTAATTCTGGCTTTGAGTTGAGCGCGAGTAATCAGCCCTTGCTCCTCAGTGGGAATAAACCAAGTTAAGCCCTGTGCCTGTCCCCGTGGAATCAAGGTAACTTTTTGCACTGAGTCGTGGTCTTTCAGCAATGTTCCTGCGATCGCGTGTCCTATTTCATGGTAAGCAATCAAACGCTTGCTCTTGCTATCTACCAAAGGTGTGCCTTCCATACCAGCAACAACCCGGTCTACAGCATCATCGATTTCTCCATTGGTGATCGCGTCTTTACGCCGTCTCGCTGTGAGAATGGCAGCTTCGTTGAGCAAGTTCGCTAAATCTGCACCTGTAAAACCAGGGGTACGACGGGCGATGGCTTCTAAAGAAACGCCAGCGTCTAGTTTCTTGTTGCGGGCGTGGACTTTTAAAACATCCAAACGTCCTTTGACGTCGGGTGCATCGACAGTAACTTGCCTGTCAAACCGTCCGGGACGCAATAATGCTGCATCTAACACGTCAGGACGGTTGGTGGCAGCAATAATAATGATGCCGGTGTTCCCTTCAAAACCGTCCATTTCGGTAAGCAGTTGGTTGAGGGTTTGTTCCCGCTCGTCGTTTCCACCACCGATACCTGCACCCCGTTGACGTCCTACGGCGTCGATTTCATCAATAAAGATGATACAGGGGGCGTTGTCTTTTGCTTTCTTAAACAGGTCGCGGACGCGGGATGCACCCACACCTACGAACATTTCCACAAACTCCGAACCGGAGATGCTGAAGAACGGTACGCCTGCTTCACCAGCGATCGCTTTTGCTAACAGCGTTTTACCTGTTCCCGGAGGTCCGACCAACAGCACCCCTTTGGGAATGCGTGCGCCCACAGCAGTGAATTTTTCTGGTTGTTTCAGGAAGGTCACCACTTCTTGCAGTTCTTCCTTGGCTTCTTCAATACCTGCGACATCGTCAAATTTCACTCCGGTTTTTGCCTCCATCTGGAAGCGAGCTTTTGATTTCCCGAAGTTCATGGCTTGACCAGGACCACCAGGCAGGTTGCTAGAACGACGGAACAAAAAGAACAGCCCGGTAATCAATAAGATAGGAAAAATGAGATTACCTAGCAGTCCCCAAATTGCCCCATCATTCCGCATCGGATGCGCGTCAAAACTAACTTGTTTTTCTTTTAGCTTGTTAATCAGTTCAGGTGCGCTAGCAGGCAGATCCACCCGTACCCGTTGTATGCGGTTGTCCAGGTCTGGATCGACGGCTTCCACAATTGCCGTTCTACCACCTTCATATAAATCAACATTGGTGACTCGATCCGCGTCCAAGTATTCCAGAAAGCGACCATAAGTCATGCGGGTATTGGCTGAATTTCTAGTCGTGTCCGCAGGAGCACCAGAAAATGCCCCTTGCCAGAAGAAAAAGCCAATGACCAAAGCTGGCAATGTCCAGAGTACTAGGACTCTCCAGGAGAATTTCATTTTAATTTTGCCTCTAGATGCATATACAACACATTAACGGCTCACAGATAAAGCCTTTCAAACAGATGTCTATAACTGCATTTTTTATTTGATGTTATGACAGACGATGACTTCGTCGCTAGCTTGAGAGCCAGCAAGCCGAAGCTTCATTAAGAATCTTAATTAAATTTAACTTAATTTTGCTTCGTTGTACTATGGATGTCTTGTTTTAGATGGAGAAATTTCCCGCCAAGACTGTTTGGCAGGCAAGTATGTTGCGTATCGTGCATGGGGAGACTTTCTAAAACGGCACCACTGCGTATTGATTGTACAGCAAGGCTTTAAAAGCTGTTTAGTACTTTTGCACTCTTTGGAAGTTCAGATAAGTACAGTGATGCTGGAAGTACCAGGGGTGAAGATGGAGCAATTGTAGAGTCACCAGGGCGTGTACACGTTCCCGCCTCGGCTTTAAGGCGAACACATCGCTTTGTTTCAAAAGCCAGTCATCGAAGACAGCTTAATCATAATGATGCTCAGGAACACGCACTCGTTACAATAATTACATTTTTTTTGAGAAAAGCAAAAAAACTTCCGCGTTTTTCCGGAGCGAAGAAGATGCGGAATGTAGCTAAGAATCAAGCAAACTATATATCACTTGCTTGATTTATGTGTCTTTTTTAAATTCAGTAGTCAGATGAGCATCAAAAAACGTTGGTAATAGACTAGCCAGAAGCCAGCAAGCTCATTTATACCTTGCTTTTAACTGGGTTAACACAAGAACAGTTTGCAGCATAGTTGGGTGTCACGTATCCCACGATGAATTCGTGGGAAAACGGACGTGCTACGCCTTCACGTTTGGCTTTGAAGCAGATTGAGGGAATGGTGTTTATTTGGGCGATTGCCTCCGGCACTGCGCTCTTTTGCAATCGCCCAAAGGATTTGTTAGCAAAATATTTCCCAGATGGTGAGAAGGGTGAAATTCCAATTTTAGTGATTTCCCATAGTGACTAGTCACTATAGAGCTAAACATTAAAAATCGAGTTTGGGTAAAACATATGTTCTTATTTAACAGTAGTAAAGAGATAGCTTACACGCACGTTGGAGTGATATGGACTTTGTAGTTCTTGATACTGAAGGCAAACCAGAATTAAGCGAACTAGCGATCGTTGATAGTCACGGACGTGTAATTTACGAAGGGCTTTCCCGCGATCATCCCAATAACGGTTCTCATCTACCTAACCTCAAAAGTCTAAAAATCTTACTAGAAGAGTTTTCAAATATTGTTCAAGGTAAGAAAATAGTTTGCCACTATGCTGAACACGATATCGAAGTACTTAAGTTCAGTTTCCAAAAAGCTGGTTTAAAATTCCCTAACTTAAAGTTTGATTGCACTTGTATAAGAGCGAAAAATTGGTGGCTGGGGTTAGAAAGTTACTCCTTAGAGTATTTAAGTAAATATTTAAGTTTGCGCGTTAATAACCGTTACTTTATCCGGGATATGGCTCATTCTGCCCGGTATGATGCAGAGTTTACCTACTACCTTTATCGTAAGTTAATGATAGACCAATTAAAAGAGCAGCCCAATCCCTTTAGTGGTAGTCGAGTTGATACCCCTTTTCAAAATCACCCCGATTATCCCGATACCTATCACCAACAATTTGTGACCCTTGAGTCAATCTTGAAGGACATTAAGCTAGACTCCAATCATCAAAGTAAAGGAGCAGTAGTAATTGGAGAACCAGGTTCGGGTAAAACTCATTTAATGATGAGATTAGCGCAGGCGCGATTATCAAGTAATCGACTGCTTTTTATCCGTCAGCCTAACCATCCTTCGTCTGTGCTGTACCATATTTACAGCCGCATTTTGGAGTCTTTAGTTGAGCGGGTTGGTTCTTTTACCCAATTAGATTATCTAATTATTAATAGCTTTCATAAAATTGTTGCTAATCTCTCAAATCTTACTCAAAAAGACCAGGATATTATCAAAGCGCTAAAGGATGATAATATAAATGCTCTTGGGGGAGAAGGTACTTATACTAAACTAGTATACTGGCAGCAAATTCAAAAACGAATTAATGAGTGGTGGGTAAAAAATTACTCGGCTGGAGGTTTTGCTCCCTCGATTCTCAAGGGAATTGTTAAGTATTGTAGCTACACTAAGCCAGAACTCAAAGATCTTGCTACACGTTGGCTAGCTGGTCAGGCTTTATCAGATGAGGAGGTAGAAAAAGTTGGTTTACCAAACTGGAGAGAAGAGCTTAGCTTGGAAGCATTTTCTTTGGAAGCAATTTCGGTTTTAGGTAAATTATCTACTCTTGATGAGCCTTTAATTATCATCTTTGACCAGCTTGAAGGATTGGGACTTCCCCATAATAAAGAAATATTGGAGAATTTTGGAGAAACTATCAAGGAGATTTTTACCCATGTTCCTAATAGTTTAATTATCCTGAATATGTTTCCTGAACGATGGGAAGACTTTAAAACCAAATTTAATAATTCAATTAGTGATCGCTTATCTCAGTATCAAATTCATTTACAAAGACCGCAGGAGGAAGAACTTTTCTCTATTCTTAAGGTCAAGCTTCAGACTCTCAATGTTCCTTTAGAACAGATATTTTTACCCGAAGACTTAGAGGATATTCTCGAACAAAAATCTATTCGTGCGGTTTTGAACCGAGCGGCTGACTACTACAATTATAGAGTTCGTCAAATTCCCTTACCCTCTATAAAGGAAAACATTCATAAGCTAGACGCTAATGAAAAAATAGAACAGCGGTTGCGAGTATTGCTTTCTCAGCAGCAGGTATTTACAGAAGCATTCCTCAGCATGATACAGGAAATGCAGAAACCTGGTTCGGTTGACATGATAGACCTGGTAAAAAAACTTGTTCCTGAAGTTAAGAGCGAAGAACAGCTAACGAAAGAATATGTGATTGAATATCTAATTAAGCAAAAAGTTTATCTTGAGGGGCAGTATAATAATCTTCCGATTATTTCTGACTCTGACGATATCGGTAAAGTCAAGACTATTGCTGAAGCTTTCAACCATATCAAACCAATTAAATTGACTTTGTATCGGTTAGGAAAAAAAGTTTTACCAGAGCATATTGTAATCGAGACTGACCGTCATAATTATGTCATGGCTTTTCTCCAAATGTCTCCTAATTCGGCTTTCACTAGTCGAATTAGTAATTTCAACGAGTTAGTATGCTCACACCCTCAAGACCGTTTTGGTTTATTTCGGGATGAGCGCTTAACTGAAATTAAAGGTCAGGTATCTAAAGAAAGAATAATTCAGTTAAAAAACTCTCCTAATGGAAAATTCGTTTTATTTTCTAAAGAGGATAGAATTCAGTTGGAATTAACTTATCAATTAATTATCGATATTCAAAATAAAGATTTGGATGTGGATTTAGAGTCAGCTTTAAAGGTTTTTATAACTAACCAAGAATGGTATCACTGGCTGTTTAGTATGTTTGGTTTTGCTAAACCGACTGCACAAACAAAGGTTTAGTGACAGATTTAAGTATTTTGTAAAAGTACAAGAGAAAGGATTATGGAATTACAAGGTTTTGCTAAATTTCATCAGCTTCTCAAGCTAGATCCAAATCCATCTAGCCTTGGATTTGGACCTAAGGTAAGAGCAGGGGACATAATTCGGTTTGCTAGTAGAGTGAGGCTTGCCAAAAACTTCAAAGGAATTAATCTTGAGGGGTATTCACAAGAGACTAATGATGGTTATGACGCTTTCTTCTTAGTCTTTTTGACACATTCTGCTTTGGAGCGATTTCTTGAAATAAACTCGCTTAAGTTAGATGCGCTCGATTCTCTCATGGCTCCTTATAATCCAGAAAAAGTTATTCAAAAATTTGTAGAAAAAGATAAAAAAGGTCTACTTTATAATTTTCTTTATGAGAGAATAAATGATAAAAAGCTAAAAGTTAAGTTAAGCGACTGTAGAAGTTACAACAGTACAAATGTAGCTTACATCTCTGCTTCAATTCGGCACATATTTGCTCACGGTCACCTATGCGCTCATTCTAATGGTGTTAATCCAAAAAATGTCTATTCTATCTGTACATCAATATCAGATTTTTTACTCACTTTTATGGATACTGAATTTGCGAAAAAAATAGATGAGTACTATAGCAAAGTATACGCTGATAGCCAGGTAGACTTGGAAGCTATTTGCTTTGAATAAAGCGATCGCGGGGTGCGAGTAGTAGACGATGTACTGCCGTCTGGCTGGGTGACAATTTCAGTACGCCAGCCTTGTTCTGCTAACTCCAAAAGATAAATCCTCAGATGTCGTGATTGTCATTGCTAGCGCTTACCTAGACCTTGTGCTACAAGCCAAGCCTAACATACCCGATTTCACCTACTTTGGCTGGTGGAAACACCCCTACCTAACTTCTGTATATGGTTAGGGTGTAAGGAAGATACTTGTCTTTTTTGTAAGAACCAATCCAAATATAGTAGGTTCCCGGCAGCCATTCCCCAATCATGCCGGGATTTTTACCATCAAAATCATCATTGCACCAGACGCCTCCAGGACCGGTAACAATTAAGGTGGTATCCTCCGGGCTTTGTATTTGCAGTCTTAGGTACTCGAATTTACTTGTCAACTCAACAGTATGGTCTGGTTCTTCATCAAAATATCCAGTACAGGCACCTGTAGGAGTTTCACTTTTACCAGCAATTTCCCTTGCCGGTATGGAACCACCATTTATACCGCGAACGCTTTGGGGATTTGGGGAAGAATTTTGACCGATGATGATATCTCCAAAAATGGTTGGAGCCGTTTCCTCTGCCTGAGATGTTGTACTCATTGCTGACGCGATCGCCAGCGCCGCCATCATCAAAGATAATCTTATCCCTCGATTTATCTCTTTTGTCAGCATTTTAATGACATACTTTTTTAAGTATTTCTAGAGACATCTATGTTACACAAAAAGTTCCTAATGCGAGGGTATTTAACTAATTGTCTCACCTTGTAAGCATCAAAAAAATCATCGATTATCAATCTGACTTTTCACGTTATGTGGAAAAACCAACGCGAAACCTAACCCCCCATCCCCCTGATCCTAATCCCCAACGCCTGTCGCCTGAGTCGGGAAACCCTCCCTCACGAGGTGCTCACCACCCCACTGGCTCCTTTATGAGGGTTCCGAGTTTCCTAAAAGAGAATGGGCTAAGGTCAAAGCTTCTCAAAAGCAGGAGAAAAGAATCGAAGCGAGGTTTTCCCAGCACATCAAAAGTAACGATTGTCAATAGCATAAAATTAAATTTATTCTACAAACAGGGGCACACGAACGTGCGCCCCCATTATCCATAACTTTGATTCCCAAATTATGCTTGCTGCTAACTAGCGACTTCTACTGCTTGAAGCAAGCGCGGCTTATCTAAACCAATTTGATTCAAAAGCAACCACGATTGGATCAAGTCGGGACCGTGCAAATCGCCAGTTAAGCTAGCCCGCAGTGCCTTCATGACCAAGCCTTTCTTGACGTTTTGTTCTTTCACCACCTGCTTAATAATTTCTTGAGCGCTGGCTTCAGTGAGTTGATGATTTTCCAAAGCAGCGATCACACCTTTGAGAGTGGCGCTAGAACCTTCCTGTTTTAATTGAGCACTTGCTTCGTCACTAAATTCAACTGTTTCGGTAAAAAATAGTTTGCTCATAGCGATCGCATCGACAAGGCGTGTCAAACTCGGACCAATTAAAGTGACGAGCTGCTCTATCCAAGGGCGATCGCGTCCTCCGGTAAATTGATACCCAGCTTCTTCCCAAACAGGTATCAGCAAATCGGTCAGCTTATCCACTGGCATACTGTGAATGTACTGACTATTTATCCAATCGAGCTTTGCCCAGTCAAACTTAGCCCCAGCTTTATTAACGCGTTCAAAGCTAAATTGCTTCGCTGCTTCTTCCAAGGTAAAAATTTCCTGAGTCGAGTCTGGCGCAGACCAACCCAGCAATGTCATGTAATTTGCCAAACCTTCAGCGGTAAAGCCCATTTGCTTAAAGTCAAAAATGGATGTGACTCCATCGCGCTTGGAAAGCTTGCGTCCTTCCTGATTCAAAATTAGAGGCGTATGGGCAAACTCTGGCACTTTTGCGCCAAAAGCTTCATACAGTAGAAGTTGCTTAGCGGTGTTGGCGATATGGTCTTCTCCCCGGATAACATGGGTAATTTGCATATCCATGTCATCCACCACAACAGCAAAATTGTACAGTGGCAAACCAATACCATCTGCTGCGGCGCGAGCGATCACCATATCACCGCCTAAATCGCTGCCTCGCCAAACCATCTTTCCCCGTACCAAGTCATTCCAGACAATTTCCCGCTCATCTTCAATTTTGAAGCGAATCACAAAGCTACGTCCTTCGGCTTTGTATGCAGCTTCTTGTTCTGGTGTGAGGTTGCGGTGACGGTTATCATAGCGAGGAGCCTCGTTTCTCGCTTTTTGAGCTTCACGCAGCGCTTCTAATTCTTCGGATGTGGTGTAGCAGCGATAGGCTAATCCTTTATCAAACAGGGTTTGAACCGCTTCTTTATAAAGTTCCAAACGTTGAGTTTGAAAAAATGGTCCTTCATCCCAGTTCAGTCCCAGCCAGCGCAGTCCTTGGAAAATATTTTCTGTGTATTCAGGACGCGATCGCTCCACGTCTGTGTCTTCAATTCGCAAGATAAACTGACCGCCGTGGTGGCGGGCAAACAACCAGTTAAATACAGCCGTCCTGGCTGTACCAATATGTAAATTCCCAGTTGGACTGGGGGCAATACGGACTCTAACAGTCACGGGCGTTTTCTCTCTTGTCTCTAAAGCACGTCTCATGTAGCTTATATTAAGCCTTATGCAATGAGTGCTGAGTATTGAGTCATTTCTACTCTCTACCTCAGCACTCATAACTTTCAACGGGACTGACGGGGCTCGAACCCGCAACTTCCGCCGTGACAGGGCGGTGCTCTAACCAATTGAACTACAGTCCCTTAATTCGCAACTTTCTTATAATGACTCTTGTTTTAACGATTGTCAAGTGTTTTTACATCTAAAGTTTTGCAACTCGATTCGTCATAAAGCCTCGCGGGATGCAGGAAACTCAGCGTCTATGCCTGCGGCACGCTGCGCGAACAGAGCTGAGAGGAAAGCGACACGAGCGAACGCCAGATGCTACAAGTCGGCAGAGCCGCCCACCGCACTGGCTCCTTTAGTCGCCTTGCTCCATTACCGCCTTGGGGTTACTCAATACCGTGCAGTCTTGCAATCTACTTTCGTTCGGGCAATTACGAACTGATATCTTTCACCCTGTACGCATAATGGTTTTGTTCCTTGTGGAACCTCCCTTACGGGGTTATGTTAGCTTCGACAATGTTATTGATCGGTACTTTCCAAAAGACACTAGCTTAACCCAATAAACTTGTTTAATCTTTTGGTTCTAGAGCTTGGAACTAGCTTCGCATCCCAAGGTAGGAACTTAAACACTTACCAATAACGTAGTACCCAAAGTACTTAGTCTGGTCAACTATTGTCTAAAACTTAGGCGCTTAAGCAAGCGTGTCTTTAGACCTGGGTTGTTGACCCTAATAATTAAGAATTTTTTTATGGTACAATTATACTAATTCAGTGTCAAGTTCAATGCTTTTTCCAGTCAGGTGAAGGTTGTGAGCAGGGTAGCGACCTCTGTTCGCGACAATCGCTTGGCTTTTATGCTAAAAGTGACTAAAAACTGAGAGCAAAACTGAGCTTTTTTCAAGAAAATTGTAAATAAAGCTCGATATTTTAATTTATCTAGCTCTACAACCACTCATGCAAATTTCCTCATCCACCCTTTCCTGTATACCATCACTCAGCAAGGGGGCTGCATTTTTTCCTATCAGTTAGTATTTTACCTTTATAAGGAGGATTTGATTGAATGAATAGTTGCATATTGTTGGCGGAAATTATCCAAGAGCCACAACTTCGTTTTACAGCTGATAACTTGGAAGTGACTGAAATGCTGGTGCAGTTTTCCTCTCCACGAGAGGGAGAACCACCAGGAACCTTAAAAGTGGTAGGCTGGGGGAACTTGGCAAAAGAAATTCAGCAAAACTATCGCCAAGGCGATCGCGTCTTACTCGAAGGACGTTTAAATATGAATACCATCGAACGTCCAGAAGGCTTCAAAGAAAAACGTGCTGAATTGACAGTGCAAAAGATTCACTCTTTGGGAACAGCAATTAATACCATTTCATCACCATCTGTTGTCCAAACGCAATCAACAACTGACAGTTCCTTGCGGCGGGAACCGTCGTCAAAAGTGTCCTCACCTGTGGCGTCTCCTGCAAAAGCAACTCCGACTTACGAGTCGCCCCTTTCCACCTCTAGTCCAGCAACAAGCAGTGTTGGCGTTGTTCCTGAAGATGAGATAGAGGAACAACGTATACCCCAAAGTAAAAATTTCGAGCGCAGCACTTATCCAGTCACGCCACCCGCAGAACCCGATCCGGACGACATTCCATTTTAGGAACGGATAGATTACGTGTGGGTTTCACGAAATATACCGTTCTCAGTTGCCTATACTATGGGGCACACGATTGTGTCCCTACAATGCTTTTGTATTGCACTTCATTGAAAAAGGCTATAAATTATCCGTTACATCCGTGACTTCATTTGTTGCGATCGCACTCCGCACCTACCGTAGGGGATGCTCCGGAGGAGCCGCCCTGCATGGCGATGACCGAAGCCCCGCATAAAGGCGATCGCCACACATAAAGCTATGTTTTGTCATTCTTAAACAAGCTCAAACAAGCTCAAACAATAAAGGTGTAACAATCAAAAAGAATTATCGTCACAAGTTACATCAAAATCAATAAAAAATATCAAAGTCGCTGTTAAAATCCAAATAATTTATAACTCACAATTTAAACCCCCAACTTCTATGAAAGAAACTATCCTAGATGTCCGCAATTTACAAGTTGAGTATTCCGGTGACACAAAAATTGTCAAAGCTGTAGATGGGATTTCCTTTGATCTCAATCGAGGAGAAACTCTAGGAATAGTCGGGGAGTCGGGAAGCGGAAAATCAGTAACATCCCTAGCTGTGATGGGGTTGATACAGAATCCTGGTAGGGTGAGTGGCGGGGAAATTTGGTTTCGTCCTCAGGACAATAGCGCACCTATTAATTTACTGGAGTTGCCTAGGGAGCAAATACAGATCCACAGAGGCGGCGACATCGCGATGATTTTTCAAGAACCGATGAGTTCGCTCAATCCAGTTTACACAATTGGGTTTCAGATCACTGAAGCGATTTTGCGACACCAGAATGTTTCAGCATCGGAAGCACGACGAATTGCGATCGCCGGACTGCAAGAAGTAAAACTCCTTCCCAGCGATGAAGCCCTCAGGCAACAATATCTTGAGAGTTGGAAACAAACCGCATTTGGTTCATCAACTCCAGACGAGCAAAAAATAGCGCAGTTGGTTAAAGAACACAAAGAAGCAATCCTAGAACGCTATCCGCATCAACTGTCTGGGGGACAATTGCAACGGGTGATGATCGCAATGGCAATTTCCTGCAACCCATTGCTTTTGATTGCAGATGAACCAACCACAGCATTGGATGTGACGGTACAAGCAACAATCTTGGAGTTGCTGCGAGAATTACAGCAGCGCCGTGAAATGGCAATGATTTTCATCACCCACGACTTAGGACTCATTTCAGAAATTGCCGACAAAGTCGCGGTGATGTACAGAGGCAAAATTGTTGAATACAATTCGGCAGCTCAAATTTTTGCAAATCCCCAGCATCCATACACAAAAGGCTTAGTCGCTTGTCGCCCCACCTTGAACCGCCGTCCGCATAAACTGCTGACAGTTTCCGATTATATGAATGTGGAGGAAACGCCAACGGGAGATTTGCTGATTCAGGCGAAACAACCCGAACAACCTGTGGAAGTCACGACGCAAGAGATTAATCAAAGATTAGCAAGCTTAGAACAGCAGCAACCTTTGTTGCAAGTCCGCGAACTTAAGGTTGGATTCCCTGTCAAGGGTGTTTTTGGTGGCACAAAACGCTATTTTATGGCAGTGAATAACGTTTCCTTTGATGTCAAAAAAGGAGAAACGCTCGGATTGGTGGGAGAATCGGGTTGCGGCAAAACGACCCTTGGCAGAACCTTGATCCGATTAATTGAACCAATGGCTGGTCAAATCCTGTTTGAGGGACAAGACATTACCACCCTCAAAGGCAAACCGTTGCAGCACTTGCGGCGAGAAATGCAAATTATTTTCCAAAATCCATTTAGTGCCCTTGATCCACGCCTTAAGGTTGGGGAAGCAGTTATGGAACCTTTGGTCATTCACTCGATTGGTAAGACAAAGCAACAACGGCGAGAACGCGTTGCTTACCTCCTAGAACGGGTGGGATTGACTGCAGACGCCATGAACCGCTATCCTCATCAGTTTTCTGGAGGACAACGTCAACGGATTTGTATTGCCCGTTCTTTGGCATTAAATCCCAAGTTCATTATCTGCGATGAGTCGGTTTCCGCGCTCGATGTGTCGGTGCAGGCACAAGTGCTAAATCTGCTCAAAGAGTTGCAAGATGAATTTGGGTTAACTTATATCTTTATTTCCCACGATTTGAGTGTCGTGAAATTTATGAGCGATCGCATTTTGGTGATGAATCGTGGTGAAATAGTCGAACAAGGAACAGCGGAAAGTATCTACCGCGAACCTAAAGAGGAATACACGCAGAAGCTGATTGCCTCAATTCCTACTGGAAGCCCCGAACGCGTGCGACAACGCCAAGTCCGGGCGTGAGAATTCAGTTGGTGGAGGAGAGAAGGAGTTTGCGCCTGCAACTGTTTGGCAAACTCCTCATCTTCTGCTATTATCTATTGTCTGATTTATTGAAGATGGTCGTGATAGTACCTGAAGCAAATCTCCCGTGAACCTCGAAGCCCCACCCTCAAACTCTGCCAAGGTGGAGTAGTTTATTAGTCTTCGCTTAAAATTTCCCTAATTTTTGTCAGTAATAAGTCAAAGTCGATGGGCTTACCGATAAAGCCATTTGCGCCTATTTTTAATCCTTCTACCACATTCACCTCGTCATAAGCTGTAATCAGCAAAATGGGAATGAAGGGTAGTTTGTCATTTTGGCGGATACATTCGGTGACTTCATAACCGCTCATGTCTGGCATCATGACATCTAGCAGCAATAAATCAGGTGGAGAAGCCTCAATTTTAGCTAAGGCTAAACAACCATCTAAAGCTGTATCAATGTCATATCCCTCGGTTTCTAAAACTGTTTGAAGTAAAAGTAAATTATCGGCGACATCATCCACAACCAGAATTCGGCGAGATTTGGAAAACAGCATACATAAAACGGAAACCATTACGGTTCACTGATGTACATTTACGCTCATCATCTTGTTATAAAGAAATGATTGAGTCACCAAAGCAAAGTTGGTCGGATTCCCTGTTTCACTGGGCTGTCATTCCATCCGCCCAAACACTTCAAATCTATACGAGTTATGCACTTTTTCGGGTCAAGAAATGGGCAGGTAAATATTTCTATCTCAATGATCCCTGTGGTATCTCGAAAAAGCGCCCATTGCTGACAATTCGCCTGAATTTCGTCTTTAATCTGTTCTCCTAACTGCTCGTAGTAAACAATCACGCTCACCCACCTAGAACGACCCTGTTCCATGACTTCCATCTCCGACTCCAGCAACATAGCCTGAATCTTCGCATTCTCAAACAAGCTGGCAAACTCCTCTAACACATACTGCTTTAATAAAGTAGCAGCCCTGTTTTTACCTACCTTTAATTGGAGTTTGAGCCCATCATCAGAGTCAGAGTTAAGCATAGTTTTGTACTTAGTTAAGTTTGAATCAAGAAGACGAAAGCAAGAAACGTAGGTGTTTCTCCACAAAGCTTGTTACGAGTGCCCAATCTTGTATACCAGGTAGGTTGGTTTATCAGCGATCGTTGAACTCTGTACTCGCGCTCTAGCTGTGAAGCAGTAAACGCAATGTTTTTTGATTACTAATAATCTTTAGCTTACACTGAACTTGTACAAGTTTATAAAACTTGTACAAGTTCATGATGATGCATACATTTGTACAGGTTAACCTATGTTAGATAGTCCCCCACGTGGTAAGCGAGGTCCGGTTCCTTCATGGAAGCTTGGCAGAACTCGGGCTATTAGGGTACCAATTATCTTAGCTGATGCTTTACTCAGTTTGGCTAGGCAAATAGATAATGGTGAAGTGACTCTAGCTGATGCCTTCCCAACAAAGTCGGATAAACAGGTTCCCGACGTTTTGGTTGCTCAAAGCGAGGATGAAAAAGGCACTCAAGAGGAACAAACTCAAAGGCAGCGTGCTTTAGGTATTACCTAGTTCGGAGAGAAGGCTCCCGCCATACTGTACACAGGAAAGCGGCGTTCCGGAATTGACGGTCAAAGCCGAGACGCACCTTAACCAATTTTCTGTGTAACAGAAACAGGGCGGGGTGCAGTCGAGGTTTTGACAATCTCTGTCTTCGTGGGAACAAGCGAGTTATTATCGCTGTCTTACCATACATAAGTCGTGGTAAGATTGCCTCATGATAGTATACGAAGCCAAGTTGGAAGGAACAGATAGCCAGTATCGCAAGCTCGATGAAGCTTTGCGGACTGGTTTGTTTGTTCGTAACGCTTGTCTTCGCTACTGGATGGACGGTCACGCCAAAACCAGGAATGACCTCTCGGCTTATTGCAAAGTTCTTTCTGACAATCCCGATTTCCCTTGGGTCAGGAAGCTGAACTCGATGGCTCGTCAGGCTATGTCTGAAAGAACTTGGGCTGCGATATCTCGCTTTTTTGATAACTGCAAAGCGAAAAAACCAGGTAAAAAGGGATACCCAAGATTTAAGCGCCTTCAAACCAACGTGTCTGTGGAATATAAAACGACGGGATGGAAACTCTCTGAAGATAGGCGCTTTATCACTTTCACTGATGGCTTTGAAGCTGATCAGTTTAAGTTGTGGGGAACTCGTGACCTGCACTTTTATCAAATTTCGCAGATCAAGCGAGTCAGAGTTGTGCGTCGTGCAGATGGATATTATGCTCAATTCTGCATTGACTATGACCGCACAGAAAAACGGGAGCCTACCTTTAAGACTGTTGGCGTAGATGTTGGGCTGAACCATTTCTACACCGACTCTAACGGGGAAACAGTTGCCAATCCGCGTCATCTCCGTAAAAGTGAGAAGTCGTTGAAACGGTTGCAACGTCGTTTGTCTAAGACTCAATTTGGTTCCAAAAATAGAGCTAAGTTTAGAAACAAGCTTGCTCGTAAACACCTTAAGGTGACTCGCCAGCGTAAAGACTTTGCTGTAAAAACGGCAAGGTGCGTAGTGATGTCTAACGACCTCGTGGCGTATGAGGACTTGAAGGTGCGGAATATGGTGAGGAATAGACACCTCGCCAAATCGATTTCTGATGTAGCGTGGACTCAGTTCCGTACATGGGTTGAGTACTTTGGTAAAGTATTTGGTGTGGTTACAGTCGCTGTTCCACCCCACTACACATCCCAGAATTGTTCCAATTGTGGGAAAGTTGTCAAGAAAACTCTTAGCACTAGAACACATACTTGTCACCATTGCGGACATACCCAAGATAGGGACTGGAACGCTGCACGAAACATACTAGAAAAAGCATTAAGTACGGTGGGTCACATCGGAACTAACGCCTCTTGTCGGGAACTCCCTCTGCTTGGGTGAGGGAACTCCTCCAAGTAAGCCGACTCACAGAAAGAGGAAGCCCAAAGAGCAATCTTTGGAATCCCCCGCTATACTCGGTACTCCGAGTTAGCGGTGGGAGGATGTCAAGCGTGCTGAGGCTGAAGCTATATATGCTAAAGCTCAGCTTAACTTTGTTAAAGCTCAAGCTCTGTTTGCTAAGGCTCAAAAGAATCTGTTTAGGAACAATCCCAAACGCGAGAAATAGCGCAAAGGAGTCGAGTATAGCAAAACTATGAATCCTGATTTGTACTTACGACTTTCGATGATCGCAACACGCCAAGGCTTCACTACTATAAACGTAGTTATTGATAAACCCTAAGTTAGATGAAGGGCAATGCTTCGGTTTCTAAAACATAGATCTTGATAATTTAAGAAGTAAAAAAGAAAACTTACTCTATTTATGAAGTCGAAAAAGTCCTGAAGACAATTGACTTGCACCGCGAACGTTTATAGCTAACTTAACTTGGGATAAATCTACTCAAAGCTAGGCGAGCAAGTTTCCCCATTTTGCTAGCCTAAGATTTAGCAGAGTGAGATTTTTGCTCCGCTGCAATTAGGAGGAATTAGAGAAAATGCCCGGACACGATATTATCGTTGTCGGAGCGTCGGCTGGCGGAGTTGAAGCGCTGACTTATCTAGTCAAGCATTTACCACCAGACTTAAATGCTGCGATACTTATTGTCCTTCACGTTCCGGCTCACGGCACGAGTGTTCTGCCGCGTATTCTGGAACGTGCGGGAAACTTGCCAGTGTCACACGCCAAGAATGGCGAAGAAATTCGTCCGGGACAGATTTACGTTGCCCCGCCAGATTACCACCTACTGGTGAAACCTGGATATATACTCTTAACGCGCGGTCCAAGAGAAAACAGCCATCGCCCAGCCATCGATCCGCTGTTTCGCAGCGCTGCACGAGCCTACGGGCGGCGAGTTGTCGGCGTGGTGCTAACGGGTGTGCTTGACGACGGCACGGCGGGACTGAAGGCGGTAAAAACGCGGAATGGTGTGGCGGTTGTGCAGCACCCCGATGATGCAATGTATTCTGGAATGCCACGCAGTGCGATCGCCAATGTAGATGCCATTGACCATATCATGCCACTGTCAGAGATTCCGGCTGCTTTGGTAGTTCTTGCAAACACGCCTGTGTCAACAGAAGCAGAAGAACCTGTTTCTCAAGAGATGGAAATTGAATCTGAATTGGCGCAAATGAATATGACGGTGCTAAACAAGCACGAGCGACCAGCTAAACCATCCCCTTTTGCTTGTCCTGACTGCGGTGGTACCCTGTGGGATCTTTCGCAAGGAGATGTGTTGCGGTTCCGCTGTCGCACTGGTCATGCTTTCTCATCAGAAACTCTGCTGGCTAAGCAGTCGGATGCTTTGGAAGATGCGCTGTGGATTGCCCTAAGGGCGCTTGAGGAAAAATCATCTTTATCACATCGCATGGCTGAACGAATGCGCGATCGCAACCACGATCTGTCAGCTCAACAATTAGAACAGCAGGCTCACGATGCTCAACAGCAAGCCGCCCTCATCCGCGATGTCCTTTTAAAAGGCGATGGCAAACCCAAGGCAAACATGGCTCAAGACTTTGAAGACATAGCAGCGACTGATAACGTCTAACGACTCTTTATTGCCTTCGGTGATTCACAATTGCTTAAGAGGCGCTGGGCAAAAGCGCGATGGCGCAAAGCGATCGCCTGTTGCTTTCCTTGTTTTCCCTACTCCACCTCTTGTCTAACTTGTCAATGGGTAAGTCTTACTTAGTTTAACGGAAATATATTACCGTTCCTACTTAAGGTCACTTTGCTGAGCAAAGTATCTTTGAGATTTTCATCCAAGCTGCTTTAATGCTCAACTAGTAAATTTAGAGGTCATTTATAAAGTAAAAACAAACTTACTGTACGGGAGCCAGTCCGTTGCCGAGGTTCCCTCCGTTGAAGGAACTGGCGTTGTGTTAAGTGCATATTTCGATATATTTGTAACGAAAAACATATTCAAAGCGCCTAACGGGCTGGTATATACTATGGTGCGCTCTTGCTAAAGCCGTAACACAACGGCAATAAAGCGAGAACTCAGAGCGGCGGCTTCCGCCTGTACCGTGCGTCCTCCGCAGGAGGCTCTGAAGTTCGGTGGCGAGGAATATCCACGGCTGCACACTTGCTACAACGGGGAGAACCCCCAAGGGCGCAGTGTCCTTGCTTTTTGCCTCCCCTACTTAAGATTTACTTTATAAATCAACTTTTATTGACTGGGCGGTCTATCAGCTGATTTTTAGTTTGATTTTGAATTTTGACTCCTGAATTCTTACATGAAATCTAAAATCGAAAATAATATATTTATAAAATATGAGTACAACAGAACAAAATCCTGACTTAGAGAACCTTTTAGAATATATAAAACGTAATCGTGGTTTTGATTTTAGCGGCTACAAGCGGGCAAGCTTAACCCGCCGAATTCGCAAACGTATGCAGTCAATTGGTGTTGAAAGCTACAGCGATTATCTCGACTACTTGGAAGTCCACCCGGACGAGTTTGTTGAGCTGTTCAACACGATTTTGATCAATGTCACAACCTTTTTCCGAGATCCACAGGCTTGGGAGTACATAGCTAGTGGGATTATTCCTCAAATCATTGCAAGCAAGCAGGCAACCACAGCAGTGCGTGTCTGGAGTGCGGGATGCGCTTCTGGAGAAGAAACTTACACCATAGCCATATTGCTGGCAGAGGCGCTAGGCATCGAAGAATACACAGCACGGGTGAAAGTCTTTGGCACCGATGTAGACGTGGATGCCCTCAACTACGCTCGCCAAGCAAATTACAACTCTAAGGAACTGCAGAGTGTTCCTCCGGAGCTAGTGGACAAGTACTTTGAGCAAGTTAATGGTCGCTACCTCGTGCAAAAAGAACTGCGGCGCAGTGTGATCTTCGGTCGTCATGACTTAGTGCAGGATGCACCAATATCAAAGATTGACTTGCTCATCTGCCGCAACGCCATCATGTATTTTAATACCGAAACCCAAGCCAAAATTCTTGCTCGGTTTCACTTTGCCCTAAATAACAACGGCTTTCTGTTTTTGGGTAAAGCAGAAATGTTGTTTAGCCGCAACCACTCGTATACACCAGTGGATTTGCGGCAAAGGGTCTTCACCAAAGTCGGTAATCGCAGTATGCGCGATCTGCTATTGAACACGGTTCACTCTAGGAGTCAAGGAATTATCCCAGAGATGGTTGACAAACTCGGCATTTATGACACTAGCTTTGAGGTTGATCTGCTTGCCCAGATAGTAGTCGATAGCAACGGCATAGTCATCCTAGCCAACGCCGAAGCCCGAAATTTGTTTAATCTCAATTTGAAAGACATCGATCGCCCGTTCCAAGATTTAGAAATTTCCTACCGACCGGTAGATCTGCGATCGCCCATCGACCAAGTTCGCAGCAATCGTCGCGCCATCAGTTTAAAAGACGTTGAATGGTCAATCGCGCAGTCCGCAAGCAGATATTTCGACGTGCAGATCACACCACTGTTGGACGAGAATATCGATGAACTGCTCGGTATAAAAATCACTTTCACCGAGGTAACCCGCTTTAAACAACTACAGCAGGATCTCGTTCACGCAAACCAAGAACTCGAAACAGCATATGAGGAACTCCAGTCCACCAACGAAGAACTGGAAACGACCAATGAGGAACTTCAGTCCACAGTCGAGGAACTAGAAACCACCAACGAAGAACTTCAGTCCACTAACGAAGAACTAGAAACAATGAACGAAGAACTGCAATCGACCAACGAGGAATTGCAGACAATGAACGAAGAACTGCGCCAGCGTAGCGACGAACTCAACCAAGTCAACACCTTTTTAGAGTCGATACTCACCAGTCTCCGCGCCGGAGTTGTGGTTCTCAGTCGCGACTTGCAAATCCTAATTTGGAACCGTAAAGCCGAAGATATGTGGGGTTTGCGCTTTGATGAAGTTTTTTCCAAACAGTTGATAAGTTTGGATATTGGTTTGCCCATAGAGCGACTCATCCAGCCACTGCGAGCAATTATTACTGGCGAATCAGAAAATTATGAAGTGGTACTGAACGCAATAAACCGCCGGGGTAGGGCGATTGGATGCGAAGTGATTTGTACACCGCTACAAACCAGCGGCTCACACATCCAAGGAGTGATTTTACTGATGGAACAACAGCAAGAGGAATAGTCTCTCCCCGCCGCGAATCTAACGAAGGACTCGTAGCTCGCTAACTTTAGTTCTTTTGATAGATAAAAGTCACCCAGAGGAATACTCAACAGTCATTAGAGTTATTATCGATTAATAACCAGCTAGATAGATACTAGAGATTGGCACAATAAGTATCGTGATTGGTGGAGGAGACAACAAGAGGTGCGCAGTGAATCTGGACAAGTTTGGTCAGCAAATACAAGAAGTACTCCACCGCAGCCAATTGTTAGAAGATTGCGTTAGCGAATCACCTAGGCAACATGAACATTTGCTAGCGCAAGCTTTCGAGGAACTTCGCACCGCCTTAGAAGAATTGCGCGTGGCTGAGGAAGAATTGCGTCAGCAGAATGAGCAGTTAGTTGTTGCTCGACATAACATAGAAATAGAGCGCTTGCGCTACCAAGAATTGTTCGAGTTTGCCCCCGATGGCTATCTTGTGACAGATACCTACGGCAAGATTTTGGAAGCCAACCGCGCTGCTGCAACTGTGCTGAATATATCAAAAAATTATTTGATAGGCAAACCGTTGAGCAGCTTTATCCCTGAGGAAGAACGTTATGCTTTTCGTACCCAACTCACACGGCTGCACGAGATAGAAGGAATACAGGAGTGGGAAATCCGCTTGCAACCGCGAAGAGGTGATCTATTTGACGCTAGTTTAAATGTCACTACTGTTAAGGATAAACAAGGTAAGCCTCTGGGCTGGCGTTGGTTAGTACGGGACATTACTGCCCGCAAGCAAGCAGAGGCAAAACTGCAAGCAATTCAACTCCAGAATATGCAGCTGCAAGAAGTTGCACGGATCAGAACCCAAATTATGTCAGTTCTATCCCACGAGTTGCGGACACCGATGAATTCAATTCTCGGGTTTTCGCAGTTGTTGTTACGCCGCTACTACCATCTGTTCCCCCCAGAATTAAGAGATATGGTAGAACGGATTATCAAAAGTGGTAAACAACTACTAGCGCTGATCGAGAGTATATTAGATTTCTCCAAGCTAGAGTCAGATAAGCTAGAACTGAAATTACAAGAGCTTAACTTAGTGGAGCTAGTCACAGCAACCACAGAAGAACTGCGTTTGCTTGCCGAACAGAAAAACTTAACCTTGGTTCTCCACTCGAATCTCGAAAACCCCAGAATTACCAACGACAGCGTTCGCCTGCAGCAAGTGCTGGTGAACCTCATTTCCAACGCTATTAAGTTTACAGACAGTGGTGGCGTATTTGTGGAAGTACAGCCACTTAATCACAACCGAGTCGTGCTGATGGTCAAAGATACAGGCATTGGCATCCCAGAATCGGAGTTAACAAATATTTTCCAAGAATTTTGGCAAGTCGATAGATCTACGACACGCAAGCACGGCGGCGTTGGTTTAGGACTGGCGATTGTAGAGAAATTGGTACGCTTAATGAAGGGAACGATCACCGTCAATAGTAACCTGGGTCAAGGTTCAACTTTCCGCGTAGAGTTGCCACGCCAAATTTGTCAATAGTCATCTCCCTCCCTCCCCCTGCTCCCTCATCTGGGCTATCCTCAACTTTGCAGAACGAGCGCGGGCATTATTGACAATTTCCTCTTGTTGTGCTTCTATGGGTTTTTTCGTTAAAACCTGCAACAAAGGGGAATCTTTAAAACTATGCTTGACTATACGGTCTTCCAGGCTGTGAAAACTGATCACGGCAATTCTGCCACCTGGTACAAGGGCGTGCGGTGCTTTGCTCAAGAAAGTTTCTAGAGATTTTAACTCGTCGTTGACCACAATTCGTAGCGCTTGAAAAACACGCGTGGCTGGGTGAATTCTCCCGTAACGGTATTTGGGGGGGACACAAGAGGCGATCGCAAGAGCTAATTGCGTCGTCGTATCAAACGGACGTTGTTGTACAATACGTCTGGCAATGCGTCGGGATAATCGTTCCTCACCGTATTTAAAGAAAATTTCCGCTAATTGCGTCTCATCCCAGGAATTTATCACATCAGCAGCCGTGAGAGGTTGTCGCCTGTCCATCCGCATATCCAAACTTGCTTCCCGACGAAAACTAAAACCCCGTTCCGGCGTATCCAAATGGTGTGAGCTAACTCCTAAATCGCATATTATACCATCAAAAGTACTCAATGGAAACTTATAGACAGCAAAGTTGCTATAAATAAATTTTACTCGCTCCCCAAACGCCGCTAATACCTTTTGCGCTGCCGCTAAAGCGTCCTCATCTTGGTCAATAGCCGTTACCCGAGTATCTGGTGCAGCTTCCAAAATCAAACGACTGTGACCGCCACCGCCTACCGTTGCATCCAAGTAATGCCCACCGGGACGCACAGCCAAACCCTCAATAACCTCTCGACTCAAAACAGGCACATGAAAAAATTCCTGTGCCTCCATTCCCTGCATCTCAAGCTCCATATAATAATAGTTGAACAAGTGCAATAAAACGAAACATCAACTCAAAGCCCTCAACTGCCACCCTCTTTCCAACTTACCGCTTAGTTCGCGCTCTGTTGCGCCTGCCTGGTTCGATTTTAAAATTTTCCAAGACCGGAGAACACTCTTTTTATGGCAAGATTAGAAACCCGCACCGAACCCATGGTGCTAAACATGGGTCCTCACCACCCCTCAATGCACGGGGTGCTGAGACTAATTATGACTCTTGATGGCGAGGATGTGGTTGATTGTGAACCAGTCATCGGCTACTTGCACCGGGGAATGGAAAAAATTGCGGAAAACCGCACCAACGTTATGTACGTCCCCTACGTAAGTCGGTGGGACTACGCAGAGGGAATGTTCAACGAAGCCGTGACTGTAAATGCCCCAGAAAAACTGGCAAACATTCCCGTCCCCAAACGCGCCAGCTACATCCGCGTCATCATGCTGGAGTTGAACCGCATCGCCAACCACTTACTCTGGTTTGGTCCATTCATGGCTGACGTCGGCGCTCAAACTCCCTTCTTCTACCAATTCCGTGAACGGGAGATGATTTACGACCTGTGGGAAGCCGTCACTGGTTATCGGATGGTCAACAACAACTACTTCCGCATCGGTGGCGTCGCGGTTGACTTACCGTATGGTTGGGTTGACAAGTGCCTAGACTTCTGCGACTACTTCTTACCCAAAGTAGACGAGTACGAACGCTTAGTGACCGACAACCCCATCTTCCGCCGTCGTGTTGAAGGTGTTGGCACCGTCACCCGCGAAGAAGCCATTAACTGGGGACTTTCTGGTCCAATGTTACGCGCCTCTGGTGTGAAGTGGGACTTGCGGAAAGTTGACCACTACGAATGCTACGACGACTTCGACTGGGACGTGCAATGGGAAACCGCCGGTGACTGCTTCGCCCGTTATGTGGTACGGATGCGAGAAATGCGCGAATCGGTAAAAATTATCAGACAAGCTATCAAAGGACTTCCGGGTGGTCCTTACGAGAACTTGGAAGCTAAGCGCTTAGCCGCGGGTAAAAAATCAGAGTGGGATGGTCCTGATTATCAGTACGTCAGCAAAAAAATTGCTCCCACTTTCAAAATTCCCAAAGGCGAAATCTATGCCCGTGTAGAAAGTGGCAAAGGTGAACTGGGAATTTATCTGGTTGGCGATGATAACGTCTTCCCCGCACGATGGAAGATTCGCGCCGCCGATTTCAACAATTTGCAAATTCTGCCTCATTTACTCAAAGGTGTGAAGGTGGCGGATATTGTCGTCATTCTGGGTAGTATTGACGTCATTATGGGTTCCGTAGATAGATAGTTTTAGGTAGGGTGGGCTTCCCACCCTGACCTATAAAAGTGTAATATTTTTGACTTCTTTTTTTAGCTTCAAGTGATATGAAGGGGTCTGGCCAATCTCTCTTTTCAAAATTCGCATTTTTATTAAAAATTTATTAATTTTAAATTTTCAATAACCTGCAAAATTTGTAGAGATAATTTACATTTTTTTACTTTTTCTTTGTCATTAGCCAAAAAGGTTAGTTACCATTCTATTGAGCGATAATCAAATTGATGAGTTGAATTCAGCAGAGATTTGGGTATAAGTAAGATAAGTTACCAAAAGTTACGTATTGAGAAAAAACATCAAATATGAATTTGATTTTTCGACTGTAAGGTGGGCAGTACAAAGCATTAGCATATACTCTGGACATAATATTACGGCACTGCCCACCCTACTTTGTGCTGTGGTCTGAAACAACCGAATGCACGTTAACAGATATGATGGTCAATCTGTACAGTGCGTAAGTCCTAGTTACTATAGAAATTCCGAAAACCTTTACTGAATCATCATTTCAAAACTGTGCAAATTCATTCGCACCAAAAATTTGACCCTAACTCAAAGACGCGTGTTGAGGAGGGTTTACAAAAAGTACTCAACCGCCTTGTTAGCACAATCGAACGGGATGCGTTAGTACGACAAACAACCAATCAACTTAGAGAGATGCTGCAAGTTGATCGCGTAGTTTTGTATTACTTTTACAGTCATTGGGAAGGGCAGGTAACATTTGAATCTTTAAGTTCTGATGAATTTTCAATTCTCGGTTCAACCGGACCAGATGATTGTTTTAATAATGAGTATGCCGCTTTATATTTTGCAGGAAGGATACGGGCGATCGCCGATATAGAATTAGAACAAATCCAAGCTTGTCACCGAGATTTTCTCCGCAATTTGCAAGTTCGTGCCAACTTGGTCGCACCAGTATTGATGCCTCGGGGATTATGGGGGTTACTAGTGGCTCATCACTGCCAAGCACCTCGACAATGGACGCCATCAGATATTGAAATAATACAACAAGGGGCAAAAACTTTGGCAACAGCCACTTGCATCCAAGAAAGTTAACGATATTGCGGAAGTCCCCACCCTCAACGCTTCGTAGGGTGGGGATAGGGAGCGGGTAATGACGAGAACATCCTCAACCGAATTAAACCTACGGTTTAACAGGGCGGAGGATGGTCGAGGAATTACCAATCTTAGTATCGGGGAGAGATTTTATGTAATCTTGGATGACCTCAGACATGGACACACCTAGAGTAACCGCGTAATTCTCTAGTCTTTCTTTTTCTTTGTCTGTTAGCCGCACAATAATTTTATTTGTTCTAGCCATATTTCCGAAACTTATGTTAGTCTTATTGTATACACATAAATACTAACACAAATGAAGTGAGAAGCAAGCAGTGGCAACGAGGCGAATGACTTTTCGGTTATACCCAAATAAGCATATAGAGCAATCTTTGCGGTATCACCGGAAGCTTCACAAAGACCTCTATAACGCTGCTGTTTATAATCGGTTTACCCAATATCAAAAGTTCAAGCATTCTGTTAGCTACATGGAGCAACAGAATAGCTTGCCAGCGTTCAAGGAAATTTGGACAGAGTACAAAGAAATAAACTCCCAAGCTTTGCAAGCAACATTAAAACGTGTTGATTTTGCATTTGAACGTTGGTTCAAGGGATTAGGAAAGCGTCCAAAATACAAATCAATTCGCCATTATTCAGGATGGACTTATCCAGCTAAAACTGGTTATTCTGTTGAGTCTAGTGGAGAGAATGGGTATCTAAACCTGTCTAAGATTGGGCGCATCCAGATGCGTGGCAAGGCTAAGTATTGGGGTACGCCAACAACTTGCACAATTGTTTACCGTAATGGTAAATGGTACGCGTCAATCACGGTTGATGTTTTAGAGCAAGCTTTGAAGCCCGAAGTCCTCCCAACTGGTGCAGTTGGTATCGACTTAGGCTGTAATTCAGCGTTATCAATTACGGATGGAGAAAATCATCAACAGATTGATGCTCCTAAGTTTTTGCGTAGCGCAGAACATCAAATCAAAAAAGCGTCTAAGGAGAAAAGACGGAAGCAAGCACCAAATAGAAATAAGAAAATAAAGGCTTCTAGAAGATGGAAAAAAGCCCAAGCTAAAGTTAGTAACTTAACTCGTAAAGTTGCTAATCAGCGCCAAAATTGGGTACATAAAATTGCAGCAGATATTGTTAGCGGTAATAGCTTCGTTGCGACTGAAAAACTAGAAGTCAAGAAGATGACAAGTATTGCTAAAAAAGGCAAACGTAAGAAGCAAAAAGCAGGTTTGAATAAATCAATATTAGATGTTGTTTTGGGATGCTTTGCAGTACCATCAAGTACAAAATAAAGCAGATTGGTGGTGTATTTGTAGAAGTTCCAACCAAGAAAGTAAAACCTTCTCAAACTTGCCCAAAATGCGGTCATCAGTACAAGAAAACACTTGATATTAGAGTGCATAAATGTACTGTTTGCAATTACATCCAAAACCGTGGTATTGCTGCTGCTGAGCTTATGCTCTACTGGGCTAAAGGTAATCTACCGGGGTTAGGAACTAGCCTCGTAGACGCTGATGTCACTGGCTCTACTTCACGTACTAGCAAAAAAGCTGGTGATCTTGAAGCAACTAGGACAAATGAAGCGTCAAAAACTCAATCCTACAGGGGTGAATGTAGAAACTCACCCCTCAACGAAGTAGGGGTGAGTAGTTCATTTATCAATTGTATTGCTCACCTTGATTGATAATCGCAATTTGAATAGACTTCTTGCACTCATTAGTTTTCTTGGTGTTCTTGTTTGCGTCTACGTAGTGCGCGAGACAAATTAATAATAATATTTATGCAAGAGGTCTATTGAGTTTGGGGAGTTGCAAAATTTTCTAATCTACTCAACTTACCATTGCTATGACTGGTAGTAATACCACAGTGTTATGAATTCTAATCCGGGTTTACGTGAAATAATTACAGACCACATTGCTACCAGTCCGCAAAAGCGAATAACTTTTGCCCAATTCATGGACTTAGCATTATATCACCCTCAACTTGGTTACTATTCCACAAAGGCGGTGAACCTGGGAAAGCAGGGAGATTTTTTCACTTCTATTCACCTTGGCGCTGACTTTGGCGAATTGCTGGCGGTGCAATTTGCTCAAATGTGGGAAATTTTAGGGCGACCTATACCGTTTTCTTTGGTAGAAATGGGCGCAGGTCAAGGACTTTTGGCTTTAGATATCTTGAAGTACATCCAGCAGGAGTACCCAGATTTTTTCAATGCCCTAGATTATCTCATTGTTGAAAAGTCTCTAGTCTTAAAGCAAGAACAGCAGCAACGCTTGCAACAATTTCCTGTGCGCTGGTTCAATTTAGAAGAGATACCAACTCAGTCTATCACTGGCTGCTTTTTTTCCAACGAGTTGGTGGATGCAATGCCTGTGCATCAGTTTGTTGTACAACAAGGGAAACTGTGGGAGATTTATGTCACAACGCTGGAAGATGAGCCAGATGAGCCAGATAAGGGAGATGAAAAAGTAATCACTCCTCCCATTCCTCTAGCATCATTTGTAGAAACCGCAGGTACGCCGTCTACACCCAAGCTTCAGGAATACTTTGAATTTATTGGAATCAATACCAGTGATTATCCTGATAATTATCGTAGCGAAGTTAACTTAGCTGCTTTGGATTGGTTGAGTATGGTGGCAGACCGATTGCAGCGTGGATACCTGTTAACAATTGATTATGGTTACCCTGCTAACCGTTACTACAATCCCAGGCGATCGCAAGGTACGCTACAGTGTTACTATCACCATCAACGTCATAATGACCCATATATTAATATAGGGCAACAAGATATTACGGCTCATGTTGATTTTACCGCTTTGGAACGATGGGGTGAGCGGTGTGGATTAGATAAAGTTGGTTTTACGGAGCAAGCATTGTTTTTGATGGCTTTGGGCTTGGGAGAACGAATCGCCGCCTTATCTTATACACAACAACCTATCTCACAGTTGCTGCGCCGCCGGGATATGCTACATCAGTTTTTAGATCCTTTGGGACTGGGTGGGTTTGGTGTCTTAGTTCAGCGCAAAGGACTGACAACTCAAGAGGCTGCACAACCGTTGAAAGGACTCAGCGTGCCAGAACAAATAAAAATCTGAAAAATAAAGCGCTATTAACAGTGTGTGAGTGATTGTTGATCTACCATAGCAGTGATTACATTGGAAATAATAATTTCAAAAGGGTAATAATTATGACTCCTCATGACCTTTTCATGTTAGTAGTGCTACTGGTTCCGGGAATTCTACTTTCGGTGCTGATTATGGTGACTTTTGCGGCTGGGGGTTAGGGAAAGAATGAAGAGTGAAGAGAGAAGAATCAAGAAAGAAAATCGCTCTTGTTTCTTCTCTGTCTTGCTCACTTTCAAAGAATGAAAATCAAACAATTGAAAAGCGATCGCAAACCCAAGGGAAGGTGAAAAATGAAGGTGGCATTTCTGGGGACTGGATTGATGGGACTGCCAATGGCGCAAAAATTGTTAGAGGCAAATGTAGAAGTTATTGCTTATAACCGCACCCCAGAAAAATTAGAACCACTCAAAGCAGCTGGTGCGGAAGTCGTCACGCACCCTTACCAAGCAATTAATGCTGCTGAGTGTACTATTCTCATGCTAAGTAACGCCGCAGCCATATATAGTGTTTTGCTTTCGGATAGAGCTTGGCAATCTGTCGCCGGACGCAGCATTATTCAAATGGGGACAATTACTCCCACAGAAAGTAAAGAAATCAGAGATGCAGTGGTTGCTGCTGGTGGCGAGTATATAGAAGCGCCCGTTTTGGGTAGCACTCCAGAAGTCAAAGATGGCAAACTGATTGTGATGGTAGGCGCACACCAAGAACAATATCAACGCCACCTAGAATTATTCCAACATTTTAGTCCAGAACCTCTACTTGTAGGTCCTGTAGGAACTGCGGCGGCGCTGAAACTGGCGTTA
This sequence comes from Kalymmatonema hyalinum WJT4-NPBG1, assembly GCA_019359075.1. GTDB lineage: Bacteria > Cyanobacteriota > Cyanobacteriia > Cyanobacteriales > Nostocaceae > Kalymmatonema > Kalymmatonema hyalinum. The sequence continues at coordinate 70,793 of JAHHIB010000017.1, forward strand.
AACCAAATGATTGCTTCCATGACAACAGCTTTTGCCCTGAGTGTTGGTTTTGCCCAGCGTCAAGGTGTGAGCGTAGATCTGTTCATGTACATTCTGCGCCAGAGTGCGCTTTACGCACCGACTTTCGACAAAAAGTTGCAGCGGATGCTTGAGAGCAATTATGCTAATCCGAACTTTTCGACAAAACACTTGATGAAAGATATAGATTTGTTTATCGATGAGGCAAAATCTACAAGTTTAAATCTCAGCGGGGTTGAGGGTGTGCGCGACATTATAGATACGGCAATGAAAATGTCATTGTCTGATGCGGATTACTCATCAATATTTTCTGCGATTAATTCATCAACTGACGGCGCTTGAGCCTGTAGAAGGCGATCGCAAGGCATCCTCAATGAACTGTCGCACTTGGTGAGTGACCTAACAATCACTGTTGAGGCAATCAATGAGCAACTTTTTAGCCTCCTCATACTGCTTTTCATCGCTTGCGAGAGTGTCGAGTTGGCGTTTCATCAACTCCAATAAGTCGTCTGCGTTTGGCAACATTTCCACTGCTAGCAAAAAGACTTCTCGCCAGCGTTTCTCAGCCATATGGCGGACAAGGTTTTGCAAAGCTTCTTCAGCATGTGATGGTGGACTAGCAACAATTTTTTTGGCAACAAAGTATTCTTGAAAAGTGATATGGGAAAAGGAGTAAATACCCCTTGCCCGCTCAACCAGTAAACCATGCTGAGCTTCAATACACTTCAAAATATCTTCGCTGTCAACTTGAAGTGTTTCTAAAAAGGTGCTACCCTCAGGGAATGTATGGATAGAATGGGAAATCCGTGGCTCAATGGCGAATTGCTTGAAAAAATACTCGCCACGTTCAAAGGTAGTCCAAGCAATTTGGCTTAGCAAGTCTTCTTTATCCTGCCGGGATTGTTTGTAAACCTGATTTCGCTCAATACCACGCTTAGCATCCCATTTTCTCAGTAATAAATCTAGTCCTTCTTCATAAAGCTGACAATGATTCGCTGCAAAGTCTGTTTCCTCAAACACCAGACACAAAAGAGTCAGCAGTAAGGGATGAGTCGCGAGTTCTTTGAATGGCTGATGTTCTTGCAGCTTTTGCACAAAGCGTTGTGCTTTTACCGAACCTTCACCCTGAAAGCATTTTGCGGCAAAGCTAGCAATTTGTTGATCATCAAAATCAGCAACTTCCACTTCGGTAAACTGTTCAAAAGTATATTCCTGTGCTGCAATCCGACAGGTTATCACTATAGAATTGGCAGAAAACCGCGTTGAAACAGCGCGAATTTCCTGCAACACTCGGTGAAGCTCAGCTTGCCTGACTTCATCCAAGCCATCGAGTAAAATTATTGCTCGCCCTTGACTCAGCAGCGTTTGAACTGCGTGGGGTTCAACAACTCCACATTCCTCAAATTGTGCTGTGATGTAGTCCAACAAACTTGGTTGTCCGCTAGCCTCAGCAAATTCTTTGAGAGTGATGAAAATTGGGACAGCATCGCCTCGAAATTCACCCAAGTTACACTCAATTGCTAGCCATTTCAAAAACGTGGTTTTGCCGGAACCTGGTTTTCCCCAAATCATCAGCTTGTCGTAGCGTTCTACTGCTTCGAGTCCTGTCACCGATTTTTGGTAAATGTTGCTTAAGTCAAAACGCTCAAATTGCTGCTGACAACAATCATGCAATTGAGCAATGGAAAGCCGCCTGCGTCCACTCACTCGCTCCAAAACGTTGACATGAGTGTAAATGGCATCCAACCTCATCGGCTGCTCTTGATCTAGCAGTCGGATTATACCACAACGCCTTGCAATACTGTCATGATTTTTTTCTCGTACAGTTTTTACTAGACTTTCGATTTGGGAAGTACTTGTTGCATCATCTGCACCTGGGAGTGAGGAGACACTCGCAATCTCATCCCATTCCAGTCCTAACTTTTCGCAGATTGTGACAAAAATGTAGCGGTCAACTGCTTTCCCTTGGAAAAACTTGCTAACTGGCTGACGGCTAATGCTCAGTTCCTCTGCCAACGCCTGTTGCGTTAGTGAATTACGAAAAAGCGCAGCCTGTGCTTTTTTCATTCCTTCAGGAGATGCCTGAAGCGATCGTCTGCTCATTATACTCCATAATAAATATTTTGATGGTGATATGAGCTATTCTACCAATAAAAAAATTATAACTCATACATAATTCATGCATAAGTCAATCATTACTCTGACCTTAACTCATTCAGGAACATACAATACTGGAGTTGTAGTTACTTGACATCTCTTACATGACTTGAGTTTATAGCATGGCAAATTGTGAGAATGTCAATCGAGGTGAAATTATGAGTACGATTAATGTAACAATAGATGCCTCTTGTGAAAAAGACGTGATGCAACAAGCGCTCTTAACAATAGCAAGGGGATTTCAGGATTATCTGAATTCACTACACCCTGATGAAATTGAAAACTTAGCCGAACAACTGCACACAACTTGTAAAACTTCAAAGTATTCCAAAGCAGAAAGTGACTTTGCCGCCAAGCTCGGCGCAAATAAAATCAGTAATCAAGAGCGAGGTAGATTAGAGTTTACTGCCCTGGCTAGGAATTTTAAGTGGAGACAAGAGTTACTCAGGGATTCGTTAAGTGCATCGCAAGTAGCGGAAATGCTTAATACAACGCGTCAGACACCCCATGATCGTTTGAAAAAGAACAGCTTAGTTGCAGTTCAAGACAATGGAGTTTGGAAATTTCCCACTTGGCAATTCGATCCTCAAGGACCAGATGGCGTGATTGCTGGATTACCAGATGTCTTAAAAGCCCTTAATGTTCCTGCTATGTCGAAAATCAGCTGGCTCACTCGACCAAACAAAGCTTTAAATAGGCTTACACCTGTAGAAGCTTTGAAAGGCGGTCAAAAAGATGAGGTCATTGGTGCAGCACGTTCTGTGGGAGTGTTATAGCAATGTGTCAGAGTTGATTTATCAGATTGTACTAAACTCAAAAACCCGGTTGTTCGTAGCAGCTGGGTTTTTTCAGTAGTCTTGCAAGCGTGGTTCATGTCATTAATTTTGACATGTCGTAGGGGTCAGATCCCCGACTTCTTTAAGAAGTCGGGGATCTTGTAACCCATTAGAATTAATGAAATAGACTACTAGGGAAACTGATTGACCGCCAGAAAATACCAAATTGTACTGAAAAGTTTTCAATAACTACATAGAGAATTTCCGGAATCACATGGATGGCTTGTGATTCCAGTTAACAAGGCTTGGAGTTCCAGGTTTTGCAACCTCTTAAGGGTTATGGAACGTTCAGTATTTGGATTTTGTCGGTCAACCACAATAGGAGTAAAAAATGTGGTAGAAATCATACTCCCGCCGCCTTGCTTTAGCAAGCCGAAACCAAAATTTCATACCTTAAACAAGGGTACGGAACTTTTGAGAATTTACCGTCCTGAATATAATACTGCTGCGCTTACCTTTCGCTTTTGGGGTCCGCTTCATCGCTTTGATCATCATTTGGGAGAGTGTTTCTGTGTTGGCACACAAGACAATTATGATACTTGTGAGGCGTGGGCTGAGGAGACGTCTTCTTCTACAGAGGAGATGCCCATCCCAGTAAAACAATTAGTTCATTCTGGCTGCTATAAGCCACTGGATCGTAAACCATGCGATGATCTCCTACGTGGTATATACTACGTTGCGCCTGTGCATCTACTTTCGAGCTGTTTAGTGGAAATTTTTGGTGACGCAGGCTGTATAGAAATTACTGACCACCAGATTGCTCTAATCACGACCATAAGTCACTTAAAATTATTGGATGTACGGGGTTCTGGTGCAATGCGGGCTGGTGCTAATGACGCAACTTTAGCAAAAACAGAGAAACGTGGTTTAAGTCAAGCTTGGTCGCGCTACTTTTATGAGCAAAAAGAAATATACCCAGAAATTGAAGGGATTATTTACCGCAATGCTCATAATGATGAAGAGGCGATCGCAATTTATGAGCGTGCTAAACATCTACTCACCTGTCCACCAGAAAATGTCTTCCCACTGAAACATGAATTGTTCCGGGGCCCGATTCTAAAAGCCGCACAGGAAAATAATCTAGAGGTGGAGCGTTATTGGTGAGCCACTTGCGGTGGTTTCCCCTGTTTTTGGAACTCGCGTTCAGCGTTTTTGGAGGAGATACCCGAAGGGTGATTGTCCCACTCTGCAAAAACCGAGATACAGAACTAAGAGTATGGATAACAAATCCGATAATCCTGAGGCTACTAAAAGCATAATTTCAAGGGAAGCAGTAGATTGGCTACTGCAACGCATCTTCCAAGTTCCTAAAAAATGGTTAATTATTAGTATTATTCTTATCCTTATTAGTACCTGTGAAATTAGCTGGGGCAAAGAATCATCATTTAAGTTTAGAGTTACAAATACAACAGCGGTTTTTCTGTCACTGATTTGGTTCCCATCTATACTTAAAATTTTTGCATTGAGTGGGGGAGCGTTGAAGACGCCTGCGGGAGAAATTGGTAGCTCAGGCATGAAGACTATGCTAGAGTCATTGACCAGTGATTCATTGGGATTTCTCATCGAGCAGACTAAGCTAGCCGAAGATGCTGCTCCACCGCAACAGCAGCAAGAAATGCGTCAAATTCGACAACAATGGCAGAAAGTTTACGCGTCAAGGATTCCTGTATCACAAGCACGGCAAGAAATGGAGCGTTTAGCCGAACGCTACAAGGAACTAAGAATCAGAATGCCTTCTGGAGTGCAGCGAACATTTGAGATGGAATCAGTCGCTGGACGGATGCGTGCTTTAGCTCCAGAAGTCAAATATACTGTACAAGAAGTGAAAGACCTTCTGGAATCGAGCGATCAAGGGAAACGATTGCTCGGACTTTCTGTTGCGGAGTGGTCTGGAGATCCGATTTATTTTGATTTGGTTTTACATTTAATTAGTTATTCAGAAACGGCGTTTGAGCAAACAATTGCATTGAGAGCAGCATTGAAGATGGTGTCTAAGCTCGATACTCAGCAGAAGAAAGACTTGCAGGCAGCACTCATTGCACAGCGTAATTTTAATGAAGAAGAAAAGCGTTGGATTAAGCGTAATTCTAATCGTTGGATACTGAGCGATCGCTTATTATCAGCGCTCAATGAATAGATGTGGCTTGCAGCATTTTGAAGTTTTCTAAAGTTGAACTACTTGTAAGTCATGATGTGCTAATTACACCGAAATCAAGAGCGATCGCTACATCCAAACTCCAGAAAGTAGGGTGGGCAATGCCTTCCAGTATGTGTATTTTGTACCTATAAACTTACAGAGGCATTGCCCACCAAAATTCTCAATATCACCCAATGCGCCAAATCCCAGATTTTACTGACATGATATTTGGTGAATCAGAGTAAGGTGGGCATTGCTCTTATTGTCCATAACATATTTTCAGATTTTGGTAGGCAATGCCCACCCTACGAGCTACTAACAAAACTTACAATTTTGGTAGAATTTCTGGTAATAACTGACCAGGAACTTTAGACAAAGCTAGGTTTTGTCCCTGTATGCCTAATTCATTGTGGAAAGCACGAACTGTTTTGACCACGTAAGCAAAAGTTGTTTGATAAGCTTCTGGTTGCTTGCTCAACCCATTTAAGGCTTGCAAATGATTGTCTAATGCTGCTTCTAAATGTTTAGAACGAGTTGGTTTATCAACATCGAAATACTGGTCTGTTGCTAACTGAAAATGGGCTAGTCCGAGATTATTGTGAGTGGCAAACACATCAAAACTCAAAGGCATACCACTCAATGAATGAGCAAGCCCAAGCGCTTCTTCGTATGCAGTAATGCACTGTTCTAACAACTTTTGCCGCTCCTCCTTGGAACTTTGTGCTTGATTTGCTAGATGCCAATAAGCAGTTCCAAGATTATTTTGGGTGGCGGCGCAGGCGGGAGGAACATTCGCAGGAGTCCGATATTTCAGCGCTTCCTGGTAAGCATCAATAGCCAAGTGCAGATTTTCTGGTGGCTGTTCGTACTGTGCAATATTCCAATATGCCGTGCCGATATTGTTTTGAATCATGCCATACTTGAGCGGTTCTTCTTCAGGGCTGTAATAACCAAGCGCTAATTTGTAAGCTGCAATGGCTTTCTTAAGATGCTCAACTGGTTGATTGTATTGTGCTAAATGCCAGTAAGCTGTTCCTAAATTATTCTGGCAAGCAGCATACTTTAATGGTTCCATCTCGGCTGTACGGAACTGGAGCGCTTCACTGTAAGCTATAACCGCTTGCTGCCAGTTTTCCGCAGGATTAGCAAAACGGGCTAAATCACCGTATGCTGTTCCCAGATTATTTTGCACACGAGCGTAGGTTTCCGGGTGGCTTTCGGGTGAAATGAGCTTCAAAGCCAGATGATAAAACTCAATTCCCTGCTCTATATAAGCTTGTCCTTCCTCAGAATTGGGTGGTGTGCGGTAAAGCATCCAGTACAATGTACCCAAGTCATTTAAGGTATCAGGCACTTGGGGTGAATTGTCATCATGGGTGATTGATTCTTGATAGGCAAGAATTGCCACCATTAAATTTTCTAGAGTTGACTGTCCATGCTCAATACGCAGGCGATATAAGTTTCCTAAGCGATGATAAGCGATCGCCAAATCGACGCCCGAAGGTTCTTGCGTGTGTAATTCTTCTATCTCCTCTAGAATTTGCCGTACTTGCAAGTTCTGTTCATCGTCTTCACCAACTGTTGTGTTAATCGTTGCTAGGACTAGCTCTGTTAACTCTTTGCTAATGTGAGATATGCGCTCTTGTGATGGGGTATCGCTGGCGCTTGCTTGATCAGTGAGTTCCTCTTCAAGAGGTTGACTTGTTAAGTTTTCTGAAGTTGACGCAGGAACTTCCTGCCCTTTGTGTCCGCGATTGACTAATGTGTGTTTTGGAAACTCAAAATCATCCGCAATCGCTGATTCTTCTAAAATGGATTGCTCAACATTGCCCAACTCTAAACTTCTAGAACCGGAAAAACGTTCTGGAGAGCTTTTATTTTGAGCTGTCGGTGTGGGTTCTCCGGCAAAGACAAAAACACCTGTACGGTAACGCCAAAACTGTGGTGCTGATTGCTGGATAGCATGCAACCAAGGACGTGGTACCCACAACAGTAAGCTGGATTCAAACTTAGACAGTTGTTGCTCAGTTAAACGCAGATAGTGCAAAAATAACCGCTGTACTGCTACTGGTTGCCTAGTGAGCTGTTCAACACCTACAATTTGAAACGCTGGTATTGGTAGCGATCGCCCTGGAGTGTCTTTTGATGTACCAACAGTAGGTGGTGGATAATTAGACAACCACTGATTGATCTGAGCTATGGGATTAGGGTCGCTTAAATTCAGCCGCAACGTTACTAGTCGCGGATAGGCTGGTGTGCTGGCTTCTTGTGCATTTGATGGCTGATATAGCACTTGCCCAACAGGATAAGCCAAAGTTGAGTGCAAACGCGCTGCCACCTGATTTCTCAGGTTTAAATCATCACACACCGCCAAAAAGATTTGTCGTCGTAAACCGAGACTAAGGGCAAGTTTTAAGCGGTGATACACTTGCCGATTCCAAGCAAAATTATCCGAGTGTGTAGTTTCATTTACGCTCATGGCGGCTAAAGAGCCAAAACCTAGTGGATATACCCTCTTGGGGTGCATGCAGGCAGCCTGTAAATCTGACCATGACTACGATTTTCAAGTCATTGTTGCTTTGCTCAGGATAAATCGAGTCTTTGAGGTTTCAAAGAACAAAACTATAAATTATACTCTAACAAGAAAATATTTTAAAAAATAAAAACCAGGCTCTAATAAGACTAGTACAGCGGGGGCGGAAATAAAGCTACTATTCACGCGGAAGCGAAAAATTTGTGCTCTAAGCATTTTGAATGCGTGAATGCCTGAATCCCAAGGGAGCGGTACTAGGAGCCTGAAAAAGCGCAAAAATTAAATTTGCAATTTCTAAAACAAATTTCTATTAACTTACATTGGATACAGAAAAAGCAACAAAAATCAACCCACCAATCAAAATCGCCGCACCAATTCCCAGGATAATATAATTTTGCTTTTGACGGTCGGTAGGCGGTTCTGCTGTGTAAACTTTGGGTTCACGAGCAAAGTTATTCAGGCGACCGCCTTCTTCTGTTGTATAGGGCATGAGTACAATTCCTTATCCCATTTATTTATTTAATGTTACAGAAACGCTATATTTGCTCTTAACAGTAGGAGACAAATCGTTACATTGAATCAGGAGTCAGGAGTCAGAATGGCTGAATTTTTTTTTTGAGAACGGCGGATGAGTGTTGATTTGAAACTTCGTTTTGTGTAAGCAGGAGTCAGTAGTCAGTCAAGAATTTTGTCTCCTGTCTCCTGAATTGTGTCTTCTGACTCCTTTGATTGTTGACTAACTTGTAATCGTCCCAGTCAGGGGTGAACTAGCAATAGCGTAAGTTTTGGTGGGCATTCTGCCGGCAAGGTACGCCAGACGACCGGCAACAGTTGCCAAATTCATGGCATGAGCCATTGCTGGGGCGTTTTGTGCGAGGGCGATCGCGCTATTAATCAACAAGGCATCTGCGCCCATTTCCATTGCTTGTGCCGCCTCAGAGGGCGCTCCAATGCCTGCATCTACCACCACTGGTACATTGGCATTTTCGATGATGATTTGAATATTTGCAGTTGTTTTCAATCCTTGTCCAGAACCAATCGGTGCTGCCAAAGGCATAACTGTCGCACAGCCAACTTCTTCTAACCGCTTTGCTAGCATGGGGTCAGCATTAATGTAGGGCAACACGGCAAAACCTTCTTTCACCAGTTGTTCTGCTGCTTGTAAAGTACCAATGGGGTCTGGTAGCAGATACTTAAGGTCAGGAATCACTTCTAATTTCACGAAGTTGTTATCTTCCTGTCCTAACAGTTTTGCCATTTCCCGCCCCAGACGTGCGACGCGAATTGCCTCTTCTGCAGTTTGGCAACCTGCGGTATTCGGCAACATCCAGATTTTTGTCCAATCTAATGCTTCGGCTAAACCTTCATGTCCGGGAGCATTGGTTTGTACTCGCCGCACTGCAACAGTGACAATTTGACAACCACTCTTCACAACGCTTTGCTGCATTTCCTCAATACTGCGATACTTGCCAGTCCCTGTCATCAAGCGAGATTGGAAAGTTTTTCCGGCAATTTGGAGTGGTGAGTCTTCTAAAGTGCTGAGTTCTGAGTCCCTGGCTGCGGTTTCTGAGTTCTGAGTTCTGAGTGTGGGGTAAGTAAGCATTGGGGTAGTAGATGGCTTGGTGTGGAAGCGCGAGTAGTGAAAATGAGATAGTAAAGGGTCTGGTTTTTGTTCAAGAATCAAATCGGCAAGCAATGCTGCTGTTACAGGTGCCAGAAGAATACCATTGCGGTAATGACCTGTCGCCAAGGTTAAGTTCTCACAGGGACTGGTGCCAAGAATAGGTAATTCATCTGGGCTAGCAGGGCGAAATCCCCACCAGAATTCCTGAATGGGGTAATCCTGTATTTGAGGAAATAGATGAATCGCTCTTTGTAGTAAGGTTTGAATTCCCGCTGGCGTGTTGTGGGGGGTGAAGCCGACATCCTCAACGGTGGCACCAATAATAATTCGTCTGTCGCGTCTTGGGACGATGTAAATATCTTCCCCAAACAAAACCCGTGTCAAAGGTAGATCCGGCACAAATTCCGGTACTCTCACGCTCAGCATTTGACCTTTTACAGGACGCACAGGCAGGGGGAACAATGCATTTGACCAAGCACCTGCTGCCAAAACATAATGTTGGGCGCGAAGGACTCCAGCACTCGTTTGTACGCCAACAACTTGCCGTTGCTGCTGTTGAATTCCTTCGACTGCAATACCTTCTTTAAGTTCAACGCTAAGCGACTTAGCACTTGCCAACAGTGCTTGTGCTAATGCCCTATTGTCTACTTGTGCGTCTTCAGGATACCACCAACCTCCAACAACTTCTTCTCCCAATCCTGGCTGATATTGATGAATGACTTCCTTTTCTAGCCAGTAGGCGGGGGAAGCTTCGCTAGCAGAGGAGGAGGGCATAGATTTCAATTCTCCCTTGCTCCCCTGCTCCCTTGCTCCCCTGCTCTCGTTATAAACTGGAGCCAAAATACCGCAGGACCAGTAACCAGTATTGATACTGGTGAATTCTTCGAGCTTGCGCGTCCAATCGGGGTATAAATACAGAGAGCGCTTGCACAACTCTTGCATTGCCTGTTCTGGGATTCTTTCGGCACCAGGTGCCAACATCCCAGCAGCCGCATGAGTAGCAGCTGCATGAAATTCGCGGCTAAGCACTGTCACTTTTGCACCGCGTAATTTTAATTCAATGGCGATCGCCAAGCTGATGACGCCGCCACCAATAATTAAAACGTCACTAGTCATTAGTCATTAGTCATTAGTTAGTTATTAGTCATTGTAGAGACGCGACGCCAGTCGCCTAGGTCGGGAGACCCCAACGGGAGAGCCAGTTGCCTGCTGTCGGGAAACCCTGCTGCAGCACTGGTCTCACCTCCTACAGCGCTGGCTCGCCATAGCGCGTCTCTACTTTGTCATTAGTCAACAGCCATTAGTCATAAAATTTTGAACTTTGGACTATGGACTTTGAGCTATGGACTTTGGACTAACAACTCGTAACTCATAACTCATAACTCATAACTTGTAACTCATAACTCATAACTTGTAACTCATGGCTGATTACCACAAGGCTCGAACTGGTTCGGTATTCTGATTTGTTTCATTAGGTGATTGATTGCCTGGTGATTGATTGCCTTGTTGATTGTTGTTAGCGCCGCCTGTGTCGTCTTGAACTTGGTCATTGTTAGAGTTGCTGTTCTGATTTGTCTGGGCAACGTTATTTCTTTGGTCGTTTGCGGGAGCATTACCAGCGGCAGTGCTATTAACATTAATATTAGCTGGCAGAACTTTTGATTCTTTACCCCTTGGTGCTGATGTTGGTGCTGGTGCTTGAGCCGTATTATTTCGTCCGTCCATTGGAAAGCTAATACCCAGCAATGTACCAAGCAAAATTGCTAAGCCGCCTGCCATAAGAATAAGTGGTGTCCATCTACCCATATCGTTATTTCTCCGTCTTAAAGTTCTGATGTCCAAACTATTTGAGAACCTTGTCCCCAAAATCCATCATATTTTGTAACCTTCACATCGCCCAAAACTTTGGTTTGGCAGGCTAAACGTAGGTCTGTTGTAGGAGAATGGGGAGGTAGTGACCGCCGCGCTTTGTCGCGCCAATTTGGCTGTGATACTTTGCCTTCTACAAGAACTGCACAAGTTCCACAGCTGCCAATTCCCCGACAGTTTATAACCTTAGCACCGCTATTGTAGAGGTCAACACCATTTTGCAGCAATATTTGCCGCAGATTGGCTCCGCGAACGCACTCAATTGTTTTACCTTGAGCTTGTAGCTTGGGCATCCCTCAACACTACGTTAGCTTGTTGTTGTATTGTAACAATGCATTTCAATGTAGAAAAACACCGAAACACTATATAACAATAGCTAACCTTAGACCTCAAAAAAGTAGACATCTTGCACTCAATAGATTTTTGTAGGGGGGGGGAACAACTGAGAAGTCGCTATTCTAGGAACTCAGAAATCCCAACTGCATTCTATATTCTGCTTTTTGTTTCCTTTATCCGGCTCAGCACTCTTATTGAGTGAGCCTAAGGAACGGTAAAATCTTTTTTTAACTGAATTGCCGGCAAATCCCCATGTGCAGCGCAGCGGAACTTGGGGATGAAAGGCAGGAAACCTCTGTACCTCCGGCTTCCAAATTCCTCTCAATATTTTTAGTGCAAATCCCAAAATATAGTAAAGTGATTGGAGAAAGGAGGTGTATGAAGTGCTGCACAAAGCTGTCAAAGTCCGTCTCTATCCAACACAAGAGCAAGAAGTACTGTTGGCTCAGCACTTTGGTTGCGCTCGTTGGTGGTGGAACTATGCCCTGAATAAGTCCATCGAAACCTACAAACAGACGGGCAAGGGACTAAGCCAGTCAGCACTCAACACACTCCTTCCTAAGCTGAAGAAAGATGAGGAAACCCTATGGTTGTCTAAATGCTATAGCCAGGTGCTACAAGCTGTTACCCTCAACTTAACGACTGCTTACAAGAACTTTTTTGATGGTCGTGCGAGGTTTCCACGATTCAAATCAAAGCATGGCAAGCAGTCTATTCAGTATCCCCAAAATGTCAAAGTGGTAAATGGTTCCGTAAAACTGCCCGGTAAAGTTGGCACAGTTAAAGCCAAAATTCACAGAGATATTGAGGAGACAATCAAGACAGTAACAGTAAGTAAAGACCCATCAGGGAAGTACTATGCATCGATTTTGCTGGAAACTGAAGGAGAAAATCTAGTTCCCTCAAGTGAGGGTAGGGTAATCGGTGTTGACTTGGGGTTGAAGCACTTTGCAGTAACTAGTGATGGTAGCAAGGTGTCAAAATTCGACAATCCTAAACACCAAGTTCGCCATGAGAAAAACCTCAAGCGTAAACAGCAAAAGTTAGCTAGGAAGCACAAAGAAAGTAACTCAAGACACAAATATAGAAAGGTTGTCGCTAGAGTGTACGAACGGGTTAGCAACTCAAGAGCAGATTGTCTACATAAGCTTTCACGAAAGCTCGTCAATGAAAACCAAGTTGTCGTAGTGGAAAATCTACATGTCAAAGGCATGGTTCGTAATCATAATCTAGCAAAAGCTATATCTGATGTTGGGTGGGGAATGTTCACCAACTTTTTAGCCTACAAACTAGAAAACAAGGGAGGCAAGTTGGTTGAAATTGATAGATGGTTCCCTAGTTCCAAGCTCTGCTCTAATTGTTACCACCAAGTTGACGAAATGCCCTTAGAAATAAGGGAATGGACTTGCCCTCACTGTGGCACTCATCACGACAGGGACGGTAACGCTGCAACGAACATTAGAGCAGAAGGAATCAGAATGCTAAAGGCGGATGGAGCGTCCGTCTCTGCTGTAGGAGGGGAAGTAAGACCAAAAGCTGGGCGCAAGTCTGTCTTGAGGCGTTCCCTGATGAGTACAGAAGCTCCGGATGCAGCGTTAGCGTAATCTGGAGTAGTTCACAAGTTGTCTCCAAGAGTTCCTATTTTATGGCTGCAAATTCCTCACCCCAACTTTGGATCTATGACACGACGCTACGGGATGGCACTCAACGCGAAGGGTTATCGGTGTCGATAGAAGATAAGTTACGCATTGCCCGCAGGCTGGATCAACTTGGAATTCCTTTCATAGAAGGTGGTTGGCCTGGGGCAAATCCTAAGGATGTACAATTTTTCTGGCATCTCCAAGAAGAACCGCTGACTCAAGCAGAGATTGTCGCCTTTTGCTATACCCGACGCCCTGAAAAAAGAGCAGCAGATGATCCTATGTTGGCAGCAATTCTTGCTGCTGGTACTCGTTGGGTGACAATTGTTGGCAAGTCTTGGGATTTACACGTTACAGAAGGACTCAGGACAACTCTTGCAGAAAATTTGGCGATGATACAGGATACGATTGAGTATCTTCGCTCTCAAGGGCGTCGCATTATATACGATGCAGAACATTGGTTTGATGGCTACAAGCGAAATCCAGATTATGCTTTACAGACATTACAGACAGCAATCTCTGCTGGTGCTGAATGGATAGTTCTTTGCGACACTAATGGCGGCGTTTTACCTCACGAAATTACTCAAATTGTCACAGATGTGGTCAACTCCACTCCTAGTGATATTCAAGTAGGAATTCACACTCATAATGATTCAGATACGGCAGTTGCCAACGCCTTAGCTGGTGTCATGGCAGGGGTGAGGATGGTTCAAGGTACCATTAACGGGTATGGTGAACGTTGCGGCAATGCCAATCTCTGTTCGTTGATTCCCAACTTACAACTGAAGCTGGGTTACAAGTGTATTGAAGATAACCGATTGTCTCAACTGACAGAAACGAGCCGCTTCGTGAGCGAAGTCGTAAATCTTGCTCCTGACGAACATGCTCCGTTTGTCGGACGTTCGGCTTTTGCTCACAAAGGTGGTCTTCATGTATCGGCGGTGGAACGCAATCCTCTGACTTACGAACATATGCAACCGGAACGAGTCGGAAACCGTCGCCGTATTGTCATTTCTGAACAGTCTGGCATGAGTAATGTTTTAGCGAAGGCACGCACTTTTGGGATTGAACTCGATAAAAATAACCCCACAACAGGGCAAATTTTGCAACGTCTCAAAGTTTTAGAAAGCGAAGGATTTCAATTTGAGGCGGCGGAGGCAAGTTTTGAGTTGTTGATGCGCCAAGCTTTAGGCAGTCGCCAGCTTTTCTTTGAAATTAAAGGTTTCCAAGTCCATTGTGACTTGGTTGAGGGCAAAGAAACTTCTAACGCTCTTGCCACTGTAAAAGTCGCTGTCAACGGTAAAGATATTCTAGAAGCTGCCGAAGGAAACGGACCTGTTGCCGCTTTGGATGCGGCTTTACGCAAGGCTTTAATAAATTTCTATCCCCAAATGGTTGAGTTTGAGTTGACAGATTATAAAGTCCGGATTCTCAACGGACACACGGGGACAAGAGCGAAAACCCGGGTTTTGGTAGAGTCGGGTAACGGTCATCAACGCTGGACAACGGTGGGTGTTTCCACCAATATTTTGGAGGCGTCTTATCAAGCAGTGGTAGAAGGTTTGGAATATGGTCTTCTGTTGCACTCTCAAGCTGAAGCGGCTTTGAGTACTTCGAGTTGAAACTCATCCGCCAAGTCGCGCACTAGCGCTGCGGAGAATTCTCAACGTCTCCTCTGATTTATGCTCTCGTTCTGAGTTCTGATTTCTGAGTTCTCTGGTTATGAGTTCTTTCAAAAGTCCAATTGCCAATCCCAGACAATTTATTGAAACTCCCACACCACGAAGGTGATTGGCAATTTGGTTGAAGAATTCACTGTATGTTGGTTGTTAGTTGTTTAATAACCACTCACTGCTCACGACTACCTACTAACCCCTCTTACGAGAAACTTTCCCATGCTTGAGCAACGAGTTGGCTCAGCCAGCGTCTTTGTTGTAGATCTAGCAGGCTATCGTCAGCTAGCAACTGGGCGGTTAACTCTTCTAAGGATTGGCCCTGAGAACGAACAATTTTGATGACACCAGCGATCGCGGCAGCAACCAGTTCTTCATCAATCGGCTCTTGTCTTAAGGCAACGATTTCTTGTGGACTGTCTGGGATGGGATAATTCATGGCGTGCGTTTACAAAAACAAAGAATGAACAATAAATGTGAGAAACTCTTAATATTTCTTTACTGAATTTTCATTCAACCGATAGGGCGGAGTTTACCATACTTTATTCCTTTGTTAAATCGGTCTTAATTTATAGATTTATCGGAGATTTTAGAAAAAAATGCAAGAGATTCTTTACCTAGAAATCCCTACTCCCGAGACAACAGCTGTATGCGACTGGCTACATACTGATTTTGAACCAGGAATTGGAGAAAAAGTACTCACTCCGCAAGGCTTTCGCTTGAGAGTTTCTGATACTACAACTAGTAGTGGGACTATTTCGGAAAAGTTAGCAGTTGAACTTTCTGTCTTCATCTGGTCAGTGCAGCGAACCACGTATTTAAAAGCGTTCCGTTGGGCAGATAAACCCTTTCCCAAAGAGCAACAAATTCTTAAAAAGCTCACCACTGGGTTGAGAAGTCGCTTCCCCCATCAATACCCTGAACCTCCAACGCTAGATTTGTCTGCACAATCAATTTTTGAGGCGCTTGCTCCCTACTACCCCCTGACTGTTAAATATTTTCAAAAAATGCCCAACGGCGAATATGACTTGAAGCGAGCCTACTGGTGGGAGCAAAGATGGCGCGAAGGTGTGCGAAATCCCCAGCAGCCGCGTCAGGTCGTGTTTTCCCATACAAGTCAAGCACAGGAGAGCATAGATACTAATTCTCCCCTGCATCCCCAATACGACCTCATCTACATCGGCGGGGCGCTTGGGGTTATCCATGCAGCAGTCATGGCAAAACTGGGCTATCGAGTGCTGCTGTTAGAACGATTGCCTTTTGGGCGAATGAACCGAGAATGGAATATTTCCCGCGATGAAATTCAAAGTTTACTCAACTTGGGTTTGGTGACGACTGCAGAAGTCGAATCGATTATTGCACGGGAGTACAAAGACGGATTTAATAAATTTTTTGATGCTAATAATCCCAGCAACCTAAAAGCGCCTGTTTTACACACCCCTACAGTGCTAAATGTGGCTTTAGATTCTGAGAAATGGTTGCAAATGTGTGGGCAAAAGCTGCGAGCCGCAGGCAGTGAAATTTGGGATCAGACAGAGTTCATGCAGGTAGATGTATATGAATCACAAGTTGTTGTTACTGTCAAGGATTTAACCAGTCAAATACAGAAGCAAGTGAGTGGGCGACTGGTAGTCGATGCGATGGGAACCGCTTCACCAATTGCATGGCAATTGAATGGCGGTCGTGCTTTCGACAGTGTTTGCCCAACTGTGGGAGCAGTGGTTGAGCGGGGATTTGAACCGGGAGTATGGGATTCTCAGTATGGCGACGTGCTATACAGTCATGGGGATATCTCGCGAGGAAGGCAGTTGATTTGGGAGTTGTTTCCTGGCGCAGATGAAGAATTAACGATTTATTTATTTCATTACCACCAAGTCAATCCCAAAAACCCCGGTTCCTTGCTGGAGATGTACGAAGACTTTTTCACGATTTTGCCAGAGTACCGCCGCTGCGATCTGGATCAGCTAGTGTGGAAAAAGCCAACTTTTGGATATATACCAGGGCATTTTAGTGTGGGGAGTCGCGATCGCACTGTTGCTTTTGACCGTTTGATAGCGATCGGCGATGCAGCATCACTCCAGTCTCCCTTAGTTTTCACTGGCTTTGGTTCTTTGGTTCGCAACCTAGAACGCTTGACAACTCTTTTAGATACCGCCCTCAAACATGACTTGCTGAGTTTCCGGCATTTGAACCAAATTCGCGCCTTTCAAAATAATATTGCCGTCACTTGGATGTTTTCCAAAGGAATGATGGTTCCTACTGATAAATTTATACCACCCCAGCGAATCAACTCTATGCTCAACAACTTTTTTGGGCTGTTGGCAGATGAACCTCTAGAGGTGGCAGATAATTTCATTAAAGATAGATTCGATTGGTTGACCTTTAATCGGCTAGCGCTCAAAGCAGCTTGGAACAATCCTGCATTGCTACTGTGGATTTGGGAACTTGCGGGTACTAAGGATTTACTGAGATGGACTGGCAACTATTTTGACTTCAGTCGCCATGCTCTTGTCAGCACTTTGCTCAGTGGATGGTTCCCACGCTTTGTTCATCGAATCGGTCCTTGGTTGGAACCTCGATATCCGGCATTGTGGTTACGGCTATTAGCGATTAGCTATGCTCTCACCACAGGTATTGCACGTCCCCAAAATTCAGTAGCTCAAGTTACATCAGAAACGAGACTTCAGAAGCCGAAAGCCATTTAGTCCTTTGTCATTTTTGAGAAGAACACAGAATGTAGAACGCAGAACTCAAAATAACCTTCTGGGTTCCTACTCTGTGGTCTGAATTCTTAGTACAGCTTTGCATTAATTCGTAGCGTTTTAAAACGCAGAGGGACGCGGAGTCAGCGCAGTGAACCAGCGCTCTTGGTAGGGTTTCCCGACAGCAGGCGACTGGTGTTCGCGTAGCGTGCCGTAGGCATACCCGAAGGGAGTAACGCAGAGCCTTTCTGAAATTAATTCCTTACGAACTTGTGAAATTCTGTACTTAGTTGATCATTAGTTAAAAATTTTTAACTAATGACTCTTTGGTCTAAAATTTGGTAGCTCCACAGCAGCCAATGACTTTCGCCGCTTGGGTGAACGCTGCGGGTAAAGCACTGGGGAGGGAGAGTTGGAGTTGCTATCGTAGTTGGTTGGCTCTTGAGAGTCAGTATTGTCTGACAATTCCACAGATGACAATTGCGATACTTGTATCCAATAGTCCTCAGTTTCCTCTGGAGAATCAATACTTAGTGATGTTTGAGCAGTTTCTGGTTCATCCATCAGGGGTATTACAGAAGTTTCCCAAATAGCTTCAGACGCCAAGGTACTGGTTGCATCTTTTTCAGCAGGAGGTTGTGCAGATGTGGGCACAGGATTAGCAACGAAGAACATTTGCAGCACACCATCCAATTGCTCTTCTAAGCTTGCTGAACCCAAAGATGAAACTGTTTCAATGTCTGGTTGTGGTGTGTCAACTGGTTGCGTTTGTGTAAATGTTTCTTCTGAATCTGTCGTATCCCAAGTAGACGAGGGATTGGGTATGGAATGATCCCATTGGTGTGGAGGTGATGCGGTCGTTTCCCCGTAAGGATGATCTACACTATCGGTAAAAAATTCAGGTTCTGCTTGGGCTGACCAAGGTCGAATCGGTTGCGCTTGGCAAAACAAAAAGCTAGAGTGCTTAGATGGTCTTGTTTGACTGCTGCTTATATCATTATTATCAAGGGAATCGTAGCTAGGGACAGGTGTCTCCAGACACTTTTCCAAAGCTGCTTTAAATTGTAGGGTCTGGCGTTGTTGTCGCATCAGCCTCGTCCGTAGCTCTCGACAAGAGTTTTCTGATTGCAAGAGTTGGTGAGACTGTTCGTTGCAGCTAGATTTCATCAGCGTACATTCTCGCTCTAATTGAGCAAGGCGTTGTTGGCTAATTTCTAGCTGCGTTTTGTAATTTGAAATCAAACTTTCCTGGCGCTGAACTGTTTGCACAGCAGTTTCCAACTGTTGAAATAAGGAATTTACTTGCTCTTGAGATGCAGTAAGTTCCTGAGTTTGTTGGTTAAGCATCGACTCTGTCACACTTGAGCGCTTTTTCTGCCACTGCAAAGCCACCTCCCGTTCAGTTAAGGTAGCTTTTAGCTCCTCTACTGTCTCATACAAGTCGTTATTGGCAGAACGTAATTCTTCATTCAACTCCAGCAATTTCTGGAATTCAGCGTCTATGAGTTCTTGTTTTTTGCTGTTAGGCTCTGCAACCCAGTCCTGCTGCTGTGCATCTTGTTCTGATGCAATTTCGCTTTCGCACTGCTTGTTTTCTGTTGGTGCCAGTAGTGGCTGCTTAACAACAGCAGTGTTTTCACTCTTGTTAACTGAGTAAAATGGACAACTCACCTGCTCCGGTTGCAGCGAATTGCTCGTTGTTAGGGGTTCAACAAAATCCCCATTGTCTGGGGTGTCAGCTTGATTCATCACTCTCTTCACCCACCAGCCTTAAATTACAAAGCAGAGACTGCGCTAGCATGACATATAAATGCTGTCTCATTAAAAGAGACTATCGAAGGCAAGTTTAGCTTCTTGTGTGATTAAGTCACTAAACATGAGCTAGTTATAGCTTTTCCTCACTGCTGCTTGCAAAAAAAACAGAATTAAAAAATACTTCCGTTTTTGAGCAAGCAACATATGCCGTTGAATAGTCTCACGCTGTTTATCTCTGCTAAACAGTTGTAGCAGTTTTCATTGGAAAAATACAACGATGACTCTGATAAGGTATGTAATGCAGGCAGTATCTATGAGCCTATAAGGATATTACCATTAGGTGTAGATGTGGTATCAGGACTCATCTTTAGTAGGGCTAGACTTTTCTCGGTTAGTAGAGCTGTTCTGAGTATCTGAGTTATCTGAATCTTCTAGAGTATTGCTACTTTCCCTATTTCCTGGCGATTTTATGGAGCCAAAGGAACAGGCGATGGCAATCTTCACAATGTCGAAGTAAGCAGGGCGGTTGTCTTTATCCACAATCGCCAAAGAGAGCGATCCAGCAACTAAGATGACGAGAACAGGGGAAAGTATCTCTTTCCCTGGTTGGCTGCTTTTGTTATTTGACACAGTTGAATCTCCTTATAAAGACAACCCTAGGCTGGGTAAGGAGCAGCCCAAGGCAATATAAAGCTAGACAAATTGGCAAAATCTTTTGATGTTCTAACGAAAAGACTCAAGAATCATCGCTATTGCCGTCAAACAAAATAGAAAAATACCCAAGCGCCAAAACAATTCTCCTACTATAAGGAAGAGTCCCGCCGCAATATGCAATGTACGGTTATGGGATTTGAACACTGGTCAATGCCTAGATATTCTTGAGGGACACATCAATCCCGTACGGTCTGTAGCATTTAGTCCCCATGGTAAAACACTAGTCAATTAATGATGTGGCTTGGACATCTTTTCGTCGTTGGATTGATTACTTTGCTTTGAAATTCAATACAAAAGTTGTGAGCGTGCCACCTCATTACACATCGCAAAAATGCAGTAATTGTGGACAAACTGTTAAGAAAGGACTGTCCACAAGAACTCATAATTGCCCTCATTGCGGAACGGTGCTACAACGAGATGTGAATGCAGCCATCAATATTTTGTCTAAAGCAAAGTCTACCGGAGGGCATCCGGGAAGTAACGCTTGGGGAGTCGCGACCACTACGCTACTTGGTGAGACAGCGTTGCAGGAAAGTTTCCCGACCTAGGCGACTGCGTTCGTCGAAGACGTGCCGAAGGCATACCCGAAGGGGGCAACCCAGGCATGTGCAAGTTGCGACGTTGAGCGAAGAATTCCCCGGCTTTAAATCAAAACGAGCGTAGCGATGTTTTGATAGCCGTGGGGAGTGTCAAAAGCAGTTAAACGGAATTCTCCAAAAAGGAACGTAGCCGATTGAGATTGAGGTCAGTAATTTGTAGCGACTGTCTTGAAAGTCAAGCGATCGTCAGGGCAAACGCATCTAAATATTGACAAAGTGGTAAGTAGAGATGTGAAATAGTGGTACAGATATACTAAGTAGGGGGATAAAGGCAGCGATC
>JAHHIB010000018.1 GCA_019359075.1 Kalymmatonema hyalinum WJT4-NPBG1
TTGGTATGAATTGCAAAGAAATTTATTCACTTTCGTTGTGCGTGAGTACATTGTGGACAATCTCACCAAGACTTGTGCTGCCTAGTACACATGGATGATGTTTTTTGTCAATGCGTAAGTCCTAAAACCTTGTTTTGTTAATTCTCAATTTTTCTCAAGCAGCATTGCACAATAAACACTGATATTAAAGTTAATAAACTAATTGTTTTAAGTACTTACCAAAAAACAGAAACCACTGGAACTACGGCTAATCCTCCAGTGCTTCAAAAATCCCTAAATTGTATCAAAGGAATCTATGTTCAAGACATGGCAACTGTAGAAGACGTGCTACACAATCAATTCAAGCATTGCAATATCAAGCTTGAGAAATCGCGGGAATGGCACGACTTTAATCCTTGGCAGTATGCAATGGTACTTTGGGCATTTAGCCGCTATGACTCGCACCGCATCAGTTTTGCACATATTCCAATAAAGGCGATTGCTGGGGGATTAATCGCGCTTCTAGGTGTGGGAATGCTGATAGGGCAATCTTTTCAGCCAGAGTTTAGAAATCAGACAAGAATCGAAAAATCAGTCAAACATAAATAATTTCCACACATTATCAGTTCTGATAAAGACTTAATAAAAATAGGGTGAGAAAATAAAACTTCTTTATACCTTGTATTAACCAACACAAAAACTTGTAATTTGAACTCCTGCTCTAGAAAGATATTTGCAAATATTCATATCGATAGTATGGAGCGAACGAAAACGGTTTTAGTAGATAGTCTCCAGTAGTTGCATCTACTGGAGGTTTTTTGTATTTAATAGAGTGCGTCATGGTACTGTATCGATTAACACAATCTTTTGTCATCTAAACTCCAACTTTAGAAAGGGTTTTACAAAATCTCCCATAGATAGTATGAAGTGAATGCAAACGATTGAATTGCTGTCATTAAACCAGCCTCCAGTATGTCCTCCTGGGGGGCTTTTTGTATTCAATAGCGCATCATGCCAATGTATTAGCTAACACAGCTTTTTGTCACTGAAACTCCACCTTTAGAAAGGGTTTTACAAAATCTCCCATAGATAGTATGAAGCGAATGCAAGAAATTGAATAGCAGTTTCAGCCTCCAGTAGTAGCATCTACTGGGGGTTTTATGTTCAGCATTTAAATTATGTATTAATTAACACAAATACTTGTTACTAAAACTCCAGCTTTAGAAAGGGGATTTACAAATATTCGCATCGATAGTATTGAGCCAATGAAATCGGTTCAGCAGAAGCCTCCAGTAATAGCACCCACTGGGGGCTTTTAATTGTAAGCTGTGGATCACAGTGGTTTTTGGTCTGGCGATGAAAATCAATCGGCATGATCGTGCCAAAATTCTAACGCAGCAAGAGATACAGCTAGTTTTCGCCCAAGGGATTGGGCGCGATGGGCGAAGCCCCGCCTTCGGCGATCGCATATCGCGTTTTCGGTTTTGGCGTTTCAAAAACTTTGCGGATAAGCACAACGATCACTTCAGGGGAATATCCGCGTCTTCCCATGTTGGTTGCATAGTGCTGAAGCGCTTGCAAAGGCATGAACAAAACGCTCAGTTAAACATCAATGAGCCATTGAATTCAGCTTAGCCGCTTTCAATGCTGCCAATCCCTGCTGTCGCGTCACAATTGGAAAGAACTATTGAAGTAGCCAAATATTGACTCTTCTATCAAATCCCCCACTAGCAAGCTTTGTCCCATCCGGACTAAAGGCTATGGCGCTAACCCAGTCAGAATGTCCATAAAATGTATTTAATAACTCGCCTGTTGTTAAATTCCACAGCTTAATTCCATCTCTACCACCACTGGCAAGGGTTTGTCCGTTGGGGTTAATAGCTATTGTATTCACCCAATTGTTGTGTCCTGTCAAGGTGCGAACTAATTCTCCACTGCTGGCATTCCAGAGTTTAATCGTGCGATCGCGGCTAGCACTGATCAAGGTATTTCCATCTGGAGTAAACAGGAGTTTGGTGACTGTATTGGCATGCGCCGCTGGAACTGTACGGATTAATTTTCCAGTACCCAAATCCCACAGCTTAACAACACCAATATTGTCACCACTTGCCAGCGTTTGACCGTCAGGACTAATTGCCAGGGTATAAATGAGGTTATCAAAGCGTGTCAAAGTAGCAAGTGGGCGCTGCTGTAGCAAATCCCACATCCGAATACCGTCCAAGGCACCGCTAACCAAAACTTTACCATTTGGAGTGACTGCTAAGGACAGCACATTGCTCGTATGCCCGACAAAGGAGCGAGTAAATTTATTGTTTTTCAGGTTCCAAAGGTTAATCGTGTTATCATCACCGCCACTAACAAGAGTTTGACCATCTGGAGAAATGACCACAGATTCTATCGCTGTTTGATGCGCTCTGTTGATAATCCCACGTCTTTTGCCAGTTGTTGTATTCCATAAGCGAATGATGCCATCATTATCAGAACCGCCGCTAATTAGAGTTTGGCTATCTGGAGTGAAGGCAAGGGATTTAATCGTTCCCAAATGCTCTACAAAGGTGTAAATTAGTTGTGGATTAGCTAAGCTCGTAGTAGGTTGGGCAGGTGGTGTAAATTCAACCTCAGCAGGGATGGCAGGTGGTATCCGGATTAGGGGAGCCATGGCAACAGCACCTGCTACGCTCATAAGCATTAAAATATTTTTGGCAGTGGTCATTTGAGATTTAGATCCTTGTCTACGGTGTGGATGCTGAGCCTTTGGGGCACGCGCAAGGGACGCGTTTTGGATTTAGGAGAGGAATTTATTGTGATTATTTATATACATATATTTCAAATATCTTAAGCTATGGTGTACCAAATTTTCGGGCAGAAAAGCTCCGCCCGCAAATCAGGATACCGATGCTTAGGGTTGCAAAGCATACCGTAGTTAAAATGGTTTTCAAGAGCAACCATGTAACCGCCTAATCTCAAATCTCAACAGACCAAATCTACTAATATGGGCGCTTTTTCTTAGAAACACTCAGCATGGGTAAAGGAGAACTTGACGACGAGCGGGAAGGTAGGTAATGTTGCACCACAGGCTCCTCAGGAAGGGGTTGGTGCTGCTGGATACGCCACCACTTGTAAGCTAGCGTTATCCCTACTGTTCCCACGCCAAAAGCGAACAACGACCAGCTATCGTCAAATCCACCAATTAATGCATCTACCACTCCCATCGTAATCAATACACTAATGAGTGGTTCTTTACGGTAGGCTAACTTTAAAAAACGAGGAAATACAGCATTCATCACAGCTTCGTTGGTTCCTGTTCACCTTTTATGTAAATTTACTGAGAATACCTCACCCGCAATTGACGCTTTTGATGAGAGCCTCAATATCATTATACTTTTCTTAAGTAGATGAGGGTCTAGGGGTGTGGGGGCGTATTACAATTCACGCATTCACAGATTCACGCATTGTAGATTGTTTTCGGTTTGTTTTTTTCTACATTTTTGCTCCCTATAAAGGCTATAAAGGCTTAATTAAATCAAAACCAGCTGTATATTCCAGCTGGTTCTTTGCTTTTTGTCATTTATAGCGTACAACCAGCACTGTCTTAGCTTTGTGAAAATCCTACCTCAAACCGAGCCATGATAAAACACCTTGGTTGGTGACGTATTCAATCACCACCATGATGACGAAGCCAATCATTGCAGCTCTACCATTCAAACGCTCAGCATACTCATTAAAACCGAACTTTGGTTCCTCCAGCTTGGGAGTAACGCTTGGCTGTGGTTGTGTCTGTGTCTGTGTCATCATTGAAAACCTCTTTTTGGCAAATGAACTTTATAACTGAATAACAAGAGCGACAACACAGCTTAAGCTATCAAGCAGGGTTGCCACTATTTACAATTATTTACGATTCTTAATTTATTGTAGAAGTACTTTGGCAATCGTCAAGGACAAAAGTTTGAAGTACATTAGTTGGTATAAGAGGAAGTTCAGTAGTCCTGAGTTTCGAGTGCTGAATGCTGAGTCGGAAAGAAAGCTCTGAGTTCTGAGGGCTGAGTGCTAAGTAATTTTTCTTACTTACCCAAATTTGACTCCCCATTGAACACGAGAGCGCTCGGTATTGTGTTTGCACTTACGATTTTCCGCTTATAACGACTTGTTAAATTCGTAGTCTCTGATTCAAAAGACTAGGGATGAGACTGACAAACTATAAGCTACACAAAAATTCATAAGAGGCAGTAAATGGAAATTGGTATTCCCAAAGAAACTAAGGATCAGGAGTTTCGGGTTGGGTTAAGTCCTTCTAGTGTCCGAGTCTTACAGGAAAATGGTCATACGGTTTTCGTAGAGACTCAAGCAGGTATTGGTGCTGGGTTTACAGATGATGACTACACAAGCGCTGGTGCTAAGATAGTCACCACAAAAGAAGCGGCTTGGAAGTGCGAACTTGTTGTCAAAGTCAAAGAGCCACTCACTGCTGAGTATCAGTTTTTGCAGAAGGGGCAAATTTTGTTTACCTATCTGCATCTAGCAGCAGATAGAAAGTTAACCGAACATCTGATTGATTGCGGTGTGACGGCGATCGCCTACGAAACTGTAGAACAACCAGGTAGCAACAAATTACCTCTGCTCACTCCCATGAGCATTATTGCTGGTCGCTTGTCGGTACAATTTGGGGCAAGGTTCCTAGAGCGTCAGCAAGGTGGTAGAGGGGTTTTGTTGGGTGGTGTTCCCGGAGTAAAACCAGGCAAAGTCGTGATTCTTGGTGGCGGTGTCGTGGGTACAGAAGCCGCTAAAATTGCTGTGGGCATGGGCGCTGCTGTCCAGATTCTAGACGTTAATGTCGAGCGTTTAGCTTATCTGGAAACCTTATTTGGTTCTAGAGTAGAACTGCTTTACAGCAACTCCGCCCATATTGAAACCGCTCTCAAAGATGCTGACTTGCTCATCGGTGCTGTTTTAGTACCGGGACGCAGGGCACCCATCTTGGTATCACGCAATTTGGTCAAACAAATGCGTCCTGGTTCTGTGATTGTCGATGTCGCGGTTGACCAAGGGGGTTGCGTGGAAACTTTACACGCCACATCCCACACTAACCCAGTATACATTGAAGAGGGTGTGGTACATTATGGCGTTCCTAATATGCCAGGGGCTGTACCTTGGACTGCCACTCAGGCACTAAACAACAGCACTCTACCTTATGTATTGCAGTTAGCGAATTTGGGGATAAAGGCACTGGCGAATAACCAAGCATTAGCCAAAGGTGTGAACGTGCAAGATCATCGCTTAGTTCATCCTGCAGTTCAGGAGGTTTTTCCTGACTTGGTGGCGTAGTTAGTTATCAGTTATTCACTGTTAACTGTTCACTGTTAACTGTTCACTGTTAACTGTTCACTGTTAACTGTACAGTTGCGTTGTGCCAGTTTTGCTATTGCATCAATCAAGTTAGCTGGTTCTACTGGCTTGGTGACGTACATCTCAAAGCCTGACTCCAACGCTCGCGTAGAATCTTGTTGTGTGGTACACGCTGTTAAGGCAATGGCTGGTATCTGCCCCCCTATTTCGGGTTCCAGGTTTCTCAGTTCACGAATTAAGGTGTAGCCGTCCTCCTCTGGCATTCCAAGATCACTCACTAGGACATCAGGCGGCGATTTTTCGATAGCCCAAAGCGCTTTTCGTACCGATGCGACAGCTGTCACTGTAGCCCCAAATTGTTGCAGCATAGTGGTGACGAAGTTCCGTGTATCGGTATCGTGATCAACAAGCAGGACTTGCAAACCCCTAAGGAGGGAGGATGAGGGGGATGGGGTAATACCTTCTGCGTGAGTGTTCCAATCCCATCTCCCCACGTCCCTATCTCTACCGATTTCCCCTAATTGCTTGCCCTCCCTCTCCCCCTCGTCTTCTGGGTTCTCTGTATCTACAAGCGGCAGCCTCACGGTAAAAGTTGCCCCCTGTCCTACTCCCGGGCTTTGGGCATCAACGCTTCCCCCATGCATTTCCACTAGATAACGTACAATTGCCAGTCCTAGTCCTAGCCCACCTTGGTTTCTGGTGATGCTGCCATCAGCTTGACGAAAACGGTCAAAAACATGAGGAAGAAAATCTGGGCTGATGCCACTACCTGTATCGCTCACCTGAACCAGTACTGAGGAACTTTTCGCCTGCGAAGGTTGCCCTTCAGACAACTGACGTTGCTGAGTGCTGAGTTGTTCAAAGCTAAACTCAGGACTACTGATAGACAATCGCACCTCTACCTTTCCGCCTTCGGGTGTGAACTTGAGCGCATTATTCAATAAATTCCAAACAATTTGCTGCAAACGCTTTGGATCGGCAAAAACGACAAAGCCAGAGGTTGAGGAAGACGCCGAGATATCAAGCGTGTCCTCTTGTGTGTTTGCCGTTGTCTGGTTATTCCCCGTATTGCTGGATTCAATGAGAAACCCAAGTTCAATATTTTTTGTCTGGGCTTCTAAGCGCACGCTATCTACAATTGTTGGAATCAGAGATGTTAAGTTAACGGGGCTTAGATTCAAATGCAGCTTGCCGCGTATAATCCGCGAGACATCTAAAATATCGTCAATGAGTTGTGCCTGCAAATTCGCGTTGCGTTCCATTGTTTCCAAGGCGCGTTCAACGGCTTTTTCATCCAATTTTCGCTGGCGCAGCAGTCTCGCCCAACCCAGTATTGAAGTTAAGGGTGTGCGAAGTTCGTGGGAAAGGGTTGCTAAAAATTCATCCTTGAGACGGTTTGCTGTTTCAGCTTCTTGTCGTGCTGTTTGTTCGCGGATGAACTTGATGTGTTCTTCTTGTGCTTGTTTGCGCTCTGTGATATCTTCTATTGTGCCTACATAACCGATGACTTCGCCTTTATCGGAAAGCATCGGAGACGAAGACATATGAACCCAACGCTCAATTGCTGTAGGCGTGAGTATGCGAAACTCTCCTCTGTATTCTTGACCTTCAGCGGATACAGCATACCAATCGGCAATAACTCGTCCTCTGTCTTCTGGATGAATTGCTCGCGTCCACCCGTCGCCTAAACTTTCCTCAAGCGTCATCTCATAGATTGCTTGATAGCGAGGATTAATATACGTGCATTTGCCTAATGTATCTGTTAGAAAAATGCCTACTGGCGAGCAAGCACTTAGAGAGCGAAACATCTCTTCACGCTTCCTCAGTTCCTTATTCATTGCTGCCAGTTGTGCCGCTTGTCGCTTCACCTCGACGGTTTTCTGGAACAGATCAACAAATGCCGCTACCTTGGATTTCAAAATTTCTGGATTAATGGGTTTGAAGAGGTAGTCTACAGCACCAATCGAATAACCTTTAAACACCATGTTGTCGCTGGTGCTAAACGCTGTGAGAAAAATAATTGGCGTATGGCGCGATCGCTCTCGTTGTCGAATCAGGGTTGCTGTCTCGAACCCGTCCATATCTGGCATCTGCACATCCAGCAGAATCACAGCAAAATCCTGATTGAGCAAACATCGCAGTGCTTCTGCACCCGATGTCGCCCTGACCAAATTTTGACCTAGGCTGTCTAAAATTGCCTCTAGGGCTAACAAATTTTCTGGATGGTCATCTACCAGCAGAACGTTAACTTTCGGTTCAAATGACATTTTTATCTGTATGCTTTAGGAAATATATTAAGGCGTTTTCACGTCTTCCTATTGACTGTGACGCTTGCGCTGATTCTATTCCCACTATCTTAAGTTATAAATTTGTCGATTGTTGATGCTTAGAGTTCAAAGCTTTGTTCTATGAAAAATTCACAAAGAACTTTATCAAAAATGACAAATTTTCACTAAGAAAGGGGCGATCTCTGCTAGAGGTAGAATATTCTGGGCCACACCACGGGCGATCGCCGCTTTCGGCATTGTCGGACAAGCTGCTGTTGAAGGTTCTTCTACCACAGTTCTGCCGCCGCGTGCCCTGATTT
This sequence comes from Kalymmatonema hyalinum WJT4-NPBG1, assembly GCA_019359075.1. Classification (GTDB taxonomy): domain Bacteria; phylum Cyanobacteriota; class Cyanobacteriia; order Cyanobacteriales; family Nostocaceae; genus Kalymmatonema; species Kalymmatonema hyalinum. The sequence continues at coordinate 7,910 of JAHHIB010000018.1, forward strand.
TTGCCATTCCTCCGCTACCATCATGATTGGCTCCTGTCAAGAGTACTCCAATCAATTTTTCGGCATAAGTATCGGCAGCGGTTTCAAATAGCACATCTATAGACGGTCGCGCATAAGTCACAGGAGCATCAGTAGATAAAGAAAAGCAAGGATAAGGAACCGAGTCACTTCCCGCTTCTATCATCAAATGATAATCTGCTGGAGCTAAATATATGCAACCAGGCACAATTTCTTCTTTATCTTGCGGCTCTATGACAACCAAAGGAGTATACTGCTGCAACATCATTCTCAATTTATCATCAGAAGATTTGTGGCGGTGTTGGACAATTGCCACAGGTACTGGGAAGTTTCTGGGCAATCCGGCGAGTAAGACTTCAAGGGCTTGTAACCCTCCTAAGGATGCACCGACAACAACCAGTTGAAATGTCATTAGGAATGATAAATTAGAATAAATTATAAGTGATGAAATTTTATCATGATTTTTTTAGCATTCATCATTTTACTGAATTCGGCGGTAAAGCTTTTCTCCACCTTCTAACTCTTCATAGTCTTGCTCATGCGGGGTGAACTTCAGCGTTTCTTGGCGTCCCAAACCTAATATTCCAAACTTCACATGGCTTTCATAAAAAAGCTTATGAACTCTATGTTGTAAAGATTGATTAAAGTAAATCAAGACATTGCGACATAAAATAATATGAAATTCATTAAAGGAATTATCTGTCGCTAAATTATGTTGTGAAAAAACCATATTTTCTTTAAGATTTGAAGAAAATATTGCATTATTATATGCTGCTGTGTAATACTCAGAAAAAGATTTTTTCCCACCTGCTTCTAAATAGTTACGAGTATAACCTTGCATCAAATCTAGTGGATAAATTCCAGTTTTAGCTTTTCGTAATACCATGTCATTGATATCAGTCGCATACAATCGGCAACGGTGATAAAGCCCCTCTTCGTGTAATAAAATTGCCATAGAATAAACTTCTTCACCCGTGGAACATCCAGCGTGCCAAATGCGGATAAAAGGATAAGTTCGTAAGAACGGCACCACTTTTTTTCTAAATGTCAGAAAAAAGCTGGGATCACGAAACATGGTAGTGACGTTAACTGAAAGAGCGTACAAAAATCTCTCCATATATTCGGGGTGATGGAGAACTTTTTCCTGCAGTCCAGAAATACTGGTTAAACCTTCGGCTTGAATGATGTTCCAAATTCGCCGTTTGAGTGAAGCTAAGGCATAATTTCTAAAATCAAACCCGTAGTAACGATATATCCCTTCTAATAGCAATTTAATTTCAATGTCCTCGAGCTGCTCTCTAAGCATATAAATATTTATTTCATCATCGCAGTTGCCCAACCTTAACCTTTCGAGTTGCCCATCTTTTGTAACAAAGTATAGGTTTGCTGTCAAACGCAATTCCTCAAAAATTATGTTGCGAATAACTCCCAGTATACATTGACATTTAACACTTCTAGGATATACTTGCGCCATATTCTGAGGTGCGCAAGTATGGTAAATCAAAAGCTTGGGAGATTACTACCATTCAGTTTTATCAGTTTCTGTTTTTGCCTAGGCATTGGTATAGGGTTATTCATCCGCTTTGGGCAATTACAACGAACAAACGCCGCAACAACATCTACAGATACAGATACACTGCCAGTTCAGTTCTCGATACCAGAAAACGCGTCTCCAGACACCATCACTATTCAAGCCGTTGGAGATGTTATTCCTGGGACAAATTACCCTAACTACAGACTTCCAGGCGATCGCAATCAGCTTATACCAAATTCGGTGAGAGCATATCTGCAAAGAGCCGATCTTTTATTTGGTAACTTTGAGAGTAGCTTAACAAAATACCCCTACAGCTCCAAAGATATCAGTCAAGGACAAGTTTTTGCGTTTCGCTCCCCACCAAGCTACGCCCAGCTTTTTGCTGATGTTGGGTTTAAGGTGATGAATATTGCGAACAACCATGCACAGGACTTTGGTATGGTAGGGTTCCAAGACACAGTAAAGAATCTCAAGGCTGTTGGCATCGAAACATTAGGTCACAAAAATCAAATTCTCTTGTTACAAGTGAATAATGTTCCTGTTGCCATGATTGGGTTTGCCCCTTACGAATTTTATAATTCTATTCACGATTTAGAAACAGCCAAAGCATTGGTACAACAAGCCAAAACACAGGCAAGTATTGTGATTGTATCGATGCATGCAGGAGCTGAGGGAACAAGCGCACTGCGTGTTCAAGATAAAACTGAGTTTTTCTATGGCGAAAACCGAGGCAATTCTATCCAGTTTGCTCGGAACATGATTGATGCAGGTGCAGATTTAGTCATCGGACATGGTCCTCACGTTCCCAGAGCTCTCGAAATGTATAATGGAAAATTGATCGCTTATTCTTTAGGAAACTTTCTCGGATACCGAACTTTATCCACAGCCGCCCAAACTGGCTACTCAATGATTTTAGAAGCCAAACTAAACTCCAAGGGAAATTTGGTGTCGAGTAAAATTATCCCCGTTCACCTAGATAATCAAGGAATTCCCCACATTGATCAGCGCTTCCGGACAGTGGGACTCTTGCGTTATTTGATTAGTCAAGATTTTCCCAACGATCAGGTAAAGATTAACAAAAAAGGTGAAATAGTATTGGCGGATGTAGTGGCAGAGAGGGAATAGAGAGGTAACGAATGCAATGACGGATGTAACGGATGAGTGAGTGACTATCTAGCCGTTACATCTGTTACGGTAAGCGTTCTGAGTCTGTATTTGACACTGCTACGCGTAAAAGGCGATCAGCTTAGAGAAGTGCCCCTTGGGCGATGGCGCTTTTCTCCCGCTGAGTCCTCCGGACACGCTACGCGTTAGCGTTAGCTCCTCCGCAGGAGGCACGCGATGGGCAAAGCCCCGCATAAAGGCGATCGCATTCACCCAATCGCTTATTCTGAATCTAGAACCATGTCTACTGTTGTCCACGCAAAAAGTTTCTTAACCACCTAATCGCCTCACTTGTCGTCTGCTCGCTTGCAATTTGCAGACATTGCCGCACAATTTCTGAAACATTAGGAAAGTAGCTACTTTCTCCAAGTACGTAGCTCTCGCCGTGCAATCTATAAACGAGTAACTGGTTATTCTTTAGCAGCCAAACCTCTGGCACTCGATAGGGTAAATAATCATTGATATCTGTATAATTAGTAACATCTATTTGAATCGCCAAATCAGGCGGAGGCTCGTTCTGCCAGTCGATGCGATCCTTGCCTTGAACTTTTTGCCAATTCTCAATGTAAAAGCAATAGTCAGGTTCAATGCCGCTGACTTCGCTCAAGCTCATAGTGATGGGTGTAAATGAGTCGTATACTCGGTTTAAGTAGTCAAGCAAAGCTTTAACGATATCCGCAACTAAACTAGCTTTGCGTCCATGCTCAGGTAAAGGAGCCATCAACAAAATCTCATTATGTCGGTATTTAATCCGAGGAATAGTGCGATCGCCCAACTGTAAGAGCAGCCTTTGGTAGTCTTGCCAGTTTCCCAAGAGTTTCAAGACAGCGCCAGGAGGCAACTCGATTCTTTCTGGTGTAATTACAGTATTCATCTAGACCTGATCGCCTCTAGTATTTTATGCTTTAACGCCTAAAGTTTCTCGATTCAACACTTGATTTAACTTACCGCTGCGATAACCTTCTAAATCTAATGTGACGTAGAGAAAACCAAACTCTTGAAAAGCGGAAACGACTGATGGCAAATCAATCTTCAGCACAAACTCTTTGATTTGTTCTGGTGGTAATTCAATTCGTGCTGTCTCTCCCTCGGAACGCACGCGCAAATTCTGGTAACCCAACTTACGTAAGTATATTTCTGCCCGACCGACTCGTTGCAGCTTGGCTACGGTAATCTCTTCGCCGTAGGGAAAGCGTGAACTCAGACAAGGTTGTGCGGGTTTATCCCACCAAGGTAAACCGAGTTCTTGGGAAATTTGGCGGACTTCAGCTTTGGTGATTCCAACTTCTGCTAAGGGCGATCGCGCACCTCTTTCTTTTGCCGCCTGAATTCCTGGGCGATAATCGTGTAAGTCATCAGCATTCACTCCATCCACCACATATGGATAACCCAATTTCCTAGCTAAGGGTTTGAGAGTGTCGTGCAGTTCACTTTTACAAAAATAACAGCGGTTCACAGGGTTGGAGGTGTAATTGGGATTTTCCATCTCGTGGGTTTGAATGATTTGATGAGGAATCCCAATCGTTGCTGCTTGAAGCGAGGCGTCTTCCAACTCTTCTGGTAATAGCGAGGGAGAAACAGCCGTGACAGCTAAAGCGCGATCGCCCAACACATCATAAGCTATCTTGGCGACCATTGTGCTATCAACGCCACCAGAGTAGGCGATCATTGCCTGCTCCATTTCTACAAATAACGCTTTTAGTTGCTCAAGTTTTTCTGTTAGCATCATTTCCAATCTTGCCCCAACGGCATCGCACCCGATGAATTCCATTTTAGGGGGGCAATCAAGGAATTAGGGAATTTCTATGCTGTAATGACTGAAAACCAAGTAAAGACTATGAATGCACAATTTGCTCAATTAATAGTTAATGGTATTGCTGTGGGGAGCATTATTGCTTTAGCAGCAGTTGGACTCACGCTTATCAATGGAATTTTACGGTTATCTAACTTTGCTCACGGTGACTTTGTGACATTGGGGGCTTATCTGACGCTGCTGGTTAATACCTTTGGTGTCAATATTTGGCTGTCTATGGTAGTGGCTGCAATAGGAACGGTAGCAGCTATGCTGTTGTCCGAAAAGTTACTGTGGTCGCGAATGCGCTCTATCCGTGCGACTTCCACCACTTTCATTATTATCTCTATCGGGCTTGCCTTATTCCTTCGCAATGGCATTATCCTGATCTGGGGCGGTAGTAACAAAACTTACAATTTACCTGTCACCCCTGCTATGGATATTCTGGGCGTGAAAGTCCCACAAAATCAATTGTTGGTTCTGTTCCTAGCAGTGTTAGCAATTGTGATATTGCACTACCTTTTGCAAAACACCAAAATTGGCAAGGCAATGCGAGCAGTTGCTGATGATTTGGACTTAGCTAGGGTTTCTGGTATCAATGTAGACAGAGTTGTCCTTTGGACTTGGGTGATTGCCGGTACTTTGACATCTTTGGGTGGCAGTATGTATGGCTTGCTGACAGCTGTGCGACCAAATATGGGCTGGTTCTTAATTTTACCTTTATTTGCCTCAGTTATTTTGGGAGGAATTGGCAACCCATACGGTGCGATCGCAGCGGCTTTTATCATCGGAATTGCTCAGGAAGCCAGCACTCTTTTCCTTGGTTCTCAGTACAAACAAGGGGTGGCGCTGTTACTTATGATTTTGGTGCTGCTTGTTCGTCCCAAAGGTTTGTTCAGAAGCACAATTTGAGCAACACCAAAAGATAGGGATTGAGAATGGTTAGTAGTTAGCTCATTAGTCGTTAGTCAAATTTACAACTAACTACTAACCAGTCCCCACTCCCCAAGCGTGGCATCAAAATGGCAATTATGGATTAATCAAATGAAAGTAGATCCCTGCCACCAGGATGTTAAGTGCTAGTAAAACTAGGCTGATTGCAGTGCGAAAAGGGTAGGGTGGTTTGGCTCCCGTTTTGGCAACATCTGTGCCTACTTTTTTGTTAGCAGGTGCGAACTTGGCTTCAGTAGTCATTCTGTTCTCTCCTATTTTAAAGACTTATTAACAAATACCAAAGAGCCGTCATATATAGCCAGATTCTTTAAGAATATTTTTGTGGATTTTGCACCACAGTTCAGCAGAAATAAACAACTAGGTTGCACGAAGCTCCTTCCCTTGCGGGTGTAGGGTGTGGTAAATTCCTACCTTTGCACCCTACACGCCACACCCCCTTAGTCCTCAACCCCTGCGTGATAGGAACTACGAACTAGAGGAGCAGAACGGACATGGCTAAATCCCATTTCCCGTGCTATTATGCCTAACTCATCGAATTCTTCTGGTGTCCAGTATTTTTGAACGGGCAAATGTTCCAAGGAAGGACGCATATACTGACCAATTGTGATGCGATCGCACCCCACCTTGCGCAGATCCGCCATTGTCTCTATGACTTCCTCCACTGTTTCCCCATGTCCCAGCATCAGACCTGACTTAGTGGGAATCGAAGAATCGATTTCTTTGACAACTTGCAGGACAAAGAGCGAGCGATCGTACTTCGCTCCCCGGCGCACTGGTCCTTGTAAGCGCCGCACTGTCTCAATATTGTGATTGTAACAGGCTGGTTTCGCCTGCACAACCTCATGTATACGCTCGCGTTGACCTTGCTCTCCTGCACCCGCCCCACCCCAAAAATCTGGTGTCAACACCTCAATTTGAGTTTCTGGGCTCAACTGGCGGATCGTTTGCATTGTCTTGACAAAATGACCTGCACCTTTATCTGGCAAGTCATCTCGTGCTACGGAAGTCAGCACAACATAACGCAATCCTAAAAGCTGTACGGCTTGTGCTACCTTTTGCGGTTCCTCAAGGTCAAGAGGCATGGGCGCATGACCTTTATCTACTTGACAAAAAGCGCAAGACCTGGTGCAAGTAGCGCCCATGAGTAGGAAAGTTGCTGTTTTTTGGGAGTAGCACTCCCCCCGGTTGGGACAGCGTCCTTCTTCGCAAATTGTATGAATTTGGCGCTGCTTGATAATACGTTGTACTGTAGAAAGTTCGCTGGCTTTGCCAATTGGGCGACGCAACCACCTTGGCATTGCCGTAATTTCAGACTTAAGTTGTTCCTGTTGTGAAGAAGTCATAAGCATTCAAAATCTTCCTAAACAAGAGTAGGGGGAGATGAGGGTAGAGAGCGTATCCCTGACGGGACGCTTTGCGACGAGCGCGAGTATTGAGGGAGAAGTAGAAATTCTCCCTTGTCCTCGTTGTCCTCCTCATCCTCCTCATCCTCCTCATCCCTTCTTGCCTTAAATATCACCATGACACAAATTCAGCAGCTGAAGTTGGACAGAACACATCAAATACTGTCATTTATCCTGGAAATTACTCTCCCCCGATTCAAAGAAACATTGAGTATAGTGGGAGAATTCTTGACGCTACATAGCGAAACTACCAAGTCAACCTAAAGTTTTTATTAGAGCAAACAGTCGTGGCAAGTCACAAAATTTTAGTTATCGATGACACTACAGTTGTCAGGGTAAAAGTACGAGAAATGTTGCCACCCGGCAACTTCGAGGTTTTGGAAGCAAAAGATGGTCTAGAAGGATTGAATTTAATCCGTCAGGAAAAACTTAGCCTGATCATGCTGGATTTCCTACTGCCTAAAATGAGTGGTTGGGAAGTTTTTCAGCAGATTCAATCCCAACCGGATCTCAGGAAAATCCCCCTGGTCATTATCTCTGGTCGTAAAGAAGAGGTGACGGAGAAAATACCAGAACCCTTTGAATATTTTGAATTTCTCGGAAAGCCTTTTGACCAAAAGCAACTCATTGACGCAATTAAGTCAGCAATGACAAAGGCTAAACAGCCGCGCCAAGAACCAAATCAACTCTTAGCAGCAGCTGCAAATAGTGCTGCTTCAGCCACCTCTGATGCTGGAGGAGCATCAGCTGCTGAGATTCAGGTATTAAATGAGAAAATTGCCAAAATGCAGGCAGAAATAGATAGTTTGAAGAAACAGTTAGCTCAGGTCATCAGCTTTATTAAACAGAAAATCACATAAATAGATAAGTAAAAAGAAACAGAACTACGTTAAGAAATGTAAAAATGCCTGAAACTCTTGCCAATGAATAATGACTAATGACAGTTTGAACGAGTTAACTTTATTTATCAGACCTACTTAGTAGAAGCTGAACGATGTATATGTATGCTTAAACCAGTTAGCCTGCCCGAATTTATCCTCAAGCGGAGCAAAGACCTTCTAAGGCTGTCTGCTTGTGGAGTCAGGCTGGCTTTTTTGTTGTTTAGGCTATTGACTGAAAATTGTGTCAAGACGGTTGGAAATAAGGTTTATAGACAAAACTGACTATCGCCCGCACGCTCGATGCAGTGTTATAATCAAGTGTTCTGTTAATGTTCGTGGTGTTTAAGGATATTTTTGTTTATCCAAAACTTTTTTTGGCAATTTTTTTTATTTTTCTATTTAAAAATATCCGTAATTACCTAGGTTTCTAGTTTCGAGACTACATAGTAGCTGAAAGTAAGTGAATTCCAATATATTATATTTTTAGTATATCTTCATAGGTATACATAATAAATCGAAGTCATGAAAGTCTCTGTAATTTTAAGTATTTTTATTTAGATATCAGAAATTCTGCACTTTAGTAAAAGCTCAGAATATACTGATTAGCCTGTAGACAGCATTTCCTACTTAGGACAGATGCCAATTTAGGCATTACTACAAAGATAATTTGAATAGCGTGGAAAAAATAATACTCAGGAAATATAGCAATTAAATAAAATTTATGAAATGAACCTCTAATATTAATCTCGACTTACTCAAGCTTTCCGCGAAAGAGCCGTAAACTACTCTGTTCTCACTTGAAAACGACCATTAACCTAGCGAAACCGAATTGTTTTGCCCTTTTTTGTTCCTCAATCGGTTCTACGAAATTTTGTGGTTTGTGTAGCGAGTTATTATGCACAAAAGATTGATAATTTAATCAGCCAAAATATAAAGGCATAAATGAAAAACAATGATTTTCATAGAAAATATAATTTCACTCGGCAATGATACCCCTGCTAATCTAGAAATAATCTTAAACTCATTGACGGACACAGACTTTGAAGTTGCTACTGCTATAAATGGTGAAGCAGCTATGAATGTTCTGACAAATACTATTGATACTGTCAACAAAGCAACTTATCAGCGTATCTGATGCATTTCAATAAAAAAACTAAAATTATCTGGCTTAATCACAAATTATTTATAGATAAGAAATTGGATTGAAATAATGTTTGACTTACAAAAAATGACTTTGAGAGATATGTCAGAATGCGGTTTAGCTATTCGGCACCTAAGCGACAAAGCTAACAGTATGGAAGATGTAAGTCGGATAATTATTGAGTATTTCTATAATCATATAATTGATAAAAAAAATGGTGAGAAAACCTGTGTGCTTGTCCGGTTTTTTAAAACTCATTCTTATGGAGAACTACCACTTGATTTACAAGAAGATGCTCGCTTAATATTAGGTAATATTGCAGTTCCTGATGGTCTTAGATGCTTAACTTTATTGGCAACCGCTGGGGAAGTAGCAGAATGGAACTCGCGGCACAAATCTGTAGAACATAAGGTAATTCCGCTAAAAAGCGAAGAGGCGATCGCTCGTATCCCAATGATTTCCCAACTCATCCAGCAACTCGGGTTAAATCCTGGTACTGTCGTGCAACCAGACCCTAATTTAATCACTGATTTAGAACAGCGGATGTATAACGTTTTTTACGTCCCTGATGCTTTGGGTAGTCCTTACATTCCCTCACAAAGGAGCTTTGTGATTCCGTTTAAGGTCAAGTCTGTGGTTGGGTTTGGGGGATTATTGCCTTCAGGGAATATGTTTGCCGTTCTTATGTTTTTAAAGGTCGCAATTCCTCGGACAACTGTTGATTTATTGCGTCCGCTTGCATTAAACGTTAAAATGGCAATCCTCCCCTTTGATAGTGGTAGGATTTTCAGCACTTACAGCCAATACGTTGCGAATGAGAACACAAAGACAACTCCTCAAGATGAAACTATTGGGCGTCTGAACTCGCAAATTGCCACATTAACTCAATTATTGGATGTTTCCGATCAATCTACAAAAACTCAATCTGACCGCCTTGAAAAAGCTATTACGCATCTTCAGAAAACTTTAGATAAGCTGCAAAAAACTCAAATTCAACTCATTCATACTGAAAAAATGTCCAGTTTGGGACAGTTAGTTGCTGGTATTGCTCATGAAATCAACAACCCGATCAACTTTATTCATGGCAATGTCTACCATGCCTTAGACTATACGCAAGATTTGCTGAAATTATTGCGACTCTATCAAGAATATTATCCAAATCCTCCACAAGAAATTCAAGAAGTCATCCATTCAATTGAACTCGACTTTTTGAGCCAAGACTTGAATAAAATCCTTAATTCTATGACAACAGGAACGGAGCGAATCAAGGAGATTGTTCAGTCGCTGCGAACCTTCTCTCGTGTTGATCATGCAGTAGAAAAAAAGGTTGATATTCACACAGCTATAGATAGTACCTTAATGATTTTGGAACACCGCTTGCAAGCAACGGACAAGTATCCAGAAATCAAAGTTATCAAAGAATATGGTCAACTTCCTTTACTTGATTGCTATTTTGGTCAACTTAACCAAGTGTTTATGAATATCATTGCCAATGCCATTGATGCGCTGCAAGAAGGAATAGCGAATAAGAATAACCGATTTGCAATTCCTACGATTCACATTCGCACTCAGGTGCTCAATGACAAATGGGTAATTATTAGTATTGCTGATAATGGTCCTGGAATAAGTGGGGAAGTATGCTCAAAATTATTTAACCCCTTTTTTACCACGAAACCTGTGGGTAAAGGCACTGGAATAGGGCTATCAATAAGTCATCAAATTATAGTTGAAAAACATGGGGGAGAGCTTAGCTGTCACTCCATACCAGGACAAGGTGCAGAATTTATCATTAAAGTTCCTTTAAGAAGAACGCAGAACACAGAATATATCCCCATAAATAAATTCGCTTAATTTGATAAGGACGCCAGAACAAGTAAAAAGAACCAGGTAAAAAGTAAAAAGAAAGAAGAATTTAAGATTTCTTTTAACTTTTAACTTTTAACTTTCAACTTGTTTGAGGGGCTTGCATCCTTTTATTATTCTGACTACTGAGTCCCTAGTCTATGGTGTTTTTCCGCCAATGCAGATGGTTGATAATTGGGCTGGTAGTTGCGCTTGTGCGCAGCTACCAACACATAACTAACTTACTCGTTGTTCATTGCACTCACTTGAGTGGTTACAACCGTTGTTGGTTGCAAAATTGAAGTATGAGCGATGGAATTGTTAGCCAGTGTAAATAACGGATTTGACAAAATCCCAGCGATGGAAGTGGCGATTAATGTCGCTACCAACCCCACCTGCAAAGGTCTATACCCAGGCAAATTCCAACGCACTTCTGGATAATTCTTCACCACGTCGGACATTTCATGAGGTTCTTTAACCACCATCATCCTAACCACACGGATGTAGTAGTAGATCGAGACGACCGTGGTTACTAACCCCAGCAAGACTAACCCGTATTCTCCAGCCTGCCAACCAGCCCAGAACAAGTAAATCTTACCGAAGAATCCAGCCAGTGGCGGAATACCGCCTAAGGACAGCAGGGAAATGCTTAAACCCAGTGTCAGAAGCGGGTCTTTCTGGTACAAACCAGAGTATTCCACAATCTGGTCAGTTCCTGTACGCAGGGAGAACAGAATCACGCAGGTAAAGCCGCACAGGTTCATGAACAGGTAGACCAGCAGGTAGAAGACCATGCTGGCATATCCTGCTTGTGTCCCAGCAACTAAGCCAATCATCACGAACCCGGCTTGACCGATGGAAGAGTAAGCCAGCATCCGTTTCATGCTGGTTTGGGCAAGGGCGACTACGTTACCCAACACCATACTTAGGACCGCGAGGGCGGTGAAGACAAACTTCCATTCGTCAGCAACCAAGGGGAAGGCTGTTGTCAGCAAGCGAATGGCTAAGGCAAATCCAGCTGCTTTGGAACCGACTGATAAAAAGGCAATCACGGGAGTGGGTGCGCCTTCATAAACGTCTGGTGTCCACTGGTGGAATGGTGCAGCGGAGATTTTGAAGCCAATACCTGCAACCACAAAAACCAGAGCAATGACCAAACCTAGAGATTGACCAAAACCAGATAGGGCAATTCCATTGGCGATCGCACTCAGTTCAGTCTCTCCACCCGATAAACCGTACAGCAGCGAAGCTCCATACAAAAACACTGCTGTACTCGAAGCGCCAATCAACAGGTATTTCAGCGCCGCTTCGTTAGAGCGGGGGTCACGCTTGGTGTAACCTGTCAGCAAATAAGAGGAAATACTCAGGGTTTCTAGAGAGATGAAAATCATCACCAACTCACCAGCCCCTGATAGAAACATTCCTCCCAGGGTCGCACTTAGCAAAATCGCTATGAATTCCGCTAAAGCGGTACCACTTTGTTCGACGTAGCGAATCGACATCAAAATGGTGACAATGGCAGATAAGGCAACAATACCGCGAAAGACGATACTCAGGTCATCACCATTAAAGGCACCGCCAAAGGAGATGGGGTTTGTATTATCCCATTCAAAGTACAGGGCGACGATAGAAGCGAATAAACCTGCAATTGCTAGATATCCAATCCAGCGCGAGGATGTCCGCCCTAAAATCAAATCAACAATTAAAACCCCCAAGAGGGTGACAATCACAATCCCCTCAGGCAGAATAGTTCCAGCATTCAACTGGGATGCAAGATTAGCAAAATCCATGATCTGTATAGGTTCTGGCTATCACACATTCAGGTCTAACTGTGTTCATTCTATTGTCTTTTACCCGCTGCGATTTAAAAGCCAAAATAAAACTCGCTAAAAGTTGTTCTCATACAATTAAGCAGATCGGTAAAGAACCGATCTGCTTGCATACAATACTCCAGAAACAGTTCTTTGATGAACTGCTATTTCTGTAGCATATTAAGTTTCGTGCCTGTAAATGCTTTTTGTGCCTTTTGGCAATAGCTCTGAAGCTTGAGTGATCAATAACTTCAAGCCTTAATAGCGTCTACTAGAATATGCATCGGTGTTGCTTCTGCCCCAGCTACCGCTGCTAGAGCGACTACTTTTTTCCTCCCGTGGTCTTGCTTTATTGACTTTCATAACACGGCCCATCCACTCAGCACCGTCTAGAGCATTAATGGCAGCATTTTCTGCGACTTCTGATTCCATTTCTACGAAACCAAAGCCACGCGCGCGTCCTGTTTCCCGGTCTGTGGGTAGTTGAACACGCGTTACAGTACCATACTCAGAAAATACTTTGGTGAGGTCGTCCTGTGTGACGCTGTAGGACAGGTTACCTACGTAAATTGACATGAAACTCTCCAGAATCCTATATACAAGAGACATCTATCCGGAGAGCCGCTTGCAGTTATTGATAATAACAAGGTCAGAATCGCCGAATTTTCTTCTCCAGATTTATCCTAACACAACTTTTCTTAAATCAAGGTTAAATCTGTCCTTGGGACTTGATTTTTCTAAAATGTATCACAGTTTACTATATTTTCTCACCCATATATCACTTCTTTAAATATTTCTTAGGGTAGATGACTTTTCTAACTCATCTTAATATTCTTTTTCAGAGTGAGCTTACTCTCACATAGCAAGGATAGGGAAATGAGTATTAAGTTATTTTAAATTTGAAAATAAAATGAGGTTGCTAGATAAAATTTTCAACTAGCAATTCCCCAATCCACCGAAGCCACTGCCTTCAGCGCATGATTTGATATTAAGTGGAATAGGCAAGGCGTGAATATACTCCGCGAAGAATGCAAGTCATTTTTAACGAGGAAATAAACTCAACACTGAGATGAAACTCTATTTTTTATAGAGTCGATGACTGCCCGAAATCTAAAATGAAGTGTAAGCCTTTTGCAGATAGCAGTGCATAGCGGTGAAGATAGTTAGCTGATTTCTACTGTTAACAAATAAAATGCGCCTAACGCAGCCTAGAAACAGCCTCTTATTTTTGAAAACTATTTGTGTTTTGTATTTTTCTCCCTCTTGGCGTATTTTTTTAACAACTTAACAAAAGAAACGGCTTTCCTCCCCATCCCTCCTTAGGTGGGGAGGAAAGCCGCTAGCCATTTCTTGAAGCATGGGGGCATCGAGCATGGGTATTGCTCGCGTTTGATGCAACATAGCGCCAACCTTGCGGCTCGTATTCGCGCTCTCATTCGTACTATCCACCTAGCCTAAAGACTAGAAATGCAGTTATGCTCTTGGTGAGCAAGCTTTGTTTATGGTGAAAGCACCCCACATCACTGAGACTGTTAAGTTTGATTTAATTTTGGGATAGCCAACAAAAATTTGGATGTTATGAAATTGTGTAACGATGCAAGCAGGTGGGAACCCAGCGAAGACAAGGGAAATTCCTCGTGTCCTGTTGCTCCCCATAACACAAACCGCAACAATCAGCCAGACTGAAATCACACAAGAAATTTCTGTATTCACCTTGAGGGGGATGAGTGAAAAGTGTAGTCGCCAATTATGCGCTAGATAAGTTAAAGATTGAAATAACTAGAAATTCACAACAAGCTGCTGCTAGCTTTCCCTCTGGGAGGGACTTGCGCCATTGTGGGCGGTTTGTGTCAGGATGAAATCACATGTTCCCTAGCGTGAGGTTTTAGCTTGACCGATGCGCTTTTAATGATTTCAATTGAGTGTTTAGCTTAGCAGCTATTCTTTTTTTTTTGAAGTTTCCATGTCAACTCTCGTCATCGTCGAATCTCCGACCAAAGCTCGTACCATTCGCAACTACCTGCCACAAGGCTTTCGGGTGGAAGCGTCAATGGGTCATGTGCGTGACCTTCCCCAGTCGGCTAGTGAAATTCCCGCGACTGTCAAGGGAGAGAAATGGGCGCAGCTGGGGGTAAATGTAGAGGCCGACTTTGAACCACTATATGTCGTCCCTAAAGATAAAAAGAAAGTTGTCACTCAGCTCAAAGACGCCCTTAAAGAAGCAGATGAACTGATCCTGGCAACGGACGAAGACCGGGAAGGTGAAAGCATCAGTTGGCATTTATACCAGTTGCTCAAGCCAAAAGTTCCAACAAAGCGGATGGTGTTTCACGAAATTACCTCTGAAGCCATCAAAAAAGCTTTGAAAAACTGCCGCAACATCGATGAACAGTTAGTTCGTGCCCAAGAAACGCGGCGGATTTTGGATAGACTTGTAGGCTATACCCTGTCTCCTTTGCTGTGGAAAAAAATCGCCTGGGGATTATCTGCTGGGCGCGTGCAGTCGGTTGCTGTGCGGCTGTTAGTCACGCGGGAACGTCAACGTCGTGCTTTCCACCAAGGTTCATACTGGGATTTGAAAGCAACGTTGACCCCCCCTGATTCTCCTAAGCAGTCATTTGCTTCCCAACTGGTCACGCTGGGAGGCACAAGGATCGCAAATGGTGGCGATTTTGACGCCGCCACAGGGCAAATTGCCAGCGATCGCAATGTGGTTCTGCTCAATCAGGAGCAAGCACAAGCGCTCAAGGAACGGGTTACAGGGAAAAGCTGGAAAGTCACGGATCTAGAGGAACGCCCTGTCACACGCAAACCCGCGCCACCTTTTACCACCTCGACCCTGCAACAGGAATCTAACCGTAAACTGCGCCTTTCGGCACGGGACACGATGCGAATTGCCCAGAATTTGTACGAACAAGGGTACATTACCTATATGCGTACAGATTCGGTGCATTTGTCGGATCAGGCGATCGTCGCCGCCCGTGACAGTGTAGAAAAACTTTACGGCAAAAATTACCTTAGCCCCCAACCGAGGCAATACACCACCAAATCCAAAGGGGCACAAGAAGCACACGAGGCAATTCGCCCAGCGGGTAGCACCTTTCGCACTCCCCAAGAAACTGGTTTAGGCGGTCGGGAACTACAACTGTACGACCTGATTTGGAAGCGTACTGTCGCCTCCCAAATGGCAGATTCTCGCCAAACTCAAATCACCATGCAGTTGCAAGTGGAAGATGCTGGTTTTCGCTCTTCTGGCAAACGGATTGACTTTCCAGGGTACTTACGCGCCTATGTGGAAGGTTCCGACGACCCAGAAGCGGCGCTGGAAGACCAGGAAGTCATCTTGCCTAACCTGAAAGTGGGCGATAGTCCCAACTGTTCCAACCTAGAAGCAGTTGGTCACGAAACCCAACCCCCGGCAAGATACACCGAAGCAACTTTGGTGAAAACCTTAGAAAGCGAAGGCATTGGACGTCCCAGCACCTACGCCAGCATCATTGGCACGATTATTGACAAGGGTTACGCCCAATTGACGAATAACGCCCTTGTGCCGACTTTCACTGCCTTTGCGGTCACGGAACTCTTGGAAAAACACTTCCCCGACGTGGTTGATCCCAGCTTTACCTCCAAAATGGAGCAAACCCTGGATGATATTTCCACAGGTGAAGCTAAGTGGCTACCCTACCTAAAGGAATTCTATCTGGGAGACAAAGGTCTAGAAACCCTAGTCAAGGAACAGGAAAACCAAATTGATGCCAATGTTGCCCGGACAGTGGAACTGGAAAACCTAGATGCCAAAGTCCGTATTGGTAAATATGGTGCTTATTTGGAAAAAGAGAATGGTGACGGTGTTGTCACTGCCTCGATTCCCAAAGACCTGACTCCTGCTGACCTTGATCCCCAAAAGGTAGAAACGCTGCTGCGGCAAAAAACCGAAGGTCCGGAACAGGTCGGTCGTCATCCCGAAACTGGCGAACCGATTTATGTGCTTATTGGTCCTTACGGTCCTTATGTCCAGTTGGGTGACAAAACCGAGGAAAACCCGAAACCCAAACAAGCTTCCTTACCTAAAGGTGTAACGCCAGAAAACGTCACCCTTGAGCAAGCTGTTGGTCTTTTGTCACTACCCCGAAAACTAGGGGTTCATCCAACTACAGGTGCTGAAATCCAAGCGAATTTGGGACGCTTTGGACCTTACGTTGTTCATAACCAAAGTGGTGAAAAAGACTACCGTTCTCTGAAAGCGAGTGATAATGTATTGACAATTTCCTTAGAACGTGCTTTGGAATTATTATCTGAACCGAAAAAGGGACGCAGTACCAGCAGCAAGTCTAAGGCGGCTGTACGGGAATTAGGTCCTCACCCCGAAGACGGCGAACCAGTCAATATCTACAATGGTCCCTACGGACCTTACATTAAACACGGCAAAACGAATGCCAGAATGCCAGAAGGAGTATCTGTGGAAGATATGACCCTTGCTTCAGCGCTAGAGTCGCTGGCATCCAAAGCATCAACAACAAAATCTACTCGCAAAACAACGAGTAAATCCACGAGTTCTAACTCTAAATCAACGACCAAGTCGTCAAGCACCACTGCCAAAAAAAAAATGACAAAAAAGGCTAGTTAAGCCGAAAAGTCCACAGTCAATAGTCTATGACCATCTAATCTTGACTATTAACTATGGGCTTTTCATGCAAAAACGCTTACAGCAATTGAAGCAGAAAGCCCAAGCCTGATATACCAGGCTTCGGATAAGATGATGAGTCACTGCACGCTCAAAGTGCCGTGACTCTTTGCTAAAATCAGAGTAGCGCTAAAGCGCATATGTAAAAAGCCAAACGGTATAGTCGCCAGTTGAGAGGGAGAACCTAGGGGCTTTTCTCAGCCCAAAAATGCCACCGCCTAAAAGGCAGGGTGAGTGTTAAAGCCATCAAAAACCCTCATTGGTAGGATGCAGTCTCATAGGTGGTGATGTGATACTCTAAAATGTAGGAGAGATAACACCGAATTTTTAAAATTCAAGAAGTGTAAACCATCCTATTTTTAAGCCAGAGGTGCAAAAATACTCTGGTTTGTCCGTAAATGATAATAAACATTTTTGGAACTATTGCAGGAGCGGTCAGTTCAATGGACTATATAGAAAAGGTGCTAGAAAAGCTTAAGGACTTGGCACGCAAGCTGATAGAAGCCCTTTTGGGACCAGAGGCTGAACAGGAGCCGGAACTCATTCCGATTCCTGTAGATGATCGTTCACGCCGTCGTTAAGAAACATTCATTGTGCTGGAGTTGACATTGCAACCCAACCGCGTTCTGGTGCTGCATGGACCAAACCTGAATTTGCTAGGACTGCGAGAACCAGGAATATATGGATCGCTGACATTGGCTGAAATTAATCGCGCCTTAGAGGAAGAAGCAAAAAAACTACAGGCGAAAGTGTTCCCATTTCAGTCAAATCATGAAGGGGTTCTGGTTGATGCTATTCATGAAGCAGTAGGGCAACATGAAGGAATTTTAATCAATCCAGGGGCATACACTCATACGAGTGTAGCGTTACGGGATGCAATCGCTGCTGTTAACTTGCCTACAGTAGAAGTGCATTTGAGTAACATTTACCGTCGGGAAGAGTTCCGCCATCATTCGTATATAGCCCCAGTCGCAATTGGGCAGATTAGTGGTTTTGGGGCACAAAGTTATTTATTAGGCTTGCAGGCGTTGGTGCATCATTTACGGAAGTTATGAATGATGAATGATGAATTATGAATGCAAATAAGGTGAGTCCAGTACTGTTGGTGGGTTTCCCAACCTAGGCAACTGGCGTTGGCGCAGCCTCTTTGGAGGAGATGCCCGAAGGGTCATAATTCATCATTTATAATTCATTATTATTGCAATATGCGCTACTCTCTTGGAAGTCGGTTTAAAGGCACAATACTCGGGGCACTTCTTGGAGAAAAGACAGCTTTTAGTCGTAGAAATCAGTTGCAGGGTGCAGGGACGTTGAAAATTACATCTTTGCACTGGAGTGACATGACTATTGAGTGTGCTTCAAGTTTGATTTCTTTGGGTAGATTTGACCAACAAGATTGGCAAAAAGCAAAGCAACAAGAATTGACGAACTTAGAAAATAGCTATTGGGCTATTCTTGCCACTTTGCCTGTGGCGCTATTTTTTCACGAAAATCCGCTGAAACTACGACACAACTTACTGCTGGCGGCTCAAATTTGGGAGAATGATCCGGTTGTGCGCGATGGAATACTCGCAGTAGGCTATGCGATCGCTCAATCGCTGACGGAAAAACTCACGTCCATTAGCCTCATTTCTCAGACTATCTCCTTTATTGGAGAAACATCGACAGACTTGCCACAACAATTATTAAAAGTTAATAATTTGTTAGAAGACGGTGCAGGGTTAGAAAGGGTACAAGCGGAATTCAGTAAGGAAGAAAAGTTAAGCCACTCTATTGGTGTGGCTTTTTACTGTTTTATGAGTACCATAGAAGACTTTCGGCTTTCAGTTTTGCGGGCTCTTCAGAATAGTCATCGTCCACCCGAAATAAGTGCAATTACTGGTGCTTTATCAGGAGCATACAATAGTGCAGTAGGTATTCCCATCAGTTGGCAGGTTATGCTTGTACAAGCAAACTCAACAGAAGGTCAAGTAAGCTCATCTCGTCGGATGGTAGAATTAGCTGATGCGCTTGCCGCTGTGTGGTCAGGAGTGTATGACCTGGCTTTGTCTCCAGATGAGGTCAGCGAAGAAGGAAGTGCGCTCGCACCACATCTTGTATCCTTACAAGCAACAGCAGCTCCTCGCGTCATTAAGTCACGCTAATAGTCTTTGGAGTCAACAAAGGCGCTTGCGCAAAACATGACACACTACACAACCATTCTGCTCTACTTAAGTAAATTTTAATACTAATATCGAAAAGGAAACCTGAAATCAAAATCTGTAGGTAGCTATTGTGGCAAATCGGCTTCAAGTATATTCCCGCTTCAGATTGTCTTGTTTTAAGCTATCAGAGTAAACAACTGCGGTCATAGGTGATGAAAACGCAGCAATTTTTTCAGTCCTTGACCCAGAAATTGACTTTCTGGCGGCGAGAGTACAAAGTGCTACACCGTCATATGCATTTATCAAAAACAAGTGGGAAAGACGGATACCCAATAGCAAGAGCGTCAAGCTCAATGACACAATCGGTCAAAAATAAAAAAAATGGTCTTTATCCAGTAGGTTCGCGCTGGGTGAAAGCAAAGCGTTACCCTGCTGTTTTCGCGATCGCAGTTGTCTTGTTGACAGGGGTGATGGGGCAGAAGTTATATAACCAACCGCAGTTGCAGGTGGGGACTATCGCGCCACAGACGATGAGAGCACCAACCACAGCGAAAATCGAGAATAAGAAAAAAACAGAGGAAAAGCGCAAAGCCGCAACTCAAAGCTTCCTACCAGTGCTGATGATAGATGCGCGAATCAATGCAGAAATTAAGGAAAATTTACAACAGATGCTGCAAGAAGGTAACGAAATTCGTACCTCTGTAGGGTCTTTTCCTTTTTTTGACACTTTCGTTCTATCCGTCTCTACCCAGCGTTACTTGCGTTCCTGTTCCCATTCGCAATGGCAAGCACTGCTGTTAGCTGTAGAAAATACTGGTAAGCACAAATCAGGAGTTTTGGCTCAAAAGCAGACAAGTCAAAGAGGACAGATAAAGCGGATCACTCCCTCATCCTCCTCATCTCCCTCATCTCCCTCATCTCCCTCATCTCCCTCATCTCCCCATCTTCCCGTCTCACTTTCTACGTCTTACCCACTCAACACTGAAAACTCAAAATCAAATGATCTGTTCCAAAACATAGACTTTACACAAGCAGTGGTGGAATTAGAAACTTACCGCGTCACAACTTCTAAGCAAAACTTGTCTTCACTGATCGCTCAAATCACAAAAATACGGCAGGGATACGCCGAAGCCAAGACCAAACTGGCAGATCTGGTGAGTGCCAAACCAGAAACAGTGTACGATGAAGCTTCCTTACTTGATTTGTCAGATGAGGAGTGGGCGAAAACACAGATGGGAATTCAGCAAAGTTTAGCGCGGATTCTCACCCAAGGTGTTTCACCGGGGCTACCGCAAAACATCCTACAAGATGCAGTCAACCTACACGTGCAGACTTTAGTACCAAAAGACGCCGAACCCTTAGCAACCAAACTTTTGTTAGCCGTACTCAAGCCAAATCTTAAGAAAGATGAATTACGAATGCAACTCATAGCTGCAAAGGCTGCTGCTGAGGTAGAACCCGTAATAATGACTGTACACAAAGGTGAGGTGATTGTCCGCCAGGGACAAAAAATTACTGCATGGAACTTTGATGTACTAGAGCATTACCACCTGATTCAGCGGGAGATTCATTGGCTGGGATTGATACAGTTAGGAGGTGCTGTCACTGGGTGTGTAAGTATTTTTGTGCTAGTAGAACGGCGGATTAAGTGCCGATTGCGGCAAAGCGATCGCCTGCTGGTGTTGCTGCTTTCGTTAAGTCTGCCACTGGTACTCATGATGGGTACACCGTATACGACGTGGAGTGCCGTTGGTTTGTTGTTGGGTAGCTTCTACGGACCGGCTCTCGGCGTGACTGTGATCGGGTTGCTGTCGCTTTTGCTGCCTATAACTTTAGAAATGAGTAAAATTGCGCTTTTGGCTGGTGCAGCAGGGGGAGTTTTGGGCAGTTACGTAGCACAACGCTTGCGATCGCGTGAGGAACTAGCACTTTTGAGTGTTGCGATCGCCTTAACAGAGGGCGGTGTTTATCTGATCATCAAGCTCCTAATCAGTGCAGCATTTGGTCTTCCTGTATACTACATAATACTACAAACAGCCGGATTATTTGCTTTATCCGGTTTAGTGTGGAGTATCGTCGGGATCGGGTTGAGTCCTTACCTGGAAAAACTATTTGATTTAGTCACCCCAATCCGGTTAGCAGAACTGGCAAACCCTAACCGCCCTTTATTGAAAAGACTTGCTACTGAAACACCTGGAACCTTTCAGCATACTCTGCTTGTGGCGACTCTTGCCGAAGCCGCTGCCAAACAACTAGGATGCAACGTCGAACTTGTCAGAGCGGGAACACTATACCACGATATTGGAAAAATGCACGACCCAATGTCATTTATTGAAAATCAAATGGGGGAACCAAATAAACACGATACAGAAATTAAAGACCCTTGGAAGAGTGCTGAAATCATTAAAAAGCACGTCAGTGAAGGGTTGGTGATGGCGCGGAGGCACAGTTTGCCTTCCTCAATTCAAGCTTTTATTCCAGAGCATCAGGGAACGATGCAAATTGCCTATTTCTATCACCAAGCACAGCAAATGGCGCTGTGCGATCCAAGTTTAAAAGTGGACGAGGCAGATTTTCGCTACGATGGTCCAATTCCGCAATCACGAGAAACCGGAATTGTCATGTTGGCAGATACCTGCGAAGCGGCGCTGCGATCGCTTCGAGACGCCACTCCAGAAAAAGCCCTAGCGATGCTTAATAATATCCTTCGTGCTAGATGGCAAGACAATCAGCTGGTAGACTCTGGGTTAACACGACAGGAAATGAGCCAAATTGCTGAAATTTTTGTGCAAGTTTGGCAGCAATTTCATCACAAGCGCATTGCTTACCCAAAGTCAACAGTAAATAATAAGTAGCTTTTTATAGCTGATGCCAGGTATGTCCAATAGCGAATCTCCCCAGCATTTACACTTATTAGAAAGCTTTGAGGCAGGATGGGATGGCTTGCACCTCATTTATGAGCTAGAACCCGCCGACGAAATACCTGAAACTCAGTTTGCTCAGCATCTTATTATCATCGCTCTTGATGATTTTCGTGGCAGCTTTACGCTGAACGGACGTTGGCAGCACATAGATTATACCAAGGGTGATATTGGCATTTTCCCAGCTAGCCAACCCTTCCCCAAGGCACAGGTTGATCGCGAAGTCCCAATAATCGATTTGTTTGTTGAAAGGGCAACGCTTGCCCGTGCTGCTCACGAATTTGTGAATGCAGACCAAATCGAACTTGTGCCGCAGTTGAAGTTACGTGACCCGTTGATTTCGCACATGGGTTTGGCACTCTTGGCTGAGCTAGAAGCAGGAGGCGCAGACAGTCGGCTATACGCAGAGTCAATGGCAACAGCGCTGTCAGTGCATTTACTGCGGCGATACTCGTCACGCCAACAGCAGTTAAAGGACTATACTGGGGGATTACCTAAATATAAGCTCAGGCAAGTGGTCAGCTACATCCATGAAAATTTAGACCAAAACTTGACCTTAGCGGAACTAAGTGCCGTAGTCAGGATGAGTCCGCATTATTTTGCCAGTTTATTCAAGCAATCTACAGGACTTACACCTCATCAGTATGTGATCAAAAGCCGAATTGAGAAAGCAAAACAGTTGTTGGTTAGGCGAGATTTGACACTTGTAGAAGTCTGCCAGGAAGTTGGCTTTGAAAGTCAGAGCCATTTCACAAGGGTCTTTCGCAAACACACTACAACAACACCAAAGATATATCGAGACGGGCTTTAAAGTTTAAAGGAATATTAGGACATTTTTCGGAAGAATAGGCAAGACAGCGATAGAGGGCGATCGCTAATTTAGTACCTGTTAGTAATCTTCTCCAAGGAGTAGCAAAGTATGGCAGGTGCTAAATCTTTACAAGGATGGAATATCGTTGGTTTATCAGCAGTAGTCATTGGCACAATGGTTGCTGTTATCTGGCTTGTTCATGGAATTGATGAGCAAGGGATGCGGATAGCAATTCGAGCAACTGCTCGTACCTCATGTGTCCTGTTTCTTTGTGCGTTTGTCGGTTCAGCAGTTCACAGAATTTGGTCAACGCCTCTAACGGCGTGGCTTCTGAAAAATCGCCGCTACCTGGGGCTATCCTTTGCGGTGTCGCATACATTCCATGCGATCGCGATTCTCGGTTTATGGTTTGTAACCTCTGGATCTGCTCTCAAATTTGACCCTTTGGGAACATTAGGCTATATTTTCCTCATTGCCATGACTGTGACCTCGTTTAAGCGCCCAGCTGCCTGGATAGGTCAACCTGCCTGGAAGATTTTGCACACCACCGGAATGCACTATTTCTGGCTAGGTTTTACCCTGGAATTCAGTCTGAGGATTTCCCAGTCAATGTTCATCTATTTGCCGCTTTCGATTTTGCTAGTTGTAGCAATGATGCTTCGCCTAGTAGCTCCCAGAATACAGACGAAGTTAGCCAGTTAGAAACTGAGTGTGCTAGCTTTTTTTACAGTATCAAGGAGGCGAGCTGAACAGTGAAGTACGTCTGCGTGTTTTGCGGTTCTAGTATGGGTGTACAACCAGCTTACCAACAAGCGGCTCTTGCATTGGGCGAAGCGCTAGCGCGACGGAAGTTGGGTTTGGTGTATGGGGGTGGCAATGTTGGGCTAATGGGTACAATTGCTGATGCCACCCTAGCAGCTGGTGCTGAGGTCATTGGAGTGATTCCAGATTTTATGGTGGCAAAGGAAATTGCTCACACTGGACTCACACAACTCCACATTGTCAACTCTATGCACGAACGCAAAACGATGATGGCGCAACTGTCCGATGCTTTTGTAGCACTTCCTGGAGGCTACGGAACGCTGGAGGAATTTTGCGAAATCCTAACTTGGGCACAATTAGGGTTACATCAAAAGCCTTTTGGTCTACTTAATGTCAATGGCTACTATAGCCCACTACTGAAATTTTTTGACCAGGCTGTCACTGAAGAATTTTTACGTCCTATGAATCGCTCTCTGGTATTGGAAGCATCCGAACCAGAAAATTTACTTGATTTATTAGCGAATTATCAACCTCAAAACGTTGACAAGTGGATAAGGAAAGAGGTTACGCCCTGATAGATAAACCAACATTAACCCCTCGGCTCCGCTCGGGGTTAAAGCTGAGCGAAGCCGAAGCTTTAAAAGAATAATTTCATTGTAGGCAAGGGTTACATTGTCATTCTGGAACAGTACCAAATATTGCTTTTGAAACGGTTGCAACAACCAGAAGCTGGATATTCGAGCATTCAAGGTGGAGCAAACGTATCAAATGGTAGGATTTTGGAATGTTTGATAACGTCTTTGACATACTCCCCCGAATCCGCTTTGCTAAATTCGGGGGATTCTAGCCTCAAACAGCAATTGCAGGCATTGCCCGTCTGACATCGCCTAAGCCAGCAGTTGATGCCCCAACTGCACAAATATTCGCGCGCTGCGTTCTGGTCCCTACCATTTACCATCTGACAGGACGGACAACGCCACTCTCTGACTGACAAATCCAGGCTTTCTAGAACGTGTCCACAGTGATGGCAAGTTTTACTAGATGGGAACCATTGATCCACAAATACGACTTGTTTGCCTAACTTCAAAGCAACCCATTCCAGAATTTGCAGGAATTCCCCAAAAGCTAAATCTGAGATTTTACGCCCCCATAAGCGTTGCATCCCCTTTAGATTCAGCGTCTCAAAGCACAGCACATCAAACCTATTAGTTAGCTCGTGAGCTAACTTCCACTCACCTGTCACGTCTAGTATTAGAAATATCCTCATACTTGCGTACTAGATTCTTCCTAGCCCGTTCTCGGTTAGCTGACGCATTGTCCCCTAGAAAATGAGCCAGCCTTTGTAATGTTTATCTGTCGGCGTAGTCGGGTACTCGTTGTAGTAAGGCTGGCTCATTTTCTTTACGTGGAAGACCCCGTGACCCTTTCAACTTTTTGGAGTGCTGTCTACTAGCTTTTTTGATGGCATTTAAAGACTGCTTAAAGAATTGCGGTGATTCAATACTGGAACCATCAGAACAAGTAAGGGAGTTGCCGTCTTGGCGGTTTCCGTCGATGGCAAACTCCCGAACCCAAAGGGTGAGAAACGTTTTCAAACCAAAATCAAACCCAGCAATTTTACCTGTCTCAAATTTGATTTCTGACTCATCAACAGTGTCAACCACAACAACCATAAACAACTCACCTAATGGTGTGCGCTTAATGGTTAATGTTTTGACTGCTCCCTCAATCTCTCTAGACTTCCAAAATTGATAAATCCGATTCCCAATCTTGACCCTGTTTCCACCAAGAAACTTATATCCTGCTTGCTTTAAAGTGAATGACTTATACTTTTTGACCTTCTTAAAACCTGGTGGTCTAACTCCTTTTTTGTTGTACTTGAAAAACAATTGGTATGCTTTCTCAATACGTTGACAGATATCCTGCACTGCTTGAGAGCCAACCAACTGCCAAAACGGGTTACGCTTCCGCAGTTTGGCAATGTGAGCCTGAAGTTTCGTACAACTCAAGTGCTTGCCCCACATACGGTAGTACCCACGATGGAGGGCAATGCAGTGGTTATAAATCACCCCAGCAGCATTAATGGACTGCTTGAGATGTTTATTCCGTTTGTGGTTGTAGAGCTTAAACTTCAGTGTTTTCATGTAGCCATGATACCATTATATCTGTAGATAATCAATACTCATCTACATGAAAACCGGATATAACCACTACAATCATGCAATCGGATTGGCTACTGTTCACTTGGTCTGGATACCATGTAGACGTAGGAGGGTGTTTGCCAATAACGAAACCCTAAAACTTCGATGTATTGAGATATTTCAGTCTGTTGCCAATGACAACAAATGGGTGATTAAGGCTCTCGAAATTGCACCAGACCATGTTCACCTGCTTGTTGAGTACGACCCTCATCACTCGATTTCACAAGTAGTGAAAGCTTTTAAAGGTCGTTCGTCAAGAATTCTAAGACTTGAATTTCCAGAACTGCTAAAACTCCCTAGCTTGTGGACACATTCTTATATGTTTGACACCACTGGGAAAGTTAGTACTCAGAGGGTTTTAGAGTATATTAATGACCCCCATCATGGATGAATTTATTCATCCTATTCGCTTATATCCCCCCTTTAGAAAAGCAGGGCTGTTTCATTCCCTAAGACAGGTAAAATTGCAAGTGTTGAGGGGACGAAAAATCATGGGTGCAAATTTGATTGAACAACTGCGGCGAGTTGAAGACTTCAGAACTCTAGACGGTCGGAGGCATCCACTTTGGCTAGTATTGCTGTTTGTAATAATGGGCACCATGAGTGGATATATTGGCTATCGTGCGTGGGGAGATTTCGTGAAACGGCATCGTCGAATGTTGAGCAAGACGTTTGAAATCCAAAAACATGGTGTTCCTTCGTACTCGACGATCAGGCGCGTAGTGATGGGAGTTGATTTTGATAAACTTGCCGCAACATTTAATCAGTGGGCACAAAACTACGTTGATTTAAATGAGTGCGAGTGGTGTAGCATCGACGGTAAAAGCATTAAAGGAACAGTCCAAGACTACGAAAAATCATGTCAGAATTTTGTCAGCATCGTTTCAGTATTTGCGAGTAAAAGAGGACTTGTTTTAGGTATGGAAAAATTTGAAAACAAGGAGGAGAGCGAAATCATAACTGTGCAAAATTTAATTGCAGCTTTGGATATAAAAGATGCTGTATTCAGTTTTGATTCTTTACACTGCCAAAAAAAACTTGCAAGTTAATTATAGACAGTGGCAATGATTACATCATTGCTGTTAAAGACAATCAGCCCAAATTACATCGTCATATTCAACGCATTGCTGCACTCAGAAAACCAACGAGTCGTTATATAGAGACACAAAAAACTAGGGATAGACTCACAACCCGTATCCTAGAAGTCTTTGATGATTTGAATGGTATAGACCCAGCCTGGACTGGGATTAAGTCTTTAATTCGGGTGGAAAGAGTCGGGACACGAGGTGGTAAAAAATACCATGAGATTATTTGTTACATCAGTAGCCTGATTTGCACTGCAAAAGAATTTGCTTGTGGTATTCGCGCTCATTGGGGTATAGAAAATCGCCTCCATTGGGTGAAGGATGTTGTTCTTCATGAAGATGATTCCACTATTCGTATGGGTAACGCTCCTGCAAATCTCTCACTTATTAGAGCGATCGCACTCAATATACTCCGTCGAAATGGTCATGCTGGCATCACAACTGCTCAAAGATTTCTCTCTAATGATATTGACAAACTTCTTGCCCTTGTGGAATGAAACAGCCCTGCTTTAGAAAAGGGGGGCTTTACGCATCACGATTCGTAAATTCCTTGCCGAAACTTTCTCCACCGACTTTGCCACTTGGCTATTAGGAGGTAGTAAAAGTGACTGGGTTATCTGTTGAAGAGGTAGATTCGTTGCAACAACAGACAGAGTGAGCCAGTAAGAAGGCGTATTTGAATTGAATTGCGTACCCTGGAAAAGCCAAGGTACGAGTTTATAACGATTGACTAAACAACAAAAACGTTACTTGCACCAATCCCACAATAAAGCCTAAAACACCACCTAAATTCACAATTGCCTGCAATTCATTTTTGACAATTCCCTCAATTGCTGCTTCTAAATCAGCAGGTGAAGTGGATTTGACGCGGTCAACAATCACTTGATCAATTGCCAAAATTGGAATTGCCTGAGTCACAATTGCTTCTAAGTCTCTTTCTAAATACCGCTCTAAAACAAGAGCCAGTTCTTTGCTGACCACTTCCAGTGAACTACTCACAACCGGAGAGGTGCTGAGGCGGTTCACCAGCAACATGGCAGTATTCTCCCAGTCAACGGAACCACTTAACCCTTGGAGTAAGTCGCTACCGCGCGTTTGCAGGTAATGACGGACGCTTTCGCGTGTCGTCTTTCGCAATTGCCGTACTGTGCCTATTGGTAAATTTTGTAAAGATAAACTTAGCAGAAATCGCTTGATGCGATCGCGCACCTGCAATTCTTGGATCAATTCCTGCAGGCGTGTATTGGTAGCGTCTTTTTCATCCAAACAATAAGTCCGCAGCCGACTCAAAGTATTGCGTAAGCCTAAGAGATTAGCCACAACCCAATAGGTACCGCTGGTTTTTTCCCGAAAACTTTCGTCAATCGTTTGAATCGTGCGATCCGTCAAAAAGTCAATGGCTGCTTGTCGCAACACATCCGGCGGTATAACGACTTGTAGCAACCACTCAGCAAGACGACCAGCTTGTTCTTCAGTAAGTTGAAAGTCCAGTAATATTTGATCAAAAATTTGATTGATCTGCGCCTCTAAAAAGTCTTCTCGCCGCGCCAAAACCTTCAGAAGACGTGGCAAGGATTCCCCTAACAAATCCCGCAATATTCCCGCCAAAATCTTGGCAGTTTTCTGCTCTTTATCGGATTTTAACTGATCAAGGGCAAGTCGCAATATCCAGATAATTGCTCCTTGCACGCGTTCGGTTTGCAACAATCGCCGCGCCAGTTTTTGCAACTCATTTGGTGTCAGCAGCGACCCCATGATGGTATCTGAGACATTCTTGGCAAGCCGTTCCTGATTACGGGGAATCAATCCAGGCGTAAAAGGTACCCTTCGTCCGCTGATGTAAATCGCGCGGTAAGGACGAAATAACATTTTGATAGCTATATCGTTAGTGAAATAGCCAATAACTCCACCCACTATCGGGGGAGACACATAAAGCCAAAGGTGAGACCAATCCACAGTCATTAATTATTAGTTATTAGTCATTAGTTATCAGTTATCAGCAAATGACTTATAACTAATAACAAACAACTACTAAGCTTTCGTTATCACTAACACTCCCATCATACCGTTCGCAATGGGGTAATGTGTTGCTGCTGCAAAACCAACTTGACGAGCTATCTCTCGCTGCTCGTTGCCTGTGGGAAAGCGGTCTAAGCTGGGACTAATGTAGGCGTATTCTTCCTTTAGTCCTAGGTTATTGGCAATTGGAACGACAAGATTGCCCAGATACCACTGCTGAAAGGCGCGGAGTTGGGGATTGCTGGGACGATGAAAGTCCAAAATCGCAGCTTTAGCACCCGCTTTCAGAACGCGGTGTAACTCTTTCAAACTACGCTGAATATCTGTTACATTTCTTAAACCATAGCCCATTGTTGCAGCATCAAATTGATTATCCTCAAAAGGTAAGGAAAGAACGTCAGCTTCCACCCAAGTAATCTTAGGTTGGGGATACTGACTTTGACAACGTTTCTTGGCAATTTCTAGTAATTGTGAAGAAAAATCTACTCCATACACCTGTCCGTTTCTTCCTACACGTCGCGCTAACCGAAAAGATAAGTCTCCGCTACCGCAACACAAATCAAGACTTGTATCTCCCGGTTTAGCTACACTCCATTTGGCTGTCATTTCCTTCCATACATGGTGTTGTCCTAGACTCAGCCAATCATTTAACTGGTCATAAACAGGAGCAATGCGGTTAAAAATAGTGCGAATGTTATCAGTCATTAGTTATGAGTGATTAATTTTTCTTATTTGTCATTTGTGGGAACTCACCGATCCCCTCTGGGGATTAGGGGCAGGGTATTTTTTTACAAGTGTTCATCCGGACTTGATATGACTATCTATTTTGTCGGTTGATAGTAACGAGTGCAAGTGAGCGCGATCGCCTCGGTGAAGAGTGGATCTTGAGCCAGCCAGTTTTCTACTGTTTTTTTATTGAGAACGGATAAATCGGCTTCACAATAAAATATTGAAAGCCTATGTGTACTTGAAGAGTCAGGGGCGGGAGGATTCATAATACAATAAGACTTGCTGCATAAGTATTAACCGCCTTCTGAAGCTCGAACCCTGGATTATGACTGACCTACCACCCAATGCTCAAAATTCTGATAATAACGATGTGGCACCAGAGTTGCTGCGAAAGCTTAGACAAAAGCAAGGCACCTGGGTGGAATGGGGAGTTGCTATAGCCCAACTGCAAAAACTCGGTTACGATCCCCAAGCCATTTTTGAGGCAACTGGATTTGAGCAGGTACAACAAAATCAGGTCGTTGTTGGCGCTCAAGTTTACAATTCTATAGAAAAGGCTGGTGCTTCTGTTGCAGTGCGATCGCATTACAGCACGCGCGGAAGTGATGTTTTGTACGAACTGCGGCTGCTCACCCAAGAAGAACGTGCCGGTGCTGCGGAACTGACTTTCCAACACAAAATTGATGTTGATGAGGCGCGGGAAGTCGCCAAAGCAATCAAAGATTTTTCTCGCTTTCGTACCTTACCAGAGGGGTTTGAAAATCATCCAGGGGACGCAGTTGCATATCAATGTTGGAAACTAGCCCGCCAAAACTCAGACTTACAAGAACGCTCGCGCCTCATAGCCAAAGGTTTACGTTTTGCTCACTCACAAACAGCAAGGAAACAAATCGAACAGTTACTGACTGATTTTACGCTCGTACCCAAACGTCCTGCCCCTATTTTGCCTTTTTACCGCCTGGAATCAGAGGAGGAATTGCCCCGGCTTGTACCAGTGGTGGGTGAGTTGCCATTGGCACCAAAAGACTTGCAAGCAGTACCCCTCATAGAAGAGATAGAACCATTTCGCATGGTTAAGTTTGCCGGAGAGCAAGCTTGGGTACCATTACCAGGTTGGCAGGTTTTGTTGAATGCCGAAGATCCAGTGGTGATTTTGTGCAAGAGCGATCGCCTTCCCAACCAAACACAAAATCTTTCACAACCTGTGTTGGTTGTTATAAATCGGCAAGAGCGAGAATGGGACGCTAGTAGTTACTTTGTGGTTGATAACTCTGGTGAGTTAGATTTTCAATGGTTTGAAACGGCACCGGAAATTCCCCTACTTGGGAAAATCATTCTGATTGTGCGACCAAAGAAGATTTTGGATGAAAATGTGACCAAGGATGTTTGGCAAATCGATGAATAATTATTGCCGATTAATAAAGGCAATTTTGCAGATCCAATTCTAACGTACTGAGTGAGCAACTGTAGTCCTGATGACTTTGTAGGCTAGTCAACCTCATAACAAGCTGATCTAGGTAACTGTTACAAGTGCAGCTAATGGAGATAGGGGATTTCCGTTAGCATTAGAATTAAGGTTTTGATAAAAAATTGCCGCAATGGTATCTACTCAAGAGCCGTTTGCTGAAACGGCAACAAACAGGGATTTATACCAATTCCCTTTATCTTGCCACAAAATAGATCCCCGCAAGCCCTCTTTGTAAAGAGAGTTTGCGGGGATTATATGTCACAAAATTTGACAAAACAGTATTACAGCGGTTGTACAAAAACCTTGCTGCTGATAGTTCTCGCTTAGCAGCATACACAACATCATGATAAACAGAAGTCGAAATATCTCACCTACGGGGATTCCTCTGTAGAAGTATGCTCTATTGCTTAAACCCCAAGTGTTCACAGCGTCAAAACTCTGACACTGCTACCAAGTGCGAAGCCTGCAATACACCCTTGTTCATTAAGAACAGATATCTGCCAATTAGACCTTTATGTAATCTGGATACACCGTATCGTTACTCTGAGATTTTTGAAGTAAAAGATATTAAGGATAACAACACGCTGAAAGTTCTCAAAGTTTTGATGAAAAATGATTCTAAAATAGTCGAACTTTTTGAACAAGAAGCAAATATTCTTAGTCAGTTAACGCATCCAGGAATTCCTAAAGCAGAAGAAAATTTTTCCTTATACTTCAACAACAGTCAAGAATTGCTCTGCCTAATAATGGAAAAAATTAAGGGGCAGAATTTGCAGCAGTGGTTGAATGAGAATGACAATGAGCCAATTTCTCAAGATTTGGCACTTTATTGGCTCAAACAAATCACTAAAATTTTAGCTTACGTGCATCAAAATGGATTTTTTCATCGCGATATTAAGCCTTCCAATATTATACTAAAACCTAATGGTAAACTCGCATTAATTGACTTTGGAACAGCCAGAGAAATTACACAGACAGTCATTAATGGGCACACTGTCACGTTTGTATGTTCATATGGTTATACGGCTCCAGAGCAATTTCAACGCAAAGTTGTTCCGCAATCTGATTTCTTTGCTTTAGGGCGCACATTTGTTCATTTACTCACAGGTCAACATCCTAGTAATTTGGCTTGTAGCTCTGTAACAGGTCATTTGATTTGGCCTAGCCTAGCATCAGACATTTCCCCTATTTTTGCAAATTTTATCGATAGATTGATGGAACCATCATTGGAAAAAAGACCTAAAAATACTCAAGAAATTTTGCGGGAAAGAGAGCAGGTCATTTTGCAAATAGCTTGGCGGCGTTTAAAGGAATTTGATCTTTTGACACAACGCTTTTCTTTAGAAGAAAAACTAGCACATCCTAGCTCTAAAGGTACTGTTATGGAGAACGTAAAACCTACCTCCAACTCAGTCCTTTCTCCAGAAAAATATTCTCTTTTAGAAGAGAAGTTAATTGATCTGATCGGTCCCATTGCCCCTACCTTGTTACAAGAAGTTGGTAAAGACACACTTAACCCTAAGGAACTGGTAGAGAATTTGCGATTTTACCTTCTTAAGGACCAACAAGTGGAGTTTGAGAAGCAGATCATGTTACTTATGCAAGACACTGCTGAAAAATCTCAAACACATTCTACTGAGACACAAAGCAAAGAAAAGAAAAAAATTAACGAAAGCTTTGTGCGTCGATGTGAAGAAGAGCTATCTAATATAGTTGGTCCAGTAGCTACTTTCCTTGTTCAAAAAGCTCTGGAGTCTAATCCAGAAATTTCTCCAGTGCAACTGGTGCAGGTTTTAGCAGAAGAAATTCCCGAACGAGAAAATGCTCATCATTTTCAACAACGCCTAGGTTATATAGCTTCTTAAGTGAATTACTTTTTCTGATTAAGAAGCTTTATAGATATTTGTAAACTGGATTTCATGCGATTGAATGCTACTGCTAAAGCACCTATTTCGTCTTGAGACTTTTCTGTAAAATCAGCAGTCATATTTCCAGTACTTACTTCCTGTGCCGTGTTCGCTATTTTTCTGATTCGCTCAATAACAGCTTTTCTCAGTAATAAATTTATTGTTGAAATGACTATCACAAAAACACAAATGATAACTCCCATTACTAAATAAAAAGAACGCTGAACACTATTAAAAATTTCTTCAGCAGGGATATACAAAATTTGGACAGCTACAATTTCATTGAGTTTCCATCCAAAACCATGTTCAGAACCATAACTTGTTAGCAAACTTTTAGGAGCAATTGCTGGCGCTGAATGGCATTGCAGGCATTTTTGTTCTTGAATAGCAAATGGTCGTGCGATGTAAAATACTTTTCCTTCAGGAAGGTTACGAAAGTCAGAACGTTGTTTAGTCTGGGGATGGCTGCGAAATTCTTTCACAAGCTGAGTTTCAAATTCATCAGCTTTATCACGTAGGTTAGTTGGATTGGGGGATGCATCTTTATAAAAGAAATTTTTATATTCTTCTTGGCTACGAATACTCTCAAAAACCTCTCTAACCGAGAAGGTTGGTATTGCTTCTGGAATAAATGCTGATTCGGTTTCTAATTTAGGTAATAGTAGGGGATTTATATGCTGTTGTGTATAGTTTCTTACAGAATTCATCGTTGTAAATAGAACCATGGCTTTAGAGGTTAATTCCTCTTCGGCTCTGTGTTCAAGTACTGTAGACAGAGCAGTACCGCTTAAGGAAATGCCAAGTATGAAAATAAACATCAAAAATATGTTAAACTTGGCACGAATTTTGACATTTCTTAAATCTTTATTTAACCACAACATTTGATTTGCCTGCAAGAAATTCACAGTTAATTCTTAGGATGCTTGCTTAAAATTATATATTGGTTTTCTTCTCTTTTCCTTGACGGCTATTTATTTTCAAATTGGACTATGAAAAATATCTATATAAAAATAGAGGATGATTTTAAAAACAGGGAATTAATGTTAATAAGTAAAAAGATTTATTCTAAAAATTAAAACAGTAATGCATTTGAAGTTATCACGTAAATTATTTGTTATGGTGCTGCTGTTTATAACAATAGGTGGATGCAAACCAGCACCAACGAATCTTAACGGTCAGCTGGTCATAGGTGTAGTTAGTTACAGTGAAGGCGAACAAATACTTGACAAATATACTGACTTTAATCGTTACTTGGCTAAAACAACGGGGGCACGGGTTGAGCTAGAGCCTGCTTACAATGAAAATAAAGCTCTTGAGCGCATTCAAAGCAAAGCTTGGTCATTGGTGTTTGCTTCTCCAGGTGTAGCAGCAAGTGCGATCGCCGACTACCAATACCGCCCGTTGTTTCTCGTGCAAGGTTTTAATCATTCCAGGTCGATTTTGGTTGTTCGCAACGACAGCCCAATAAAAGAGTTGAAACAGCTAGAAGGTCAGACGGTTGCTTTGGGTCAACAAGGTTCAGCAACAGGATATTATTTTCCTATTTATAACCTTTATGGCTTAACATTGGCTGAAATATTATTCGCACCTACACCCAAAATAGTTCTGGAATTAGTTGCCCAAGGAAAAGCGGATGCTGGTGCTATCTCACTGGCAGAATATAATCTCTACAGCCCGAGCTTAAGCAATACACAGTTTCGCGTGCTTTTCATTGACCCTCACAACGTTCCACCGGATGTAGTTTTGATTGCACCTAATATAGAGCCAAACCGCCAAGAGCAAATTCGCAAAATTATGAGTGCAGCTCCATTAAGTGTAGTTCGAGAAATAGGTTATGTTCCTAATGTGTCAGTTCCAGATTATGATTACATGATTTCTGTAGTGCATCGGGTAAAGTCAATTGATTCCAATGTTCGCCAAAAGCCTGCTCGCTTGTTTTAATCAAATTTATGAATTTTTGAACCACAGATGGACACAGATGGACACAGATAATTTATCTGTATGCAAGAAGTTTAATGAGCGATCGCGTTATTTGGGCAGTTCAGGGGATGTCAAATCTTTGGAAGGTTGTCATTAATAACCTTACACGTCCGCGATTAGTCTTGCTTTTCTTAAGAAGAATTGCAGTACAGTCTCTTCTTTGGAAATAATATCGGCTCTACCTTCCATCCCCAATTGAACAGCACACTCTTTTTTACCTTGATGTAAAGAAAGGCTTTCAGGCTCAATTGTGACTTCATAGAAAGCACCGGCACCCGCTGCCTTTTGGCTTGTCGCTGTTGTGGCGGCAACTCCAGTAGTACCATTGGCTTGAGGGACGAAAGCATCTGGGGAAATCGTTGTTACCTTACCTTTAAGAGTGCCGTAATCGGGATAAGGACAGGAAGAAACACGCAAAAGAACTTTTTGACCTTCTTTCAACTTGCTTTTCTCTTCAGATGCCACAGATGCCTTGACAACCAAGGGAGCATCACTGGGGACAATCTGCGCTATTTCTTCTCCTGGACGCACGGTTTGACCAGGGTTTCGCAGGTTGAGCTTGGAGATAATACCGTCCGCGGTGGCAGTCATGACAGTTTGGCTGAGGTCAATTGTCACTTGTTGGAGTTCACGGACGTCGCGCTCTAGCTGTTTTTGGATTTCAATTTTTTGTTGGATAAGAGCCTTACGTTCTTTATCTAAAGTCGCTAAGTGGGCTTGTCCTGTCGCTTTTTCTTGGGCAATGCGTTCTTGTGCGATCGCCACTTCTGCGCCACTCGGATTGAGAATAGCTATTGCACTTCGCCGTTTAGCAACAGCTGCCGAAACAGCTTGTTGTAGGCGTTGAATTGTTTGTTTTTGTGCCTCAACTGCTGCTTTTTGTGCTTCCACCGCTGACGATTGCTGATTCACAGCGAGTTGTGCTTCCTCGAATTGGTCTTGAGAAAGCGCTCCTTCTTTGGCTACTTTCTGATATCGGTTTCGCTTTGATTGGGCTGCTGCTAAGGTGGCAACTGTTGACCCTAAATTCGCTTGAGTTGACTTTAACTCTGCGAAGGCTTTTTGCAATTCCTCCTGGGCTATCCTGACGTTTGCCTCGGCTTCTTCGACATCAGCACCAGTGGTGATTTGCTTGTCTTGATATTCCCGAGTGCGACCGCTCAATTCAGCTTCGGCTCCAGCGATAACGCGGTTGATGCGGTCAGTTTCGGCTTTTATCTGGCTACCCATGGCGCTAATTTGGGCGTTGATTTGAACGAGTTGTAACCGAGACTGCTGGATGTTGCTTTGCAGTTGGCTTTTTTTGGTTTGAAGGCGCGAGTTGTCGATAGTGGCAATGACATCTCCTTTCTTGACAACTTGATTTTCTTTAACCGAGACGCGCATTACTGGACCTTCCGTTGCAGCCTGCACAATCCGCAATTCACCAGCAGGACGGATGTTCGCCTGTGCTTTAACGGTGACTTTGTATTTTGTTACAGAGGCAACGGCGATCGCGATCGCCACGGCGCTAAGCATAACCAGTCCACCAAGAGTAGTCCAACGACTAATTGGTGGCAGAAATTCGTTTTCTTCAATAAGTGGAAGAGATTCTGCTGAGTTGAAGTGACTAAGCATGATAATTTTATTTACTAATTGCCGGAGATTTGCCGTTAGATTCAGATTTGGGGGAAGATTTGACCACCAAACCATTTCTTAATGGGGCAAAGTCTTCTAAGAAGTCTAAGTGGTTACCAGGAACAAGCCGCAGTTCCTCAGGAGTGCCTTGAATTTTCAAACGCCCTTCCTCAAGTAGTACAATCCAATCAGCTCGCCCGATGACTTTCGGGCGGTGGCTAATCATAATTGTGGTTTTCCCGGTTCGGTAGTACAGCAATTTATCTAGCACTTCGGCTTCACTCACCGGGTCAAGAGCGCCAGTGGATTCATCTAAAATGAGTACGGGCGGCTCAGTCGCTATGGCTCTAGCTATGGCTAGCCTCTGCCGTTGTCCACCAGAAAGATTCGCGCCAAATTCTCCTAAAACGGTTTGATATTTGTCGGGCAGTTTACTGATAAACTCATCTGCACCAGCTATTTGACAAGCCCTCACAATTTGTTCAAAACTGATGTGGGGATAGCTGAAGCGGAAGTTGTCAATAATTGAACGACTCCAGAAGTGAGGTTCTTGAGGTACTAGAACTACCTGTTGTCGCAGGCATTCTAAGGAGAGGTCTTGCTGATTATAAATGCCGTAGCGAATATTACCAGACTGCAGGGAATATAAACCAGCAATCAGTTTAGCGAAGGTACTTTTGCCACAGCCAGATTTACCAATTAAGGCAATGACTTGACCGCCAGGTATAGTGAGGGAAAAGTCTTCCAGCAGGTCAACTCTACCTGCGTGGTGAAAGTTGAGGCTGGCGCAGGTAATGTCCGCATCACCAGGAATTTCTGCCTCTGGTTTTTTGAAATCGTTTTCGTCCTCTGGGGTAGCGTCAATCACCTCTGTCAAACGTTGGATGACAATTTGAGCAGTGATAAACTCATCAACTAACCCAATGACTGAACCCAAAAAGCCAAGAAAGTTACCACTCAAGCCGCTATACGCTAGCAGCTGACCTATAGTTAGGGTACGATTAATCACTAAGTAGCTGCCTAACCAGAGTAAGGCAATACTCGTGAAAGTGGAAATAATACTGGTGATTGTGCCGCTGTAAAGCCCCAGCTTCATCGTACTCCAGCCCAAATTAGCGAGGCGACCAAAATTGCTCTGATACTCTTGCCAAGCTTGGGGTGTGGCTTGGGTAGTTTTTAGCACCTGGACACCGCGAAAAGTTTCGACGAGAAAGCCTTGGTTTTCTGTACCTAGGACAATCTGGTTGCGGGTTTTCTGGCGCAAGGCGGGGAGAAAAAGCAGGTTGACTCCTGTGACGATGACAAAGGCGGCGAGGGAAGCTAAAGTGAGTTGCCAGCTGTAGAACAGCATAAAGCCCAAGGAAACTACTGCGATAAAAAATTGGCTGGGTAAACCAAGGACAATTTGGGAAACGAGAGTATTAATGGCATTAACATCAGCAATGCGGCTGACGACTTCGCCACTGCGTCGTCCTTCAAAGTACTCAAGAGGCAAGTGCAGCAGTTTTCGCCCGTATTCTAGGATGAGTCCTAATTGCAGCCGTTGACCAAAGTGACCAATCAGGTGAGATTGTACCAAGCCTATGACGCTGCTAAATAGATTCATGGCGATCGCCCCAATAGCCACAACAGTTAGCAGCTGAGTATCTCCGCGCACCAGTACATCATCGGTGAGCAGTTGCATCATCAAGGGAGAGACAAGCGAGAGCAGTCCGATCGCAATGTTGATGGCGATCGCCTGAGCTAAGATGTTGCGATAGGGCAAAACTCGCTTAAGATAACGCCCAAAGCCGCCAACTTTATCATCCTGCTGTTCGTAAAAGCGGCTGTCATCAGGCTCCATCAGCAGCATGATACCATTGCCCCAACCTTCAACCAACTCTCTACGGGTGAGATAGCGGATGCCTACACCAGGATCGGCAATGACATATTTTTTCCCTTTTTGCCCGTATAAAACGATCCAGTGGTAGCCTTTCCAGTGTATGATCGCAGGTAGGGAAATTTTGTGCAAAGAGTCGAGTAGTTGTGGGTTAGCTTTAACTTGGCGGGCATTGAATCCTAAAGCTTCGGCTCCCCGTCTTAACCCTAGTAGGCTAGTTCCTCGCGAACCTGTGCCGACTGCTTCGCGCACTCGACTGATGGCAAAGGTGCGTCCGTAATGTTTGGCAACAGTAGCAATGCAGGCTGCGCCGCAGTCTTCTTCGCTATGTTGCAAGACACTTTGATATTTCATCGTCAAAACTCAAACCATTTAACTTTGTTGGTTTTAGCTCTGTTGTTGATTTTTGGAAAGGTACGCTTCTTGCATCTTTCAGAACAATCAAAAACAAATGTGTTATATATCTCTTTGTTGGAGAGAAGGCGATCAAGGGGAAAGTCTTGATCGCCGTAAATGTTCTACTGGTCTAATCAGTTTGTTTGATCAGACTTTTGAGCGTTTAGCAAAGGTGCTGCATCAGGAGGTGTAGTCAACTCTTATGTCGCCAGTGACAAATACACCGTCTTTATCATCTCTAAAATCGATTACGTATCTGCCTCCCCGTATGTCAGTCCATGTAGTGGTATCTTTACCAACACTGGCTATCTTTCCATTCGAATTATTAGTATCTACATTTCTAATAATTGCACCGAAGTCTGGGTTACTCTTAGCCGATTTGGTGTTGGAAGTGAGTTTAATTGTTCCACCGGGTCGCACATTGAACACTCGTGTGGTGAGGAACGTATCAAAATTAACAGTCGAATTGAAACTACCACCTCCTTCAACAGCAGCAGCTTCTGCGGAAGTTAATTCGGTGAACAGTTGTTCATGCTGATTGTCTTTCATCTTTTTTCTCCTAATTAAGTGCAAATTGTTCTGTATCGTTCCTTAAGGAACTGTCGTTTTGGAAAGCAAGCTGCAAAACTTGTTGTTTTGACTTGCTACCTATTACTCGGAGAGTTATGTATCTGTTTTACGCAAGCCATTAGTTCTTGTAACATTACTTCACAAAACTAATGGCAATAATGCGAGCTTTACTGTCTACGCACAAATCCCTAAAAAAGTTGCATGAGGACTAGACGTTTGTCCGAAAAATACCAGTTAGTGAGTTGTCTGGAAGACCAAATGCTTTGGCATTAGGATAGACCCCGTCCTTCTTTGGTCCACCGTTGGGCGTTAGAATTACCTTAGATGGACGACCTTTGCCAGAGTCTTGGTATATCACCCAGTTACCTCTTATTACTTGAATAGACGAAGTCTTGTTATTCCAACCACTACCGATGGCGCTGTTGTCGAGGTTATCATCACCACCAAACGCTTTTGCATTGATTTGCAGTGCATCTCCTAGACCACGATTTTCTTTGTCATATAAAATTACATCTGGGTTAGGACCTCCAAAGTAGATATCAATTGCAGCACCACCACTACAGGTAGCAGCAACTTCATCGTCAAGTTCGGTGACAGGAGCTTCAAATTCGGCAGTTAGTTCTGTAAACAGTTGCTTGTCTTTCATCTTTTTTCTCCTAATTAAGTATGAGTTTTTCTGTATCGTTGTCACGTTTTCCAAGTGGGAAAGATGCTTGAGTTTCCCTCTTTTTCTTCCCCACATCTCTAGAATGCTTTTTCTACAAAGACTTGGTGGCGCACTGTTGGCGCATTCTTAGCTCAGTTTTTAGTTCACTGCCTTTACCGCTGTGCCAAAATATATATGGATAAAATGCAGCTAAAAAGCATCTCAATCCGAAATGCTGCAACTGTAGTTTGTAGTTAGGTATATTCCTGCACGCATTAAGATGCACCCCTGGAGGACGACTATGGCAAGTTCACTTCGAGCTTCGCCCCAAGGGCTAAAAACGGTTGACCAAGCCAGAATTCGCAAGAGCTGGGATAGACAATCTCCCGCTTGGGCTGATGCGGCTAAGGCTTCAGTAGCAACTTTGAAGCGATTTTGGCAAAAAAAGTATATTCAAGCACAATTTTTTATCGATATTTGTGCGGCAGTTGGACTGGACTGGCAAGAAATTGTTGATAGTTTAGAGAGCGAAGATTGGGGCGAAGCGCCTGAAGTTTCTGCTTTCTACGGACGCACTGAAGAATTGTCAAAGCTACAGCAATGGATTATCAAAGACCGCTGTCGTGTGGTAGAGCTGCAAGGCATGGGGGGAATTGGCAAAACTGCTCTGGCGGTACGCAGTGTAGAACAAATTAAAGATGAGTTTGAGTATTTTATTTGGCGCTCGCTTCGTCATGCTCCATCAGTTAGTGATACCATAGCAAGCTTGCTTTTTTTCTTTCATCAGGAGCAAGATAATCAGGCAAGTTTATCACGATTAGTTGATTGTTTACGCAAACACCGTTGTTTAGTGGTACTGGATGATTTGGATGTAATTTTGGACAGCGCTGCTGAAGGATATGAAGGTTATCGAGAACTCATTAAACGACTTGGAGAAGAACGTGATTTGCCAAGTTGTTTAGTACTGACGAGTCAACAAAAACCAAAAGAAATTGTTTTATTAGAAGGTGATAAGCTCCCTGTGCGGTCATTACTACTAAGTGGTTTAGGAGCAGCTGCTGATAAAATTCTTAGCGAAGCAAACTTGATATATGAACCAAAACAAGGGCAAGAACTCATTCAAATGTATCGAGGAAACCCCTTGGCGTTGAAAATAGTTTCTAAAACTATCAAAGACTTGTTTGGAGGTAATGTAGCCGAATTTTTAAGATACAACACAATAGTGCTTGGTGATATATTTACAGAAATTTTAGACCTACAGTTTCAACGGCTGTCAGAGCTAGAACAAAAGGTGATGTACGTGTTAACAATTTGTCAACAGCCAATAGCGCTAGAGCAATTAAGAGAAAATATATCATCAACCGTATCAACATCAGAAATCATCGAAGCTTTAGACTCCCTCAGTAGGCGATCGCTTATTGAAACAACTAGAGAACAGAGTAAAGTGCTTTACACACTGCAACCCGTTGTGATGAAGTACGTTAGAAGAGCGTATTCACAAGGTTTATAAAACAAAAAATGGTAGAGCATACAACTGCTCTACCATTTATTAAAAGAGTGAAGAGTAAAGAAATTTCTTCTTTCTATTCAACTACAGGGGTTAACAATTCCCGGCGCTGTTCAGCTCTGACAACCACATTGCCAGTCTCATCGACATCAACTATGGCTGTATCACCATCCTTGATGCGACCAGATAGAATCTCTTCGGCGAGGCTATCTTCTAACAACCGCATAATTGCCCGACGTAATGGTCTTGCGCCGTAGCTGGGGCTGTAACCTTCTTGGATCAAGCGGTCTTTGAATTTGTCGGTAACTTCCAGTATGATGCCTTTTTCTGTGAGGCGACCAAACACTTCCTTGAGCATGATGTCGGAGATTTGTGAGACCTCTTCCTTGCTCAATTGACGGAAGACGATGATTTCATCCAAACGGTTGAGGAATTCAGGACGGAAGTACTGCTTGAGTTCTTCGTTAACCAGAGATTTAATCCGGTTGTACTGCGCCTCTGTTTGGTCTTCAGCAACATCGAAGCCGAAACCGCTACCACTCTTCTCAATCACCTTGGAACCGATATTAGATGTTAAAATCAGCAAGGTGTTTTTGAAGTCTACGGTGCGACCTTTAGCATCGGTTAAGCGACCATCTTCCAAAATTTGCAGCAGCATATTGAAGACGTCGGGGTGTGCTTTTTCGATTTCGTCGAACAGCACTACCGTGTAAGGACGACGCCGCACGGCTTCGGTCAGTTGACCGCCTTCGTTATATCCGACATAACCAGGAGGCGAACCAATCAGCTTGCTGACGGTATGGCGCTCCATGTATTCCGACATATCTAGGCGAATCATCGCTTCTTCGGAACCGAAGAAGTAAGAAGCCAAAGATTTTGCCAATTCCGTTTTCCCCACACCTGTCGGACCGGAGAAAACAAAGCTAGCAATGGGTCGATTGGGATTCTTCAAACCGACACGAGCGCGACGAATTGCCCGCGAAACCGCTCTCACAGCATCCTCTTGACCAATCAAGCGCTGATGTAGGGTGTCTTCCATGTGCAGCAGCTTCTCGGATTCCGATTCGGTGAGTTTGTTCACCGGTACCCCAGTCCAGGAAGCAACAATGTGAGCAATGTCTTCTTCCGTCACCACAGGTTCATCACCTTCAGTGCGGGTAGAATTGGTCTTGCTCTGAGCAATGGCGCGAATTTCGGCTTTGATTTCCATCTCGCGATCGCGCAACTCGCCAGCTCGATCAAAGTCTTGAGCGCGGACTGCATCGTCTTTTTCTTTCAAAATCTGACGCAGTTCTTTGTCCAACTCTTTCGCTGCGGGGGGCAGTTGGGAGTTAATCAACCGAACCCGGCTTCCTGCTTCGTCAATCAAGTCGATTGCTTTATCTGGGAGATAACGATCGCTGATGTAACGGTCAGACAGCTTCGCCGCTGCAACCAAAGCTTCATCGGAGATTTTCAGCTTGTGGTGCTGTTCGTAACGATCGCGTAGACCATAGAGAATCTCTATCGTCTCATCTACTGAGGGTTCACCCACCATGACTGGCTGGAAACGACGCTCGAGAGCTGCATCCCGCTCGATGTGCTTGCGGTATTCATCTAGAGTTGTGGCTCCGATACACTGCAATTCACCTCGCGCCAAGGCGGGTTTGAGGATATTTGCTGCATCGATTGCGCCTTCTGCCGCACCTGCACCAATTAAGGTGTGAACCTCGTCAATCACGAGAACGACATTGCCCGCCTGACGAATTTCATCCATGATTTTCTTCAGGCGTTCTTCAAATTCACCCCGGTACTTGGTTCCTGCTACGAGTAGACCGATATCCAGAGTCACCACACGCTTGTCTTCTAGGATGTCAGGGACATCTTTGTTGGCAATGCGTTGTGCTAAACCTTCGGCGATCGCGGTTTTACCTACCCCTGGTTCCCCAATCAGCACGGGATTATTTTTTGTCCGGCGACCCAAAATCTGGATCACGCGTTCAATTTCTTTGGCACGTCCCACCACTGGATCAAGCTTGCCGTCAGCTGCCATTTGGGTCAGATTTGAGCCAAACTCGTCCAATGTTGGGGTTTTGTTCCCGCGTGGTTGACCACCACCAGTTACCTCAGCTGTTTCGCCCAGCATTCGGATGACTTGGGTTCTTACTTTAGATAGGTCCACCCCTAGGTTTTCTAGCACTCTGGCTGCTACACCTTCCCCTTCTCGGATTAAGCCCAACAGCAGATGCTCGGTGCCAATATAGTTATGGCCTAATTGGCGCGCTTCTTCCAAGGATAGTTCTAGAACCCGCTTTGCCCGTGGGGTAAACGGAATTTCCACAGCGACAAAGCCTGAGCCTCGACCTATGATTTTTTCTACCTCAATCCGAGCGTCTTTGAGATTGACGCCCATGGATTTTAGTACCTTAGCCGCCACTCCGGTACCTTCTCCAATCAGACCCAAGAGGATCTGCTCGGTACCCACGAAATTATGCCCAAGACGGCGAGCTTCTTCCTGGGCTAGCATTATTACCTTAATGGCTTTTTCTGTGAAGCGTTCAAACATATGGCATTCGTCCCATCACCTGCGTCGTGCCGGTACGCTGATTTTAGCACAGGCTAAGCGGACGGATGCTTGTATAAAGAAATAGACATCCGACATCACTCACCCAGCTTTATGGGGCGATTGCTAAATTTTCATGATTTTTATTTAATTTTCTTTACTTTTGTGCGGTCAGTGTGCTGAGGAGCGTAACTTTGTTTACCTTTTTTAGGATTGACCACGAACAATTGATGGTTGGATTGAAAAGTTTTTATTCAATCCCAAATAAACACTAATACCAGAGTTGAGTATTCGTGTCAAGAAGTGTTTAAACTT
Source organism: Kalymmatonema hyalinum WJT4-NPBG1 (assembly GCA_019359075.1). Taxonomy (GTDB): domain Bacteria; phylum Cyanobacteriota; class Cyanobacteriia; order Cyanobacteriales; family Nostocaceae; genus Kalymmatonema; species Kalymmatonema hyalinum. Next base: position 52,633 of record JAHHIB010000018.1, read on the forward strand.
TATGATAATTTCTTATATAACGAAAGATACCAAATTGTCGGAGTGTAAGCGCCAAAAGCTACCATAGGGTTATATTGCATCAATCGAAAATCATTATAAAGAAAAAAATAAAATATTATATTAAATAAAAAATACTAATAATATGCTAAGGTTCAATGACCAATGACCAAGACGCTTTTGTTAAGCGATCGCTAATTATGGTAGACCAGTTATCTAAAGTTTGTTGAAATTCCGGCTGTTGCAAGTCTGGTAGCCAAAGTATTAGCGCGTCCTCATCATTATCTTTGTAGTAGCGCGGTCGCCGCCCAGCGGTTTTGAAGCCAAATTTTTGATATAAAGAAATTGCCGCCGAGTTGGAAGCTCGCACTTCGAGAGTTGCTCGCTCCAAGCCGCGATCGCAAGCAGTTTTTAGTACAGAGTACAGTAAAGCCTGTCCGAAGCCTTGATGGTGGTATTGGGGATCAACTGCCAAAATTGTGATGTGCGCTTCATCTAAAATTGACCAAAAGCAACATATTCCCAGTAGTCTGTTGACAGAAACAGAGGAAAACAAACCGAGTAAGTCACTGTTAGGGCTATCTAACTCTCGTTGGTAGCCATCCATTGTCCACAAACCACCAAAACAGGCTTGATCAAGTTCCAGCATTGCACTCAAATCTGCTGGAGTTAGATATCTAATTTCTAATGGTAATTTGCTCACACTTGTTCGTAATGGTACAAGCCCTTTGTAAACTGGGAATCGGAGGACTTACTCACGCCCGTAATTTAGACAAGGACAACTTTTATAGTTATGGTATCGACACACCCTGCTGGGGTTCAACATTTTGGTAGTCAGTATTTGCCTGCATCAAGCACTTCAAACACAAGTCTTTCACCAAATCAGGAACTTCTACCGCTCACAGCCAAAAGAAACAGTCATGACTGTTTGGAAATAGGAGGCTGTGATGTCACAACCTTGGTTAAGCAATTTGGTTCACCACTATATATTTTAGATGAAGAAACCCTCACAATAGCTTGTCGGCAGTACCGGGATAGCTTCAAGCGCTACTACAACGGCGAATCTCAGGTACTGTACGCTTCCAAGGCGTGGAGTTGCATGTCTGTTTGCGCTCTAGCAGCTTCGGTTGGTTTAGGAATAGATGTTGTTTCTGGAGGCGAACTTTACACAGCCCTAAGTGCGGGTGTGAGTCCCGATAAAATCTACTTCCACGGCAATAATAAATCTCGGCAAGAGCTGATTTTTGCCATTGAGTCTCGCTGCACCATCGTAGTGGATAACTGGCATGAGTTGCACACTTTGGTGGAGTTGGCTCTTGAAGCTATTGAGCAGGGAACTTCTTCCGCATCTGTCGCGACTCCCTCATCTCCCGTCCGCATCATGCTGCGTTTAACACCAGGTATAGAATGTCATACACACGAGTACATTCGCACGGGACACCTGGATAGTAAATTTGGCTTTGATCCCAATCAACTCGATGACTTGTTTACTTTTGTGAGTCAGCAATCTGTCATTGAGTGTGTGGGATTACACGCCCATATTGGTTCTCAGATTTTTGAACGCCAACCGCATCAAGATTTAGCTGCCGTTATGGTGCAGTGGATGAGTAAAGCTGCTGGATACGGTTTATCGATCAAAGAGTTGAATGTGGGAGGCGGCTTAGGAATTAAGTACATAGAATCAGATGATCCACCTAGCATCGAAGAGTGGGTAAAACCGATTTGTGAAGTGATTCAAGAAGCTTGTGCAGCCGCAAATTTGCCTTTGCCAAAATTATTATCTGAACCAGGACGTTCCCTGATTGGAACAGCTTGTGTAACAGCTTACACCATCGGCTCTTCCAAGGTCGTTCCAGAAATACGTACCTACGTAGCAGTTGATGGGGGAATGTCTGATAACCCACGCCCCATTACATATCAGTCAGTGTATCGCGCCGTCGTTGCCAATCGATTGTCTGCTCCACTTACAGAAACTGTAACAATTGCCGGAAAGCATTGTGAATCAGGGGATATTGTAATAAAGGATGCCCAGGTACCAAAAACGGAACCAGGGGATATTCTCGTAGTCATGGCAACTGGTGCTTACAATTACAGTATGGCATCTAACTACAACCGCTTGCCTCGACCGGCAGCTGTTATAGTAGCCAATGGCGAAGCGAATTTGATTTTGCAACGCGAAACTTATCAAGACTTGATTCGACAGGATCGTCTACCAGAAAGACTTAAGAACGATGAAGGATGAAACGAAGGTAGAAGGATAGAGAAACAAAGAAAGAAAGAAGGATAAAGGATGAAAGGAAGGTAGAACAGTAAAGGATGAAAATTTTATACTTCATACTTGATACTTCATCCTTTATCCTTCATACTTCATACTTCATTCTTCATTCTTCCTTCTTCATTCTTCATTCTTCACAGTTTATACTTCATACTTTCACGCCAGATGTCATGGGAGATTGGTGGACGCAATGGGTGACAAACCTAGGAAGGTCACAGTCCTTGCTGGTTGAGACTCTGGATATTGTGTTAGTACTGGCGCTGACGTACATGATACTAGTTATTATTAGTGAGCGCCGGACACTGTGGATGGTGCGGGGATTTATTATTCTGATGCTGGCATCAGCAATAAGTGGCAGAATGCAGTTACATCTGCTGAACTTTGTGCTGGAGAAGTTAGTGATTGGCTGTGCTGTAGCAATGGCAGTTGCTCTCCAGTCAGAGTTTCGCCGATTTTTGGAACAATTGGGACGTGGCGAATTCCGGCAGTTGTTTCAACCGTCGCGTCTGGCGGTTCCCAAATCTGATAGTGTAATTGATGAAATTGTCGATGCTGTTAAAGAACTGTCAAAAAACCGGATTGGAGCTTTGCTAATTTTGGAAACCACTGGTCCTATTGACGAGCGGGATTTTTCTGTGCCAGGAGTAAAGCTGAATGCGGAAGTTTCAAAAGAGCTTATACAGACGATTTTTCAGCCAAAAACTTTATTACATGATGGGGCGACGTTAATTCGTGGTTCGCGGCTCGTGGCATCAGGTATAATTTTACCGCTATCGGGACGCACAGCCTCACGCCAGTTGGGAACACGCCACCGGGCGGCGATGGGAATTACTGAGCGGGTCGAAAATTGCATTTGTGTCGTTGTATCAGAAGAAACAGGTTCCATTTCCTTAGCGGAACGAGGAACCCTAAACAGACCACTGACCATTACGAAGCTGAAAGAGTCATTAGAGGCTCAATTTTCCCCAACTGTGGATCGGGAGGCTGTTGCTCCTGGTTTGTTGATTTTGGGTCGTCAGATTCGTGGTAAGGCACTAGCACTGATTTCACGTTTACTCGGATTACCATCGACTGCTTCACGACGAGATAAGAAATGACAGCACAACACACTGAACTGCAAGAGTTGCCCCCTGATTTAAAACGAGAACTATTGCCCAAGCACGTTGCGGTGATTTGTGATGGCAATGGTCGATGGGCTAAAAGTCGAGGACTCCCCCGATTTATAGGACATCAGCGGGGAGTAGATGCTCTGAAAAATTTGCTTCGCTGTTGCGATGATTGGGGAATTGGGGCGCTGACGGCTTATGCTTTTTCGACTGAGAATTGGGGAAGACCGACCGAAGAAGTAGATTTTTTAATGACTCTATTTCAGCGGGTTTTGCGCCAAGAACTGCGGGAAATGATGGAGGAGAATGTTCAAATTAGATTTGTGGGTAATTTGAGCGCCTTACCCGGTTCGCTGCAAGAAGAAATTTCCCGTTCAATGGAAGAAACTAGAAACAATCGCGGTATTAAATTCACAGTCGCAACCAATTATGGGGCGAGACAGGAGATTTTACAGGCATGCCGCGCTATTGCTCATAAAGTACAGCAAGGTCTACTTCAACCAGATGAAATTGATGAGGCGACATTTGAACGTCACCTCTACACTGAGGGCATTTGTGACCCAGATTTATTAATTCGTACAAGTGGGGAAATGCGGGTGTCGAATTTCCTTTTGTGGCAAATAGCTTATGCAGAAATTTATATAACTGAAAGTTTCTGGCCCGATTTTAACCGCAACGAGTTTCATCGTGCCTTGTGCGCCTATCAGCAACGGGATCGTAGGTTTGGCAAAGTGTGAGAAGTGGGGACGAGGAGGATGAGGAATAAGAATTTTTCTTTTGCTCCCTCATCTTCCCCTGCTCCCCTGCTCAAGAACTCTCTTCTACGGTCCAGAAAAAACAGCTCGTTCTATATCTTCTCGGCTGAGGGAATACTTGAACGCGCGTTGGATATCTTGCCCACCTTCTCCGGCTTGGACATATCGCACAATGATTTGTTCGATATCTAGCGAGAGTTCTGCTTGCCAATTTGCTCGCTGTACGTGCCAGCAATGCAGTTGTGTTTCATCTTGTTGACAGCCTTGCTCTCTCAGCCACTGTTCAATTTGGGGAAGGGGATGGTTATACAAGGGTGTTTCTGAGGAAGTAAGAAGCATATTTTTAGTAAAAAGTCAAAGAGGAAACTGAAAAGATAATTTTTATTTAATTTTTAATTTGGAATTTCAGAAGGGATAGTGAGTGAAATACTGGTATCGTGTTGTTGTACTGCTGGGGTATGTTGTAGCAGTTGCATTTGAAAGGCAGCCTCTCCACGGGTTAAACCAATGGCGATCGCCAGCAGCAAGCAAACTAAAAATGTCAATCCCAGAATAAACAAAGCAAAGATTTCACCTGTTGACAGGGGGCGATCGCTGGCGTCGAGGTAAGCTGATTTAGACCAGTCGTGGGAATAGGAAACAGGACGATTCAAGTCAGGGGGTGGTTGGATGACCCCAAAGCGCGAATAGCCAATTTTCAGGTCGTAGGTAAATCGTCGTTCTGGACTGCTAAGAGTGGCGTACGCCTCGTTAAGTTGCTGAAATTTGGCAGTAGCCACAGCAGTAGGCAATTTTGTCGTATCTGGATGATAGTGCTTGCTCAGTTCCCGGTAAGCGCGACGGATGTCGATTGGCGATGCCGAGGGATGCAGTCCTAGCTGGGAGTAATAGGTCGGTTCGCTGCTTTGTGCCATTGCCCCATTCTGATTCACGGCTGTTTGAGTCACTTGGCAATAAAGTTTTTTCTAATATTCTAAACCTAACCAACCTTCGGCAGACGATGGCAATTACTTTTTCAGTTTTTGGTTGTTAGTTGTTAGCTGTCAAAAATTACTACTAACCACTCACTCTCACAATCCCTATCTCACCAAATCAGCGCGGGGTTTAAAGCTTTCTATCTGCCGTAACTTTTCGTAAAGTTCACGTTCTTGCTGACTAATATTTTTGGGAGCAACGATTTGAATTTCCACCAATTGGTCACCACGTTCACCGTTTTCCTTGGGGTAGCCTTTATTCGCAAGACGGAAGCGTTGACCAGATCTCACACCAGTGGGAATAGACATTTTGACTGGTCCGTCTAGGGTTGGTGCTTCGATCTGTCCTCCCAAGACCGCTTCCGTAGGAGTCACCGGCACTTGAGTGAGGACATTTGAGCCTTCTACTTTAAATAAAGAATGTGGTTCTACAGTAATTTTTAAGTATAAGTCGCCACCATTGATGCCTTGGTTTTTTAGGCGGATGGTTTGACCTGTGACCATACCTGGGGGCATACTGACTTCAAGCGATCGCCCATCTTCCAACCGAATCCTTTCCGATCCACCTTTATAAGCTTTTTCAAGTGGCAGGGTCAATCTTGCTTCTATATCCCGACGAGTGGGGCGGGGGTTGACTGTATATTGAACTTTTCTGTTAGGGGAACTAAACGGATCGCTCTCAGCGCCATTGGTGGAGTTTCCATTTCTATTCTCTTTGCGAACGCCTACACCAATGACTTGATTAATAAAACTATCAAAATCAGCATATTTACCTGGGTCTACCTCAGCAGTGCTGGCGCGACCGTTAGAGCGGTTTTCCCAAGTTTTCGCTCCTCGTGGTGCTTGTTTGCCACTAAAGCCTTTTTGTTCCCAGAAGCGGCTAAACTCGTCGTAACGTGCCCGTTTCGTTGGATCGCTAAGGACTTCATATGCCTCACCTATATCCTTAAATTTGTCCTCTGCTGCTTTGTTTCCTGGATTGAGGTCTGGGTGATACTGACGCGCTAAGCGTCGATAGTTCTTTTTAATATCTTCATTTGTTGCCTCTTTAGTGACTCCCAAAATCTCGTAATAATCGCGAAAATTCTGCAAATTTTGCATAGTTCTGTTATTTATCTTTAGCTTTTAGTTTTTAGATTTATTAATGGTGATTCATTAATTATTGAACGACTAACTAATTACTTATTACCTATTACTTTTGACCAAATCCGAATTCCCCATCAACCTCTTTGATCTTTATTTTGCGTTAGAGACGTAATTTTAGGAATTAAGGGCGGGAAACCCCGCCAGGGAAAGTTATAACTTTATTTCCTAAAAACATCCACTTCTATGTCATAACCAATCATCATCATCGTCCCAGTTATCTTGGTAGCTAGGACGAGGTTTGCGTGAAGAACCGCTGTCATAGGAGGAACGACCTCTTCTGTCATAGTCCCTGTTATCATCCCTGTCGTAGTTTTTGCCGTAGTAATCACGTTCATCCCTGTAGGGTGGGCGTTCTGCGCCATCGCCTCTTGGGCGGCTGCCATAGGGAGGATCGCGGAACGTATCCCTTGGAGATTCGCGTTCGCGTTCCCGGTCTTTATCGCCAGTGAAGATATCACGAATCGTACCGAACAAGTCATCTTCTTCGTCGTCAACGTAGTACTGGCGGACTTCCCGGTTTAGGTCATACAAAGCATCTTGCAGGTCGGCGTGAGCTTGGTCAATGCCTCTGTCGTCGTTTTCTTGCAAACTCTCGCGCAGTTCTCGGCAGATATTATCAATTCTTTGGCGACGGCTGCGGGCAAACTGCATCCCAAAGTCCAACGCCACTTCTCTGAGTTGTCGTTCTGCTTGTATGATCAGCGCCTCTGCACGAGTGCGCTTTTCTACCCGTTCTTTGCGTTCCCGGTCGATTTCGGCGTATTTCTCAGCATCTTGAATTGCCTGCCTGATTTCCCCTTCGCTCAAGGTAGAAGCGCCTTGAACTGTGATACTCTGCTCTCTACCTGTGGTTCTATCGAGAGCGGTCACTTGTAAAATACCATTAGCATCTATATCAAATGATACTTGTATTTGTGGGATCCCACGTGGTGCTGGCGGAATGCCATACAGCTTGAACCGTCCCAGGGACTTGTTATCTGCTGCCATCTCCCGTTCACCTTGGATGACGTGGATTTCCACACTATTTTGGTTATTTTCGGATGTCGAAAAGATGTCAGATCGACGGACTGGTATAGTGGTGTTGCGGGGAATAAGTTTTTTCATCACGCCGTTGACGGTTTCTAATCCGAAAGATAAAGGCGTGACATCCAACAGCAGGACATCCTTGAGTTCGCCACCGAGAATACCCGCCTGTATTGCTGCACCCACCGCCACCACTTCATCAGGATTAACGTTTTGGTTGGGTTCTTTGCCAATCATCGCCCGCACAAGTTGCTGTACCATTGGCATGCGGGTGCAACCACCCACCAACACGACTTCATCAATGTCTGCGGGTGTCAACCCTGCATCTTTGAGTGCGCGTTTGACTGGAAGGCGCACACGCCCAAGTAAGTCATCGCACAAACCTTCAAATTCGGAACGAGTTAACCGAGTTTCGAGGTGTTTGGGACCATCTTCGGTGGCGGTGATGAAGGGTAAGTTAATATCGGTAATGCTGACAGAAGAAAGTTCGATTTTGGCTTTTTCCGCTGCTTCCAATAGGCGTTGTAAAGCTGAGCGATCGCGTCTTAAGTCTACCCCTTCTTCTTCTAAAAATTTCTCCGCCAACCAATCGACTATTTTTTTGTCAAAATCATTACCACCTAATTGCGTATCTCCACTCGTGGATCTGACTTCAAACACCCCATCGCCAACATCTAGAAGCGACACGTCAAACGTGCCACCACCCAAGTCAAATACTAATATGGTTTCACTGTTGCCGCGATCCAATCCATAAGCCAAAGAAGCAGCGGTGGGTTCATTGAGAATCCGTAGGACTTCTAAACCAGCAATTCTGCCAGCATCCCGCGTTGCTTGCCGTTGGGAATCATTAAAATAAGCAGGAACGGTAATCACTGCCCCGGTAACTGGTTCACCCAGGTATTTACTGGCGTCCTCTGCCAATTTCTTGAGCACCATTGCGGAAATTTCTTCTGGGGCAAAATCTTTATCGAGACGAGGACAAGAAATTTTGATGTTGCCAACTTCGTCTTTGCGGATGGTGTATGGAACTCGCTTTGATTCTGGGTTGAGTTCAGCATACCTGCGCCCAATAAAGCGTTTCACGGCGAAAAATGTATTTTGTGGGTTGAGGACGGTTTGTCGCCGTGCCATTTGCCCAACAACTCTTTCGCCTTCTTTACTACTAAAACCGACAACGGAGGGAGTCGTTCGCATTCCTTCTGCATTGGCAATCACCACCGGCTTGCCACCCTCCATGACGGCAACTACTGAGTTGGTTGTACCCAAGTCAATGCCGACTACCTTGCCCATGCGTTACTGTTCTCCTATAGTGTCTTATAAATTAATTCGTTTAGAGCTAATGCTTGATTTATTGTATCTTGCTGTTGAGAATTACACGGTCAAACAGTGTTCACCATTAGTTAATTTGTGAATCTCAAGAATCAACTCGAAACTCACCTGAGTCAAATAGCCCGCGATCGCGATCCCTATCTAGCGACTGCTGGACATTTTTTTGTCCAAGAATACATTCGTCAACAATTTGGACAATTGGGAAGTGTGGAAATCCACACCTTCAGCGTCAGGGGAAAAACCTGTCAAAACCTCATATTGAATTTACCGTCACAAGCTGGATCACAAAAGGAATTGCCACCGATTTTAATTGGTGCCCATTACGATGCTGTACCCGGAACACCAGGGGCTGATGATAATGCTACAGGTATGGCAGTCTTGCTGGAATTGGCAAGAATGTTTGCTGCCCAACCGACAAAACATCCGTTGCGGCTGGTAGCTTTTGACATGGAAGAATACGGCTTACTAGGTAGTACTGACTATGCGGCTAAGCTAAAGCAAGAACAGCAACCGCTACGCTTAATGATTTCTCTGGAAATGCTGGGATATTGTGATCCGACTCCAGGTTCTCAAAGTTACCCATCTCCTCTGGAACGCTTTTATCCTAATCGCGGTGATTTTATTGCTTTAATTGGTAATTGGCGGACAATTCGCGACTTAATAAGTATTAGCCGTAGTATTCGCAAAGTTGGCGTACCTAGTCAGTGGCTACCAGTGCCGAATAGAGGTAAGATAGTGCCCCAGACTCGACGAAGTGACCATGCACCTTTTTGGGATGCGGGTTATCCAGCAATGATGGTGACAGATACAGCATTCATGCGGAATCCAAACTATCACAAACCCAGCGATACTATTGCCACTTTGGATTTAGATTTTCTGACTGGTGTCTGTCAAGGTTTGGAAAGTGGTATTCGGCGTTTGTGAAAAAGGGGTGTAGTGCTGATTGTCTTTCTAGTATCCTAGGAGCAATCATTTTGTATAAGACTCTCACCATTAACCATTTCCAACTTCCGACTCCCGATTCCTGATTTCCTTGCCTGTATACACATGAACGCTGGGAGTCAGACTGATCAAGTCCTCGATATTCCGCTTCATGGTGTTGCAAATAACGTCTAGCGGCAAATCGTTAGGATCGTAGCCAAAAGGATTTTCAATTTCCAAGCCAATGGCTTCAATACCAAATAAGGTAAAACTAACCAACGCCACAATGGCACCTGTCCACCAACCAAGACTATGGACAAGTTGAAAAGGCAACAAGAGGCAATAAAGTAACAATAATTGCTTCAAATGAATAGCATATGCTAGCGGAATAGGTGTTTTTAAAATACGTTCGCAAGCCCCTAAACTATCTACCAGGCTGTTCAATAATTCTTGTATGGCTATCAACTGATAGCTGTTTATACAATTGCGGTTGTACTGTAGCTGTAGATAATCTCCAATCCAAAACGCGATCTCTAGGGGAGGATTATTCATTGTCTTTAGCGTCAAATATTTAGAAATGGGGAGTAATTCTTCTAACTCTCTATTGACACCTTCTCCCCGTAAATGTAACTTTGTCGCTACGGCAAAAGCTACCACCAATCGTAAAATTCCAATTTTCTTTTCTCTATCTTCGGGGGTAATCTCATCAATAGATACCCAAATTTGCCGCGCTAGATTGCGAACATCATTGACGATACTACCCCAGATTTTTCTTCCTTCCCAAAAGCGTTCGTAAGCAGTATTTGTGCGAAAAACCAGTAATAAACCTAAAACAATACTGGGAATAACACTTTCTAAAATCGGTTGGGATACAGGAAGTTTAAAAGCATAAAGTAGAGAGATAAAAAAACCAAAAAATCCACACGAAACAACGCGTTTGTAGATTGCTGTGACAACTGAACCTTTAAGCTGGAAAGCTATTCGCAACCATTGCACTTTTTCTGTAGTCATGTTCTTTTAAAAGAATATTTCATGAACAAATGAGAAGAACGCAGAACAGAAAACTCAGAAATTAGAATGATTCCACGGATAAATCCAAGAGTTATAAAGAAGAAAGAATTTCGTTTTTTGAATTCAGCTAAAGCTAGTGTTTGATACCTTAAAAAATATAACTCAAATTTACGAAAAGTAATAACCCTGAACTTAGCATCACTGGCATCGACGAGAAAATTACCATGAATGGGGCATCAACATCTTCTTCCCGCTGAGAATTTTGGATTGACAGGGGCGGCACATTCATTGATATTGTGGCGAAGCGCCCTGATAGGCAATTGGTAATCCACAAGCTGCTATCGAAAAATGCCGAATGCTACAGTGATGCACCAGTGCGCTTAATTCGAGAGATTTTGGGAATTCAATTTGATGCGCCAATTCCAGCAGATGAGATTGTGGTGGTGAAGATGGCAACGACTGTGGCGACAAATGCGGCGCTGGAACGAAAGGGCAATCTCACAGTTTTGGCAAAGGATTTCGGGATGCCCTACGAATCGGTTACCAAAACCGTCCCGATATCTTTGCCCGTCAGATTATTCTGCCACAAATGCCTTATGTGAGCGGGTCATTGAGGTAGAGGAACGCTACAGCGCCCAGGGGAAGAATGAATTCCCATAAATCTCGACGCTGTTCGTCCCCTATTGCAAGCGGCATACGATGATGGGATTCTTTCCGGTGCCATAGTTTTTCTGCACGGTTACCGCTACCCGGAACACGAGAAGCGGATGGCAACCATAGCAAAGGAAATAGGATTTATCCAAATCTCAGTATCCCACGAAGTCAGCGCGTTAATGAAAATAGTTAGTCAGGGGGATACCAACGAAATCATCAGCTTTCTAACTCCTGGCCATTAGATCGGCTTCCCAATTATGTTAGAAAGCGCTCAAAATGTAGAGTGCAATTTTCACGACAATTTATCTCTGGCTTAGGCTCTGGCAACTTGCGCCCAACTTCGGTTTTTCGGTGTGGTGTTGCGTCTGTTTCCGGTTTAGCTACACCACCAAAACTTATCATCGTATAACCCCATCTTCAGATAAGTGATTCCTATTAACGCCATCAGCCTTTTGTTGTCAAGCCCTGTTGACTTTTTGTAATAATATTGTTAAATTTGTTTACATAAGTTAAAAACTAAAAAGAAAACAGCTACGTATACCACTGTTAATGAAGACGGTATCCTCAACAACTACGCAACTCAACCCAAAATGTACTATGGCGAGTACCCTGCAATTTGGGAACAACGCAAATACGTTGTACAAGCGGTGTTCGCTTCCTTAATCGTCACCACTCTAGTTTTGGTTGCCTTGAGCGTTAGCTAAAATTTTTAGATTTCAGTATCTCTAATTGTCATTCGGACTTCTCCTAATCGCTTAGTTGCCTCGGTTGCTTTCACCGAGGTTTTTTGTTGTTTCCCTAATCTAATATTTATACTTATAAAGACAAGCGCTCCACCCTTACAAAGGAGATAGAGCGCCTCGAAACATCACATCTGTTCTGTTATAAACAATGAAAAGATACCTAGCCTCCTTCTTCTTATAGAAGTGAGGCTTTTCACTTCAAGGGAATACTTGACCCATAGATAGAGATGCCCCCCTCCTGTGATCAGAGGTGGGACTAATCAGAATGCCGTTTATGTTTTGCTAGAAGCGGGTTCAAGTTCTTATAACGCTTGTGTTTTGACAACCACGCTTCACAAACTTCATTCACTAGTTCTATTTCTTTCTCAGTCAAAAGCTCATCTGGTTTTCCTGATGCTAGGATTTTAGCTGCTTCTGCTGCTTTATCAAAGGTAACGCCATATCTCACTAGTTCAGAGTGGTATAACTCCTTTTTGACCTCATCTGATATCGAAAATCGTTGTTCCATGACAATCCAATCCAAGGGACACAACACTACATTGTTAATTCCTTAATGTGATGACAACTACAAATATAAGTAACAATAATTCAACCTTTAGATAGATACTCTAAAGAAGAAAAAAATATCCTGATTTTTGGATTTCACTAATTTTACTAATTTTCAATCACTAGCATAGGTAGATTTTCAGGGTTATCCTGTGGAACTAATCTGCCTTTGACTACCATTCCTACTCGCATTCGTTGATTAGCACGACACCAGCAAGGTTTACTGGTTGATGGATTTTCAGGAACTATAAAGCAGATTCGGTCATTTTTACCATCTAAGGCTAAGACTTGGAAATGCTCAATAAACTCACTATCCTTCTGTTTCATTATCAAATGCGGAAATAAGGGATTTAAGCTAAAAAGTGACCTCAATATGCTGATATCACTAAAAAAGCCGATGGATTTTACACCCTTTTTTTCTGAGTTTTAGTTTAGTTGTGACTATTAATTATCTGTCATTATTGACATTTGCCATATGTGTTAGGTGGCAAAACTTTAAATATACTAAGCGATCGCAAGATGATAAAAAGATGACTAGCACTGGTGTGGATTCGCACTGCACTAGCAACTTGGGTTAATAATTCAGCCTCTGCTTGGGGCAAACTACAAGCTTTCCGCTGTGCTTGTAGCGCAAGGACTTAAAATACAAATCGCTCTAAATCTGGCTGGTTCAACTACTTAACAGCCTTAAATCGCTCTTCTGAAGACAGTTGTACTTCAACTTTCACTGTTGGCATTTTGGGTCTTTTGCCTACTAAGTAAGCCGCTATTCTATTCAGCTACGAGATTTGCTACTGTCATCAAAAGACACTAAACCGCTTCAAACCACTTTGCATAGGACAAGCTAACATTGCCCCAGTTTTTCTGTCAATAGAAAGATTAATTCGTCTATTTCTGTACACAGAATTAAGGGGTGTAAAACTTCAAATAGGAGAAAACCCCGTGACTGACGAGTTGAAAAAAGGCGATCGCGTTAAGTGGAATACCTCGCAAGGTGAAACGACTGGTGAGGTGGAAAAGAAACTCACTTCAGCCACAGATATTAAAGGACATCATGTCGCCGCCTCAAAAGATAACCCTGAGTACTTGGTTAAAAGTGACAAAACTGGAAAAGAAGCCGCTCACAAACCTGAGTCCTTAGAGAAAATTGAGGAGTAATACAACGTTATGAGTAAAGATGTCAAATCGGTGATAGACGAGTTCAACTCCTCAGTCAATATGACAACAAAGGAACTCGAATCTTGGCTATAAACTGAAGATTCTCAATCGGTTGGGCAAAAAGATGGAGACGATGAATCCATCGGACATAATTTTTGTTTGATAACCTAATGCCCAATCCCTAATCCCCAATCCCCAGTCCCCTTTACGACAAAAAATTTAAAAAACTCTCTTTGGATAGAGGTAAATCGCGCAGGTGATTGTTAATTTCCTCAGCAGCAGCAAGCCCAGAGAGCATTGCACCTTCTACAAGATTTCCGCCACACCAATCACCACAACATATTAAAGGTAAAGAAGAGTTAGCAGGTAAACAAGCTTCCTGCAAACAACGGCTAGGAAAAGCATACCGCCAGCGATGTACTTGCATCCATTCGGGGGTATCTAGCCAAGGAAGCAGCAACTCAGATGCACGTTGCAACATATACTGTCCAACTGAATGTAAATCCTGGGTTTGATCATGAAGTTGAGCAAAAGCAGCGCTACTTTGCACGACAAAAATGGGTTGTTGAGGATTTGGGCGTTTGCTGCTATCTAAGCCAATCCAAGCCAAATCCGCATCATCCACAAAATTAAGGGCTTTCCAATGTGGAAGTGGTTGGGAAGTGGAAGGATATCCAGCCATAACACTGAGGCAGGGGTAGAATTCTACAGAACGCAGATTATTAAGAAATGCTGTGCCTAGTAGAGTTTCCCCTAAGGGTTCCAACAGCATTAAAGCTTGTGGTGCAGGAATGGCGACAACTACGGAAGCCGCTGTTAATTCTTCGTTGCTGGATTCTAAAGTCAGACGCCAAGAGTTTTCGGGGGTAGGAGTGATGGCTATGACACGCTGATTCAGCAAGATTTCTAAATCTTGAGCCAGAAATTTGGCAATAGCACTCATTCCCCCAGGGGCAACATATCGAGGAGTGGGGAATGAGGTGTTGGCAATAGTAAGCCCTGAATCAGATTTGAAATCGTAAACCGTATCTGTCCAGATTTCGAGGACATGACGTTGGTGTAACAATTCAAGAAAACGTCTTAAAAGTTCGCCTTTTGGTTTGAGGTAGCACGCCCCATGATCCGCGCAAGTACCATATAATCGGCGTGTGGCGACTCGTCCTCCTAAACCACGGGATTTTTCTACAATTCGCACGGAATATCCAGCTTGAGTTAATTGCTGGGCGCACACTAAACCCGCCATGCCGGCACCAATTACTGCAACGTCAGTCATTAGTCAAAGAATAAAGAATATAAGGACAAGTGACACGACTACTCATGAGTCCAGAAAGCTAATAGTAGAATAAGGTACAGAAAAAGCTGTATGGAAGGGAGGAAGGGAAATTGGATGAACTAAGGGCGGTTTTAGAGCTAGCAACCGAGGAAGAATTGCAGGATTTGACCGCAATTCTGTTTAGTCGTAAGTTTAATCCCCTAGATTATGTTCACACACCAGAACCGATAGACGTGCAAAGCCAAGGTCGCAAAGCGTGGTTAGATGCACTAGAACAACGCTTTCGTTTTTTGGCAGCAGATGGGATGACGGTATTGCAGGGACGCACCAAGCAGGTGACTTACCGACAAGCGCTGATTCAAGTGTGTAAGTATTTGAAAATACCTTATTCTAGTCAACTGACAACAGTTGATTTAGAAGCTGAGGTGTTTTTGCACCTGTTGGGACACGTATGGAAAAAATTGCCGGCGAAGGATAAGCAAAAATTGACCGTGCGGATACAGCGTCAGCTCGCCAAAGCAGAATTAACTCAACCGCTACCACTGACATTGCAGCGAGATCCCCTAGGATTACTTTTCAAAGGCGGTAGCGCCCTGGCTGTCACCTCTGTCGTCCAGCCATTGTTGCTCAAACAAATCGCCAGTCAATTTGCGATGCATTTGGCGACATATCAACTTGCCAAAGAAGCAGCGATTCAAGGTTCTGGGGTGGTTGCCAACCAGTTTCAAAACTATGTCGCAGTGCAGATGGCAAAACGGGGTATGGCTGTCAGTGCGACTCGGTATGGAGCCGCTCGCAGCGTGTTTGCCGTTTTAGGACCAGTAATGTGGGGTTGGTTTTTTGCGGATTTGGGATGGAGAGCGATCGCCACTAACTACGGTCGGATCATACCTACCATATTCGCCTTAGCTCAAATTCGTCTGACTCGTGCTGAATGTTGGGAGCCTGCTTGAAAACAGCTTTTCGTCATCCCAAACCTAGTTTGCAATCCTTTTGGAACTACGCCCAACTGGGACTGCTCATTTTCCCACTGAGTCCATTTTTTGGAGCAGTGGGTATAGTTTTGGCATCCTTAGGAACGTGGATCGCTCAATACCGCACAATTATTCGCCGCCCCCTTAAC
Source organism: Kalymmatonema hyalinum WJT4-NPBG1 (assembly GCA_019359075.1). Taxonomy (GTDB): domain Bacteria; phylum Cyanobacteriota; class Cyanobacteriia; order Cyanobacteriales; family Nostocaceae; genus Kalymmatonema; species Kalymmatonema hyalinum. The sequence continues at coordinate 68,667 of JAHHIB010000018.1, forward strand.
TGGGGGTTTGCTCTCCTGAGTGTGTTGCTGATCATCACCGCTGGCTTTGCTTATGACAAAACGGCGGCGTTCCTAGGTTTATTTAATTTCTTACCGTATTTTATAGTTTTTGCTGGCTTCAACGCCCTGATTCAGACTCCTGCACAATTGCGGCAATTGTCTTGGATTTTGGTGTTCAGTTCCCTACCAGTGGTAATTCTTGGATTTGGGCAGCTGTTTTTGGACTGGTCTATTAAGATAAGAATCTTGTGGTTTGTCGTGGAATGGGACATAGAACCTGGAGGACAACCACTAGGTCGTATGGCTTCCATATTCATGTACGCCAACATCTTGGCTGGTTATTTAATGATAGTTTTTATCCTAGGGTTAGGGTTGTGGGTGGAAAGCTATCGACGTATAAGGGGACAAATCAATTCAAAATTCAAAATTCAAAATTCAAAATTAGGAGTCTCTTCCTCATCCCGCCCATCTACGCCATCCTCCTTATCTGCCGATCTCAATTCAAAATTCAAAATTCAAAATTCAAAATTAGGAGTCTCTTCCTCATCCCCCCATCTCACGTTGCTCTTCCTGACGATGGCGGTGATTGCCAATTTTGTGGCATTAATTTTGACTGACTCGCGGAATGCTTGGGCGATCGCTATTTTTGCTTGTTTAGCTTATACGCTTTACGAAGGCTGGCGGATTCTTGTCGCTGGTGTCGCTGGTATCGCCACTAGCGTGCTTTTGGCTGCTTTTGCTCCTTCGCCTGTGGCTCAATTGTTTCGTAAGGTCGTTCCTGCGTTCTTCTGGGCACGGTTAAACGACCAGATGTATCCTGATAGACCGGTAGCGTTACTCCGCAAAACACAGTGGCAATTTGCTTTGTCTTTGACTGGGCAGCGTCCTTGGACTGGTTGGGGTTTACGCAATTTCACTCTACTTTATCAAGCAAAGATGGATGTTTGGTTGGGACATCCCCACAATTTGTTTTTGATGGTATTTGCTGAAACTGGGTTTCCCACCGCTCTTTTATTTTGTGGCTTACTCGTTTGGATATTTATTGCAGGTGTCCAACTATTGCGAAAGTCACAATATATAGAGGAGGCAGAAGATAGATTGATATTTTTCAGTTATCTTCTGGTTTTTGTAGGTTGGGTGCTATTTAATACAGCAGATGTCAGTCTGTTTGATTTTCGCTTAAATACACTCTCGTGGTTGTTATTGTCTGCAATTTCTGGAGTCGCGTATCGCTACAACCAGTACGAAAGACTTCAGGTTAGATAAAAACTTGCTGTGCAGTAAGAACACAGAACACATCGCGATAAATAAATGATGCTGTTGGCGAATTTATAGAATGTGAGGATTAAACAATTTTTGTTACCACTCTTAGAAAGTTATAGCTAGATTAGAGACATTAGGCTGGTGATGAAGCAGGTGCTAGATGCTGCAAGCAGAACAATTGTTACAAAATCGTTACCAACTCCAATGCCTACTTGGTAACAATGGAATTCGCCAAACTTGGCTAGCATTGGATTTACAAGCTCCTGATGTACAAAAAAAGCAAGTTGTGGTTAAAATTCTTGCTTTTGGCGGTGCTGTACAATGGGACGACCTCAAACTCTTTGAACGAGAAGCACAAATTCTCCAACAACTCAATCATCCCCGCATTCCCAAGTATGTTGATTACTTTTGTATTGATGACCAAACACTGTGGTTTGGCTTAGTGCAAGAATATATCCCTGGTGAGTCTCTCAAGGAATTGCTAGTTCTTGGTAAAAGGTTTACACAAAAGCAAGCGCGGAAAATCGCTGTTGAAGTTTTAAATATTCTGACGGTTTTACACGAGTTAAATCCAGTGGTACTGCATCGGGATATCAAGCCGAGCAATTTAATTTGGGGTGAAGACGATAGCATTTATTTAGTTGATTTTGGCGCAGTTCAAGATAAAGCTGCAAAGGAGGGAGTTTCCTTCACTGTGGTTGGAACTTATGGTTATGCGCCAATGGAACAATTTGGCGGTAGAGCAGTTGCTGCATCGGATCTCTACGCGTTGGGAGCCAGTTTGATTCATCTGTTAACTGGTACTTCGCCCTCTGATTTGCCTCAGCGCGATTTGCGAATTCAGTTTACTGACCGAGTCAACCTCAGTCCGAGTTTTGTCTCCTGGTTGGAAAAAATGACCGAACCAGCACCAGAGCAACGCTTTGCCACGGCTCACCAAGCGCTCATTGCTCTTAAGTCTGGTTTGACTGCCAAAAAGCAATCGCAACTGCCAGAAGTGATTAATAATTCTGGCTGCGGTATAAATAATATGACAGAACAAATTCCCGATGAAATTCAAGGATGGAATTGGGGAGCATTTCTGTTACCTTGGTTGTGGTTGTGGACTAATCAAGTGTGGGCTGGTTTGTTCTGTTTTGTACCGCAAGTTGGTTGGATAACGACCATTGCACTTGGTGCTAAAGGCAATGAATGGGCTTGGAAAAGCAGACGCTGGCGCAGCATTCAACACTTTAAAGAACATCAAAGAGGTTGGGCGATCGCCGGGCTTCTTGTAGGCGCACCCATCAGCATTATTTTGTGGCTCACCGCTCTTGGTTTGCTCAACCGTGCATTTGGTTGAAAAACCCAACTGTGTAGAGACGTAGCATGCTACGTCTCTAGATTCATTAATCCTTGACAGCAATTCCCACAGGACAAGCAACGTTTGTCCCTCCTAACCCACAATAGCCATTGGGGTTTTTCGCCAGATACTGCTGATGGTAATCTTCTGCATAGTAAAACTCAGGAGCATCCAGAATTTCAGTGGTAATCTCCCCATAACCTGAGGCGCTTAGGGCTTGCTGATAGGCGTCCCGCGATACTTCTGCTTGCTTCTTTTGTTCTTCTGAATATACGTAAATTCCTGAACGGTACTGGGTACCCACGTCGTTACCCTGACGCATTCCTTGGGTGGGATTGTGGTTTTCCCAGAAGACTTTGAGTAATTCAGAATAACTGATCACGTTCGGATCAAAGACGACTAGCACCACTTCATTATGACCTGTGCGTCCGCTACACACTTCTTTATAGGTGGGGTTGGGCGTTATTCCAGCCGCGTAACCCACTGCTGTGCTGAAAACTCCCTCAAGTTGCCAGAATTTGCGTTCTGCACCCCAAAAGCACCCCATGCCAAAAACCGCCAGTTCCATACCTCCTGGATATGGAGGCTTGAGTGAATTACCGTTGACATAGTGACGCTTAGGTACTGGCATTTCTTCTGCCCGTCCTGGTAAAGCTTCCTCAGGAGTGGGTAGGCTTAATTTTTTACCAAATCCGAATAGTACCATTGATTTTTACTCTGATTTCTCATAATTACTTTTACCTTACTTAATATTGTAAATATTTTGAAATCTGTTTGTCCTAGATTGTCAACTTCCAGCACGGAAAATCTCTTCAGCTATCAGTTTTAACTCCGGGAGGATTTTCCAAACAGGCAAGATTCATCATGCTTTTACAAAAATTTACTCACAATAATTCAATTTTTGACTACCCAATTGCAGAATTCCCCCCTTTTAAGGAAGACAAAGGGGAATCATCCTAAACCCCAGCCGGCTCAGAAACAACCGCTACACACGCATGTACTAAAGGTAACAATGGACCAAGCTGCTCTTGGCCATTAACAGCTAAATCGCTGTGACACAGATAGACTTTCTCAGACACACGGGAAAGCAAATCTGCCAGAATTCTTCGTAGTCGTTGTTCTTGTGCCGATTGTTCATCTTCTACTGTCCAAGGTGCGCCCAGCCTTTCTTGAAGAAAGAATGGCGCACCGAACAAAGTCGCTGCACCGCCTTTTGCCCACAAAGGCGAACCAGCATCCAGCCAGAAATGCCAACGGTGCGATCGCCTACTAGAACGATACTGGAAGATAGTAGCCAATGTGACAGCGTTTGCTTGAGATCCTAGAGGACGAACAGGGTATGGGTTGGCGGTAATGGTGCCACGCCGCAGCAGTTGTATGAACTCGGCAATTGTTTCATGCGATGACTGAGAAACATTTCCTCTTTCCGCGTCTTTGTGTTCTCGCGTCTTTGTATCCGTATATGTATGGGTTTGCCGCAATCTAGTATCAATTTCCCAGTAATGTTGAGCAGTTTCTAGTAATTCCCGCAGTGCTGCCAATTGGTCATAAGCGAGATTGCTGCCATTCCACAAAAAGCGCTGAATTGCCCTGTCTAAAAGAGAAATGGGGCTGGGTATCAAACGCATTTCCTGCTGCGCTCTCTGCTCCTCCAACCACTTCAATATTTCACTATAAGCCGTAGTAGCTGCATATCCGAGTCTATCCCAACGGTCAAACGCCGTTACGGGCAGCAAATTGGGTTTATCTGGATGCGGCACAAAGCAGTAATCTGCTATCAATCCCGCCCTGACGGGATCAATGTGCGGGAATGAAGGGGATGGGGGGGATGAGGGAGATGAGGGAGATGAGGGAGATGAGGGAGATGAGGAAAAGACTCCTAATTTTGAATTTTGAATTTTGAATTTTGAATTTATTTCTTCCCCTGCTTCCCCTACTGGAGAAACTCTGCGACTCAACACAACCAACATCTGGGCCACAGCATCTCGATCCACTAACCGTCCCAAGCCGGGATAAACGAAGGCAAGGACGGTGAGCAGTCCTCTGATGATAGGCGAACTTATCAGGGGGCGTTGGTCGTTGAGAGGCTGTACTGGGATATTTTGCTTGGTGAGGATTTCTGTGAGGGTGTAACGGGCGATCGCATCCAAACCTGGTGCAATGATCGCCACTTCGTTCGGCTGTACACGCCCAAGTTTTACAGCTTTAACAATCACCTCAGCAGCTTGCCGTAATAATTGGGCGCGGGAGGTTGTTTGAACTGCCTGCACTGCCTGTGGTAAGCTTAAACCAAATGCCTGTTCTGTAATGAGCTCCAACATTGGTGTCGTTAAGCTATCGGAAAGACATGAAAAGGCAAGCTGAGTTAAAGTTTCTTGCTGACAAATTGTTGATAGTCCTTCCAAGTAGTTGGGGTCGGCTCCCAGTCCCAAACGTACCACACTATCGGGATTGTAGCTAAACGCCGCCACTGCACCGCCCTTTAGGAGCAACTCAAACAGATGACGTGATAGGGCAGGGTAATCTTGCAGGTCATCAGCCAGCAGTGCCTGATAGCGTTTTGTGAGTTGTTGCTGGTAAATCGGGTTTGGTAACAGGTATGTGCCGTAAAGTTCGGTAATGATTCCATATGTCAAGAATCCCCTCTTTAAACACCAGTTACGCCAATTTAGTAGCAAAGATGCTATAAATTCAGGTTCTAAGTTTATGTTATTCTCGTCTTGTGCTATGGCACTTACCAAAACATTGCCAATTTTCTCACAAGCTGTGCCACTGTAAGCCGTTAATTGCAGTAAATCTAAGATACGGCGTACTAATCGGTACTCATTCTCTCCAGCGCGGCGCAAAGCTTCTTCGTCCAATTGGGAACGCCACAGCTTGGTTGCTAGTTCCTGTTCAGTTTCTGGACGCAGTCGTACTGGAAATTGCGCCTTCAACTTCAACGATTCAATCAGCAAAGGCCAAAATAAAATAACTTCATCCTGAATAAAACCTAAAGGTGTCTTGCAACGTACTGGATATTTTCCCTCAGTTGCCGTGACAATTCTATCGGCCAAATCTCGGCGATTTTCGTCATTAGCAGCCAAAGCTAAGATTCCTGGTTCTGTTTGATGAAGATACAAGCGTTTTGGTATAATGTTGCTATTTTTTTGTCCTCGGTTTTTCGTATAATATGATTCTTTACTGCCACTTTCACTGAGTACCCAATTACAAAACTGCTTCACCAAGCGAGCAGTCTTACCGCTGCGGCTAGGTCCTGTTATCCAAAGGAAATCAGAATTCACAAATTATCTCCTTGGAGATTTGTTAATATACTTCGTACGTTAACTTATGTTTAAGACTCTTAAAACAATGCTGGATTATTGCCTACAATGATTAGTTATGTTTTTCGTCAAAAAATATACCCCTTTTTAGTAAGAGCTTACCAGTGGTACTTACGGACATCAGAGCGTTCTCTGGATCAAGCTTACACAGAGGCATTGCAGATTAAGGCGATAGAAGACGAACATTTTAATGGTAATAAAATAGACTTTGACTCAACCAGGTATAGCCGCAGTGTTATGGATTATTTTGAGTCAGACGTTAAAAAACACTTGAAAATTATCCGAATGCGGCTAACAGAGTTTAAGGCAAGTCGTTTGTTTCTGAACGAAAAGAATGAAAAAGCCGCAAGGGAATTTAATATAGAGTATCCGCACCTTTCCTTGATTTTAGAAAAGCTCAAATTCATTGATGAAGTCACAGGAAAATATAAATTTGACGAAATTCCTACCAATGATTCAAAAGTTGCAAACAATAGCTTAGCAATAGTAGAACCCTCAACAAATCAATTAAAACAATCAAATTTATCAATTCCGAAATTAAACAATAAATCTGTTCCAAGTAAAACAAATACAACAGGAGTCCTACCGCGTTCGATTTTCAATACCTTTAATCGTCTGCAAATTGAGTTAGATCCCAAAGCAGAACAAGATGTTGTTAAAAATTTCCGTAATACACAAAGAAGAACAATAATATCTGTTAGATTTCTTCTTATGCTCCTCATAGTTCCTATTCTGACTCATCAATTGTCAAAAGCCTTGGTTGTAGGACCAATTGTTGACCGATTATTTGATAGAAATTATGAAAAAACGGCAGTTTTTCTCAATTATGAAATGGAAGAGGAAGCACTGCATGAGCTAGAAAGGTTTGAAGAGAGAATAAAATTTAACAACTTACTTGGCACTAGCGAATTACTGTCTCCTGAGCAACTGGAAAGTGAGATAACAAGAAAGGCTCGTGAGATTGCTGAAGAGTTTCGTGCCAATAGTTCTAATGCTATTAAAAACGTTTTTGCAGATATATTGTCGGTCGTGACTTTCACCTGGCTTTTGCTCGTTAGCAAACGAGAAATCGCGGTACTCAAAGAGTTCTTCGACCATGTCGTCTATGGTTTGAGTGATAGTGCCAAGGCATTTATTATCATTTTGTTCACGGATATTTTTGTCGGTTTCCACTCTCCTCATGGTTGGGAAGTCATTCTAGATGGCATTTCGCGCCATTGGGGATTACCAGCAAATCACGATTTCATTTTCTTATTTATCGCCACATTTCCGGTGATTTTAGATACAATCTTCAAATACTGGATATTCCGGTACTTAAATCGCATATCGCCTTCTGCTGTTGCTACATATCACAACATGAATGAGTGATGAAATGGGTTAGTGGTTAGTCGTTAGGGGTAGGATGTAGGCAATTTTTATCACACTCTACACTTAAGAAATAATCACCAGTAGCCAGCCACTAACTCTCAACGTATGAAAAAGACACTTGCAGCCATCTTCATTAGCCTTCCTATAGTTCCTGCAATTCTGTTATTACCTATGCAACCTTTGGGGCATTTAGCACTGAGTAGGTTGGAGTGTAGGGTGACAAAGTGGGAATTACCAGTATCCTCTCAAACACAATTACAGGATACCAATGTTCAACAGCAAACAGCGCAACCTCCATTGCTACCCATCCAGAACTCACCGTTTCCTTGTTGCAAGGGCGATAGTTCTTGTCTTGATAACCAATTATGGGGCGAAAACAGTCAAGTACCAGATAAAAAGGCTTTGTTGGCGGCTGTTGAGAAAAGTTTACAATATCTGTTTTCTAGCAACGCAGCTGCGGCGTATCAACGGTATCAGGTGGGGGAAATTACAAATGTTCATGTGATCAAAAGTTTGCAAAGATTCCGGGAACTGGTACTTAAGTCTAAATCCGCCGCCGAACTTAATGCAGCGATCGCACGGGAATTTGTCTTTTATCAGTCAGTGGGGAGAGACAACAAAGGTTCGGTGTTGTTTACCGCCTATTATGAACCAATTTATGCTGCTAGTCGTGTTCCCACCGCAGAATATCGCTATCCTGTTTATCGCTTACCACCTGACATTAGCTCATGGCAAAAACCTCATCCTACACGCTTGCAACTAGAAGGAGCTGATGGTTTGCAAGCATCAAAAGGTCGGTTGCGGGGATTAGAGTTGTTTTGGTTTCGCGATCGCCTCGAACCATACCAAGCACAAATTCAAGGTTCGGCTAAACTTCAGCTTCCTGATGGGACTCAAACAACAATAGGTTATGCCGGTAACACCGCTTACAACTATAAGAGCATTGGGCGAGAACTGGCGAACGATGGTAAGTTACAGCTTGAGGGTCTAACTATGCCGAAGATCCTCGACTATTTCCAGAAGTATCCACAAGAGTTAAATGTCTATATCCCTCGCGATCCCAGCTTTGTATTTTTTCAAGAAAACCACGGTGCGCCAGCCCAAGGTTCAATTAGAGTACCGCTGACACCAGAACGCTCAATAGCAACAGATAAATCCCTTATGCCCCCTGGTGCTTTGGCGTTGATTCGCGCTCCCTTTCCTTTTGTCAATAATTTTTCCGGACAAATGGAGCATCGTATTGTAAGTAGATATGTTCTTGATCAAGATACAGGAGGTGCGATTAAAGGCGCGGGAAGAGTAGATTATTTTCTAGGTTCAGGTAAAGTGGCGGGCGATCGCGCTGGCGTGACGGTTAGTTATGGGCAGTTATATTATTTGTTACTTAAGTCTAGTAAATAGTACTTACTTAAAAATGAGGAATGGGGAAGAGGAATTTTCATCCTTGTTAAGGACAGGTGTCTTACCTGTCTGGCATGATCATTGGAAACGACAAAAGTCTATGCAAGCAAACTTTGTTTGTTTAGCCGTGACTTTAGTCATTGGTCGTCTGTTTTTATCACACTTATAATAAAGGGGCAACCACATTTACACATAAATTTTGAACTCACTATTTAAACTTATCTTCGGATTATTGATTGATAATTACAAGAAAAGTTGATACCGCAAAAAGGGTATTTTTAATTTTTTGAACAGATTAATGATATAATCATTAGTCTTTACTATTACAACTCTCACTTCTAGGTAGTTTTTAAGCTTGTGAAAATTAAATAAAGCCAACATGATATAATATTAAGCTTGCTTAATATCTGAGTGGTAAATAACTTTAGTTCCAACCTGGAACTACAAAAATTTATCTGGCGTCATACGTACCTAGTGTTACTGATCCAACTAAATGGGGATCATCTTTGCCAAACGACTAAATGGTGCCAAAGGGAGTGTACGTTTCCCAGAATTGGCGATTTTAGGAATTATTGTATGTAAATCTGAAATACTGTCCTTTCAGTTTGTATGTAAGTATATTCATACCGATGTGAGATACAATACTTGTTTCTCACAATATATTAATTAGGTTAATCACGGGGTTTTAAAGTGTTCAGGATATTAGTTGATGCTGACTTAGTATTAGAGGCTTTAATGAATCGTAACGGGTGTGTCGCAGAAGTCAGTGAATTATTAGATAGAGTGCATCCGTTGATTCAAATGTATGTAACAGATCTTGGTTGGCAAAAAATATATACATATGCAAGCCGTTTGCGAAATACAAAGATTGCTGAGATAGTCGTAAATTGGTTGCAAGACAAAATCCAAATTTGTACTGTAGATCAGAGTATTATTCAGCAAGCACGCTCTTCACCTATCAAGGATTTTGAATCTGCTGTAGAGCTAGTTTGTGCGACTGATAAACAATTAGATGCAATTGTCACTCACAACTACGATGATTTTGCCGAAGTACCAAGTAAGTTTTGGGTTTGGTCAGTCGCAGAATTGTGGGTGCGTGCCAATTTAGAAAACCAACTGCGTACAACTAAGTCTATTTCTTAGCAATTGCAAATATGACTTACAGACACGCTAGGCGAAGCCTGAAACTCCGACCTAGGAAGCACAAAATGAATAAAAGCAGTATTGACAAGTATGTCATTTGATAGGTGTATGCAAATAAAAAAAGCAACAGGTTAAACAGTGTTTTTCAAATGATTAGACCACAAATCGTAGGGTGGGCATTGCCCGTAAAAACCCATGTGGTATCCATTTGAGATATTGGTGAGCAATGCCCACCTTACAGAAAACCGCTGTAAGCAACGTAACCAAGCAAACACCAAGAAACTTTCAGGAATTGCTTAAAATTAGGGGCAGCAAACCTTTCATGATTTTTCTCCAAAAGACTTTCAATTCAGGCTTGCTACACAATTGACCAGATCATGCTAGTGTACGCTGACATCGATACTGTAGTTCAAAGCACCATTGCCACTGTTTTGTTGGGTGACATTGGTGCCAGGACCACTGAGTTCTACCTTGACGGAAGATGATGGAGGATTATAACGGGCTGAAATTTCAACCTTTTGTTCTCCAACCGATAGATAACGTGACAAATCAATATTGACGTTTTTGTCGTTGCTGATTTGTTTAACAACTTTACCATTGACAGTAATCTCACCTGTCATTTGAGCGCCTGATGTATTGATGCTCAAGATATGGGGTTTACTGAGATTTGCCGCACTTAGAGTGAGTGAGCTTTTTTGATATCCGAAGGAATCACCGGAACTAGAGTGCTGGCTGGTAAACGTCCTAGATCTATTCATATCACTACTACTACCTGATGAAATAACAACGGAAGAATCTTGGATGTTTTCGTCTTCATCGTCGTCTGTTGGAACAACAAAAGAATTTTCGCTGCTTTCGTCGTCACTGCTATCTGTCTGAATAACAACAGAGGAATTACTCTGGTTGCTGTGGCTGTTGTGGCTGCTATCACCGTCTGTCTGAACAACAACAGAGGAATTACTCTGGTTGTGGCTGCTACCATTGTCTGTCTGAACAACAACAGAGGAAGTACTCTGGTTGCTACGGACAAAAGTTTGTGCTACAGCTGTGCTTACAGTTAGAAGAACTAGGCAACCTGCAAAAATCACTAATTTACTCATGATGACATAACCAGATTTAGGAAACAGCAGGTATGCCATTGGCTAACTCAATCTTTTGTAAAATTGCATGACCTGCTGATAGCTGCAAAAAAGTTAGGCGAGAACAAAAATTTCAGTTGATGCTATAAACTCAACAAAAAAATTTCGTCAAATAAAAGTTGTCCCTAGCAATGAAGCCGAAGTTCCCGCCTGCTAGGGACTCCGGATAGCTGAAATTAGTGGTGAGCAGTCTTTTAAGACTATCTTATCTCCCAATAGATGGTTTAGTTACGTGTACTGGAACATGTACTTTGATACCAATGTTTGGACCACCACGGCGATTGCCGTTTCCAGTAACATTTTGTTCGCTGCGGCGGTATTGTTCGCATCTACCGTCAGAGTTACAGTACTGTGATGCTCTGCTACGAACTCTGCCACCATCGCAATTTGGTGCAAAATTTTGACTAACTTCATTCCTTTGGTTGCGCTGGCTGGAGCGGTCAACCGCTACTTGCGTACTAACGTCAACAGCAACACACCCAGCCATTGCTTGATTAGTGAAAGAAGAAATCAAAAACGGAGATATGGCTGAAATTGAAAACAAACTTAAGGAGAGTAACTTGAACTTCATGATTAAATCCTTGGAAAAAAATTATCGACAAGTTGTTGTAGTTGTAGAACTGTAACTGCGATTACTTGCTGAACCAGAGCTACGGGTGATGGTTCTTTGTTGGGTTACACTTCTCCCACGACATGATTGAACAGACCGTGTTGTTCGGGGGTATCTTAAATTGCGAAGACGTTGGATACTACTTTCTGGAGCACGTACTCTTGTTGACCTAGTGCGTGTGGGATAGCGAGATGGATAGAACAAATCATCATCATCATCATCATCTCTGTCAATCCTGATACCACCGTAATCACTAATTCTTACCCTTCTGTCGCCATTTTGAACATCAATTTCTGCTGTGGCAATTCCAGCAGGTAATGCAATCAACACAGAGAGTATTAGTAGTAAGATCGATTGTCTGGCAGGCATGGTAATTCCTCTCTTTCTAGAAAACGACCGATTTTAGATAACAAGCTAGGAAATCGGTAGAAATGTCAACTCCTCACCTCAAATACACCACCACGGCACTGCTAACAAACATTCCTCTTTCGTTGGTGAACATCAAGAGCGTTGCTTAATGAGGAAATGGTTTGGTTGATTCCCATGATTTAGCAACGTTCAATGGCTCAATTAGCTAGAACCTTTATGCATTATGGGAGTTGAATACATCAACGCGCCAGTCCACGTAGAACCCAACACCCACAGCTTGCTTAAAGTTTTACTTACAGTTGCGACGAGATGCTTGCAATTGACGCTGAGAGCTTTGTTGGTTAGCACGTTGGTCAACACGACTACCATCAGCAGCATAACCATTTTGGCCTATGTACTGATCGGACAGTTGTGACCCATAGCCCGATTTGCAACCGTTGTAGTAAGAACCCTGTCTCTCTCTTCTTTGAGAGCTTCTTTGTCTAGCACTTTGATTAACCTGACTACCATAACCTTCAGCAGTGCCGTTTTGATTAATCTCTTGGCGAGTGACTGATTCGGCGAAAGCAGTAGTTGGGAATACAATCAGAGCCGTGGCTAGTATACTTAAGGTGTAGATTTTCTTCACCATTTCTATTAGACCTCAGTAGTTGTGTGTTGTAGGAGTAAAAATGGCGTTGCTTCCTTAACAAAGGGATAGACTTCTGTAGAAGGTTGAGCAACGCCACATCAGACATGAAATCAATAATTAGCAACCAGAAGCTTGAGCTTGGCGATTGCGGGAGTTGCTTCTTTGGTCAACTACAGAGCCGTATTCAGCAGCAGCAGATTGTCTGGTGGATTGTACTGAATCTTGCGCTTGGCTACCAGCATTGCAGCGCCCACGATCATAGTAGCGACCACGATTGTTGTTTCTAGGACTTCTTTCGCTACGGGTTTGGGTCTGAATGTTGCTGCTGTTGGAATCTTGATTCACTACGCTACGGTCGAAGGCAGCACCTTCTTGCACGGTTTCTTGGGTATTAATCTGAGATTGGTCGGCGAAAGCAGCGGTAGGAGCAATCATTAAGCCAGCAGCCAGCAAACCGAAAGCAATAGACTTGTTGAACATAATTTACTTGACCTCGTTAGTTGCGTGTGATCTGTGAATTGGTGTATTGTGGGAATAATTGAGAGGCGTTGCTCGAATTAGCAACAGGTAGGCAAATCTTGAAGCTTGAGCAACGCCACATCAGACATGAAATCAATGATTAGCAACTAGCAGCCTGAGATTGACGGTTGCGAGTGTTGCTGTTTTGGTTCACGCGGGAGCCGTATTCAGCCGCACCAGCTTGTCTGGTGGATTGTACTGAATCTTGCGCTTGGCTACCAGCTTTGCAGCCGCGACGATAACCACCGTAGTATCTAGAACCTCTTTCGCGGCGAGTTTGGGTCTGAACGCTTGTGGAGTTGGCGTTTTGATTGACTTTGCTACCGTCGAATGCAGCAGCTTCTTGCACGGTTTCTTGAGTATTGATCTGGGACTGTCCGGCGAAAGCAGCGGTAGGAACAATCATCAAACCAGCAGCCAGCAAACCGAAAGCAATAGATTTGTTTAACATTTTGATGTGACCTTGTTAGTTGTGTGTGTGTTGTTAATTTATCTGTTGTAGGAGTTTAGAGGCGTTGCTTGGGTTGGCAACAGGTAGGCAAATCTTGAAGCTTGAGCAACGCCACATCAGACATGAAATCAATGATTAGCAACTAGCAGCCTGAGATTGACGGTTGCGAGTGTTGCTGTTTTGGTTCACGCGGGAGCCGTATTCAGCCGCACCAGCTTGTCTGGTGGATTGTACTGAATCTTGCGCTTGGCTACCAGCTTTGCAGCCGCGACGATAACCACCGTAGTATCTAGAACCTCTTTCGCGGCGAGTTTGGGTCTGAACGCTTGTGGAGTTGGCGCTTTGATTGACTTTGCCACCGTCGAATGCAGCAGCTTCTTGCTTGGTTTCTTGAGTATTGATCTGGGACTGTCCGGCGAAAGCAGCGGTAGGAACAATCATCAAACCAGCAGCCAGTAAACCGAAAGCAATAGATTTGTTTAACATTTTGATGTGACCTTGTAAGTTGTGTGTGTTGTTTTAGTGTTTTGTTCTTTTTCGGAGAGTGAACACCTTTGTTTCCGTAGGTAGGTATTTAGATGTGTCTTTACCTCTAGGAGTTCCTTCGGGTGTTTCTCTTTTTGTTTTTTGTTTTCCTATTGAGAGCTACATAATCGAATCGCATCATTTCGGATTTCTCTTTTGAGACTTTTGAAAAATTGCGCTTGCGCTTCATCTGCTCTCTAGTTCACCCTCCCCCCCCAGAGATTACTCAAGATACAGGTGAACTCTATACTTAACTGTTTTAACCAAACAAATTGGGTGCGTCAAGAGCTCAGCTGAAATTTTTAGGCAAAATTTTTTGAGCACAAATTTTTTTTGGTGTTAAAATCTACGGCTAAAGGTTAGATATATACGCTGTAACTGTGAAACAGAACGCAAAACCACGGATAGCTTTTCTACGTGAAAAAGCAGGGCTAACGCAGCTCGAGCTTTCGCGCCTCGTAGGCGTGACCGAAAGTACCATTCAGAACTGGGAAAGCGGAAGGACTGGAACAGAACACATTGAGAGAATCATTAGGTTTTGCAAAGCTCTGAATTGCCAAGTAGAAGATTTAATTGATTACATAAGCGATTCACCCGAAGAGCCTGCTGCAAAACTTAGCTCGCTAAGCGAAATCCATCATCTATTGGGGACTGACGAACCTTCCCTAACTCCTAGCCCTAATTCTGAAGTTGCTCAAAAGCAGCAAGTTAGTCATTAGTCAGGAGTTAAGAGTCTAGAGCCATCAGTTATTATTTCTCTCCCCCCAGAGCCCCCACCTTCCGATCGCCCTATCTTCCCCCACTCCCCTAGCTCGCCGCCATAAAGTATCTACCGTCACAAATTGATAGCCCTGTTGTATGAGTTGAGGAATGAGGATTGCTGTTGTTGCGGCAATATCTTGTCCGCCACAAGCACCGTCATGCAACACAATCAGTGAGCCATTACAGACTTGCTGGAGAATTCGCTGCGCTACTATGGCTACTCCTGGTCTTACCCAGTCCTCCGGTACAACACTCCACATCACGGGTCGATAATTCCACTGCTCAAGGAGTTTTAATGTTGTAGGTGTAAACAAACCGTTGGGAGGACGGACATCACGTACTTTTTCGGGTGCAAGATCACAGGCATTGTAGATAGCAGCTTGGGTTTTTTCTAAGCTGTGCTTGAGTTCCATCGGGGAGAGCATGGGAAAATTTTGATGGTCATACCCATGTAACCCAATCCAATGCCCGCGATCGCACACCTCTTTAGCTAGACTTGGTGAACGGTTGACGCAAGCACCTAACCAGAAGAAACTAGCTGTGATGTTGTAACGGTCTAAAACTTTCAATAGTTCGGGCGTGTATTGAGGATGGGGGCCATCATCAAACGTCAATGCAATCATTTTGGAATTTGCATCACCACACCAAAGGCAGTTAGGAAACGTTGGTTTGAGGATGCGGTAGAAAATTGGAAATAGGGGAGCCAGTTGCATTTAGAGCCTACTTGCTGTTTTTCGTTTTATGTACTAGCACTGAAACCAAAGCTTAGTCATCTGTTGCCTATTTTTCAACTTCATCATAAAATTTCCGTGAAAAATATTAGCCATCCGCTTAAAGATGCAAGAACTTTATTGTAAATATTTATGAATTGTTCTATTTTTCAGATTCCCATTGTTCTGCTGCTTGTACAGCTACCTTAATAGCATTGTCAATCGCAACGTCTTTCTGTTCTAAAATCACTTCTTCACCAACTGTACGTTGAGCGACAACACCACACACGCAGCCTGCTCTAAAACCATACACCCCTGCCATTTTTAACAAAGTGCCACACTCCATTTCGTAGTTCAGCACGTTCAAAGACCGATATTCTTCTGTTATACCGCGCAAAGAACGCAACAACTGTCGATTCATAAACTGAGTTCGCTCTTGTCCTTCATAGAATGTATCGACTGACGCAGTCACACCCATATAATGTTTCACCTTCAATTCCCGTGCAGCCTTTACCAAGGCTACCGTCACAAACGGATCGGCTGCTGCGGGATACTCAACAGGTGCAATATCGTTAGCGGCTCCTTGCCGACATAAGGCAGCATTCGTAATTACGATGCTACCAACCGGTACGTGTTCTTGAATAGAGCCGCAAGTGCCGACGCGAATGATCAGCTTAATACCAACTTGTATCAACTCATTAACAACAATACTTGTGGATGGCGCTCCCATACCACTCGTCGCGGATAACAGCGCTTTCCCGTTGGGCAAAATGCCCAGATAACTGTTCAACCCGCGATTTTCAGACAAAAGACGTACAGAGTGTAAATAGGAGTGGGCAATGAGCCGCGCCCGTTCCGGATCACCGGATAATAAGGCAATGGTTGGCGATCGCTCTCCAAAGTCATCTGTTGCGAACCCGATATGATACAGCTTGGCATGATTCATTAGTGCTAAGTCCTGAGTATCAAGTTTATTTGCAACCTAAACAACGCATACAAACAGAGAAAGCCATTATCACCGAGGAAATTTCAACCAGTAATTGAAAGTGCAACGGGGTTAGCGCATATCCCCAAACCAGGAAAATTCCCCCACCGGTCACAGCTGCAATGCGATGAATCTCGTCTTTTGTACTAAGTGCTAGTACAAAAGTCCCTATACCAATTATTAATAAGACAAAGCCAGTCATGTAAGTCCTGTAAGACTAAATAAGGGTGAGCCTAGTAGTATAGCTGGTCGTAACGGTTCTCAATTGCATGGACTACACGGTAGAGGTACGGCAATGCCTTTACAGTTCACTAGTACTGTTTTACTCATTTTAAATACTTATCGCACCAGTTCACCATTTCCCAAAGTACATGAGCAACCCCTTCACGAGAGCGATAGCCGTGGTCTTCTAAAGGTAATACCACCCAGCGAACAGTTGCTCCTAGTCCCTTCAACGCTTCATACAGCCGTTCTGTTTGTAGTGGATAAGTGCCAGCATTGCTATCTTTTTCCCCGTGAATCAGTAAAAGTGGGGCTTTGACTTTAGCAACATGAGTAAAAGGAGACATATGAATATAAGTCTGTTGTGCCTCCCAGAAATTGCGCTGCTCTCCTTGAAAGCCAAAAGGAGTCAGGGTACGGTTATAAGCGCCACTCCTAGCAATGCCGATACGGAACAAATCAGTGTGTGCTAGTAAATTTACGGTTGTAAACGCACCATAGGAGTGTCCTCCAATAGCAATGCGATGGGGATCGGCAATGCCACGCCCTACTACATAGTCTACTGCTGCTTGCGCTCCAGCAATCAATTGCTCTACGTAAGTATCATTTGGCTCGGCATCACCTTCACCAATAATCGGCAAAGTGGGACCAGAAAGAACTGCATAACCCTGAGTGAGCAGAAATAAAACAGAAGCACGGCTGGGACGGCTGAAAGTGTTTTCAGGTTTCGTAATCTGTCCTGCAAATTCCTTATCTTTAAATTCCTCTGGATAAACCCAAAATAACATCGGCAAAGGACCATCTCGGGTAGGATCATAACCAGCAGGGAGGTACAGTTTAGCCGACAGCTGGACGCCATCTGAGCGCTGATATTTGACCAACTCACTCTCGACTCCAGCCAACTGAGGAGCAGGGTCTTGATAATGAGTCAGGGCGATCGCAACCTGATGATCGCGACGGTTAAACAGAAAATAATTCGGTGGCTCAGTTTGAGACTGGCGACGAGTAATCACAGTTTGTGCTTGATCATCCAGCACATAACAGATTTCCTCTAAGTAAGGATCTTGGCACTGCCATAGGCGATGCGTCTGGCCTGTTTCCAAATCTAGGGAATCTAAAAACGGATATACCCCCTTGGGTGATGCTCCTCGTCCGCTAAGGTAAATGACATTGCTTTGTGGTGCAAAGCGCAGAACTCTGTACCTTAATGGTCCTACAGTCATCAATGCTGACCCGGGGTCACTGTATTTATCTTCATAGCTGCGATCAAATAGCAGTTGCGGCGGGGTTTCAGGCGCTTTGGGATAAATGCGCCAGATTCGCTCTTTGCGGGTATCGTACCATCGTTCCCAAACCAGGGCGACATCTTCTTTCCCCCAAGCAAGGCTATGGAAGCGATACTCGGATTGCCAGAGTTGCTTTGGTGTATCGCTAAAGGGAGCATCCAGTTCAAACAAAGCATCCCGTTTGGCAACGTCACAAGTCGGATCACCCTCGTCTAAAGCTTCTACCCAACACAATGTCGCTTGTACATCGCTGCGCCAAGAGACTCCCCTTCGTCCTGTCCGCACTTCGTCAAATTTGGTTGTACGACGCACAAAAAGTGGTACATCGGCAACCTCGTAGACTAATTTCCCTGCATCATCAACAACCTGAATTTTTTTAGGAAAATATGAGACGGGAACTTGGTAAGAAAACGGTCGATGCAGCGTAGTAAGTAGAATGAATTTGCTGTCAGGAGAGGGTATGGCTTGATGAATAAGACTGCTTGATACCAACAAAGTGCGGTGACCATCGAGCGTCACTTTCTCTAAAGTTGAGGTTAAGTAGTATTCAAGTAACGCCTCATCGTGCGGATTTTGCAGTAGATTTGTATACGTCCGAGAAGGGCTTTTACCGTCCAAGTTTTCTTGAATCAGAGGTCCTGGAGGAACGGCAGGTTCAGAAGGGGGCTTTGGGCGATCGCTCTCAATGAACTTGCAAATCAGTGTCTCATCCGACAGCCAACAGTACGGTTCTCCATAAGCAGCGTTGAGAACTGGCTCTGTTAAGCGCCTGGTGGTGCAATCAGCAACATCCACAACCCACAGTTCTAGCCCTGTTGCTTGAGTGAGGGTAAAGGCGAGTTTTTGACTATCAGGTGACCACCTTAAGAAGCCAATTTGGGCGTTGTCAGGAAGCGCTACCGTTTTGCTTATTTCAAGAGAGGCGATCGCTTCTTCGAGATGCGCACTTTGAGCGATTGCGCTCCGCGCAGTGCCGAAGGCAATCGCCCTTATTCTCATACTCCCGAAAGGAGTGTGGCGAGCAGGTGCGTTCGTTTTGGGATTAATGAATAATCCTGCCAAAGCAACTTCTACTTCTGCAAGTAAGGCTATCGGAAGCAACAAAGGCTTTTCTAACTCCACCATCCATTCCCTGTTAGGAGAGAGCAGAATTGTGGGTGGCGGTGGAGCATCGAGAATTTGGTTAATTGGTTCTGGGGGAGATTGCCAGAATTGTTCAATAATCGGGGGATTCGTGGGGAATTTGTCCATTTCGAGTCGGGTATTGGCAAGCTCTTATTCCAAATTACCAACACCTGACTCAGAATACATCCTGAAATGGTCACTTTTCTACAGTGTACGGGGTGGACACAAAGGATGTAGTAAGAAAATTTCCCCAAACTCTACACCCCTACAGCCGCAGATCCGACTAAGTTGTCATTGCGACTTCAACATCTTCTTCTATTTTGGGTTTAGCTTCCTGAAACTCCCGACCTAGTTGAGCCAGTTGTTTTTGGTTCATACACTTACGGACAGCGCTAAAAATTTCCCTTTCTTCTTCTTGTACGTGGTGCTGAACCGCTTTTTTTAGCTCACTCATTTTTGTTTTAAACTCAGATTCGGTCGGTTTGAGCATCTTGAGTTCTTCTAAAAGCGCTTTGGCTTGTTCGTGTTCTTCTTGGGCTTCTTGAATATATTTTCTCGTTTCTTCATACTCCTGCATTGCTGGGTAGAAGACAAATTCTTCAGCTCTTGTGTGCAAATTCAACACTTTGTAAATTTGATTAAAGTAATCATACAGTTTGGTGTTTTCAGCAGTTTCTATTTTTGCAAAGAGTTGCTCAACTTGACGATGCTCGGCTTCAATTAATGAAAGGATGTCCTCAGTTCTACCTGTAGTCATGGCTGTTTACTCCTTGTACTGTAGGTAACATTTAGATACTTCTCACTCTAGGTTTAGAACCATCTTGACTCACCAATTTATGACAAACTTATAACCTCAGCCATAATTTCAACACTTTTTTTCCAACAGTCAAAAATCAAGCTAGTTAGCAATTGCCTTTCTTCTATACTCTTCCTTAAGGTTTTTAAATTTATTTCTTATGAAAGATGAATAAAAAAAAATGCAATGTTTCAATTAATATTATCGGCAAGACGAATGGAAGGGCTTTAAGAAGTCAACAACCCAGGTCTAAAGACGCTGGGCTTCTAGCCTAAGTCCAAGGACAGTAGTTGACCCGACTAAGTACCTCGTGTACTACGTTATTGGCAAGTGTTCAAGTTCCTACCTACAGATGCGA
>JAHHIB010000019.1 GCA_019359075.1 Kalymmatonema hyalinum WJT4-NPBG1
GTTTTGACCCTGGCGACTGTTCGAGTTCTGTCTAGGAGATTGTTGTGGTGACCCATGCTACAAAGCGGTCTTTAATGACCTAGGGTGCGACGGTCTACCACTTCTTCTAAGATACAAGGGTGCGTTAAAGCAACGCGTAACGCACCGCATTCGTTGGTGCGTTACGGCAAATTCTCACTCTCTCCAACTTTCCAATTGACAATGCCGTAACACACCCTACTTAATATTTACTAGCACCGCATTCGTTGGTGCGTTACGGCAAATTCTCACTCTCTCAAACTTTCCAATTGACAATGCCGTAACACGCCCTACTTAATATTTTCTTTTCATCTTGAGCGCAACAACTGCACAAACGTATCACTCACCGTATGGTCTTTAGTATCCGCAGCGTATTGTATCAACTTTTCCCGCAGTTCTTTAGCTTCATGCAACGGCAACAAAGTTGCTAACAAGAAGTAAACTCCGCGAAAACGTGGATCGCTCATGTGATCAATGAGTCGTGCTTCTGCATTGTCACTTTCGCCTAGAAAGTTTTGCACAAGGAAGAAATCCATGATTTTGTCGTGGCGGAAGTTCCATTCTTTCTTCGCTTCACCTTGGGTATCTTGCCACTGACGGCTCACAACCATCTTATATTTCTCGTCTTCTAAAGAAACTAAAGCTTGGTAAAATTCATCGGCAGGGAGCGCTTGTTTATCATTCAGTCGCATATCATACACTGCTTCCGAAAATTTCTTTAACGGAAATTCCTGATTCCATTCTTGCAGGTATTCCTCCGCCATCGATTTATATTGCTGTTCTTGCAGGTAAAACAAATTGGGCTGTTTACCCTGTGATAGCATCAGGGCAACCACTGATAAATCCATCGGGTTGGAAAGAATTCTCTGTGCAGCGTCTAATTCTTCGCGGGGTTGCTGTTCGTTAAGAGCTTCTGTTAAGTATTTCTTGCAAGCTTGCTGATATTCATCACCTTGAATTTTGGCATCTTTGGGCAGTCGCAATTGACGCGAAATCAAAAACTGCTCAATTTGCTGGCGTTCCAGAGGCTGCAATTCATACATCTTTGCCGTTGAGGGGGGTATCCATTCTAACGGCTGGGTGGTCATAATGATATTGCCCCGGAAATAGCACTCGACAAACTGGGTGATTTTTGCCCGTGTGTCAGCAGTGACTTCGTTGAGTCCATCAATGCAGATATCTATCGCGCCGCTGTAAATCAGGTTTTTCAGGAATTCCGCATCTTGTGCTTGCCCGTGCAGCTTTGCTTGAATGGCTTCAATCACACCTTTTTCACACTTTTGGGCAGGTAGATAGACGACAATTCGCGGCGAGGTGTTCACCAAATGGCGCAGAAACATCGACTTGCCTAAGCCAGAATTGCCAACTAAGACAATTTGCCCTTTGATACTGGGCAATGCCTCGGTAATTGGTTGAATTTCTGGTGGTATGTTGTCCGCAGGACCCCACCCCGCTTGCTTTTCCCCTCCTCGCTTGCGGGGAGGGGCTAGGGGTGGGGTGCTAATCGGAACTTTCACCTGAGATTCTGGAAAATATGCTCGGTCATTAAAATTATCTAACCCCGCATCTGCTAGCAGCGAAAACTTAAACGGTTCAAACAGCTTGCGCCGCAGAAACGGAACCCAAGTGAGGAGAAAGCCGACGTAACCCACGCCCAGAATGCGCCGTACCCAGGGGTTCCAGAAAAAGATTGCCTGAACTTGGGGAAATTTCGGGTAAGCAAAGATGAGGGCAAGCCAAAAGGCAGCATGAATGAGGATGGTGTTTCTGGCGTTGAAAAAGTACTGCCAACCCTTCACCTTAACGATGACTGACTCCACTGTACTAGCCTGGGTGTATCCTTTGAGGTTGGTATGGTGACGTTGAAGTAAACCCATGTCCTGGGGTTGCCAAGAGACTTTGTTAGCAACTACAGCAATCTGTTCTGCTAGTTCTTGCCGCAAGTCTGGCAGAGAATCACTGACTTTCCAGGCTTTCTCGAACACTTCCATCGTTTTCTTGCCCTGGTCGCGGTTCAGCTTCTCTGGTCTACTTTTGGGCTTACCAACCCATTGCATGAGAGTTTCTACTTCCTGGGAGCCACCACTTATGAAATGAGCAAGGAATCTGAGTTGAACAACTTCTGAGGGATATTGCTGAACTGCGTCTAGAACCTGCACAACAACGGGCAAAGTTTGTTGACCTAGCTTTGGTAATGCACCTGCTGCGGCATAACGGACAAATTGCTCAGAATCTTTAAGCAGCTCAGAACGGACACCCCAGTGAGGATCTTTGAGCAGTTCGGCAATCTTTGGGGCATACTCTTTGGCTTGCATCTGCCCGAGTGCTTGAACTGCGCCAGGACGGACACCCCAGTGAGGATCTTTGAGCAGTTCGGCAATCTTTGGGGCATACTCTTTGGCTTGCATCTGCCCGAGTGCTTCTGCTATGGGATTAGGGATTGAGTTAGAAACTTTGAGCAGTTCCACAAGCTTTGGGGCATACTCTTTGGCTTGCATCTGCCCGAGTGCTTCTGCTGCGGCATTACGGACATTTGTGTCAGAATCTTTGAGCAGTTCGGCAAGCTTTGGGGCATACTCTTTGGCTTGCATCTGCCCGAGTGCTTTTGCTGCGGCATCACGGACATTTGTGTCAGAATCTTTGAGCAGTTCGGCAAGCTTTGGGGCATACTCTTTGGCTTGCATCTGCCCGAGTGCTTGTGCTGCGACAAACCGGACATATGACTCAGAATCTTTGAGCAGTTCGGCAAGCTTTGGGGCATACTCTTTGGCTTGCATCTGCCTCAGTGCCACTGCTGCGGCATGACGGACATATGACTCAGAATCTTTGAGCAGTTCGGCAAGCTTTGGGGCATACTCTTTGGCTTGCATCTGCCCGAGTGCTGATGCTGCGCCATAACGGACATTTGTGTCAGAATCTTTGAGCAGTTCGGCAAGCTTTGGGGCATACTCTTTGGCTTGCATCTGCCCAAGTGCATTTGCTGCGCCATAACGGACATTTGTGTCAGAATCTTTAAGCAGTTCGACAAGCTTTGGGGCATACTCTTTGGCTTGCATCTGCCCGAGTGCAGAAGCTGCGGCATTACCGACATTCCAGTCAGAATCTTTGAGCAGTTCGACAAGCTTTGGGGCATACTCTTTGGCTTGCATCTGCCCGAGTGCAGAAGCTGCGGCATTACGGGAAACCGGGTCTTTATCTTCCAGCTGCTTGCCAAGCTTATCCACATCTACTTTGTATTTGTTAATCAGCGGCTTGGGATCATCTAGCTGATATTCCGCCAACTTTTCCACCGCTTTCAATCTCACTCCAGCATGTGGGTCTACCAGCGCTGCTACAATGCCGTTCATCTCCCAGTTTTGCGGCTTGGGCTTGGGTGCTTCTTTGGCATTTACCCAAGAGAGGGAGAGGAGGAGAACAAGCACAAGGGTGAAAGGGAAAAGGATAAAGGGAGACTTTCTGGTGTTGCGGGGAGTTTTCAGCATGGGAGACACAGCCAGGAAGAGGGGGAGACGCCGCTCTGGGTATAATATTAAGTCGTTAAATGACTTATGTTTTTAAAGAAACAATTGTATTTACTTGAGAGCAAGCGTTTTATTTTTAACTTATCTTCATCTCCTTTCAGGGAAATTCCGGTTTAATTACCCACCATTTCCGCAGAACCCCACCCCTAACCCCTCCCCGCAAGCGAGGAGGGGAAAAAATACTCCCCCTCTCTGCTTGCGGAGAGGGGGCTGGGGGGTGAGGTTTTACGCCTGCTGTCTTTGCCGCCGATAGGCAAAAAAATACTCCCCCTCTCTGCTTGCGGAGAGGGGGCTGGGGGGTGAGGTTCTAAGCTTCGCTTGGGATAGATAATCACAGCGTACCAATCGTAAGTGGATGGATTCTGGTCTAGAAACAGAAACAGTTCAGCAAAGACTCGATGATAGAGAAATTCATCTTTTTGAAACTGTACCTCACAGAAATATACTGTTTTATCAGGACTGCTTTCAGATGGCAGAAACACTCCGTTAATACGGAAAGCCGTTTGTTTGATTTCCACCAACGGAATTGATAACCTCTAGTCTCGTTGGTAGAACGCCCAATCAAGTCAAAGAAAATACTGGGAAATGCAAACAATTGATAAAAGATGCTGTCAGTCTTCACTCTGCCTTTTTGTCGCAAAAATTACGCTATGTTGATTTTAAGTGCAGCAACGCCTATTCTGACTTTTTATGGTTCCCCTTGTCCTGAAATGTGCGCTTTGTGTCACGCAAGCATAACAGGCAAGGTAAACTGGTTGAATTGATTAATATAGTTAAGCCACGCTTTCCTTGACAACAGTGTCCTATGCCTGCATTTTTATTAGAAGTCGGTACAGAAGAATTACCCGCAAGCTTTCTCAGTAGCGCCATCAAGCAATGGAAGTCGCGCATTCCCCAAACTCTCGCAGAAAACAGCCTCACTTACGATGCTGTGGAAGTTTACGGGACTCCTCGCCGCTTAGCCGTACTCATCAAAAATCTACCATCCCAACAAAGCGATCGCGAAGAGGAAATTAAAGGTCCCCCCGCACAAGCTGCGTTTAAAGATGGGAAACCGACACCAGCAGCGCAAGGCTTTGCTAAAAAGCAAGGTGTGGAACTCGACGCTTTGGAAGTTCGCGCTACTGATAAAGGGGATTTTGTCTTTGTACGGAAACTCACTCCCGGTCGTCCGGTTGCCGATATTTTAACAGAACTTGTTCCCCAGTGGGTTTTCAAACTCGAAGGGAAGCGGTTGATGCGTTGGGGTGATGGGGATAAGACATTTTCCCGTCCCATTCGCTGGATCGTTGCTTTGTTAGATGATGCGGTGCTGCCGATTGAATTAGATAATGGTTCGGAGACGATAAAGAGCGATTCCATTTCCCAAGGTCATCGCGTCTTGCATCCAGAAAGCGTCACAATTCCCCAGGCTACTGATTATATCACGGCGCTTCGCTCTGCATATGTCGTCGTTGATCCCGATGAACGGGCAAATACCATCACGCAGCAAGTCAAAGAGTCTGTACAAAAGTTAGATGGCTATGCAGAGATTTACCCAGATTTGTTGGAGGAAGTCACAAACCTCGTTGAATTTCCCTCAGCAGTTGTCGGTAAATTTGAATCAGAGTTTTTGAACCTACCCACTGAAGTGATTACCACTGTGATGGTAAGTCATCAGCGTTATTTTCCTGTGTTCAAAGCTAAAGATTCAAAAGAATTACTACCCAACTTTATCACTGTCTCTAACGGCGACCCCACGAAATCAGACATCATTGCTGTGGGGAATGAAAGAGTTATTCGCGCACGTTTAGCCGATGGTCGCTTTTTCTACGACGCCGATTTAGAAAAACCCTTAGAAAGCTTTTTACCTCAGTTGGAAAAAGTCACTTTCCAAGAGGATTTGGGTTCGTTGCGCGCTAAGGTAGACCGCATTTCTAAAATTGCCCAGCAAATAACACAACAACTGCAATTAGGTGAAAAAGAACGAGAAAATATTCAAAGAGCAGCTATCTTGTGCAAAGCTGATTTAGTTAGCCAAATGGTCTACGAATTCCCAGAATTACAGGGAATTATGGGACAAAAATATGCCTTAGCCAGTCAAGAAGATGAAGCAGTTGCCACGGCGATTTTTGAACATTATCTACCTCGCGGGGCAGATGACATTTTCCCCCAAACCCTAACAGGTCAAATTGTCGGTTTAGCAGACAGACTTGACACATTAGTCAGCATCTTTGGATTGGGGATGATACCCACGGGTTCTTCTGACCCCTTCGCCTTGCGACGAGCTGCAAATGCGATAGTTAACATTACATGGGCGGCTAATCTAGCAATCAATCTGCAACAGTTACTAGAGCAAATTGCCACAGATTTTGTAAAGGAACATAACAAAGATAGAAATCAATTAGTCGCCGCTTTGCAAGAATTCTTCCTGCAACGTATCAGGACATTGCTACAAGAAGAAAAAGGCATTGATTATGACTTGGTGAATGCAGTTTTGGGAGAAAATGACCCAGAATATGCAGAAAGGGCGTTAAAAGATTTATTGGATGTGCGCGATCGCGCCACCTTCCTCCAACAAATCCGCAGTGATGGTACATTAGATAACATCTACGAAACGGTTAACCGTTCGACTCGTTTAGCGGCTCAAGGAGATTTAGATACAAAACAACTTGATCCAATATCAGTAGTTCACAAAGAACTCTTCCAAAAATCATCCGAAGAAGCTTTTTACAATGCCATTGTGGATTTAGTGCCGCAAACTCAAACTGCACAAGAATCACGAAATTATAGGCAATTAGTAACAGCACTAAGGGAAATTACGCCCACCGTCAGCAACTTTTTTGACGGAGCAGAAAGCGTTTTAGTTATGGATCCCAATCCAGAAATCAAACGCAATCGGTTAAATTTGCTCGGATTACTTCGCAACCATGCCCGTATATTAGCGGACTTTGGTGCGATCGTGAAAAATTTGTAGCATAAGTAAAAAAAAGTTGTGTGATTTTAGGAAATAAACGCTACGATAATGGAGCTTAACCAGGGACCTCTGCCACAGTCTATGCCCAAAAGCCACGTCATTGGATTAGGAAAGTCCGGTATTGCTGCGGCGAGATTGTTGAAACGGGAAGGTTGGGAGGTGGAGATCGGCGATCGCAACACCTCCCTTGACCTCCTCAAGCAACAACAGGAACTTGCCGCAGAGCAAATAACCGTTAAACTGGGATATTCCCTGGAACTCAATAATTCAGATTTACCCCAATTAATAGTTGTCAGCCCCGGCGTACCTTGGGACGTACCTGTGTTAGTTAAAGCACGAGAATTGGGCATTAAAACCATCGGAGAGATGGAACTCGCTTGGCAACATTTGCAATCAGTACCTTGGGTAGCAATTACTGGCACAAACGGTAAAACGACTACCACATCCTTAATTGCCGCAATTTTTCAACAAGCAGGATTAAACGCTCCCGCCTGCGGTAACATTGGCTACGCTGCTGGCGAAGTCGCCTTGGCTGTGGGAACAGGGGGAGCAGTTACTTCCTCATCTCCCTCATCCTCTTCATCTCCCCACACTCAAATAGACTGGGTAATTGCAGAGCTAAGCAGCTATCAAATAGAATCATCTTGCTCGCTTGCACCTCGCATTGGCGTATGGACAACTTTCACACCGGATCATCTCAGTCGCCATAAAACCTTAGAAAACTACTACAACATCAAAGCGCACCTGCTGCGTCAGTCTGAGATACAAGTTTTCAACGGTGATGATCCATATCTCAGGAAGGTTGGTGAAAGAGATTGGCGTGATGCCTATTGGACAAGCGTCAAAGGTAAAGATGATTTGATCGGTTCCAAAGGCTATTACATAGAAGATGGCTGGGTTGTAGAGACGAGAGGCGGCGCGTCTCTAGAAGATGAACGGATTGTGGAAGTTTCCGCTTTGCGGATGGTGGGAGAACACAACCTGCAAAATTTGCTGATGTCAGTTGCAGTCGCGCGTTTGGCAGAAATTGATAAAGATGCAATTTCTCGCGCTATCCGTGAATTTCCTGGTGTCCCTCATCGTTTGGAACACATTTGTACTTGGGAAGGCATTGATTTCATCAACGACAGTAAAGCAACGAACTACGATGCTGCTGAAGTTGGCTTGGTATCCGTTAAAAGTCCAGTTGTATTAATTGCCGGTGGAGAAGCCAAACCAGGTGATGACACTGGCTGGATAGCAAAAATTAAAGACAAAGCCGCCTCAGTATTGCTGATTGGCGCTGCTGCTGCTGCATTTGCCCAACGCTTGCAACAAGAAGGATATCACAGTTACGAAATTGTAGAAACAATGGAGAAGGCTGTTCCCAGATCAGCGGAATTAGCAAAACACTATCAAGCGCCTGTGGTGCTACTCTCTCCTGCTTGTGCAAGTTTCGATCAATACGCCAATTTTGAACAGCGGGGTGATCATTTTAGGCAGTTGTGTTTGGATCTGTTGAAATAGCAAGCCCAAATTGACCTCTCCCCGAATTTTAGCGAAGCGGAATCCGGGGATTTTTTCAGACGCTCATCCGTCTAGTGCTTTGCCTTTATTAATTATGGTGGGTTGTAGAACTCTCGGATGCAACGTCTCTACAAAATTTTGATGATACACAAACCAATCAAAATTAATGATATAGACCACTAGTAGTCTATCGCATTTGTTTTGAAGGCTTCGTAGTGAGCGCTGCCATCGCTCAAAGAGTCTAGGACTAAAGTCCTTACTACGAACTTATACAACCATCATAATTAATGCGATGAACCACAAGGCTGAGTCAATTCTGACATCTAGCTTTATGGTAGTGTGAGGTTACACTTGACCTCTTGCAATAGATAACTTTCACCCTCATGACTGGAGAGCAAAACCTTGGGAATAGAACTACGCAGTTTCGTATTTCTCGACAGCCTGCAACCTCAACATGCTGCATATATGGGAACAGTAGCCCAAGGTTTCTTGCCATTACCAGGAGATTCATCGCTGTGGATTGAAATCTCTCCTGGTATCGAAATTAATCGGATTACGGATGTAGCACTCAAAGCTGCTTCTGTCCGTCCGGGAGCACTGGTGGTCGAACGACTGTACGGTCTATTGGAAATTCATTCTAGCTCCCAAGGCGAAACGCGAGCTGCTGGTGCTGCCATTTTGGCGACACTAGGAGTCAAAAAAGACGAATGTCTCAAACCGCGTGTCGTCTCTAACCAGATTATCCGCAACATTGATGCTTACCAAGCACAACTTCTCAATCGCACGAACCGGGGACAAATGCTACTGGCTGGGCAAACGCTGTATGTATTAGAAGTTGAGCCTGCTGCTTATGCGGCACTGGCTGCGAATGAAGCAGAGAAAGCGGCGGCGATTAACATCCTTGCGGTTCAACCTGTAGGTAGCTTTGGACGGCTTTACTTAGGTGGACAAGAACGGGATATTCTTGCTGGTGCGGCAGGAGCATTAACGGCGATTGAAAGTGTAGCTGGTCGGATAAATCGCCAGATCGGGCGTCAGGAATAAAGGAGAGAAAATGGCAAATCTTGAGCATCTAGCTTTACTGAAAGCAGGTGCAATCACATGGAGCGAGTGGAGAAAGAAAAATCCCCAGATTTCACCAGATCTCAGCGCCGCGAACCTGCAAGGGGATAACCTCAAAGGCGCTTTCCTCAACTCTGTAAACTTGAGCAAGGTGGATTTAGGTAATGCTTTACTCGTGCAAGCAAATCTCAGCAGTGCTGATCTCAATGGTGCTAATCTCAAGGGTGCCAACCTGATTGAAGCTAACCTGAGCGCGGCTAACTTCAGTGTTGCTAACTTGAGCGGTGCTACACTGACACAAGCAGATCTCAGTCATGCCAATCTGATTGGATCTGACCTTAGCGGCGCGAATCTCAAAGGCGCTATTATGGCTGATGCTAACTTGATTGGAACTGACTTGAGAAGCGCTAACTTGAAAGATGCCGATTTGGGTACAGCGGCGCTAACCCGTGCTAACCTCTGTTATGCCACCCTAATCGCAGCTAACTTGATTGCAGCGAACTTGAGCAAAGCAAACCTGTACGAGGCGGAAGTGATGGGGGCTTACCTTTACAAAACTGACTTGTACAAAGCTAATCTAAGCAAGGCTCACCTAAGTGGTGCATACCTGTTACGGGCTAACCTGAGTGAAGCTGACTTGAGCTTTGCTGACTTGAGATGGACTAACCTCACAGGAGCGAACTTGGCAGGCGCTAATCTCAGCGGCGCTAACCTTAAGGGAGCTAACCTTAAGGGAGCTAACCTCACCGACGTGAATTTTCACCAGACAATTATGCCTGAGTGTTGAACGCACCATGAGTTGTCAAGTGAACCCTAAGTTGATAAGCACTATCAATAGACCTCTTGCAAAAATGCTTGAATTGTCATGTTGAGCGGAGCGAAACATCTGGTGGAGATTCTGAGGCTATGCCTTCGGCAGGCTTCGCCAACGCCACGCCAAGGCGAACGCTACACTGCGTTTCGTATGCCTTCGGCACGCTACGCGTTCACGTAGTGTGCGCTTGCGCTTACAGAATGACATTCACGTTTTTTGACTTTTGCAAGAGGTTTAATGTACCTGCGAGAATTGGACTAGTGTTTCTTTAACTCCAAACTCATACAATCTGGTAAATGGTTCGTCACTGACTCGACAAAACGCGAAGACTGGGGTAAATAGATAAGGTTGACGCTTGCCGCCTAGTCCGGTGCTTCTCAGGTGGTGGCGTTTCGTAGCTGTAGACGCCCATAAGGACGGCTTCCCGCAGGGTGGGCAGATGGCAGGTATTGTTTACATTTAAAGCCTATCCAAAAACTTCAGTGCTCCCACATTTTCTGGATGAGGGCACAATAACCCTTAAATACAAAGCTGCTCAAAAAGCCCTCAATCGTTTTATTACTGGACTAACCAGTTCAGTATAGATATTTTTAGAATTCGCCAAGGTATCTGAAATATGGTACATCCACTTTTAGAGTTCAAACACTTTGTGAGGCTGTGTTATCGTAGAACTATCATCTTTAAGAGTGCTTTTAATCTGCAAACAGTAGTTTGATGTTGCCACTAAGTAGAAAATAATTTGCATGAACACTAAAAAATAGTGGATTTTTTTATCCCAACCTTCGGGTGAATTTTGGTTTTTCATCATAAGTCTTGATAGATTTTTTTTATTTTAAACAGCCACAACTTAAAAGTAATTAAATGAGAAGAAAGTCTGCACAAATCTGATAGATATAGTGCTGGAGCATTAAATAATTTATCAATCAGTCTCAAGCACATTTATAATTCGTTCAACATCACTGCAAGAGTTAATTAAGTGCAAGCGAATAGCTTCAGTTAGTTTGTCTTCGTTTTGCTCAAGGATGGCTTGAAACATATTAAAATGGATTGGATGTTGTCCAAGCGATATATTAAAATTTAGTTGAGGAATCCAAGTTTTGAAGAATTCTATATAATCTTGTCTATATCGCCCGACTAAAATTCTTGTAGCTTCCTCCGGATGAGCATTCATGATGCGCGTGTGAAGATACTCATCCAAAAGAAGCATTAATACACCATCCTTTTGATGCGATGCCATTTGATAGAGATAAAAAACTTCTTGAAAACTATCTAAATCTTTCTGTCTCAAACCATCTATAAAATATTTAGCTGCTTCCTTTTCATGCTGAAATCTGATTTTCAATCGATGTGCAAATTGCCCAATAGAATACTGTGGAAAGTATTCAAGGATAGGGTTAGATAAAGCTCTGGCAAGCTCTCGTCGAAGAGAGGCATTAGGGGCTATTCTTCCAGTTTCAATGTCTACTATTGTTCTCCGACAAGAAAAAGACGCTTGAGCTAATTTCTCTTGTGAGCAATTTTTTAGGTTTCGTAAATTTTTTAATATGCGTCCATAGGCTTTCTTTGTTAACTTATCATTTGGCAAACCATCCATAGCTATTCTCGCTCGTTTACAAGCCTGATTTTTCTTTAATTTATCAAACGCGAAAAGGCTATTGACTCAATGAGCAGTTCTTCTGCACTATCAGGGTTCAATACCCCAAACGGAAGGTGACACATTATCAAAGAAACAGATCAAACATAATGTGGTCTCATTAGCGCGATCGCATCCCTCCCGTAGCAACGCACCATCATCTGTTTTTGTCCGCTCATCGCTCAAAACCTGTCAAGCACTGAGGGCAGAATCTTACGTCACCTCAAAGACCATCTCAAAGATTTGGTATTTTGAAGAGATTACGAAAATCAATAGCATGAACGATCTTGTGACACCACCCGAAAGACAGGCAAAGATGCAACTGCATGATGGTCGTATGCTCGCGTGGTCCGAATGGGGACCTGTTGACGGCCTTCCAGTTTTGTTTTGCACCGGAGCTGGAATGAGCGGGTGGCTTGGTTTTGGGGCGAGCGACCTCCCAGGTCTCGGCTTGAAACTTATTGCCATTGACCGACCTGGCTTGGGTTTGTCCGACGCTCACCCTAACAAGACGTTGTCCTCTTGGGTGGATGACACGCGGGAGTTTATTCAGGTCAATGATCTGCATGATGTTCTCGCTGTTGGTTTCTCTCAAGGTGCACCGTTCGCATTCGCTCTCGCAGGAGGGAACCTCGTGAAGGCCATAGCAATTGTGTCGGGTCAGGACGAACTTGCCCATCCGCGTGTGAGACCGCTCTTGCATCCGGATGTAGAGGGGATGATTGCTGCTGTCCAACAAGATGCTGTGAGGTTTGAGCAGCACTTTTCGCAGATGGCAACGCAGGAGGGGCTGTGGCAGTTAATCATTGGGATGAGTGCCCAGCGCGACCGGGCGTTGTATGAGAGTGACACGTTCAGCCAAGCATATCAGCGGGCCTTGAAGGAGGGTTTCTCGCAGGGCGCACAAGGATACGCGCGAGACCTCGTCAATGCGCTGGGTTCATGGCCTGTGGAGCTGGAGAACATCACCGTTCCTGTGGACCTCTGGTATGGTGGTTTGGATACTAGTACGGTTCACTCCCCAGATTTTGGCGCGATCCTGGCTTCGCGCCTGCCAAACGCTTCGCATACCGTTGATCCAGAAGAAGGAGGGTCGATTCTCTGGACGAGATCTTGGGATATTCTCGCAAAACTAAAATCTCATCTGTCCATTACATAAGGTGACGTTCACCATTTTGTAGCTGCCAAACCCCTACGCGCATTGGCACAAGGCGCTGCACCTGACCGCCTACAGTTTGTGCTTCGCCTTGTTCCTCGGTTTCGCTCCGGCTTTCGATGACGGGTGAGCTTGGTTGTTATGCCGTACAGAATTTTGAGTACTAGTCCACATCCTAACTTGTCGCTACTGGTTTGTTTCCATTCTTGCCGTCCACACTGGTAACTAATTAAAGTTGCTCAAAACTGGGAATTGGCGACTCGCCTCGCAGTCCCTTGCGGCGCTGGTTCTTAGGAACTCCTCCCGCCATGCCATACTCCACACTGCTTTTGCCATATCGAGTCGCAACTCCTAACAGCATGTGTTCTGCCATATCTGCCAACTCGCGCTCTGTTTGGAGCATTTCACGGTATAACTTATCCAGGTTAGAAAGGGCACTGTTGTATGCATTCTCTCTAGTTCGCATCCTTTCTATTAAAGTTGAGAAAGTAGGCTGGGTGAGTCCATTGCCTAAATCTAAATTCGGATCAATTGAATTGATGCCAGCCGCACGACGCACTGCTTTTTCTAACACCTGGGAGGTTCTTTTTCTACGAGCCATGATATGCACCTTGTAATACAGTACGGTTAATATTCTTTACTTTAAAAAACTTCCGTATTGATCAGCCTGAGAAAATTCCGGCAAATCTGCAATAGCTTTTGCTACATAGCTATAGTTGTCATGAGTGCGGGAATTACTGAAATGAGAAAGCATATAAGCCTAATAAGAAAGCAATATGCTTTTTTGCTTGCTAAATCTACTGAAATGAATACGCGATCTAGTGAAATGAGAAAGCATATAAGCCTAATGAGAAAGCAATATGCTTTTTTGCTTGCTAAATCTACTGAAATGAGAAAGCAATTAGGCATTTTGAGAAAGCATATAAGCCTAATGAGAAAGCAATATGCTTTTTTGTTTATTGAAATCAACTTGAACCATTTTCCTGATGCAGTGAGCAGTTATGGCGATCGCAAAAATCTAACATTCAAAATGGGTACAACCGAATACAGTAACAGATGGTAGATGGGTGAAGGATGCAGACGATTCAAGTGCAAGCAACGGGAGATGGTCGAATCGTAGGGTGTTATGTTGACAAATTCTGTGTAAATATCTTGACCTTGTACCGAGTAGTTCTATGGAAAATTTCAGTATAATAAATAGTTAGACAGACCCACACTTCATATGGTTAGGTATGTATAATTTCTTCTTGTATGAGAAATATTAAGACGCAAGCGGCTTTGCAAGATTTCTTAAGCCTAAATCGTGATGCCTGGAGGTTCGCGAAAAAGGCTAGCGATGACTATTTGCTTGCTCGTTTCGGGCTTTTAAACGCTTTATGGTCAGGTTTTGAAATGGCTACTCAGGCTACTGAAAAACTCATAAAGTCATACCTTCTCTTCGCGGATTTATCACTAAAGGGTAGCGCAGAAGAGGTTCGTAAAGCTGTAAGCAAAGAGTCGAAGAGCTTCGGTCGTACTTACGAATTGGGACATGATGTAGAAGCATGTTTATCGCTTGCTAGCAGAGCCGGACTTTCTGTTAGCAAAGATCTGAAAGACCGTATTAAACGAATCAATGAATACTATGCTCTACGCTACCCAGATAATGGAGGTCCAACATCGCTGGGCACTCATGAAGTGAACGATGTTGATGAAGCTATTTTTGAGATTTGGGATGCCTTTGAGAAATTTAACGAAGACTACTTTTACGTAAGTGGAATTATGATACCTGTCTATTCAGAATTACAGATTAGATATCACGAGGGAAATATCCCATTCGTACAACACTCATTTCAAATCATGACAAAAGATAATACTTCATACAATGTTCGTAAAGCAAAATTAGAGGAAGGTATTTACAGTAGATTGAAGGCGTGGTATCCAGTACAGCCTTGAAAAGCGGCAGATTCAGTATGATGATCTAATCACATAAAGTTAATACTGCTTCATCAAGTCTACGGGGAAAAGTCTGTCTAACAATTCGCACTAGCGATTTGATAGCATTAACAAAGTGGGTGATCGCCTATAACCCAACTAAAGTGATGGCGCAAAGCGCCCATCTTCGGTGAAGGCTGTCTTCAGCAGATTTGCAAAATCACTATAGCAAAGCGTAAGAAAAGCAATCGACCGTGGATTAAAAAAACGCTTGAATTAAAACCTGAGCATCACTGGGAATCTCCATCAGGCTACAAAATTTTTGTAGCGGATTGGGGGTTTTTCGTTTCAATGTTCCCCAGAATTGAGTTTTTGAATGCAAGCCTCTCGGTGCTGCTTTCATTTCACACAAACTCGACACATCCCACCATCTCTTCAGGTGTCATCACCTCATAAATCAAAACCAAGGTTTCAATAATTTCACCAATTGAACGAGTCCCTTTTTTGCAGTAGGTAATGCCAGGATGATCAAGCCTAGAACTTGCAATAATCAAAAAATCTGCATCTTGGGTGAACAGTACTCGCTGTGTTTTCTGAATAAACGCTAACTGGACTTCATCGGTTTGAGTACGTAATTCCACATCATTGGTTGTTGTGACATCAATTCCATAACGGCGCAAGCCAAGCGCGATTGCAGGATCGACATTTTCATCCAGATGAAAGCTAATTCGTTTACTCATTCCTCAACTGTCTGAGTTTCTCTTGGAGATGCGAGGGATGATTTTGCTTGAGTACCTCAACTAACTCATCTTCTTCTGCTATGCGGCGATCAATCTCGTCTCGGTGATCAAAGTAATAAGCCATTGCTGCATAAACAGATGCCAGTGACAGGTCATACTTACCAGCAATCTCTACCAAGGAATACCCTAGCTTTAAATGCATCACCGCCACATCTTCTACAGCAATGCGGGTACCGACAATGCGGGGCTTCCCACTCCGCACATCAGAAGCGATCTCGATATGCTCCCGACTGACTAATTGCATTGGTAAATCTTCCAGATCTGTTTCATAATTTAATAATACACACTTGTCCTGGCTCTTACAAAGTTATAGATGGAACCAGACCAGCAGAATGCTTCCTTGAGCAACCTGCGCGATTGATCACTTCTTTAAGCCAGAGCTATTTTACTCAAAAACAACGCCGCGATAAATTTCCGCCATTGGCAATTCCATCCCAACTGAGTCTAGGGAAATAGATTGTTCCAAGCCTTTAAATTCATTGAACAACCAACCTTGGGTTTGCTTGCTATAGCGTTCGACAAAAGCTTCATCCTGCTCGACTAATAAATATTCGCTAAAACTAGGAATTGATCGATATATCCGAAATTTATTTTGTCGGTCGTAATCTGCGGTGGAAGGAGATAATACTTCAACAATTAAAATAGGATTCAAGACTTCATCTAAGCGATCGCCATTCAGTTGCGGTTCACCATCAAAAATCATCACGTCTGGATATACTCCGCGTCGATGTTCAGGAATCCACAGCCGCAAATCGCTGTTAATTGGCTCAAATTCAGTATCGCGCAGCAGAAACTTGAGAAAGGCAAAAATATTACCACTGATGCGGCTGTGTTTGAGGGTTCCTCCGGGCATGGGTATAATTTCTCCATCTCGATATTCGCTGCGTCCTTCCGCTTTTTCTTCGAGCGCGCGATATTCATCCAAAGTGTAGCGGCGCTTGATGGTAGAAATCATAGGTCGTAGCCGATCGCATTGGCTATAGGACAACAAAACTATTTTGTCACAGATTTAGTTGTGAGGTTATCTCATACTGCGAGCGCATCCCTTCGGTAATGTGCGTTGCGTGAGTATAGCGCGGGTGGATTACTCCTGCTTTTGGCAATGTGTTCTGTCAACGAACGACTTTAAGGGCGTCGTACAATAACCTGTATCGCTTGAACCCTGCTTCATACATAGGATTTGCCTGCGGCTGTACCACATTGCTATCCTGCGGCAGCATCTTGAATGCAGCTTCTAAATTGGGATATGCACCAACCCCCACCATTGCCAGAATCGCTGCTCCATAAGCGGCTCCTTCTTCTGCTTTGGGAGCAATGAGTTGTGTTTGCAAAACATCTGCCAAAATTCGTAACCAGATGTTGGATCGTGCGCCTCCACCTGTTGCTAAAAGTTGATGAACGGGAGCGATCGCGCTAATTACCTCCAACGCTTCCCGCAAGCTAAATGCAACACCTTCCAAAACAGCACGAATGATATCTGCCTGCGTATGAGCCAATGACAGATTCACCCAGGCACCCCGAGTCTCTGGATCGAGGTGGGGACTGCGTTCTCCTGAAAGATGGGGTAGAAATAGAACACCACGGGCACCAGGCAGCGATCGCTCTGCCATATCCATCAGCTCGGTGTAGGGAACATTGGGTGCAAATGTATCTCGATACCAACGCAGAGAACCGCCTGCCGCCAGCGTCACTCCCAGCAGATGATAGCCACCATCCACATGACAAAACAAATGCACCCGACCTTCTGGATCGGGAATTGGGCGATTGCACGGTGCAAAGATAACTCCCGA
The DNA here is from genome assembly GCA_019359075.1 of Kalymmatonema hyalinum WJT4-NPBG1. Lineage (GTDB taxonomy): Bacteria > Cyanobacteriota > Cyanobacteriia > Cyanobacteriales > Nostocaceae > Kalymmatonema > Kalymmatonema hyalinum. The sequence goes on from JAHHIB010000019.1 coordinate 17,171, forward strand.
CGTGCCAATACTCAGACTGCCCCGGTTGAGGTTGCTCGATGAAATCCCCAAACCGATCGCCGCTGCTGCATTGTCGCCTCCGCCTGCAACCACAGGTAATCCGGCAGGGAGTCCCACGCGGGCGGCGATTTCTGATTTCAACCGTCCGGCGATCGCTGTAGACTCGACTACAGAGGGGAACAACGCTGGGTTGATATTGAGAGCATTGAGAATATCCGTATCCCATTGCCGATTCGCCAGATTCAAACACCCGACACCGGACGCATCAGACGGTTCTGTCACTAGCTCGCCAGTGAGCACATATCCCAGATAATCTTTTGGCAAAAGAATCTGCCACAGCCGAGCATACGCTTGCGGTTCTTCAGCCCGTAACCACACGAGCTTCGGAAGCTGAAACCCGGTAATTGCAGGATTTCCAGCGCGCTGGATCAACTCCTGACGGGGAATAGTGGCTTCAATCGCATCAACAGCTTTACCAGTGCGCTGATCATTCCACAAAATTGCCGGTCTGATCACTGTGCCCTCTGCATCCAGAGGAACCATGCCATGCATTTGTCCAGACAAACCGAGGGCGATTGCTCGGTGTCCATCTACCTGTTGCGCAACATCGAACAGGGCATCCAAACTAGCTTCAACCCAATCCGATGGGTTCTGCTCTGTCCAACCGGGCTGTGGAGTTAACAGAGGATAGCTTTTCGTCGTAGTAGCGATAATTTGCCCTTGCAGATCAACAGCGATCGCCCGCACTCCTCCTGTACCCAGATCTAAGCCAACTACGACGTCAGTCAATTCCCCCCTCCCAAATTCAGCAATTCTAGTAATAAGGACAAGAGTCCTTGTTTTCGTGGAAGAGGACTAAAGTCCTCACTACACATTTAGTAAGGTTATTTAATCGGACATGATATGACTTCGTATTCCCTCAACCACTAGGTGGACTTGGGTTCCTGGCTAGCTGCAAGTTCTTTCAACGCCAAACCTCCATCCCGAAACACCGACCACCCATCCCCCACTAGTACAGCCTTTATACCATTTATCTGGGCAAGTCTTTGGACTGAGGCAACCGCTTGCTCTCGATTGGAAAGTTTCTCATCAGGTAAAATTGTTAGACTTCCTGCTTTGTGTGCCCGGATCAAATCGCCTGTGATCAGGGTTGTTTTATCCAAAAGCAGTGCTAGTTCACCAGGCGTCTTCGAGCCTTGCAATTCAATCACCTGCAACCCTGGAACTAACTCTTCGCCATCATGAAGCCACCGATTGCACTTAATAGGAAAGTGACTTCGTTCGGCAAAAGGACCTGCAATTTGGGCACCAGTTACATATGCAAGTTCCTTTGCAGCACGTACGTGATCTGAAGTGGTGATCACAATCCAACGAACACTACCTAAGGAATTGAGATGTTCGTAGTCTTCGGATAACAGAGACAATGGATCGATGAGAATATTACCGTCTGGACGAATCCAAGCAATACTATTGAAATCTATATTGCGTTCTTTATTAAAGGATGACCATCCGTATAAGTCATCACGGTGTAGAAGTTTCATTGGAAATTCGTTTAGTAAATTTAGTACTAGATAGTTGCTCCTTCTTAATATATTTATACATAAGGCGAAGTTAAGGTCTGATAGTATTTTGGTTAAACTTTACATTGCTGCAATGCATTGAAATTGCGAATATTCTTCTTGCTGCGTTATAAATCAAAATTTTCTTCCCCTGCAACCCAAGCGCTTCCCCTGCTCCCCCTGCTTATTTTTATGAGGCAGGGTGGTTTCATACAAAGAAAGAAAAAACTCTATTGAGTTGGTTGGAAAGGGCGCGTTGTGCTTGAGGAATAGTTCGGAAACCGAGTTGGCGAGCGATCGTAATAAAAAAGTTGTGTAAGATAGACCAATTTACAGGAGCATTGCCACCACGGCGGAGTGGAAAATCTTCTTTAAATGTCACATCTCTAACCCAATGCAGCCGATTTTCGATGCCCCAATGCCCTTGAATATCAGCAAGTAACTGTTGAGCATCGAGACATTGACTACAGATATAGAATTGACGCTCGTAGAATGGCTGACCATCACGCTCACCCTGACGCTCGACCACAACAAAAGTTTTGAGTCCAGACCATTTTTTTTGCATTTGTTTGGGAGCAGCAAAAACTTTGCACTCACGTCGGACTAGTCGAGAATGAACATTCTCTACAGTTGTAGCACTGCTAAGTGGAGTATCCTGTTGTGCTTGGGTTTGAGCCATTTTGTAGAGAGTAGGTTGGTTTTGTTTTAACCCAATTATGTAGTCGTTGCCACCGTGAATGATGAGTGATACTGTTTTTTTTGGCAGTGTAAAGCATCAAGAGTAAAAACTACCTGTTGACCACAAAACTCGGAGATTAGTTGTTGTACAATCGCCACCTCACTAATTTTTTTATTAGACATTGGTTGCATTTTGAGTACAATGCCCCGCCCGTGACTATAAACTGATACTGTACTGATAAAGTTTTGGTAGGACTGACTGTAATCTGTGACTGTGCAACGTATGCCTTTACCGTCGATTGCCAGTCGTTCTCCAGGCATTGGTGGCACAAAAATTGATGCCCAACTATTGAATAAGTCTGTTAACGGCTGAAAATCTACAGTTTTTAGTACTCGTCGGAACGTTGAATAGGATGGCAACTTGATTGTTTGTTCTAGGTTTAACAGTTCAATCAAGCTTTGTCTGTGTATCTTGGTAAAGTCTTCCAGTGGTCGGTAGCCCCAATATCCTGTCATTGTCCCTAACAAGATCACAAACAGTACCAACCACAATTGATGTCTTCGTCCTTTAATGTGCCGATAGTCTGGCACTTGCTGCAACTGTTCGAGCAGATTATTCATCTCAAGAGCTTGTCAATTTACGATCGCCTTCCAGAAGTATTGTCATTTTTCTTTCTTTGTATGAAACCACCCTGCCCTGCTTATTTTTATGAGGAGGGTCTTCACAAAAAAATATGCTAATAATAATGTGTCATTCTAAAGAAAAGATTAAAATATAATACATTCTATAAAAGTTGTGGTACAGATTTTCATCTATCAGGAGATAATAGCTATAACAACGCACTCCAAACAAATATACCTCCTCTAAAGCGCTCTGAGATAACTTACTGTCCATCAACTTTTTTGTCATCTCTTAAAAAGAAATTTATAAATTTTATTGTTTTGTATCTTAATATTTAAAATTTTTAACGAAAAAAGTTAATACAATCTATCAAACGATCGATGAAAATGGGAACCTTTCTTTTCAAGAAGGCATCGTTCTTCCCTGTTAAGGATTTATATGAGTCCAAACAGAGGGGCGCAGGGGAGGACAGTCCTGAAAACCCACAGCGTTGCAGGGAATCCCCAAGTTTTCTGTAAGTGGCGTTCAACTGTTTGTAGTCAGTAACTGAATCTAACCCCTAAAAAAGCTATTTCATCCCGACCAACACAAACACCAAAATATAGGTTTTATTAAGTAATGCTCTACTACTCAACTGACACCTCCCCAAACGATCAGCAACTCCTTGACTCCACTGGCTGGAACGTCATTGAAACAGAGTTCAATCCCAGTCAGCTGCACCACAAAGAAACTGTGTTCACCCTTGGGAACGGCTACTTGGGAACACGGGGAACTTTCGAGGAAGGATATGCCAATGATTCTGCAGCAACAATCATTAATGGTGTTTATGATGATGTTGCGATCGCCACCACGCAACTTGTCAACTGCCCCAGCTGGCTGTCGTTGGTTGTGAAAGTAGGAGAAGAACGCTTCGGTCTTGACGCTGGCGAACTTTTGTACTATGAACGTCGGCTGGATATGCGCTTGGGACTATTGAACCGTGAGGTGCGGTGGCGTTCTCCACAAGGTCATACTGTGGATTTCCACTTTCAGCGTTTCGCCAGTCTAGCAGATCAACACGTTTTAGCTGTCCGTTGTCAAATCACATCCCAAGATTTTGAAGGTGACATTTCAGTTGAAGTTGAGTTTAATCCCGAACAGGATACCCAAGGTGTCAAACACTGGCAGACGCTAAACTCTGGTAGCGCTGGAAATCTTGTCTGGTTGCACAGCCAAACTCTCCATTCTGGAATTGAACTTGGTATGGCAGCTAAGCTTGTTGTCGAGGGTGAAGATGCTGCACTGTTGGGCGAACAAAATACTTCTGGTTCCGCAAGCTTAACAAAAACCTTCCAATGCGTACCAGGACAAACAGTGACCGTTGACAAGATTGTCACCTTGTTTACTTCACGGGATACAGAAACCCCAATGGCAGCAGCCTTAGATAGGCTAGCTGATGAACCAAGCTACTCCACCCTGTTTGCTGCTCATATAGCTGCATGGGAGCAGGTGTGGCAAGACAGTGACATAATTATTGAAGGCGATTCTAAAGCGCAGTTGAGCATTCGCTACAATATCTTCCAAGTGCTTGCTGCTGCACCACGTCATGATGACCGAGTCAGCATTCCTCCCAAAACCCTCTCCGGTTTTGCTTATAGCGGACACATCTTTTGGGACACAGAAATTTTTATCTTGCCCTTCCTAACCTTAACTCAGCCAGCGCTGGCACGTAACCTGCTGACCTACCGCTACCATACTTTAGATGGGGCGCGACGGAAAGCCAAAGAAGCGGGATACTCTGGAGCCATGTATGCCTGGGAAAGTGCCATCACTGGTGATGAAGTGACTCCCCGGTGGGTACCAGGTAAAAACGGTGAGCAAATCCGCATCTGGTGCGGTGACATTGAAGTGCATATCAGCACAGATGTCGCTTATGCTACTTGGAACTACTGGCGGCACACTGGTGATGATGAATGGATGCGCGATTATGGTGCAGAAATTATCCTAGATACAGCTGCTTTCTGGCAAAGTCGGGTTGAGTGGAACCCACAGCGCAACAGTTATGATATCCGTGATGTGATTGGACCTGATGAAAATCACGATCGCGTAGACAATAACGCCTTCACCAATCTCATGACGCAATGGCACTTACAGTCGGCATTGATGTTGTGGAACTGGCTGCATCAGGCTTATCCTGACACGGCAGAACAGCTGGCGATAAAACTCAATTTAGGAACCGAACGCTTTGAAAGCTGGGCGTCAATTGCCAAAAATCTTTATGTTAACCAAGACTCAGAAAGTGGGTTGATGGAGCAGTTTGAGGGGTTTTTCCAGCTCGAAGATATTAACTGGGCTGATTACGAAACCCGTACCACATCAATGCAAGGACTTTTGGGAATTGAAGCCACAAGTCAAAGGCAGATTCTCAAACAGCCAGATGTGTTGATGCTTTTCTACTTGCTACGCGACGTCTATGATCGCAAAACTCTACAAACCAACTGGGATTATTACAACCCCCGCACCGACCACACCTATGGTTCCTCACTCGGTCCAGCAATTCACGCTATCTTGGCTTGCGATCTCAATCATCCACAAGAAGCGTATACTCACTTCATGCGATCGGCGTTGGTAGATTTGGAAGATGTGCGGCGTAACGCAGCTGAAGGAATTCATGCTGCTAGTGCTGGTGGAGTTTGGCAAGCTGTAATCTTCGGGTTTGCTGGTATCCGGATGACTCAATTTGGTCCCGTTGCTTGTCCAAATCTACCCTCAGGCTGGACGCGCTTGAAGTTCCGTCTGCAATGGTGCAACGAGTGGTATGAATTCGACTTGCAACCAGAAAAAATTCAAACCTTTGCAGATATTGCGCCAACTTCAGACTCAGCAATTGCTGGCGTCATCTTTGACTTGGATGGTGTTTTAACCGATACTTCGGAGTTACACTATTTGGCTTGGAAGCAACTGGCAGATGAAGAAGGCATAGAGTTTGACCGAGAAGCAAATGAAGCAATGCGAGGACTGCCACGTCGAGAATCTTTGTTGCATATCTTAGGAAACCGCCCCGTAACTGAAGAGCAAATTCAGGACATGATGGATCGTAAGAATCGCTACTACGTAGAAGTGATGCAGAAGATTACGCCAGCACATCTACTCCCAGGAGTTGCAGATTTGTTGCAGGAAGTACGAGCTGCTGGAATTAAAGTGGCTTTGGGTTCATCGAGCAAAAACGCCGAGACTGTGATCGAACGTTTGGGGATTGCCGAACACTTGGATGCTATTGCTGATGGCTACAGCGTATCCCAACCAAAACCAGCACCAGACCTTTTCCTATATGCTGCACAACAACTTGGTGTTTCACCCTCACGATGTGTTGTGGTGGAAGACGCAGGAGCAGGTGTAGAAGCTGCTCTTGCTGCGGGAATGCGAGCTATTGGGCTTGGTCCTGCGGAACGAGTAGGTAAAGCACACGTTGTATTACCCAGTTTAGAAAGAGTTAGCTGGGAAGAGTTGCGATCGCAGATAGTTAATAGCGATAAAGCTTCCTTGGTAGAAGTCACAGCTTGAAGGCAAAATCATTGGTCAATTGACCAAATGGCAGGCAATATGCCTGCCATTTTATTTTTTGTTGAGCCACACCCAACAAGAGCCAGAGGCTCTAATATCTCGTTACCAGGTTGAACCTGGTAACGAGGGTTTGGAGGCTTCGCCTCCTCACTGTTGCAACTCTTGCAAGATCTCAGTTTAGCTATCCTTGAAATATTTACTGTTTTTGCACGTCAAAATTCGCCAAATTCTTGACTTTAGCTACAGGTGGATTTTGCTCAACCGAGTTGTGTTTAAGAAATTCCCCTCGCAAGCCATAACTGACTAACCCCATGTACTCGTAAAACAAAAGCATTGCTTTTCTAGTTGAAGTTAATTCAGTTGGTATGGGGCTTGTGCGCGGAATCACTTCAAAGCCCATACCTTGAAAAGTGAGTAATGACCGTAGCATATGTGGAGGATCTGTCACTAGCAGAATTTGCTTGACTCCTCGTGGCTGTAGCACTGATGCGGTGAACAGTGCGTTTTCCTTAGTGGTTTGAGAACAGTGTTCTTCGCCCAATGCAGCATCAGGAATGCCTTTTGCTTCTAGTTGTTCGACGATTTCGGAACCATCTCCTACACCACTGGCAAAAATTAATGGTGCACGACGATCTCTCCAAAGTTCAGCCGCCACTTTCACCCTTGAATGTCTAAATGGTTCCCCCCGCCCCAGTACAACAATTGCGTCTACAGTTGTACCAGGATCGGGGGGAATAAAAGTAACTAATCCTTTTTTGGCTACAGCTATGGTTAGTGGAAAAGTGGCACTAAAGTAAATTACGAGTAACACAGTTCCTAAACCACTCCAAAAACGCTTCCAACGTAAGCGTGGAATCATCCAAGGTAAAAAAACTAAAATCAAGAGTGGCAATACAATAAATGTTGGTGTCATTAGCCAGTCAGAGAGCGTTGACTTCAAAACAAGCCACTGGCTAACCGGGCGATCGCACAAAGCTTGATCGAGCATTTGAAGTTAACCCTATATACTCTATGTACACTCTTTGTGATCTTAACTAAACTTCATCTAATTGAGTGTTAGCGACGAGCGCTTCTACTCCAATCAAAAAAACCCCTGTGCGGCGACTAGGGGCTTTGAGTTCTTTCCCTGCAAGCTAAATTTCAATCCCTGATAGGGATTCATACAGTGTAGTAGCGATCGCCTGTGGCAGGCACTGAGTCCCAAAGGGACACGCTATGCGTATGCCTGCGCGCCCGCTTTGCGCAATCGCCGTACGGCGGGGCAAAGCCCGGGAGCGTTTTTCTGGGCTTTGTTTGGCAGCATTGCCTTCTGGGGCGCTCAGAAAAGCGCTTTTCTCCGCTTGCGGCACTGTTGTTTGCCCAATCGCACTTTATTAACTTCCTACAGTTAGGTTGCAAAAAACAGTCATAATCTGATAAATATACTTGGTATCTAGTGATATATTGTTACAACATAACAGAAATCTCCAGGGTGCAATACTACCGTAAGTGCAAATACATACCTTGAGAGAATTAAATGAATCCTGATAAATCGAATAATCAAAACTTTATATTATGTAACCATTGTGGCTATGATACAAATCCTTCCACAGCTAAACGCTGTGTGAAGTGCGCTAAACCCCTGAATGTAACTGTGCTACCAAACAGCAACAACGCTGCCAAACCTGAGCCAAAAACTTTTGCAGATTGGCTGTTAACACCTTGGATGATTCGGCTTCTATCTGGTTTGGTGTTTCTGTTTGTGAGTTGGTTAATCTACTGTGCATTCGTAACTGTGAACAGTGTAAACAACTCCGAGCTCATCGGAGTTGACAATTCCAGTGGCAGCAATCAGAACACCGCTCCTGAGGTCAAACTCTACAATTCCATAAAAGAGGTGCCGAAGGTGCCGGAAGGTACATTTAACTACGGCGGTGGTTCCAGCTTTGCAGCTCTGACTGCTGCTGGCTTAAACGAAGCCATCAGTGCAGCTCACCCCAATTTTCGCCTCCGCTTCACTGAACCGAGAGACGGGAAACCTGGTGGCAAAAAAGGTGTAGCTATGGTGCTTGATCGTCAACTGAGCTTTACTCTGAACGCAGCATCTCTCGCAGATACTGATTATAGTAAGGCTAAAGAACGGGGCTTTGGGCTACAGCAAGTCCCAGTGGCTTTTGATGCGCTTGTCTTCTTTACCCATCCAGATATTTCCATTCCAGGACTTTCAGTTGATCAACTTCAAGATATATATAAAGGTAAACTCACCAACTGGAAGCAGGTGGGAGGACCGGATTTGCCAATTGTACCTTTGGCTAGAGACCCTAAAGCTTCCAATTCATTAAATGAGGTTCTCCGGCTAGAAGCTGGCCAAATCGCTTCTAGAGTGCAGTTGGTCCGTGATGTCACTGAAGCTATTCGTAAAGTAGCCTCTACTCCGGGGGGGATTTCCTTTGGACCAAATGCAGTAATTGTCGGTCAACAAACAATTCGCCCCCTTGGTATTGCTAAAGCTAACTCTCAAGAATATGTGCAACCCCTTATAGATAATGGCAAGCGGATTAATGCTGCCGCAATTAGGGATGGCTCTTACCCCCTCGCCCGACGTCGGTTTATTGTGTTCCGCCAGGACGGCACAATTGATCAACTCGCCGGGGAAGCCTACGTCAATATGCTAGTGTCCAAAGAAGGTCAGCAGATCGTTGAAAAGGCAGGGCTCATTCCCGTGCGCTGAGAACATAAACTGTTCTTCACTTAACGCGAGTTCAACGAAAAGAGTCTACCAACGAAATAATCAGGGATACAGCTTTGAGCGCAGCAGTATAAAATCATATGAAATCCGATTAATTACTGATCGTATGTCATTCTTCGCGAAGCGTTCGCGTTCGCGCAGCGTGTCCGTTCGGCCTCAAGCCGTGCCCGAAGGGCTCAGGACTCAGCGTGTCCCTTTGGGACTCAGAATCTCCAAACGGTGCAATGCATAGAGATACTTCGTTCCGCTGAGTCATAAGGGGGCACGCTGCTTTGTATGCCTGCGCGCCCGCTTTGCGCTTACGCTGCATTCAGCATGACAGTAATTGTTTATCAGGATTCCATATCAGTCTTTCAAAGCTCTGTCGAACTTACGTTAAAATAAATTTCAATTTTTGATAGGAATTTATACAGTGTAGTAGCGATCGCCTGTGGCAGGCACTGAGTCCCAAAGGGACACGCTATGCGTATGCCTGCGCGCCCCCTTTGCGCTTACGTGCGATGGGCTTTGTTTGTTTGGCAGCATTGCCTTCTGGGGCGCTCAGAAAAGCGCTTTTCTCCGCTTGCGGCACTGTTGTTTGCCCAATCGCACTTTATTAACTTCCTACAGTTAGGTTGCAAAAAACAGTCATAATCTGATAAATATACTTGGTATCTAGTGATATATTGTTACAACATAACAGAAATCTCCAGGGTGCAATACTACCGTAAGTGCAAATACATACCTTGAGAGAATTAAATGAATCCTGATAAATCGAATAATCAAAACTTTATATTATGTAACCATTGTGGCTATGATACAAATCCTTCCACAGCTAAACGCTGTGTGAAGTGCGCTAAACCCCTGAATGTAACTGTGCTACCAAACAGCAACAACGCTGCCAAACCTGAGCCAAAAACTTTTGCAGATTGGCTGTTAACACCTTGGATGATTCGGCTTCTATCTGGTTTGGTGTTTCTGTTTGTGAGTTGGTTAATCTACTGTGCGTTCGTAACTGTCAACAGTGTAAACAACTCCCAGCTCATCGGAGTTGACAATTCCATTGGCAACAATCAGAACACCGCTCGTGAGGTCAAACTCTACAATTCCATGAAAGAGGTGCCGAACGTGCCCGAAGGGACATTCAACTATGGCGGTGGAAACTCCTTTGCAGCTCTGACTGCTGCTGGCTTACACGAAGCAATCACCACAGCTCACGCCAATTTTCGCCTCCGCTACACTCAACCGAAAGACAATCAAATTGGTGGCACAAAAGGTGTAGCTATGGTGCTTGATGGTCAACTAAGCTTTACTCTGTACGGAGCATCTCTTAAGGAGACTGATTATAACAAGGCTAAACAACGGGGCTTTGGGTTAAAGCAAGTGCCAGTAGCTTTAGATGCGCTTGTCTTCTTTACCCATCCAGATATCTCCATTCCAGGACTTTCAGTTGAGCAACTCCAAGACATATATAAAGGTAAACTAACTAACTGGAAGCAGGTGGGAGGACCGGATCTGCCAATCATACCTTTCACCAGAGACCCTAAGGTTGCCAGTGTATTAAATGAGCTTCTCGGGCCAGAAGCTGGGCAAAACAGTTCCAAGATACAGTTCGTCCGTGATTACACTGAGGCTATTCGTAAGGTTAGCTCGACCCCTGGAGGGATTTCCTTTGGAGGAAATGCACTCATTGTTGGTCAACGAACAATCCGCCCCCTTGCTGTTGCTAAGGCTAACTCCCAAGAATATGTCCAACCCTTCATAGAAGATGGCAAGCGGATTAATGCTGCCGCAATCAGAGATGGCTCTTACCCCATGAGTCGGCGTATGTTTATTGTGTTTCGCTCCGACGGCACAATCGATCAACTAGCTGGAGAAGCCTACGTCAATATGTTAATGTCCAAAGAAGGTCAGCAGATTGTCGAAAAGGCAGGGCTTGTTCCCTTGCGCTAAAAACATGAACTGTTCTTCACTTAACGCAAGTTCGACGAAAAGAGTCTACCAAGGAAATAATCAGGGATACAGCTTTGAGCGCCGCACTATAAAATCAGCCTTTCAAAGCTCCGTCGAAGTCATATCAAGCGTGTTCACGAGCGCTTGATATAAATATAGGGGTTCTCAGATGGCTTGTATACACTAGGAACCCCACCCCTTACCCCTCCCCGAAGCGCGAGGAGGGGAAAATATCTCCCCCTCTCTGCATAGCGGAGAGGGGGTTGGGGGGTGAGGTTCAGAATCGTACTGCATTGAATTAAGAACCGCTATATGCAATCCCCAAAATCATAAATCCGAATTTAGGTGTGAGTGAGACAAAAAACATGACAAAACTATCCTGGAAATTTCTCAAGCTTGTTCCAGTAGTTTTCGTTGCGACATTGTTCGTTGCCAACAGCGCCAAAGCTAGTGAAGTCAACCAACAAGTGGCTTCTGTTACCCAGCTGTCCCAAGAATCCCAGAGCCTTGGTCAAGTCACATCCGTTTCTCAATTTTCTGATGTGCAGCCTACAGACTGGGCATTCCAAGCATTACAATCCCTTGTTGAGCGCTATGGTTGTATTGCTGGTTATCCCAATGGCACGTATCGCGGTAACCGAGCTTTGACTCGTTATGAATTTGCAGCAGGTTTGAATGCTTGTTTAAATCGGGTGAACGAACTCGTTGCCACAGCCACCACTGACTTAGTAAGAAAAGAAGACCTAGCTACTTTGCAGCGCTTGCAAGAAGAATTCTCTGCTGAACTGGCTACTCTGCGTGGTCGTGTAGATACCCTAGAAGCCCGTACTACTGAACTAGAGGCAAATCAGTTTTCTACTACCACAAAACTCAATGGTGAAGCTATCTTTGCAGTAGCTGGTGTTTTTGGTGACGATGCAGCTGATAGAGACAACAATCCAAATAACAACCCAGACTTGCAAGATAACATTATATTTGCCAATCGCGTGCGTTTGAATTTTGATACAAGCTTTACTGGCAAAGACCGTCTAAGAACCCGTTTGCAAGCCAGAAATATAACTGAGTTTCAGGGTAGTGTCACAGGTACTAGGATGACTCGTTTGGGATTTGATGGAGATGAAGACAACGACCTTGGGCTAGATGACTTGTACTATCAGTTTCCGTTAAGCAATAAGGTGAGAGTCACCGTATCTGCTGCTAATACTGAATTGAATCATCTTGTGGAAACGTTAAGTCCCTTAGAAAGCTCCGGTAGTGGTAGCATTTCCCGCTTTGGGCGATTTAACCCTATCTACCGAACCAGTGGCAGTACAGGGTTAGTTATCAATTATAAGTTTAGTGAGCGTGCTAGGCTCGATTTAGCTTATATGGTTCGCGATCCTGAAGATCCTACTGATAAAAATGGGCTTTTTAACGGTAGCTACGGCGCTTTCGCACAAGTCATCTTTGAGCCAATCAAAAATTTAGATATAGGCTTGAGTTACGTTCACTCCTACAATGCCGGAGGTGGCAATAGTGGCGTCAACCTTACAGGTAGTACAGGTAGTGCCAGTGCCATCAGACCTTTTGGTAATGTTGCAACTTCAGCAGATTCCTTTGGCTTACAAACCAGTTGGCGAATAAGTCCTCAATTTACTGTTTCTGGTTGGTTAGGCTACTCATTTGCCCAATCGGAAGTTAGTAATGATAACGCAGATATCTTGAACTATGCTGTAACTTTAGCTTTTCCAGACTTGGGAGGAAAAGGTAATTTAGCTGGGATTGTCATCGGTATGCCGCCAAAAGTCACATCAAGTAGCTTGGTAGCTGATAAAGACACCTCTTTGCATATAGAAGGTTTTTATCGATTACAAGTCACTGATAATATTGCTATTACCCCTGGCTTATTTGTGATTACCAATCCAGAACACAACGACAATAACGACAGCATCTTTGTAGGAACAATCCGGACCACCTTCAAGTTTTAAAGATTTTCTGTCAAAATGGAGGAGCTGCTGAATTTGCAGGCACCTCCCTCTACCACGTCTTTACAAACCAGTGCCCTCTGGGTCTGAAGTTAATTAACTGTTCACAAGTGGTACAGAATTCAACGCTCGTGTACTTATGTACTAATAGACCATTTCTGTATTCAAGAATAATTTAAACTGTACTATATTATTCGAGGGGTCTTTTAGATAAAAATTCAACTGTTCTGCTGCTTCTCCTTGACGTTTTCGTGTGATTTCTTGAAAAAATTCAAGCTCTTGCTGTTTGGCTAATTCTAATACAGCATAAAATTCTTCTTTGTTGCGAAAAATAACACCAAAATGCCTTGGATACATTTGTGGCACGGGGTCGATTTTTTCAGGATACAGATGACACACTAACTGTGAGCCAAAGAAGTTTAAAGTTATTCTATCTGCGTATTTCCGACCTAGCTTGCAACCTAGTTTTTTTACATAAAAATCTTCAGCTTCATCTAAATCTCTACAAGGAATTGCCACATGAAACACTTTTTTGGAATCTTCCATTTTCCTTTTTTCACAAACTTACCAACATTGTTAACTTATCCTATAGGAATTTTCATCCAATTTGCATTCAGATGAGCTAAGGCAAGCATACTTATAAACGCACCAATTCCTGACGGGATACCAATCGCACAGAGCAACCGAAAATTGACGCGTCCTTCTCTAATGTGACAATAAGTGCTAGCAAAACATAGTGATATTATGCTTAAACTCATCATAAATTAGTGCATACTTTCAACAATCATGAATGCTCCCGTACCACCTAAAGCCCAAGCAATTAGCTTGCGGAGTTTCGAGGCGTTAATTTTTGTAACAGAGCGTGCTCCAAAATAAGAGCCTAACAGCGTAGCTGGCACAAGTGATAAAAGAAGTGGTAAATGAATTCCAAAAGTCAAAATACTGGCGGCTGCGCCAATAGTTACAGTAATTAAGTTGATAGCTAAATTTGTTCCTACTGCATCCTTTGGATCGATACCTAAAACTCGAATCATTGCAGGCAATCTTATGCTACCAAGCCCCAAACCCACAGCACCCGCTAGTAACCCCAAAGCAACTCCAATTACTATCTCAACTAATAAGGTTTGGCGAGATGAATGCTGATTTTCGCCTTTCATAATTTTTTTGCCACTAGCTATCTGAAAGCTCGAGTAAACAAGTACAATTCCTATAATAATTTTTGTCCAATATGCTTCCACACGACCCAAGGCAAGTACACTTATAGTCGCACCAATTCCTGAGGGGATACCAATCGCACAGAGCAACCGAAAATTGACCCGTCCTTCCCTAAGATGACAATAAGTACCAGCAAATGATCCCATAGCAGAAGTCGCTAGGTTTGTACCTGTTGCAATACCTATTGTGTTAGTCGTTGATTGTAAGGCATAGACAAGCAAAGGAAGTCGAATATTACCCATAACGAGACCCACTGAAGCACCAAAATAGCTCAGGATAAACGAAACGGCTGAAAGAATGAAGATGATGAAATAATTACCATTAAACATAGTGCACCCAACTCATTTTGGATTCTTTTTAAGAAGCTTTATTAGGATTTAAGTATCTGGAAATTAGTAAACTATAGCTCGTAGTAGTGCTTTAGTACTAAAGCACTACTACAAGCCTTGAGTTATCTTTAATTTTGTTCACAGAGCAAGTTTTTTGATTTAGGAATAAATCCAAATTGTAAATAATGAGAATATTCGGAAATTCCATCAAACCATAATCTATTTAGCTTGCGAAATTCATTATCTGAGAAAGATGTTCTTCCATGTAGAACGCTAGTATTGTCAAGTAATACAATTTGATTTGCTTTAAGTTTAAATATCAATTGGTTCTTTGGATCATTAACATAGTTTTTGATAATTTTGTAAGCCTTTTCTAGTTGAGGCGGTATTGTAATTGAGATAACTGAATCTGATCTGAAGGTCATTGATATTTTGCCTTTTTGCTCAACAAATGTTGTTCGTGTAGCTGTTTCACCACCTCTTGTTATAGTCAACGGATGAGTAATCAACTTCTGCAATTCTTGAAGATGGTTTTCCCTTAAATATTCATAGACTAATTCAGCATAGACAATTTGAGACAGTCCCCCATTTTTAGAAGGTATTTCACATTGCATAGCAACAATTTTAGGAGGATCTATATCAAATGAACCATCTGTATGTATTGGATGGCTTTGATTCGTGGCAGAAATTTGATCAGTAGTAGCAGGGGAATCGCCTAAATTTTCAACCGGGACAATACCGTTTTCGTCAGAGCGTTTATGTCTCTTTACTGAACCAAAAAATTTCGTTAACGCTAATAAATTCTCTTGAAGATTCGGCAAGGGTTCACATTCCAGTATGACAAATTTAAATTTATTGAATATTTCAAATAGCCTTTGTTGATCTGGTTCGGAAATTTCTGCAACTTTACTAATTTTTAGTGTTACCTGACTAATATCGATTTGAGAAGCTTCAAGGATTTCTTTATCATCCAAATTTGCTCCAAACTCATCTCTTTCAACCATTTGGGTATTAGCTGTGATCTGCATAAGAACTCCTTGTTCTAATTAACGTTGATTCATCCTTCACCGCAAAAATGAGACAAAAATATTCTGAAGTGGAGGTTGTGATAACTCACATATCTCTCTGTTATTATGTGCGCTTTGGAATGTAGTCTAGTCGCTCTAATTGACCAATAACCTTATTAATACATTCCTCGATACTTTCTTTTGTAGTGCGGCAAATGATCTCAGGGTTCATAGGAGCTTCGTAGGGATCTTCCACTCCTGTAAAATTCCTTATTCCACCAGATCGAGCCTTAGCGTACAGACCTTTTACATCTCGCGCCTCACAAACTTCAAGTGGTGCATCAACATAAACTTCTATAAAGTTCTCACTGTTCATCCGAATTTCATCACGGATAGCCCGGTAAGGACTAATTGCAGCCACAATCGCCACAATTCCATTTCGACTCAGCAGATTTGCTACATAACCAATGCGACGAATGTTAATATTTCTATCTTCCTTGGTAAATCCTAGTTCTTTTGAAATATGGCTTCTAATCTCATCACCATCTAAAACTTCAACTAAACAATTACGCGCCTTAAGTTCGCATTCTATCCCTCTAGCAATCGTAGTTTTACCTGCACCACTCAGACCTGTAAACCACAAAATTACGCCTTTACCTCTCATACTTCAGATTTCCTGTTTCGTAATAAGGCAAGTGATTTTGCTTATTTGAGTTTCATCTAAATTCCAATCATCTGCAGAAATGACTCAATTTCTGAATCGTGAGGGAAAATTTTTCGGTACAGATTAGCGAGTTTGTGTCGCTCTTTAAATGATTCACCGAAACGTTTTTCGTGCTGGCAAATTTTCCATCGTTCTAACACTTTCATTTGGTTTCCTCTGCCATCATAAGAAGTTTTATCAAAACTACTTCCATGACCACCTGTTGACTTTGGAACAACATTCAGTCCAGCATCTGTGAAAGAAAGCCCAAACTGTGCGGACAATTGTTTGCGGTAGTCAAGGCTTGAAAACCATAAGTTATAGTTGAACGGTATCTTGGATTCTAAAAAATTAGTTATTCCCAGATATTCCTCAGCATAAATTTCCCACATATCTAAAACTTCTGAATCATCTTTTAGTTGGGGAACTAAACCTGGTTTGTACCAACGGCTAGCTAACATATTGAATGGATCTCTTAGAACTAAAATGTTAAAAAGCTTTAAGGTTTCACCAACTGTTCTTTGACGTTCCCAGAGAAAATCTCTTCCATCTTCAAGCCTGGCGATATTAAAATCCTGAAAACCGATTATTAGACAGTGCTTATGTACATTCCGAATTTGTTCAACATCTTCAATTTGAACCAACCAGTCCGATAGCTTGTCCCACCTATTGTTAAACTGGAAAGTCAGGTATGGATCTGTATAGGGTGTCGCATTATTTAAAACAAAGACAGGCAGATTAAAGTGATAAGCTAGCCAAACCATGATACCGTGGTGTCCGCTGCGTCTTAAGGCAAAAAACGTAAAGAGATTATCGTTCCTAAATTCCATATACTACATCTCAAGAGTGCTTATATTTTTTGTGATCTGATAGGAAATGTTTTCTACTAGCTTGCAGCCATTAGTACCCTACAAGTATGTCTTTACCTATTAAGTTAAAAGCTATCGGTTATATAACTTTCCTATTACAAATGCTTGTTGTAAAGATTTCAGACTACAAAAAGTACAACTTGTAGGCGCGACAGATCATTACATCAGCTATGAGCTAAAAAACCCTTAATGGCTCCTACCAGCAATGCCAAGACTACTACCCAGCCTGGATTCAGTAAGCCTCGAACTGACAAGAGTAGTGCTAAAAAGCAGACAACAGTGCTAAATACATCTTTAAGGAATATATCCTTACCAAGATTCCAAGCAGTTGCTAATGTCAAGCCAATCGTTACCGGACCCAAAGCAGCATGAAATTTCTTTATCCAGGCGGGAGGGTTCGGTTGTTTTATTAACCATGCTACGCTTGCTAACACACATGAAGTGGGACCAAACATCCCCAGCCCGGAAGCCACCGCCCCAGGTAAACCAGCTATATGATTGCCGATCAACACAACATTAAGCATATTTGGTCCTGGTACCAGTAATCCCAGTGCATAAGCTTCGAGGAAAGCTTGATGGCTCATCCACCCGTGGACAATCACAACTTGGCGTTCCATTTCTGTGATGACAGCCCTTGAACTTCCGACGCTAATGAGAGCCAAATAAGCAAACGTGAAAAATAGATCAAATAAGACGTGCATCGGCAGCAAAATCAGTTATTTTTTTGAATTCTGCTATTCAAATGCCAAGCAAAAGGCACAACTACAATCAAAACTAAGGGAATAGGAACTCTGAAAATTCCTACTAGAACAAACGTAGTGAACGTCACCAGAAAATCAATATAGTCGGTGATAGTAGATTTCCCCAGCTTCCAAGTCAAGTCCAAAAGTAGTCCAATGCTGGCTGCTGCTACTGCGGTCAAAGATGCTTGAACGATCTGTTGGGGTAGCTCTGACAGCACCCTTGATGCCATCAGTATTGCTACAAATCCAGGTAGCACCAGAGCTAGTGTTGCCAGTATTGCTCCTTCAGTTTTTCGCCAGCAATATCCTAGATATGCCGAAAGATTCGTACCTCCAGCTCCCGGAAGGCTCCGGCACCAATTTAAAGCTTCCAAGCTTTCACGGTCTGTCAGCCAACCACGCTTCAAACAAAAAGGCAAAACGTGGGTGGGAATTGATCCACCGAAAGCTCTTGCTCCAATCCCTGCAAAGAAAGCAATTAGTACACCAAGGGAAGGAGCATTTGTTTGCTGCACTTGGTTTGATGGTGCATTCAACATAAATGGTTTGTCCTCACGTGCATCTACTGAAACGATTGGCCAAACGTAAAAAAAACAAATTTAAGCCTTGGTGAAAGCAATCTTGGGTTATTCCCTTAGAAGCATCCGCAGAGTTTGTCTATATATATAGAGGATGTAGTTGATGTTTACAGGCGTCCACATCACCCCTAATATCCAGTTGTTTATTTTAAGGGACGGGATGCTGATAGCTAAATACAGTTTAGTTAAGGGTAGCCAAGAATAAAAAAAACCGATTTCTTAGAGAAACCGATTTTCTATATTGGTGCTTATCGGTACACCATATTGATCAATTAGCGCTGCGGTAACATAGCAGCATTGTATATATTCTCTGTTCCCATTAATAATCATAGCCATGCACCCTTACGTGTAACAACAGTCGTCGGCATCGTTAGATCATCCTACTATCTTGCATCTCCCAAACAATAATGTGAGAAAGCATTTCTTGACTCAACGCCTTAGCCCGATGGGGGCAAAAGGTGGATTTCAAATTCCTCACACACTTGTAGGGTATAGATGCAAAAGAGACAAATCATTTATTTTTGCTCGATAGAATAATAAACCAATTGAGCAATGAATACAACATATTAATCAACATTTTTTCTATTAGGTATACTCAACTACAAATAAGAACACCTAAAACTGCAAACAGTGTCCTAGACAGTGGTAATTTTGATACTTACCATAAGTCTGATCCCTACTTGTTCCCCAATGCACGATCACGCCTCAGTGTGAGTCAAAATCTACTGTCTTGACTCCACAAACTTTGATAAGTCAACAAGTAAAAATACAGTTAGAGTGGTTGATAGAAGTGCTTGCATCATAATTCTCCAGCGATGCTTTTCTATCAGCTTTATTTGCATTGCTACTCTCTCTAACATGATTCCGACTTGAGTAATTCTTACTATAAAATTTGTTAATCAGGCTCTTCTGCCTATTTGTATATTGCTGTCATTAATAAACATGTAGTGCTTTACCCTATCTCTCTCGGCTATGTTCTTGTTGGCACAATTCCAGTGTATGCTTGTCTGTCGAATGGTTCATTAGCGGATACATCAATTTTCTACAAGCAACTCCATCCTCTATATTTAATCACGAGTGGCGAACCTAGAAGCACCAGCTGCTGCAACGGAGACGAGCAATATTGCCATGATGGCGCGAAGGTTCAAAGTTTCTCCCAGCACAATAAAGCCCATGAGTGCAGCAGCCACAGGTTCCAGACTCATCAACACACCAAACACTCTTACGGGTAAAAAGCGCAGTGCTTCGAGTTCCAGCGAATAAGGAACAGCTGATGAAAGCATCGCTACACCAAATCCCATCAGCAGCACGTTGGGCTTGAGCAATGCTGAACCCCCTGCTAACACTCCCATTGGTAAAAGTACAATAGCTGCTACTGCCATTGCCAAGGCGAGTCCTCTTCCTCCAGGGAAAACTTGACCAACTTTGGCAGAGAAGAGGATATAAGCAGCCCAGAAACTTCCAGCAACAAGTGCCAGCGCCACGCCAACCAAATCTAACTTTAGCCCACCCACGGGAGCTAACAAGATGATACCAATCGCTGCCAGCAGTACCCACAGCACGTCAAGAAGCCGACGGGAATTGACAATTGCCACGCCTAATGGTCCAACAAACTCAAGAGTCACGGCAATACCAAGCGGAATGCGCTCAACAGCCATGTAGAACGACAGGTTCATCAAAGCCAAGGATAGACCAAAAAGAATCAAAAGCCCGTAATTTGAGCGAATATTCCCCACAAGCTCTTGTCGCCACACTATCAACAACAAAATTGCCGCAAATCCAACCCTCAGAGAGACTACGCCCATTGGGCTCAAGGCTGCAAACAGGCTTTTGGCAAGTGCTGAACCTAATTGAGTACAGCCTATTGACAAAAGGACAAGACTAGTTGGTGGTAATGGGGGAACTGAACTTGTTTTATTCATTGTCATGAATTATGACCGTCTTGCTGCTCCGTGAAACTTATGCATAATCGATTTAACGTGACTTATTATGAGCCAATATGAACTGCGGGTTCGCTCGCAAGTCTAATAGGCGTACTCTGGGTGCAAAAACGTACAAGAAAACTCTGTAGGTGATGACATAGACTAGGGCTGCTTATCGTATTGCCCCAACGATACCATCAACCGATATGAGTCCTGCGTTGAACACTAAATGCTGCGAAGAACGAGCCAAGTTTTGGCGCGATCCAACGTTGAATAACCTGGAAATGCTACGCGCCACTTATGTCACCCAGAACTTCTCACGTCATACGCATGAAGGTTACGCAATCGGTGTGATTGAGCAAGGAATTCAACAGTTCACATACCAAGGTGCAATTCATAGAGCGCCTGCTGGTAGCATTGTCGTTATTCATCCCGGAGAAGTTCACACAGGACACGCTGGAACTCCATCAGGCTGGACTTATCGGATGCTGTATCCAGAAGTTTCGTTAGTTCAAAGAGCTACTGCTGAGTTTATGGGGCAAAAACAGCTTCCCTATTTTCCAAATCCGGTTATTCAGGATCAGCAACTGGCTGCTCAATTGCGTCAGCTTCATATTGTGATAGAAAATTCAACTTCTGTGTTGGAACGAGAATCTTGTTTTCTTTGGACTATCGCCCAATTGGTGAGGAGGTATGGCGATCGCCGCCCCTATCTTGTACCCATTCGGCAAGAGCATCAAGTTGTCCAACGCATTCAAGACTATTTGAGAGCGAATTACGCCAACAGTATTTCTCTGGAACAATTAGCTTACATCGCCAATCTCAAGCCATTGCGTCTACTGCGATCGTTCCGTAGGGAGGTTGGGCTACCTCCTCATGCATATTTGGTACAGGTTCGAGTCACTCGTGCTAAAGCTATGCTCAGCCTAGGAGTGCCGATCGCCCAAGTCGCTGCTGATACAGGCTTTACAGATCAAAGCCACTTGACTCGCCACTTTAAGCGTCTGGTTGGGGTAACGCCGAGACAGTATACTTTAGGATGCTGCAAAAACGTCCAAGATTTGCTGCTTTAGATTGCTTAGGCTGGAGATATACTCAATTTCTAAACTGTGATGACTCGTTCATCTTCGTGGCAAGCATCTGCTTCAACACCCTTTTCAGAATTTTTGGCAGGAAGCCGAGCAATTGTGCCGTTGGTTGTGGGAGCAATTCCCTTTGGCTTCATTTTCGGAACTTTGGCAACAAACAGTGGGCTATCCTTCGCGGAAACTTTGGCAATGTCTGCTTTCGTGTATGCTGGAGCAGCGCAATTTATCGCACTCAGTTTACTGACGACAGGAACAGCACTGCCGCTGATTTTGTTAACAATATTTATTGTAAATTTACGCCATTTGCTGTATGCAATTACTCTGATTCCTCATGTGCAACATCTGCCTCAGCATTGGAAACTTGCAATTGGGTTTTGCTTGACGGATGAAAGTTTTGCGGTAGCTATTGCTCGCTATAACCTCAATGACACTTCTCCTCACAAGCATTGGTATTATCTAGGTGCTAGCTTACTGATGTATGGCAACTGGCAACTGTGTACGATAGCCGGATTATTAGTTGGTCAGTTTCTACCAAATGCTGCAAGCTGGGGACTGGATTTCGCCATGTGTGTTACGTTCATCGGCATGGTGATTGCCTACCTCACCAGTGCGCCAATGGTGGTGACAGTATTGGTTACAGGGCTTGTTTCAGTGTGGGCACATTCGCTACCACACCAGTTGGGCTTAATTGTGGCAGTGCTAGCAGGTATCTTGGCGGGAGTCGGGACAGAACGAATTCAATTAAAAAGGCAGCGCAATGAATGAACTGTATCTCATTGTCGGAATGGCATTGGTGACGTTTTCAATTCGCTATGGATTCATTGGGATCAGTCGTCGGATTAAGCTGCCTGCTTCAGTGACGCAAATGCTGCGCTATATCCCTCCTGCAGTTTTAACAGCGATCGCAGTTCCTGCAGTTTTGATAACGAATGGCGGTGAACTCATGCTCAATTACACCAATGCTCGTTTGGTGGGAGCGATCGCTGCAATTTTGATTAGCTTTTGGACAAAAAATTTGCTGTTGACTATTGTGCTGGGAATGCTGGTATTTTTTTGCTGGCAGTGGCTTGTGTAAATTTCATCCAGAAAGGGCGATTAGACCAACCCTAATCGCCTTCAGCACCAAATCAGAACCGCTCATTGTACTAAATCCTCGGTCTCAAAAAACAAGCCAGGTGTATAAGTTGTGTGATCGATGAACTCATTTGTAGAAATTATGTGAAGAAACTACGAAAAATCGATAGAATTATGAATGTTTATGCAGAGTAAGTGCAATGGTATCACATCCAACAGTGCCACGAAAATTAACTTTTCATAAAAATACTGTAAGTCTATCGAGTAATAGTAGTATATTGAGTACGGACTTGAATAGCCAAAACTACACTCTTTTGGATCTGTCTTCCAAAGTAGAATACGCGCTGCTGGCACTTCTAGAACTGGCTAGCAATAAGGGAAAGAGAGCCCCTCTAACTATGAGTGAAATCACTGCAAAGCAACCGATACCGGAGCGATATCTGGAACAAATTCTTACCAATTTGCGGCGAGCAGGTGTTGTACAGAGTCATCGTGGCTCAAGAGGAGGCTTCGTTTTAGTTCGTGAACCTTGGCAAATTACTTTGCTGGAAATTGTCACTTTGGTGGAAGGTGAACGCAAAGAGAGAGGATCCTCTGTTACTCCCACTTTGGAAAGGAATTTGGTTCATGAAATTTGGGAGCAAGCCAACATCGCCTCTATTGAGGTTTTGCGCAGCTATACACTGCAAGACTTGTGTCAGCAAAGAGAGGCTCGCTTGCAGCAGGGTCCAATGTATTACATTTAGACACTCTCAGAGTCACCATATGCGCATAGCAAAAGATTTCACACAGTTAGGCAAACGAACTCTAGTTCGCTGAAGCGAGATTCCCTAACACTGGGAGGTGATTGCGTGGAAGGCGATCGCCTTTATGCGGGGCTGAGTCCAGAGGACACGCACTCGCGTTCGTGCCATCGCTCACAAAGCAGCCGCTTTTATCAAAGATTTCATTCGATTAAAGCGCCGCTACCATTTAATTGTAACAATGCTCACTTTAAAGCGCAGGCAAGTGCAGAGTGTAGGAGAAAAAGCGGTGCGGGAGGGAAACCTTCCGGAGCCACCCCCGTGCGGAGGTTCCCTCCGCCCTTGGGGAGTGGCGTCAAACGACTGGCGCTTTTGGGGCGCGGCGGAGAATGTTACTACTTTTCTGACTACACCCTACAACTCACGCCCAGCTTCATTACTCAACTATGACTGTATTTAACGAGTCCAGAGGAACTGTAAAGACGTAATAGACAACCCCAATTCCCAGAAGTATGACAGCGAGGCTGGAGAGGATAACCCATCGATCTGCTGGTTCGTAGGTATCCTCGTCGATGTCGCGACGCACAGTCAGGTAATGCTGACCTGAAAGCATTACTGTTAGCAAACCAACTAATGAAAAGGCTAAACCTAACTTCCAACCATTACCAGGTGCTTGAGGTGCCAGAGGAGGACGGAGGAGACGCAAGCGGACAATAAGAACACCAAACCCCATCAGGGCAATTCCACTCCTCATCCATGCTAGATAAGTACGTTCGTTTGCTAAATGCTCCCGCACTCTATCTGAACGTGGTTTCGTTGACTTTTCTTTTTCTGAAGCTTCTCCATTAGCCTTCATAAATTTGAATGGTAGCTGCATTGATACAACCTTTTAATCTCTTCTATGAAACTGAGCAAAATCTATTTTAGAAAAGTTAATCTTCCTCTTCTATATTTGTTTGAAGAGTATTCCAAACCTGACAATAAGAATTAAAATGAATATTTTAATTTCTTGAAAAAGTAATAAACTTTATTTGTATTATACAGCAAAATTAATAAAATTTTAAGACTTCTATTATGTTAATTTTAAATAAGGCAGTGAAATCTGAGAGCAATTTTAAAGACTTTCATAATATTTCTATTTTTTTATATTTTTTATTTTCTGAATTCAAGTCAAAAATATGGCATAAGTTTGACTACGTTTGAACTCAGAATCATTTGTCATAATTGGATTTGAGATTTTTTTTGAGACGAAGTCGAAAGTCGAGGTGACAAAACCTGAGATTTCTTCGTCTTTGCAATCGTTTTTTCCTTTCTAAATCTCAGGGATTTTTCTGTGGGGTCATTCTGATTTGTGAATTCTAAGTTTTTTTCAATTTTTTTCAACTTCAGATGCAACTTCAGGTGTTTTCCAAAGGTTCTTACTTACACTCAGCAAGCAAAAAAAGCTTATGACTAAAGTGAGTACAGCCAAAGCAGGATTTTCCAAAGTGTGACAGTCCACTAATATCAAAACTCCCAACCCAATCAGAACAAAGGGAACAAGTTGATTACCGTAGCGGGTTAAGATATCAACCATCATCGGTATGCGGGTTAACTGGTATGCTGTATAACACCAAACTGCCACAAGCGAGAAAAATACTCCCAGGATGACTGCCAAACTCTCCCAAGTACTGCTAGCAAATAACGGTGCGTAGATAGCTATGTTGTCACTCCCATTAGCAACTGTCACAGCAGCAACACTATAGGTTTGGGGAGACAAAAAGCTAGTCAACCAAGGTCTATCAGACTCTTCTTTTTCTACCTGTACTTCAGGATTATCGTTATCCTCCTGGTTTAGCCAACGACTGATGCCAATCATAATGGGAGCAATGCCTAGCAATCCGATCCAAGGTTCAGGTAGGATTAGGCTGCCGAAGAAACTAGGTAGGCTGGCGATAACCAAGCCACTAAAACCAAGGTATTGACCAGTAATGATGTGACGACTACGGAACATTGCATTCACCTGGGAGAAAAACAGAGAGAGAATGACAATGTCGTCGAGGTTGGTAGCAACGAAGGCAGACAGCCCTGTGGGAATTGCTGTGTATAAGCTCATTTCTGTTTGTCCTTTGTTCTTATCTTTTGCTTGCGTTGTCTAAGCTGACGTTAGATTTCGTCATCAAGCGATGAACGAATCACCACTGGAGGAGTTGCTTGCTTTGTCGTCATCACCCCGTCAGAGGCTCGACAGTTTTCACTTTATTGCTACCCATCAGTAGAAGCAAATATTGTTTTTTGTCAAAGTCATAGATTGAATTTATGAATTGTTCTAGCTTTTGTAAAATAAATCACGCTTATAATTTGTCATTTACAGTTACAAGCAGGAGGTTGACCTTAAGTCTTAATTTCTGACAGCAACGTTTGTGGTATGTTTGACTATGAAAGTCTTTAATAGTTTCATTTTTTACTCAGTAGGTAAACAGGAACCTATTTATGAAGTCACTACTGATACTACTTTGCTCTATCTTTTTAACTAGGCTTAAGTAGAGAAGTTGAAGCGAAATATGTCAGCAAAACTTGAATTTCAACAACGGAATTCCTCTATAATTACCGTACAATACTATACGATATGTTAGCCGATAGTGGCGAAAATAAAACACCCAAGAAGTCTTAAAGAGCCAAAATGACGCTTGAGCAGTTGCGAATTTTTTTAGCAGTTGCGGAAGTCATGCACTTTACGCGTGCCGCAGAAACGCTTTACATTACTCAGCCCGCTGTCAGTGCAGCGATTCAAAGCCTGGAAGCAGAATACGGTGTGAAACTATTCCATAGAATTGGTCGCCATGTCGAAATTACTGATGCTGGGAAGTTGCTCCAAATGGAAGCGCAGAAAATTATTGACCAAGTTTCTTTGACGGAGCGCGGCTTGCGAGAATTGAACAATCTGCAACGGGGTGAGTTAAAGTTGGCATCAAGTCTAACTATCGGTAACTACTGGTTACCAGACAAAATTAGCCAGTTCAAGCGCGAATATCCCGGCATCCATATCGATTGTACGTTGGGTAATGCAGAAGAAATTTGCGAAGGGACAGCGACAGGGCTTTTTGATTTTGGTTTAGTGACAGGAGAAGTGAAACCCTCACTAAGGAGCTCTTTGGAGCAGGAAGTTGTGGGGAGCGATCGCCTACAAATTGTTGTCGGCACATCTCACCCTTGGTTTAATCGCACAGAAATTTCCCCAGCGGAACTGCATGGCACTAGTTGGGTGATGCGAGAGTCAGGTTCGGGAGCGCAACAAATGTTTGAGCAAGCCTTGCAAAATTGGGGAATTGACCCAGCCGAATTGGATGTTGTTTTCGTCTTCAGCAGTAGCGAAATGGTAAAGGCATTGGTGGAAAGCGGTGTTGGTGCTGCTGCCATTCCTGAATTGATGGTCAGAAAAGAACTACAGCTGTCTACACTTCACCCAATTCATATCGTAGATAGAGGTTCTGGTACAAAGCTAGAAATTGTTCAACCTGTTTGGAAGCTCAAACACCGACAGCGGTTTCAGACTCGAATTGCCAATGCTTTTGAACAAATTTTGACCCAATGCGTTATGGTTTAGGCGTCTAGTCAGAAGAGCAACACAAGACTTAACTCAAATTTTTGCTTTTTTCAATCACTTTTATTTATCAAAACGAAAAATAAAAGTATTTGCTTTTATTAAAGCTCTTCTTTATACTAGGATAACTATGCCAAAATAAGGTTGTCCATATATTGCCTGCGTGATAGTGACCCAAATTCTATTGTTTAGGCTGATATTCAGCCTCATTGCAGGAAATAACTAACTGGGTCTTTTTTCTCTTGCATATGGAACTCTCTAATAAATTTGAGTATGCAATTCTCTCTCTCGTAGCGCTAGCCGCTTGCTATGCTACTGGTGAATCTTTGCAGATCCGTGAAATAGCAGCGCGACAAAATATACCAAACCGCTATTTAGAAGAAATTCTTGCCACATTAAGGCGTGGAGGTTTGATTAAGAGCATACGCGGCGTCAAAGGGGGCTACGTTTTAGCACGAGATCCCCAAAAAATGACTCTTCTAGATGCTTTCCGTTGCATAGAAGGATTAGACGCTGTGGGGCGTGAGCAAAATTCCACTCCGACAACAGTAGAAACTGAAGTGATTCAACAGATGTGGCAAGATGCGAGTCAAGCAGCTTACTCTGTTCTCGAAAAGTATACGCTCCACGACCTTTGTGAGCAACGGGAGAAACGACGACAAATGGAACTTATGTACTACATCTAACGAATTTATAATTCGTAATTCGTAATTCGTAATTAAGTTGTTAATTATGAATTACGAATTATTGTCTTCTTTTACAAGAATACCCAAACATAGACAGCTAGCTAGGAGTTTTATTGGGTTCAAAGCGTCACTTTTTAAAACAATAAAAGTCCCTAATGCCATCAAAACAAAAGGCACAAGATAATTGCCGTATTGAGTTAGGATATCAGCTATTCCTGTTTGATGGGTTAATTTGTATGCGGAATAGCACCAAACTCCTATAAGCAGAAAAAAGACCGCTATAATCACCAAAAAACTTCCTAAATCGGTACTTGCAAATAACGGTATGTAAACGCTAATGTTATCGCTACCGTTAGCAATAGTGATAGCAGCGACACTGTAGGTTTGGGGAGAAATAAAACTAGCAAAAGTCCTGTCTTCTAATTGTTCTGTTTCTGCTGCGGCTTCATTTGAAGAATCTTCTTCTTGATTTACCAAACTGCTGATACCTATAGCAATAGGTATCAAACCTAGTAATCCAATCCAGTTTGGCGGTAAGACTAAACCACCAAATAAACCAGGGAGACTGGCAATGACAAGTGCTGTGAACCCTAGATATTGACCTGCAATAATCTGCCTACGAGTGAAGGTAGAATTTACTTGAGAAAAAAAGAGCAACAGGATAAGGATATCATCGATATTAGTGGCGGTGAAGGCAACTATCCCTGTGCTAATTGCAGAAACTAACTCACTCATGTACATATCATGATTTGATTTTTTATAATTTATTATTTTGATGAGATGATATTTTATGATTATTGAGCATGACTCAACTTTGGACAGCTTTGACTGAAAGTATCATCGCCTTCGTTGCCACCAATATTGATGATATCCTTATCCTGTTGCTATTTTTCTCACAAGTCGATGCCAATTTTCGACGACGACATATTGTCATTGGTCAGTACTTTGGTTTTGCAGCTATCATCATTGCCAGCTTACCAGGGTTCTTTGGTGGGTTGCTAGTCCCACGAGAATGGATTGGATTTCTGGGATTACTACCTATAGCAATTGGTTTCAAGCAACTGGTGCAAAAAGAAGAAACTACGGAAGTTCAGACAGTAACGAGTGATTTTCAGCAGTCCTCACATAGTCACCCCATAGTGTCTTTTCTCTTGAGTCTTTTACATCCTCAAACTTATAAAGTCGCAGCGGTCACGCTTGCTAATGGTGGTGATAATATCAGTATCTACATACCCTTATTTGCTGGTAAGAGCTTTGCCAGTTTGCAAGTCACTTTAATTGTATTTTTTCTGATGGTAGGGGTTTGGTGTGCTATTGCTTATCTATTAGCTCGTCAAGGTGCGATCGCTTCTATGTTAAGCCGCTATGCTAGAACTGCTGTTCCTTTCGTGTTGATTTCCCTCGGTCTTTTGATCATGTATGAAAGAGGAACATTCAGCCTATTATTTCGCTCACACTGGGGAAACTAACTTGTAACTCACCATGAGCAAGAGTGTGTAAATGATAAACCGCAGTGGGCGTTGAGGCGCAAGCTGGCAAAGTTTAGCACCAAGAAGTACCCCAGGTACAGAGCCGAACCATATTGGTAATACCAAACTCCAGTCAACTGTCCCAAGGGTGAGGTGTCCAAGGGCAGTAAAAAATAATAAAATTGCTGCTTGTGAAATATCTGTACCGACTAACTTACGAGCATCTAGCTGAAAAAAGGCAATCAGCACCAATGCAAACATTGAACCGGAGGAGACACTCGTTAAACCAACTAAACAGCCTAAAAGAGCTCCTACACTCATTGCTAAAGCACGGCCCAACTTCGTTTTTAAGTTAAACTTTGGCAATTCTGGTAATTTCACATTTGGGAAAAATGTCAATAGCAGCAGTTGTGCGAGTGCTGACAAGGTGACAAACAGAATCATCATCCCAACCAATTGCAGCATCATGTGGTCTAGATTATGCTCTCCTGTTTGTTTAATGGAGTGCAAAATTCCTACCCCAAACAGCGATCCAGGAACGCTGCCAAAGGCAAGCCATTTCACCACTTGCACGTCCACGGTTTGCTGCTCCCAGTGCTTGAAGCCGCCGACAAACTTCATCAACGTGGCAGCTACAACATCAGAACTCACAGCGATCGAAGGCGGAACCTGGAACAAAAAAATAAGCATTGGCGTGATCAGAGATGCTCCGCCAATGCCTGTTAAACCTACAATAATACCAATGAAGAAGCTGAATAAGGGTAGTAATGAGTAATTCATACTGCTGTTCTAGTACCAGGGTTTGATGGTGTTTTATCTCTGAGGTGAAACTCAGCGTCATAGATACAATCCCCTGTTGCTTATTAATTCCAAAAACTCAATCGGCTTACCGTACTTTAACTTAAAAAGTGGGCAAACGTCCAGAGTAATGGCATATACGGGCATCTTTTTTTTGCTACCAAAGATTAATCGTCGCTTTGAAGCTGTATAATCCCCAAAACTTGCTCCAAGATGTGACTTACAGCAGCAATTCAGTCGTCATTCGTCAGAAGTAAAAAGGGCTTGATGTCTGGCTTTTAGAGCTTAGGCTTGTACTTCACGCACGAACAATATGCTGTATATCATTGCCAGAAGACGACGAATTAAACCCCTCCTCACCTTTCCTTGCTCAGGGGAGATGCGGTGGCAGTGAAGTGCATAATATTAGTCGTACAAACTCTGTTAGGTTCTGTTGGAAATGTTTAATACTAATTTCAGCAAGCTTATTCTGTCCTTCCTCAACTTCTCTCAAAAACTGCTCGTTGCTCGTTGGCGTTCTCTAGTGTTGCTACTGATAGGGATTTATTTACCTTTGCAAATCTTTGGACTGCTAGCACTAGAGGTATGGAAGCATGAAGGTGGTTTTCCTTGGGATGTGCCGATTCTCGTAGCAATTCACTCTACAGCACGGGCGCAACTGGATGTTATTGCCGTAACCCTGACTGAGTTTAGCTCAATTCGGGTTGTCTTTCCCGTTGTCAGTGTTATAGCGCTAGTGTTGTTAATCCAAAGACGGTGGCGATCGCTCACCTATCTACTCACCACTGAGATAGGAAGCGGCATCATCAACCGCACAGCAAAGGAATTCATGCATCGAGTGCGTCCCCATCTGTGGGATTCACTAACTCATGAGTTAGACTTCTCTTTTCCCAGTGGTCATTCCATGATGAGTATGACGTTGGTGGCAACTCTAGTCATTTTGACATGGGGTAGCGTTTGGTGCTGGGTAGTTCTGATTGTTGGAAGCTTATTCGTATTGGCTATTGCCTGGACACGACTTTATTTAGGGGTTCACTTTCCCAGTGATATTTTGGCAGGCTGGATGGTTTCCATAGCCTGGGCAATTGGCGTAAGTCTGATTATTAGACCTCATTTGACTAAGCTCAGCATCGTCAGTGAAACTCCTGCTGCAGAGGAAACAACATTACAAAGTTGAAAGCAAAAAGCCCTACTCTTTAAACAGGTACGACCACTTCAAGGTATCCACTCCAAAACCACACCTAAGCGAGTGTCTTTATCCTGTTTCGCATTTTGCTGCTGAATATCTGTAGATATACGCAGATTACGAGTGATGGCGTAGCCTACCGATAACATTGTTAAACCAACTTCTTCTCCAGTACCCGGAGCCACCCAACTCTGTGTCAAAGAAATATCTGCTGCACCACCGCGAGACAATACTAACAACAGTTTTGCACCCAGATTCACTCCATCTGTTGAGTAGCTGTTCGTTTCCAGGTGGCGATAGCCTACCACAGGTGCAATATTGACGTAGCTACCCAAAGGGCGTAAATAATAATGCACGTCTGCACCATAAGCCTCTCGTTGACCATTAAATGTTGTTTGATACTCACCACTTAGCGTTAAACCAGTACGACCAATAAATACATCCTCCACACCCACATTTACTCCAAAAGCTTGCTCAGAAGGAAAGTAAGAATAGCCCAGCCGTACCTTCGTGGGAAAGCTGGGATCATTCTTAATGTCTTCCAACACATTTGGCACTTGACGCCGCCAACGTTGCAAAACCGGACTATCCTTGATGATTTCCGGGCTTAAATTCAAATCCTGGGCGTCTTTTGAAGGCGTATCACACAAACCAGGAGCAGCCATCAAAACCAAACTCATACCTACTGCAAAGCATAAAGCTGATAACTGCTCTCTCATTCCTTTGTGTCCTGTGCGGTTTGTAAAAAAAAAGCGGCTCTGCACAATGCAGAACCACTTAAGTTTTAGCAAAACCCTTATAATCTAGCGAGCAGCGCCTTGGGTAGCAGCAGCATCAAGTGGTTTGATGAAGTACAACCGCAACAACTGCCAACCATTGGAGATGTAGTAGGGCAATTTTTGGAAGAATTGTAGGAATTTGGGAGTTTTTGAGTTAGCTATTGCCGTCAGATTCTCGTTGTTCTTAACACAAACTTCCAACCGCTTATAAAACTCCGGATGCTGAACATCCAGTGTAATTGGGAACACTCGCCCTGCGGTTTCATTGGTCTTTTCAATCACGTAAACATCATATTCGCGTGCATCTAAACCAATTGACGCATAAAAGTCTTTGCGCTGGACGTCGTTAAGGTACATCGTCGCGAACACCGACAGCAGGAAGAAGCGACTCCACAACCGCGCCTTCCAATCATTTAACATTTGCGGCTGAGATTTCATGATGGCATCAAAGAAATCCCCGTGGCGGTTTTCATCCTGACACCAGTTTTCAAACCAGCGGAAAATCGGATAAATCCGGTCTTCTGGATGTGCCTCTAGGTGACGATAAATTGTGATATAGCGCCAATAACCTATCTTTTCTGAAAGGTAAGTTGCGTAGAAGATGAATTTCGGCTTAAAGAACGTGTATTTGCGGCTCTTGGTCAAAAACCCTAAATCCAACGCCAGATTGAAGTCGGACAACGCTTTGTTCAAGAAGCCAGCATGACGCGCTTCATCCCGAGACATGAGAGTGAAGCATTCTGCCAAGACGGGGCTTTTGCCCTTCAAACGGCGACCGAGTTCTTTGTACAGCAAAAAGCCGGAAAACTCTGCCGTACAGGAACGCTCTAGAAATTCCACGAACAATCGGCGAGTTTCCCCGTCAAGATGATCCCAGGATTGTTCAAACTCGGCATCCCGAACAAAGTGATGGCGGTTGTAGTCTGCACGAAACTCTTCCAGAATGGCTTGTAACTCGTCTTCGTTTGGCGAGATGTCCATCTTTGCCATCTCATCGAAGTCGGTCGTGTAAAATCGGGGTGTCAGTAGGGTTTCTTGGGCTGGGACTTTAATCCCGGACCGCATTTCTTCAAAGCCTGGTTTTTTTAGGGAATCTACCATGTCTTGATTGCCATGAATGTCTTATTATCTTGATTGCCTGCGAGAGTCAACAGTAATACCCTGACAAGGCACAATAGACGACAGTATTTTATTTGTTATAGTTCAGTCTATCAAGGTACAGGGTGAGTACAGGCGGAGAAAACGTTAAGAGTTGCAACAACACTTCAATTTTTTGGGAAATCCGCAATTGAGGATGTGTAGCCTGTACTATAAGCCATCCTACTAACTTAAATCACTCAGTCGGGTGAATCCACTGGGTGAGGTAGGGTAAGCGCAAACGTATCATACTATAAAGATATAGCAGCATGACTATATATGTAATTAATGTAACATTTAACTCAGTAAAATTTATCTAAGCTGGTTATCTTAGGAATAAGAGCGATCGCTCCTTGGCGGGCACTCGGTGCCATCCCCCAAGCGATCGCGGTGGTATAGGAATTGTGAAAACTTTGGCTGCTTATTCTGATCCGAAAAAAATAGAGTAGGAATGTACTTAGGAAAGAGTGAATTAGAGGGGATGGAAACCAGATGAATGCAGAAAACAACAATAACAATAATAGTAATAATAATAATAATAAAGACAATCAAGAACGTCTTCTTGTCTCCTACATCTTGAGTGCAGCCTGGTTTGTTGGCTTGGGCGGACTACACCGTTTATACAATGGCAAAATAGGGACGGGTTTGTTCTGGCTGTTGACTGGTGGTGTGCTTGGTATAGGGCAGTTTGTAGACTTGTTTATTATCCCTAATATGGTTGATGAACACCACATGAAACTTAGACTCAAAGCAGGTTTATCGCCTTTGGGTGTGCCTTTGAATCAACCTGCTGTTGCTACCCAAGTTTACCGCTCTCCCCAGGAAAAACTGATGATGCAATTGCTGAAAGCTGCGGAAAAAAGGGGCGGTCAACTTACCGTCACTCAAGCAGTTGTGGATACGGGGGCTACCTTTACTGAGGTGGAAGCTGTTTTCAAGGAGTTGCTGAAATCAGGATATGCGAGGATAGATAACGACCCCGTTACCGGAGCCGTAATCTACCACTTCCACGAGTTGAACTAATTTCTCCCCAGCCACTTTTGCCCGTTCAAGCGCTGCACCAGTCCATAAACCAGTAAATCAAGCGTAACTTTGCGCTCATCGATTAAGAATGACTCAAGAGTGCTGGGCTTTTTGCCTTCGTAACAGGAAAAAGCCTTTTTCCCTTGAATATCTTCTTCGGTAAAATACAGGTTAAACTGGCGCAAACCATTCTGCCAACTGCCCGCGATTTGCCAGCATTCCTCATTTGTGTCAAAACCAATGACGGAAATTTTCTGCTTGGCAAAATTCAGCTGTAAATCTTGCACCCCTTGAGATGCGATCGCCTTTTGTACAGCTGGCAAGTAATCTTGCTGGATAAATTCTGCAAATGGCTTATCTTCTAGCGCTGGTGCTTTCTCTTTTTTTGCGGCTGCTTTAGCGGCTCCTTTTTCGCCTGCTGCGGCTTTATCCCCTGCGCCTGCTTTAGCGGCTCCTGCTGGCTTCTCGCGTTTGGGTGCTGCAGTCGTTGTTTTTGCCGCATTGGGGTTAGTTTCTGGGTTTGCGGCTTTGGGATCTGGCGCGTTTGCCGTAGGAATGTCTGTCGCTTCGGGTGAGTCTGTACTGGGAGCGTGTTCTTCAGCGACACTGGGAGCCTGCTGGTCTACAGTACTGGGAGCAACTTCCCCAGCTTCATTGTGATTTGTTTCTTCTGCCATTGCTCAGGTCTATCCTTTGTCTTGCTATGAGAGATCACCTGGAGGTCATTGTCATTTTCATTTTGACACAGCCACGCCTGTCTCCAGACAACGACCACTTTTTCCAGCAACTAAAGCCTTGCCCTTAGAGGACAAATCAATTCCAATTCAAAATTATAAAAATTATTTTGTTTGCGTAGCGTGCCCGTAGGGCATACTTTGAATGCGTGAATGCGTGAATTGTCCTAGCCTCCAGCAACAGCGGGTACAATACTCACTTCATCACCATCTTTCAATGGTGTAGCCGATCCGTCCAAAAACCGGATATCTTCACTATTGACGTACAAATTCAGAAACCGCCTTGGCTGTCCGCTTTCATCGCACAACCGCGACTTAATACCAGGACAGCTTTGCTCTAGAGAGTCAAACAGCTCAGTGATCGTGCTGCCTTTACATTCTAGGGTGGCTTGGTTGTTGGTGAATTTTTGCAGAGCAGTGGGAACTAAAACTTTTACAGACATAGATTTGGAGAGTCGTAAGTTGGAAGTTAAGGGTTGTATGTCATCAGTCATTTGTGAGCCAACGCAGCCAAGGAGTGTTTCCAACTGTCACGGCGACTGGCGTTCACCATAGACATACCCGAAGGGTTCTTTGTTCTTTTTAATGACTAATGACCAATGACCAATGATTAATGACTAAACCAGGACTTGCTGCCATTCTAAGCGATCCAGTGTCCGGGAACGCTCTAGCGCTCGTTCAAAGCTATCGAGTTTTGCCTCAATCGTCAGAGGTTCGCCAATGTAACCTTGTATGGCTTCTTGGGTTTTCAAGCCATTTCCGGTAATGTACACCACTGTGGTTTCATCTGGGTTAATCTTACCAGCTTCTGCCAACTTCTTCAGCACCGCGACAGTTGTACCACCTGCAGTTTCTGTGAAGATGCCTTCTGTTTCTGCCAGCAGCTTGATGGCTTCGATAATTTCGCTATCGGTGACGGATTCAATATGACCACCAGTTTTCTTGGCTACGTCTAAAGCATAAACAGCATCTGCTGGGTTACCGATCGCCAGCGATTTGGCAATTGTATTCGGTTTCACTGGCTTGATAAAGTCGCGTTGTTCCTTATAAGCTTGGGCGATCGGTGAACATCCTTCAGCTTGTGCGCCGCTGAATTTGACTTCCTTGCCTTCCACCAAACCAACTTCTACGAATTCTTGGAAGCCTTTGTAAATTTTCGTGTACAGCGAACCAGATGCCAAAGGTGCGACGATGTGGTCAGGCAGTTCCCAACCCAGTTGTTCTGCTACTTCAAAGCCTAGTGTCTTGGAACCTTCTGAGTAGTAAGGACGCAGGTTGATATTGACAAAACCCCATCCATGTGTATTAGCAACTTCCGAACACAAGCGGTTGACTTGGTCGTAGTTACCCTTGACAGCCATGAGAGTGGGACTGTAAACCAGGCTCCCCAAAATTTTTCCTGCTTCCAAATCAGCGGGAATGAACACGCAGCAGTCTAAACCAGCGTGTGCCGCAATAGCAGCGGTAGAATTTGCTAAGTTACCCGTGCTAGCGCAAGAAACAGTCGTGAAACCCAACTCGCGTGCGCGGGTGAGAGCAACTGACACCACCCTATCTTTGAAGCTGAGGGTGGGCATGTTGACGGCATCATTCTTGATATATAGCTTCTTTAAACCTAGGCGACGTGCCAAGCGGTGCGATCGCACCAACGGAGTCATACCAGTTCCCACATCAATCGGATTTTCGCTGACTACAGGCAAAAACTTACGATAGCGCCAGATGGAGTTTGGTCCTGCCTGAATTGTTTCACGGGTGACGGTGGAGCGCAGGGCACTATAGTCGTAGCTTACTTCCAATGGACCAAAGCAGAACTCGCATACATGAAGAGCCTTGAGCTCATATTCCGTGCCACATTCCTTACATTTTAAGGATTTAAACGTGGCAGTGGTGCCTTGGGTGTTGGTGGTTGTCGCCTGTGTCATAAGTCAGCTTTCCCTGGATGTCCGTCAACTGTGGATTGATGTTACCACGAGCAAAAATACTCGTCAAACATACCCGATAAAATTTGTCGGGTTTTATTTGTAGACAAGTGTACTATTGAATATAAAATTCAAAAATGGTAGGATATAAAATTGAGTTAATAAGCGACTACAATATTCTCCTCGTCTGTCCTAACGATTAGCAATCAAACGGATTTCATATCAGCCACCACTAACTGGCGGAATTAACACCACCTCATCGCCGTCTTGCAGGATGGTAGCTGGTTCGACAAATTGCAAATTCACCCCAAAACGCGTAATATCCCGCAATTGAGAGAGTTGGGGATGTTCGGTAATGAGGCGATCGCGCACTACGGCAACAGGTGTATTTTGAGGAAATTCCAGTACGAGTTCTGGAACTCCATAAGCTTCTTGGTAAGCAGCAAACAATTTAACGGTAACGGTAATTCCAGACATGAAGATAAAATATGAATTGCTAGGGTCATCATAAGACTCAACTTTCCCTAGCTAAAAACTTTATCAAAATAGTGACTATAGGAAAAATTATTCAGCAAGCTCAAAACATTTGTTCTAACATCTGAAAATCGCGCTGTACCTCATTGCACAAAGACTTATTGTGAGGGTCTGTTTTGAGGGCTTTTTTAAGATAAATTTTAGCTTTGAAAGGCTGCTTTTCTGCAATCAGCGCTCGTCCCCAAATTTGATAGGAAATAGCTTGCCACTGACGCACTTCTGCATCTGCTGGTAAACGCTGTGCTAATGCTTCTGCCAAGGATATCGCTTGGGGGAAGCGTCTTTCTTTCAAAAACTGCTGTAAATGTTCGTAAGTTTTCCACTTTAACCGCTGTTCTATCTCCGAAAAACTAGGCGGCTTTGGCTTTGGTTTTTCTTTTGGTTTTTCCTTCGTTGCTGTTTCTTTCCGCGTTACTTTTGTTGGCTGATATTCAACGGCTGGCGAGTGACTTGAAGGGGGTGCTGTCTCTTCTTGTGGTATCACCTGCAACAGCAGCTTGTATGCTTCAGTCACGGCAATAAACTTTTCTTTTGCTTTAGTGTCACCTGGGTTGATATCAGGATGATATTGTTGCGCCAGCCGACGATAAGACGCTTTGATGTCGGCGAAACAGGCTCCTGACCTTAAACCTAATAAACGGTAGCAATCTCCAAGATCCATCTTGAGTTATCAGCATCGCGAGTATCGGCTATCAGCTTTAAGCTTAAAGCCTGAAGTCTAAATCATAAAGACTTCAATTCCAATTGAAAGTTCATACTTCACAGTTTTGCCTAGAGACGAGTGAGGAAGATGAGGGGGGACAAATTAATTCATAAGGTACGGCATTCAAAATTCCGAGTCTCTCCCTCATCTTCCTCATCCCTCCTAGGGACGTTCCTCAATCACACGGTCAATCAAACCGTATTCTTTTGCCTCTTGAGCAGACATCCAGTAATCACGGTCTGTGTCTTTTTGAATTTTTTCTATAGGTTGACCAGTGCGAGCAGCTAGCATTTGATTGAGTTGCTGCCGCATTCTCAAAATCTCCTTAGCTTCAATCTCAATATCGGTCGCTTGACCTTGAGCGCCGCCAAGAGGTTGGTGAATGAGAATTCGCGTATTAGGCAAAGCCAGACGTTTGCCTTTGGTACCAGCTGCGAGCAGGAACGAACCCATTGAAGCTGCCATCCCCACGCAGATTGTGACCACATTTGCTTTAATGTGCATCATAGTATCATAGATGGCGAGACCTGCTGTCACCGAACCACCTGGTGAGTTGATGTAGATACTGATATCCTTGGTTGGGTCTTCAGCATCCATGTAGAGCAGTCTGGCAATAATGGCATTAGCCATGCCGTCGCTCACTTCTCCACTCAGGAAAATGATTCGTTCCAGAGCAAGGCGTTCGTAAAGATTAATCCACTGGGTGTAAGGATCTCCAGGGAAGCGGAAAGGGACTCTAGGAATACCAATCGGCATAGGTTTTTTTTACTCTTAGCGAAAAATAAGATTTAAGCAGGAACAGCAGCAGCCAATGCTTGAGGAAGTTCTTTGGAACTTTCTAAAACCCGATCAATCAAGCCGTATTCTTTGGCTTGTTGGGGTGTCATGTATAACTTGCGATCTAAATCTTTGGAAATTCTCTCCACGGGCTGCCCAGTATTGCGCGAGAGAATACTCAAGATCATTTGCTTATTTTTCAGCACCTCTTGTGCCTGGATTTGAATGTCTGTCGCTTGACCGTAGCCAGTACCACGTTTTGCCTGGTGCAGAACAATCGACGCATTCGGTAAACTGGCGCGACAGCCTTTGGTTCCCGAAGAGAGAATCATTGCCGCTGTACCCATAGCGTTACCAAGGCAGATGGTATGGACTGGCGGCTTGATGTAATTAAGGGTGTCACAGATAGCAAATGCTTCTGTTTCGGAGCCTATGGCATCACCAGTGTACCAAGAAGTGCCTGTGGAGTTGATGTAGATAGAAATCGGCTTGTCTGGATCTTCGTATTGTAGGTACAGAAGCTGAGCAATAATGAGTTCTGTTACGTCTACACCTAGTTGCTGTTTATACTCATCAGGGGAAACTAGGGGCAGTCCCAGGTATATAATACGTTCCTTTAACAATAGAGAAGGTAAATCTGGCGGTGGTGATCGGTAGAAGCTGTCGCCACCGTAAGGTGCTTGCACAGCCTTGGTGATGGAATTTTCCATAGCAACTGTTGCCTAAATTGATGCCGTTAACTCTAGTACATCCTAGCGCGATGCTTGCTTGCTTGGAGGTGTGGATTTCTCTCTAAGGTGTAGTGCCCTTTGGGTACAAGGGCGACAAAAAGTATTCCCCTTTCGCCATTGCCATACACTTTTTATTATGAACATGATTTAAAGTTCTTGTTAGATAACTTTTCCGAAGTTGTGATGCTGTGCTTTGAAGTTATTTATAAATATGTATAGCCCGTGTAGGAACCTTGGGGGGTTATGAAGGTTAGCTTGCAGCCTGCTCTCAATGATGGCAACTTAGATGCCAATCAATCTAACAGTCAGCGTCAGTTGGCAATTTCCATTTCTGCAAGTGCAGAAAATAGCGATCGCAATGTCCCACTGAATTTATGCCTAATTCTCGACCATAGTGGTTCGATGGGTGGGCGACCTTTAGAAACTGTCAAAAAAGCGGCGAACCGTCTTGTTGATAGACTTAATCCTGGGGATCGCCTGAGCATTGTCGTTTTTGACCACCGTGCAAAGGTTTTAGTCCCCAATCAAATTATCGAAAATCCTGAGCGGATTAAACAGCAAATTAACCGCCTTTCTGCTGATGGTGGAACTGCTATTGATGAAGGTTTGCGCTTAGGTATTGAGGAACTAGCAAAGGGAAAAAAAGAAACAATTTCTCAAGCTTTTCTCTTAACTGATGGTGAAAATGAACACGGTGATAATAACCGCTGTTTGAAATTTGCCCAATTGGCTGCTGGTTATAATTTGACTTTGAACACTTTAGGATTTGGCGACAATTGGAACCAGGATGTGCTTGAAAAAATCGCCGATGGTGGTGGCGGGACTTTGTCTTACATTGCGCAACCAGAACAAGCAGTAGATGAGTTTAGTCGCCTTTTCAACCGCATTCAAACGGTGGGATTGACGAATGCTTATTTATTATTCTCCCTGATGCCCAATGTGCGGCTAGCAGAACTCAAACCCATTGCTCAAGTTGCCCCAGATACAATTGAATTGCCAGTGCAACCAGAAGCTGATGGACGTTTTGCTGTGCGCTTGGGCGATTTGATGAAGGATGTGGAACGGGTGATTTTGGCAAATGTCTACTTGGGACAGTTGCCAGAAGGTAGACAAACGATCGCTAAGTTGCAAGTCCGCTACGACGATCCAGCGCAAAATAAAACAGGGTTACTTTCAGAAACCATTCCAGTGGAGGCAAACGTGGTGCGGATATACCAATCTTCTCCTGCTGCTGAAGTGCAGCAGCATATTTTGGCATTAGCCAAATATCGGCAAACTCAGCTCGCAGAGGCAAAATTGCAACAGGGCGATCGCGCTGGTGCTGCAACAATGCTACAAACTGCTGCCAAAACTGCCCTGCAAATGGGAGATAAAAGTGCAGCTACAGTGTTGCAAACTTCTGCAACCCGGCTGCAAGCTGGCGAAGAGTTATCCGAAAGCGATCGCAAGAAAACCAGGATTGTTTCCAAGACTGTTTTGCAGGATTCTTAGTTTATGGGGCGGGCTTTTTGCCTGCCCTTCAGATTCGTGATTATTTTTTGCTGAAAAATAAACCGCAGAGGACACAGAGATAAAGAGAATAGAAAAAATGAGAATTACTGGGATTCATCATGTGGCGATTATTTGTTCAGAATATGAACGCTCGAAAAAGTTTTATGTAGAAGTTTTGGGTTTTTCTATTATTAATGAGACGTACCGCGCTCAAAGAAATTCTTATAAGTTGGATTTGCGTGTGGGGGAAAACCACCAAATTGAGTTATTTTCTTTTCCGAATCCTCCCCAACGAGTCAATAGCCCTGAAGCTTGTGGTTTAAGGCATCTTGCTTTTGAAGTTGATGATATTGAGCAAACTGTTAATGACTTAAAATTGCAAGGAGTCGAGGTAGAAAATATTAGAATTGATGAAATTACTGGTAAAAAATTTACTTTTTTTAAAGACCCAGATCATCTACCTCTTGAGATTTATGAGCATTAGAGTAATTATATTCACATCTTAATATCCAGACGAGGGTGCGGAATGTTAGTTTTACCTTTGACCGCATTTTGTATCAAATTGACTACAAATGTTGACGATTTCCGCTTATCGCCTTGTGGCGCAACTGTATGAAAGCGCTAATTCTTTGATTTATCGTGGTTGGCGGGTGTCCGATGAGCAACCTGTTGTGCTGAAAATTCTCAAAGACACCTATCCAACTCCAGAACGCACTGCTTGGTTTAAGCGAGAATATGAAGTCACGCGTAACCTGACAATACCAGGGGTGGTTGATGCTTACGCCCTTTTACGTGACGACCAACGCCTCGTGATGATTTTAGAAGATTTCGGCGGCGACTCGTTGGAGTTGTTGGGGATAGCGGGTCAAGTTGAGTTATGTGAGTTTTTGAAGTTGGCGATCGCCATCACTGACATTTTAGGTCAAATTCATGCTGGTAACATTATCCACAAAGACATCAACCCCAGCAATATTGTTCTTAATCCAACAACTGGACAAGTCAAAATTATCGACTTTGGGATTTCAACGGCACTTTCACGAGAAAATCCCATATTCAGCAATCCTAATGTTTTAGAAGGCACACTCGCTTATATATCGCCAGAACAAACTGGGCGGATGAATCGGGCAATAGATTATCGCAGCGATTTTT
This sequence comes from Kalymmatonema hyalinum WJT4-NPBG1, assembly GCA_019359075.1. GTDB lineage: Bacteria > Cyanobacteriota > Cyanobacteriia > Cyanobacteriales > Nostocaceae > Kalymmatonema > Kalymmatonema hyalinum. Next base: position 59,167 of record JAHHIB010000019.1, read on the forward strand.
ACCGAAACTTAGCGGGAGCGTGAAAGCCCCGGAGGAACAGGCACGTAGTGCCGTCCAAGCGTGCTTTAGACCGGGGATGAAACGCGACGCGGCAGGTTTTAACCTGCTGTATCTTCTTTCTCAAGCACTAGACTATCGATCCACTCTTCAATTAAAGCAGTGATAGTCCTATCTTTCTGGGCAGCATATAAATAAAGTTTATTTCTTCTACGCTCAGACAAGCGTATTGTTAATGTCTTCCCTTTCATGATGTACATACATTGTTAGCATTTAATGTTAACATACGTCAAGGAGGTGAAATTAATGTATGGATGTCAACAAAATCTAATCAACCCCAATGAAGAGTTAAAAGCAGTTCTTGAATTTATTTGCTCAGAGTCTCATAAACTGACTAATTGCGGTATCTACTATGCCCGTCAGCTATATTTCAAGACTGGGAAGTTAATTGGTAAGTACGACCTAGAGAAGGAATATAAAACCAATAAACACTACCAAGTACTTCACTCGCAAGCTGCACAACAGATATTAAGGTCTGTTTCTGAGTCGTTTAAATCCTTTAAAGAGTTAGACAAGAAATGTCAAAAAGGCGAGTTGCACTTTAAACCAAGGCTGCCTAATTATCGCAAAGGTGCAGGCTATGCGTTGGTAACTTATCCCAAGCAAGCATTAAAGCTTGTGGGTGATAACATCAAAATCCCCTTGGGAAACACTGTTAAGCGTTGGTTTAAACTTGATAGTTTCCTGCTACCAATGCCTTCAAATCTGAATTTTGCTGATATTAAGGAATTGCGGATACTGCCTAGAAACCAGTGTTTTTATGCTGAGTTTGTCTATGAGAAAAAATCAGCACTCCTATTAAACTTAAAGCCTCAATATGCTTTAGCCATTGATCCTGGTATCAACAATTGGTTAAGCTGCGTTTCTAATGTTGGAACTAGTTTCATTGTTGATGGACGCAAAGTTAAATCGCTTAACCAGTGGTACAACAAGCGTGTTAGCACTCTTAAAGAAGGTAAACCACAAGGGTACTGGGATGAACAGCACGAGGGCACATAACGGAAAAACGCAATCGACAGATGAGAGATGCGGTGAACAAAGCAGCAAAACTAGTTGTTGACCACTGCATCAAACACCATATTGGTACTGTAGTATTTGGCTGGAACCAAGGACAGCGACAAGAAGCAACACTTGGCAAAACAACTCAATCTTTTGTCCAGATACCAACTGCCAAATTGAAAGAACGAGTTAAACAACTGTGCGAGTACTACGGTATCAAGTTTGTTGAAACCGAGGAATCCTACACCAGTAAGGCTAGTTTTCTAGATGATGATTTTCTACCAACCTACGGCGAAAAACCCGAAACGTGGAAGCCATCAGGAAAACGAGTTAAACGTGGGATGTATCGCACGGGTGCTGGGAAACTCATCAACGCTGATTTAAATGGTGCAGCGAATATTCTTCGCAAAGTAGAGACACAATTAGGCTTGTGCCTAGTCAAGGTCTGTAGGCAAGTTTTGACCCTTGCTACCAGATTTCGCATCTGGGAAACCAAAACTAAAACGCGAAGAGGTGTGGCTTTAGCCCACCTCGTAGCAACAGTTTAGAATCCCCGCGTCTTTAGACCGGGGAGAGGTCAATCATTAGGTGCCACCTTCTATGAATTGCTGACAGGTATTTTGCCATTTCAGAGTTTAGATGTGTTGGAATTGGTGCATAGTCACATTGCCAAACGCTGCATATCGCCGCACGAACTTAAACCGGAATTACCGCTCATCGTATCAGATATTATACTCAAGCTTATGGCAAAAAACGCCGAAGACCGCTACCAATCAGCTTATGGTCTTAAGGCGGATTTAGAGCAATGTCTGCACCAGCTTACGAGTAACGGGCAAATAGGCTGCTTCCCTCTGGGGAGGCAAGATATTTCAGATAGATTTCAAATTCCGCAGAAATTGTATGGGCGCGATCGCCAGATAAAAATCTTGCTGACAGCATTTGATCGAGTCAGCAGCGGTTTCATTGAAATGATGTTAGTTACTGGCTATTCCGGCGTAGGGAAATCTGCCTTGGTTCAGGAAGTCCATAAACCGATGACTGCTAAACGTGGAAATTTCATCTCTGGCAAATTTGACCAGTACCAACGCAATATTCCTTACTATGCCTTATCTCAAGCTTTTAACGATTTGTGCAATCAACTCCTAACTGAAAGTGAAGCAGTCTTAAATCAATGGCAAGAAAAAATATTAGCAGCAATTGGTAAGAACGGACAAGTTTTGATAGACGTTATCCCTAATTTGGAACGAGTTATTGGTTCTCAACCACCTGTGGTCAAAGTGGAACCATCTGAAGCACGAAACCGTTTCAATTTAGTCTTTCAAAACTTTATCAAAGCCATTTGTCAACCAGAACATCCTCTAGTCTTATTCATTGATGACTTGCAATGGGCGGATGGGGCTTCACTAAGCTTGCTTAGAACAATAATGACCGATGTCAATATTCAATATTTACTCATCATTGGTGCCTATCGAGATAACGAAGTAGATTTCACTCACCCGTTGATGACGACTTTAGAAGAAATCAAAAAAGAACAAAGAGTTTTGTCATTTCTTCATTTAGATAATCTACTTCCACAAGATGTTAACGCTTTAATCGCTGAGGCTTTAGCTTGTCCATCTACCTCAACGCAGCCGTTAACAGATTTAGTGTCACTTATGATCTAGTCGAGGCAGAAAAAGCGCGAGTCTTAGGTCAAGTTGCTCAAGCAATGGATTTTTATGAACGAGCGATTAAAGGAGCAAGAGACAATGAATATATTCAAGAAGAAGCATTAGCTTATGAGTTAGCAGCAGAGTTTTATGAAGCACGTGGAATAGAGGAATTTGCCCAACTCTACATGACAAAGGCTCACTATGGTTATGTTAGGTGGGGAGCAAAGGCAAAGGTCAAAGATTTGGAACAACGGTATCCTCAGTTTTTTACCAAAACGTCGTCAAGTTCCACCAAGACTACCACAACAATTTTATCCACCGACTCAAAAACATCTACTGAACTCGATTTAACTAGCGTTCTCAAAGCATCGCAAGCCCTATCAGGTGAAATTGTCCTCAATACCCTGCTAGAAAAGATGATGAAAATTGTCATCGAAAATGCGGGGGCACAGAAAGGTTATCTGATTTTCAACAAACAAGGGCAATGGGTGATTGAGGCATCAGGAACAGTTGATACTAAGGAATTTAAAGTTTTACCATCTATTTCAATTGAAACTCAACATGACTGCATATCTATTGGCATAGTGAATTATGTTATCCGTACTCAAGAGAGTCTCATTTTGAACGATGCTTTGCACGAAGGGAATTTCACCCGTGATTCATACATCCTAAAACACCAGACGAAATCAGTGTTGTGTGTGCCGCTGGTGAATCAAAGCAAATTGGCGGGTCTTCTTTACTTAGAAAATAACCAGACTATTGGAACTTTTACAAAAGACCGTTTGGAAGTCTTAAAGTTATTAACGAGCCAAATATTTATCTCAATTGAAAATGCAGAGCTTTACACAAACTTACAAGCTTCCTCTAGTGAACTTACGGTTAAGAATACAGAATTATTGAAGGCGAACAGACAACTAGAGGCTGAAATTGGCGAACGCAAGCAGGTGGAGGCGGCGCTGCGCCTGAGTGAAGAGCGATTTCGATTGGCGATTGATAATATCCCTGATACATTTGTCATTTACGATGCCAAACGGCGGTTTGAGTTTGTCAATGCTTTTGGAGTTAGCCGCAGTGGTTATCCTCTGGAAGCATATATTGGTCATACGGATGACGAGATACACCCGCCAGAAGTCACGAATCCGTATTTACCACTCCTGCAAAAAACTATAGAGACTCGCACCAAGCAAACTGGAGAATGCCAGATCAGTTTACCTGGTTGTGATCCTTTCACCATAATTGTTACTTATGTACCGCTTTTGAATGAATATGGGGAAATTCACCAAATTCTTGGGATCACTCATGATATAACCAAGCGCAAGCAAACAGAGGAAGCGCTAAGAGACAGCCAGGAGCGACTACAGGCAATCTTGGATAACTCAATAGCAAGTATCTATGTTAAGGACGTCAAGGGGCGATACATATTGGTGAACCGTCAAGCTGCAACCCACTTGCAGCTAGAGCCAGAGGAAATTCAGGGTAAGACTGACGAAGATTTGCTACCTCGCTCGTTTGCTGACGCCCTGCGAGCAAACGACCATAAGGTCTTCGGAACTGGAAATCCTCTAGAATTTGAGGAAGTTATGCCTCTAGATGACGGTCTACACACCTTCATCTCGATTAAAGTTCCCCTCAAAGACGCTGCCGGAATGATATATGCAGTTTGCGGGATCTCCACCGATATCACGGAGCGCAAACGGGCAGAAGAACAGCTGCTGCAGAATGCGTTTTACGATCCACTCACGGGTTTACCCAACAGAGCTTTGTTTATGGAACGCCTTGGGCATACACTTGAGCGGGCAAAACGGCATGAGAATTATTTATTTGCTGTACTGTTTTTAGATCTTGATCGGTTTAAGGTGATTAATGACAGTCTCGGACATCTTATGGGAGACCAATTGCTCGTTGCTATTGCAAGGAAGCTAGAAATATGCATACGCTCTACGGATACAGCGGCACGGCTTGGGGGAGACGAATTTACTATTTTGCTTGCGGGAATCCATAATGTATCAGACACGATTCAAGTGGCGCAACGGATTCAACAGCAACTAGCATTACCGTTTGAGCTTGACGGGCAAGAAGTGTTCACTACGGCGAGTATTGGCATAGCTTTGAGTTCAACACAAAGCTATGACAAACCAGAAGAGTTGCTGCGGGATGCTGACACAGCGATGTACCAAGCCAAGGGGCTGGGTAAGGCGCGTTATGAGCTATTCAACCCAGGTATGTATGAAGATGCTGTAGCCAGATTGCAGTTAGAAACCGATTTGCGCCGAGCAATTGAACGCCAAGAGTTTCGGGTTTATTACCAACCAATTGTTTCGCTCAGTAGTGGCAGAATTTCTGGTTTTGAGGCTCTGCTGCGTTGGCAGCATCCAGAGCGTGGACTGGTTTCTCCTGCTAATTTTATCCCCTTGGCGGAAGAAACTGGGCTGATTGTTGAGATTGGCTACTGGGTGCTACAGGAGGCGTGCCGACAGATGCAAGCCTGGCGGCTGCGCTTGGGAACTTCCTCACCTCACCAAATCAGCGTTAATTTATCTATCAAGCAATTTTCCCAGGCGGATTTGATACAGCAGATAGCGGATATTTTGCACTCAACTGGTCTTGCGGCTGACGCTTTAGTGCTGGAGATTACTGAAAGCGTGATCATGGAAAATAGCTCGCAAGCGATGATAGCACTTTCACAACTGCGATCGCTCGGGATTAAGTTGTCTATTGACGACTTTGGCATCGGCTATTCATCATTAGGTCGTCTCCACAGTTTTCCAATTAGTGGGTTGAAAATTGACCGTTCTTTTGTCAGCCCAATCGGTGCAAAGCCTGGGAATAAAGAGATGATTGAGACAATTATCACCCTGGCACACAAACTAGATTATCAGGTGACAGCTGAGGGAGTAGAAACAGCTTCTCAACTCGCACTCCTAAGACAGTTGAACTGTGAATATGGACAGGGGTATTTTTTCTCTCATCCATTGGACAACTCTGGGGCAGAGGCGTTAATCATGGTCAATCCTCAGTAGTAATATCATGTCCCTGTAAATAAATAATGGTGCAAGTAACCAAAAATTTATGAATTATCAATTATGAATTATTCGGTCAATGCCTTTTCTGAGCTTTCCACGTTCCGCCATAAACATAAAACGGGTTATTTTCACTCAAGAGTGTCCAACATTCAGGGCAAACAAAAACCCATTGCCCATCTTCTTCGTACTTTACTCTATAAAGAATCGGTGCAGGTTGAGTGCACCGACCACAAAGTTTAACTCGAATTGAACGTGCCATTGCCCTTATGCAAACGCTGAAGCTTGAGGTTTGGCAAAAATCATCCTTCCTGCGGAAGTTTGCAAGGCACTGGTAACTACCACCCGGAGTTCTCCTCCCACATAATTCCTGCCTTCCTCAACGACAACCATTGTGCCATCATCTAGATAGCCAATGCCTTGACTGGGTTCTTTGCCTTCTTTAAGGATCTTCAGGTCAATGTTATCGCCAGGTAGATAACTGGGACGAACTGCGTTCACCAAATCGTTGACATTTAATACAGGCACTTTCTGGAGGCTAGCAACTTTAGATAAGTTGTAATCATTGGTTAGCAATGTACCGTTGATTTCTTGAGCGAAACGCACTAATTTAGCATCAACTGTGGCAATATCGTCATAGTCAATAGAGTTGATCAGGATGCGATCAGGGTAAGCTGATTTGACCCGGTTGAGAATTTCTAGTCCTCGTCTTCCCCGTACTCGCTTTAGGTCTTTGCTCGCATCGGCTACTTGTTGCAATTCTAGCAAGACAAACTGCGGTACAAGAATTTGTCCTTCCAGAAACCCAGTTTCTAGCAGTGTTTCGATGCGACCATCGATAATGCAACTGGTGTCTAAAACTTTGGTACTAGCAGGTTTGAGAGTTCCTTCCGCGACCATTGTTTCCACGGTGTTGGGATTAAGCAGCCTTAATAATCCGCGTCCGTGGGCATCTGCTAAATTCATACCACTGTATGACAGTATGATGCTACCCACAACTGCTACTAATGGTTTTATAAAACTAAAATCTGCTGGAATTGGTAGCAAGAATAACGGGGCAAGCATCAAGTTGGCTATCAATAGTCCAATCACCAATCCAATGGCACGAGTTAAAATAACTTCGAGTGGCAGTTCTCGGACTTGAGCCTGCAAGCGACGATATCCTGTTTGAAAACTCAATCCAACTGCACCCCCAAAGATGGCGGCAAAAGCAGCAACAATCATGCGTAAAGCTTCCAGGTTAGAAACTCTAGCTAGTACCCCTGCTGGTAACAGATCCATGCTGTAGTAACCTGTTCCCGCTGCTGCCAGGACGAATGAGAAAATAATAATGGCATCAAGCATTGTTGTATTGTTTTTTTGGAACTGTGTTAACCGATCAAGTAAAGTATTGTTTATTTCCTCGGTAAGATAGATTTAGGAAAGATTTATCGTCATACTAAGCCCTTAGTGTGACAACATCTGCAATCATTATAACCAAAGATTTTTATGCTTTATCTTTTTCAGGTTTTTGTTGTCAAACGATAAAAACATTTAAATAACATAGTAATTTTCATAGGTTTGTCATTCTGTAAATAATAATTGAAAACTTTATCAATATGATTCAAAAAGTTTCTGCTTCCGGTATTCCGAGTTCTGCTTATATTCATATTCCCTTTTGTAGAAGGCGATGCTTTTACTGTGATTTCCCTGTATCAGTTGTGGGCGATCGCTTGCGGGGCGAAACATCTGGCACTATCTCTCAATACGTTGATGTACTATGTCAAGAAATTGCCATCACGCCAGCCCTCGGTCAACCCTTGACTACAATTTTCTTTGGCGGCGGTACTCCCTCTCTTCTGTCTACAGAACAGTTACAACGAATATTGGCAGCGCTTGACAAACAGTTTGGCGTATCTCCTGGGGTGGAAATTTCAATGGAAATAGACCCAGGTACGTTTGATTTGCTACATCTACAAGGGTACCGCAGTGCAGGTGTGAATCGGATAAGTTTAGGTGTACAAGCGTTTCAAGAAAACTTATTGCTCTTGTGCGGGCGATCGCACTCGGTCTCTGATATAGTCGCAGCTGTAGACTTGATTCGGCAGGTGAGGATTCCCGAATTCAGTTTAGACTTAATTTCAGGATTACCGCATCAAACTTTAGATAGGTGGCAGGAGTCTTTAGAAAAAGCGGTTGCTATAGCACCCACGCACATATCGATTTACGACCTCACTATTGAGCCTGGAACTGCTTTTGGTCGTTACTACAAACCTGGGGATCAACCATTACCCACAGATGAAACCACAGTCAAAATGTACCGAATGGCACAGCAAATTTTGACGAGTGCAGGTTATGAACATTATGAAATTTCCAATTATGCACAGCCAGGACATCAGTGTCGCCATAATCGGGTTTATTGGGAAAATCGCCCTTATTACGGGTTTGGTATGGGCGCAGCGAGTTATGTAGAGGGGAAGCGGTTCAACCGTCCGCGTAAAACGAAGGAGTACTATCAGTGGGTGCAAGATGGTAGTGTGATTGATTGCGAAGTGACATCACCAGATGAAGTTTTATTAGAAACCTTAATGTTGGGGTTGCGTTTAGCAGAAGGTGTGAGTCTGGCGGTGCTGGCGGAACGGTTTGGGGAAAAGAAGGTAGAGGAGATTCACGAGTGTTTGCAGCCGTATTATGAGAAAGGCTGGGTGGAAGTTGTGCAAGAAAGGTTGCGGTTGACTGATCCCGATGGTTTTTTGTTTTCTAATGTCGTGTTGGCGGGGTTGTTTAGGGAGTTGGGGGAATGAACCGCCAAGACGAGCCAGCGCTGCAGGAGGGTTTCCCTCCGCAGGCGACTGGCGTCGCCAAGAGCGCAAAGTAATGGTAGGGTGTGTTAGCGACAGCTAACGCACCAATTTACATAACTACCCTTGTTGCTGTTCAAGGTATTGATGAAGTTTCTTGGGATCAAGGGGAGTTTTGAGTAACACCCAGTTTAAGTAAACTACGAGAACCTGGTGTTTCAGTAATTTACTTGCACGCTTTGTATTGGTATCACTCAATAGCTTCTCAATCAGAATACCAAGGGCTACTTCAGCAGATGTTTGGATTACCCACAACATGATGGTGTTCATGAATTTCGTCCTTGTTCCGTATCTTTACCCTTCCAGGTTCGTCAACAGGTGTCAGAGAACAAGCCAGCGCAAGGACTGTAGGATGTCAGGCTGATGTAAGTCTTTGTCAGAGATAAGTCAGACTTTGAAGTGGGGTAGCTAGAATTAGCACAAGTGATGCTGATAATCTATGGCAGGACGGGTAGGGCGATCGCTCAAAGTATCTGAAGAAGGAAAACAGAAAGCACAAAAAGCGCTGACTGATAGATGCTTGACTCAGAAAGAGTTAGGCAAAGAGTTAGGTTTCTCGCGTGAGACAGTCAGCAAATTCTTCCGAGGTTTATCAGTTGACCGACAGTATTTTGTGAAGATTTGTGAGGAGTTGCGGCTGGAGTGGGATGAGATTGTTGCTAAACCTGCTAGTCAAGCAGTACAGAGGAACAAACAACAGGATAGCGCTTTAGATATTGATGTACTGGTGCAGGAGGTGCGATCGCGCATTCACGACAAAATCCAATACCAGTGCGGAACGATGCGGATGTTGGACATTTCCTACCCTGTTGTGCTTTCAGATATCTACACTGATGTCAACATCTTGGAACAGATAACCAGCCAGCAATGGCTAGACATTCCAGACTTGCTGAAAGGCTTTAATCCAGAATCAGATGACTTTGACACACCGGGACATGGTAAGCGACGGCAACGCGTACCAGGGTTGGATGCTGTGTCGCGATACTCTAAGCTGATGCTACTTGGAAAACCAGGAGCAGGTAAAACCACGTTTTTGCAGTGGGTGGCGATTAAGTGCGACTTGGGTGAGTTTCAGCTTGATAGAGTACCGATATTCATTCAGCTGAAAAATTTTGCTGAAGACACTAGAAGAGATGACAGCAAGTTCAAATTATTGAACTACATTAGCCAAGAATTTAGCGATTGTGGTATTGCCGATAAATCGGTTATTGAAATGATACTTACCAACGGAAAAGCCTTAATTTTGCTGGATGGCTTGGATGAAGTATCACAAGAAGATGATGATGAAGTAGTTAAACAGATTCGCCGATTTGTTAATAAATATTTCAAAAATCAGTTTATTATCACCTGTCGCATTCCTGCCCAGAAATACAGATTTCAGGCATTCACCGATGTTGAAGTTGCAGATTTTAACGATGAGCAAGTTGCAGCCTTTGCTACAAAGTGGTTTCTAGCAGTTCCCAGGAATGATGCGGAAGGGGGGAAAGCTACAGCAAAGCTGTTTATTAAGAAGCTGAGTTTAGCAGAAAACAAGCCTATCCGAAAACTCGCAGTAACACCAATATTGCTGAATATAACTTGCTTTGTTTTCCAAGCAAAAGGCGAATTTCCGTCAAAACGCTCCGAGCTTTATGAGCAAGGATTAAATATTCTGCTTAGTAAATGGGATGAATATAAGGGAATTCAACGGGATGAAGTTTATCCCGAGTGGTGTGTACAACACAAGATAGAGCTTCTAACTCAAGTTGCAGCCCTCACTTTTGAGAAAAACCTTTACTTGTTTGAACAGCGTGAAGGTGAACGGTGTATTGCTAACTATTTACACACTTTACCTAATACCCAAAATGACCGAGCAATATTACAACGGAATAGTCAAGCATTGCTAAAATCTATTGAGGCGGAACATGGGTTACTAGTGGAGAGAGCGCGAGGAATTTACTCTTTCTCCCATTTAACGTTTCAAGAGTATTTCACAGCAAAATGGTTTGTTGAGCGTACTGATTGGAAAGGTTTGATTAGCCACATCAGTGAGAAAAGCTGGCGGGAAGTATTTTTACTCTCATCTGAAATGATGAAGCCTGCCGATAGCCTACTATTGTTGTTAATGAAGCGAAAAATTGATGGGCTGGTGGCGGAAGATGATAAGTTGCAGAAGTTTTTGGGGTGGGTGGATGAGAAAGCGAGGTCAGTTGATGCTCCTTACAAACTTGTTGCAGTTCGAACCTTCTATACCTTTGAGTTTGATCTCATTCGTCCTCTTGACCGTAATCTCAGTTGGGATCTCGCTTCTCACTACGAACCTGCTATCGATCCTGATTTTGAGAGGGGTTACGATGATTGGCTACTACAATTACAAGAAAGGGAAACCTTTAAATATTGGGATAATTACTCCGACAACTATCCTACATCCAATCCTGGCTATTCATCTACATTAACCGCAACCTCAAGTCTTCAAGATAAAACTCCCTTTAACTACGAGGTTGCTCTTGATCTTGCCCTCGACCAGAAGATTCTTGCTAGAGATTTGGACTTCATGCACGCTGAAAGCTTTGCTCTTGAACTGGACTTTGCTATTCCCTACGCTCTTGATTCCCAGTTACGGCAGAAGTTGCAAAGTTTACGTACACAATTATCAGCTTCTGTGGTTGAAACCTGGGAGAATTGGGAGCAGTGGTGGCAAGAAAACGGTCAATCTTGGACTGAGCAACTGAGAGCCGTGATGATTGAACATCGCAATATTGGGCATGACTGGCAACTGAGCGACGCACAAAAGCAACTGTTACAGCAGTATTACGATGCCAATAAGCTACTGGTAGATTGCCTGAATAGCGATTGTGATGTCAGCCGCGAAGTCAGGCAGGACATTGAGGATACATTGCTGTTGCCTATGGCGGAGATTGAGAAGAGTCAACAACGCATTTTGTAGCAGATATTTTCTTTTTTAAATTCCTAGTTATTTTATCCAATATAGAGTCAAGTAAACATTGATAATCTTGAAAACAAGAGGATAATTCAAAATGTCTAAAGAATTAAATGACTTAATGAAACAAGCAGACGCACTCACACCCGATGAGCAACTGCGTCTAATCGCCCACTTAACACAAAGACTGCAACATTGCGAGATTACACGCAAGCCACGCCGTAATGTGATGGAATTTGCGGGAATCGCACCTAACCACTTAGGGGGTATGGATGCTCAAGAATATATCACACGCATGAGACGCGGGGAGTTTCCGGAGTTAGAAATTGAAGAAATCGAATCAAGAAACAAGAGTGACTGTTGACGAGAGTTTACAGGGTGTAACACGCCTGTTTCTGGATACCGCACCAGTCATCTATGCTGTAGAGATAGATGAATTTATCTAGTAAAGAAGCGAGTTTAACTATGACAGTCAAAGAATTTAAAATTCAACTACTAGCATTAAGTCCAACAGAAAAAGCTGAAGCAATACAAATATTAACTCAAACTTTAAGCAACGGTTCGCTAGGAATTACAAAAACACCTGGTGTTATGGGGGGAGATGCCTGTATCCATAAAACTCGTCTTCCGGTTTGGCTATTCGTGAGTTTGAAGCGTCAAGGGGCAACTGATGCGGAACTGCTGAAAATGTACCCGCAATTGAGTGCTGCCGACTTGGTGAATGTCTGGGCTTATGCTGATGCATACCCAGATGAAATTGAAACGGCACTCCGAGAGCAAGAAGAAGCTATGCAGCAAGAAATATAATAATATATGGCAAGTCTCTATGCAGATGAACAATTTCCCTTGCCAGTTGTAGAATTGTTACGCGCTTTCGGTCACGATATCCTTACAGTTCAAGAATCTGGGAATGCCGGATTTTCCGATCCAGATGTGTTGGCTTTTGCTGTGAAAAATGAACGCGCAGTTCTGACGCAAAATCGTCGTGATTACATTAGATTGCACCGCTTACAACCCGACCATGCTGGTATTATTGTCTGCACAGACGATCGCTCTTTTGAACGGCTAGCTACTCGCATTCATGAAGCAATCTCTACGGTCGAAACCTTAAAAGGTAAATTGATTCGAGTCAACCGCCCGTCGGAATGAATATCGGCTACGCTTTCAGATGCTTTTTAGCTGTCAGTAAAAATTCACATAAAAAGTCATATGAGGATGCGTTAACGCAGTGTAACGCACCCTACAGGTAAATAACTCGTAACTCTTTTTACGGCACAACCAACACTGGGCAAGGAGAAAGGTTAATCACACGAGTGGTAACGCTATCAGTTGCCCCTTCGTCAGTCAAGCCTAGTCCCCGACACCCCATGACGATTAAATCTGCCCCTATTTCATCTGCAACATCGCAGATGGTGAAAGCAGGTTTGCCTTGCCGTTCAATGGTTTCGGCTGGAATCCCTTGCCCAGAAAACAGAGATTTGGCTGTTTCTAGCAGTTGGGCAACTGTCTCTGGTGAGGACATTACATCCCCGTTGGGGGAGTCTGCGACGGGTTCCTCAACTACACTCAGCAGCACTAAGCGGCTGCTATGTTTTTGCACGAGTTTGACAACCATATCGGCTGCTTCCCGTGTTTCCCGACTTTGATCAATTGGAAATAGAACTGTTTTAAACATTCTGATTCACCTCCGCCCCCCTGACTCGGTAAAATCTGGATGGATCTACTTAAAAAACATAACAAAAAGGCAATCAGGAGGTTTGTGCCGTGCCAAAGAAAACTTTAGCAAATTTATCTGCAGAAGACTTGTCTGGTAAACGCGCCCTGGTACGAGTTGATTTTAACGTACCTGTGGATGATGCCGGCAACATTACAGATGATACTCGCATCCGTGCTGCTCTGCCGACCATACAGGATTTGACGCAGAAGGGAGCTAAGGTGATTCTAGTGAGCCATTTTGGGCGTCCTAAGGGTGTAGATGATAAATTGCGCCTAACCCCGGTTGCTAAGCGTCTATCTGAGTTATTGGGCCAAGAAGTCGTTAAAACTAACGACTCTATCGGCGATGAAGTTTCCGCTAAAGTGGGGGCTTTGCAAAACGGACAAGTGCTGTTACTGGAAAACGTCCGTTTCTATAAAGAGGAGGAGAAAAACGACCCAGAATTCGCCAAAAAACTGGCAGCAAATGCTGATTTGTATGTCAATGATGCTTTTGGTACCGCACACCGCGCCCACGCTTCTACTGAAGGTGTGACTAAATACCTCAGTCCCTCGGTTGGTGGATATTTGATTGAAAAAGAATTGCAGTACCTGCAAAGCGCTATCGAAAATCCTCAACGTCCTCTGGCAGCGATTATCGGCGGTTCCAAAGTTTCCAGTAAAATTGGCGTGATTGAAACGCTTCTGGAAAAGTGCGACAAACTGATCATCGGCGGTGGAATGATTTTCACCTTCTTTAAGGCACGTGGTTTGAATGTCGGTAAGTCACTGGTGGAAGAAGACAAGCTAGAACTGGCGAAGTCTTTGGAAGCAAAGGCAAAAGAACGCGGTGTTGACTTGCTGCTTCCTACCGATGTGGTTGTCGCTGATAAATTTGCCCCTGATGCCAATTCTCAAACCGTCAGCGTAGAAAACATCCCTGATGGTTGGATGGGGTTGGATATCGGACCTGACTCGGTGAAATTTTTCCAACAAGCCCTTGCTGACACCAAAACGGTCATTTGGAACGGTCCAATGGGCGTGTTTGAGTTTGATAAGTTTGCTGCAGGTACGGAAGCGATCGCCCGCACCCTTGCCGAAATCAGCAAAACAGGTGCTACCACCATCATCGGTGGTGGTGACTCTGTGGCGGCTGTGGAAAAAGTTGGTTTAGCCGACCAAATGAGCCACATCTCCACTGGCGGCGGCGCTAGCTTGGAGTTACTTGAAGGTAAGGAGTTACCTGGTATCGTCGCGCTTGATGAAGCATAAAAGCTCATAGGTAAAACCAATGTAGAGACTGTACTGTACGGTCTCTACACTAATAGGGAGAAAATTGTGGAACCCAAATGGCTGGAATGGACGCAGAAATTACAAGCGATCGCCCAAAATGGTCTAACGTTTTCCAAAGATCCTTTTGATATAGAACGTTACAAAGCGCTACGGGCGATCGCAGCTGAAATCATGGCGACTTACTCGAACGTCGAACACAGCTCTATCCTCGATTTATTCGCCCGTGAAGTAGGATACGCAACACCCAAAGTGGACGTGCGTGGAGCAGTGTTTCGCGACGATACCATATTGTTAGTGAAGGAAAGAGAGGACGGCTGCTGGACTTTACCAGGCGGATGGGCTGATGTTGGTGACTCCCCCAGTGAAGTAGCTGTTAAAGAAGTGTATGAGGAATCTGGTTATCAAACACGCCCTGTAAAACTGCTCGCTGTCTATGACAGAAACAGACAGGGACATCCACCACATCCACATTACATCTACAAGCTCTTTTTTCTGTGCGAACTTGTGAGTGGTTCCCCATCGCCAAGTATCGAAACGGAGGAAGTCGAGTTCTTTGCTGAAGATGCGATTCCGGAACTGTCACTTGGACGTGTGACGCCATCTCAAATCACCCGACTTTTCCAGCATCACCGCCTTCCAGATTTGCCTACAGACTTCGATTAGGTTGTTACGGTGCAACGAAGTCCCACGCGACAGCTAAAAAATATTATCAAAGCGGGTTTGAGAAAGATATTTTCATCTGATTCAACCCTTTCTTAAAAAAACTTCAATCATCTGAGCTATCAGCTACACCTTAAAAGAAACTCAATATGTCTTTAGAAATAGGTATGAAATATTACTTTAGAGTGAAAAATTTTTCCAAGAAATTCTGCATACTTTAGATATTCCTCTTCAGTCACAGGGTGTTGTCCTCTTCTTCAGTGCAGGGTGTATTTAACTTTTGTTATAGGGTGTATTTAACTCTTCAGTACAGGGTGTATTTAAGTTTTGTTACAGGGTGTACCTATCATTGTTTTTCTACTAAATTAATACCCATAATACCTAAATTAATACGTTGGGCTTTATAGCCTGCGCTGGGCTAGCGTACCGTAGGTATACCCTTAAATAAGTCACAATAGCCATCTGGTGAAAAACAATGTAGAGACGCTTCAAACAGTGGGTCTTTACAAGGATTGGTGAACAACAAGATTCCCGACTTCTTAAAGAAGTCGGGAATCTGAGTAACCGATAATTGAAAACTCAATTATCGGTTACAAATTATGCTGTTTGTTTCACGGCTCCTTGCCCGAAAAATTTCGGAGGTTCGGCAAGGGTGTAAACTTGGGTTTCTTGTGCGATCGCCTTGCGCAAATGCAATGGCAGATGCAGCATACCCAAAAGGGTGACACCATCTAACATCCGCAGTCCACCGCTTGTTTTCTCCTGCAACAGCTGATTAATGGTTTCTGGCTCGGGTCGGGTATCAATCTTTGCCTCTGAAGCTACAGCAAATCCCCAGGGTCTGCCATAGGTAGAGGTATAGCTGCTGTAAGACTGAACATTGGGAAAAACCGCATTCAGAGTTCGTACCAAACGGGCGTGGAGGGTTAACTCCCCTGGTGACACAGGACCTGCTTGGATAGCAACAAATCCTTGTGGTGACAGCACCCGACGGATTTTCTCAAAGTATTCTTTAGTAAACAGCGCAAACGACGGACCTGACTCGATAGGATCGGAGAGGTCAGAAATGACAACATCCCACCGCTCGTCAGTCGTATCTAAGAAGTGGAGTGCATCTGCAATCACAACTTCCAGACGCGAGTCATCAAAGGCATTCTGATGCATTTCGCCGAGGTGTTCCCGACAAGCTTCCACCACTTCGCCATCAATGTCAATCATCACCACTTTTTCCACGGTATGCCAACGCAGCACTTCCCGTGCTGTGGCTCCCTCACCACCACCAAGAATCAACACCTTACGGGGTGTTCCCTGAAAAATCAGAGCAGGGTGAACCAAAGGTTCGTGGTATAAAAATTCATCGCCTGTACATGACTGCCACTTACCATCTAAGACAAGTGCTTTGCCATAAGTACCAGTTTCCACAATGTACATTTCTTGGTAAGCGGTTTTCTTGTGAGCAAGAACCCCCGTAACTCCATGAGAGTAAATATCCCAAGGAGTGATGTATTCGCTCATCCAAAAATCTGCACCGACATGACTACCTGACATACAATAACTCCCTCTATTCGTCAACGTTCGCTAGTTGCAGTCGCCAGAAATAGGCTTTCTTCCAGTTTCTTTTGGATTTGAGGTGAAAGCTTGCCTCTAGGAAGTGTCATCAGTACGTGTTTGCTAGCTTGAAAAGTTTGCACGAGGTATTTGCAAGCTTTTTCCGGTTCTGTATGTTGACCGCAGGTAAAAATGTCTACTGCGATGTAGCCATATTCTGGCCATGTATGTATTGAAATATGGGATTCGGCTAACAGCGCAAGAGCTGTTACCCCGTAAGGCTCAAAATGGTAAGATACCTCGTTTAACAGAGTAGACTTCGCTACCTTAGCCGCTTCCTGTAAAGCCTGTTGAATGAAAACAGGATTGTTCAGTAGATGTGTTGGACAGTCATAAAGTTCGAGAATACAGTGACTACCAACAGGAACCAAAGGTGTGTCCCCCACCGGGTAAGATTGCATTTCCAATTTTTCTTTCCACCCTAAAAACACAGAAGACTACAGAAAATTAACCTCTGGGATTAATGCACGCTTCGCTACTTCTTGACTTTCAAGTTAGCCATTGTACTTAAGAGGTTGTTATGCAGTTATGCACAGAAGTGCCATTGTCTCACACTGGAAGTAATTTTGTGTATATTATTTTCTTATAGATTTTGTTGTTCAAAAGTTTTCTGCTTATATGAATTGATTGGCTATTATTAACACCAGTATTTTGTCAATCTACTAAGGATAGCATTCACATTCTTGCTAGCCTATACTTCCTTTTAGCTTAATCAGTCAGAAGCCCTTTGTTTTGCTGTGCCAGGTGCGTAAGTCGCATATCATAGAATTGGCTTGCAGCTTAATAAGTGAATGAATGACACCAGAAAAAAGCCTCCTGTGCTCAGTTCCTGAAATGAACGAGCCGCCCATTGTCTTTGAAAAGGTGTTGCAATTAAATACCGTCTTAGAGCTTTTAAATGAAGCAGGTTTTCACCAAGTAAGGCGTTTTTTTACATCATTATCTTTCAGTGCTTGGGTTGCACAAAAAGGTGGTTAGAGGGACTGGGACACTAAGTGTACTGAGAAAAAAGTGGCGATTTTGAATTTTGTATTGCTTATGATGGTGCTGCTGTAGGCGTGGGTGTGGATGTAGGTGTAGGTGTAGGTGTAGGCGTAGGCGATGCTGTTGGTGTAGATATTGGTGTAGATATTGGTGTCGGTGTAGGAGTTGGTGTGGATGTAGGTGTAATAGTTTCTGTAGGAGTTGGTGTGGATGTAGGTGTAATAGTTTCTGTAGGAGTTGGTGTTGGAGTTGGTGTAATAGTTTCTGTAGGAGTTGGTGTAGGCGACGGTGGTGGAGCAGGATTTTCTGCTGTGATTGAGAGTGTATAGTTTGATGTTTTTGACCCCGTAGAAACAACGACGTATTCATAAAATCCACTTTCTGGAAGTTTAACGGATAAGCTACGTTGTGTTGAATCTTCTAACAATCGAACTTTCCCACTAGGGGAATACACGGAAAGCAAAATTTTAGAATTTCCATTGAGCTTGACTTTCATCAATTGTTCTTCGTCAAGTTCGGCGATAAAAACTTTACCTTCTCCTGGTTTAAGAGTACCACTCACTCTGGTACTAATTGCCCCTTGGTCAAAAACTATTTTCTTGAAAGCACTGCCGGCAAGGATGGCATTGAGTTTGTCGCTGATAAATCCGTGCCAGATTTGTCCAATAGGCTGATCGATAAAATTCTTGCCGCGCTGTTCAGGAAATTGCTGGAAAAATGCCGCATCTCCTAAATCATACAAAGAACGGCTACCAACGTTGACTTGGTTAACTTCCACTTTAGCGCGATCGCGTTCTGCTTGCGTAAAACTACCCAGTTGTTTACGTGATTTTGAACTCAATACCGCCAGCTTTTCCAGCAATCTGCCTGCGATGCTATCCCATTCTGCCCGTAGTTGTGCATCTTCCGGCTTATCTGTCAAGGTGCGGTTGCGTAAACTCGGATTTCTATCCCAAAAGACTTGATTGACTAAGGTAATGAAGAACTTCTCGTTAATACCTAAGTATTGACGCCGATCATCTAATCTTTGCTTGCGCTGTTGTTCTTCTCGAGGAAGTTTTGGATCGTCAGACGAGATTATGGGTGAAGATGAGTCAAGCAATTGAGCTGCTCCCCACATACCCACACCAATAGCAGTAGCCATCACCACCGCTATGACAATGATTTTACTAGGTGTCCACCAGCTTCTGGAGGGAGTCGGGGGAGTAGAGGGAGTCGGGGGAGTGAGGGGAGTCGGGGGAGTCGGGGATGAGGCTACCGCTAGGGTTTGTTCTGTTTGTGGCGGTGGCGGTGTTGGAGGGGGAATCTGCTGTGGTGGAGGATAGCCCACAGGTGATACAGTCAGTGCTTGTAGAACTTGATGAGCGCTTTGGTAGCGGTGTGCTGGTGTTGGCGATAGCATTTTATCCAACACCATCCCGAAAGTTGGACTCAAGTTAAGTTCCCGTCGCCATTGCCAGGTAAGGGTATAATTATCTATAAGTTCTTGAGGCTGTTTGCCTGTCAGTAAAACGAGTACCGTTGCTGCTAAAGCATACAAATCGCTATGAGGCTCAACTAACCCCGTTTGCATTTGTTCTGGGGGAGAGTAACCTGCTTTACCTAATAACGTTGGAAGTGGCGGAGAAGCAGCAGCACCCGATTGATAATATTGCGAAACGACTGTTGCAGCAACTTGTTTGACACCGCCAAAATCAATTAACACTGGCATACCCCCGTCAATCTCGCCTTGGTAAGGAGAGACTTGGGGAGTGCGTAAAATTAAGTTTTCAGGAGAGATATCGCGGTGAATCACTCCTATAGAATGGATATACTCCAAAACAGGGAGAATTTGTTGCAATAGCAGACGTACTTCCGCCTCTGTGAACAGCAAACCTTGCTGTTTTCTAGCATCTAATAAAGAGCGGTAAGTTTCCCCTTCTACATAATCTTGCACCAGAAATAAATATTCCTTACCAGCCAAGTTCATGCGGAAAAGTTCCCGAAAGCGAGGAATTTGGGGATGTTGCAGCTTGTAGAGAACGCTGGCTTCTCGCTGAAACAGTTCTTCAGCTTTTTGGAGAACGTAAGGCGTTTGAACTTGAGGGGAGAATTCCTTTAAAACACAAAGTTCGCGGAAGCGGTTAATATCCTCAGCTAAATATGTACGTCCAAAACCTCCTTGTCCCAATTGACGCAAAATAAGATAGCGATCGCCCCAAACAGACGGGCGATCTGCGCCATCGCCCAAAGTTTGCCCGCCTTGAATACCTTGATTCACCGGGTTATCCAACTTTTCGCCGCAATGTAGACAAAAGCGACTACCAGTTGGATTTTCATGTCCTTTGGAGCAATAAGCAGGATTCATAGTCATTAGTCATTAGTCATTAGTCATTAGTCAAAAATTATTCTCCCCTCACTCCTCCTACTCCTAGTTGGCATCTAGTTTACTCACTTGCTCGGCAGCAAGGGCATACCATATTTGACCAAATGTTTGTTTATCCAGTTTCTCATCCCCGCGTCGCTGTCCCGGAAACAATCTATCAAATTTTTTGTTTGTGTCTCTGTTGAGCTGCTCGATAGTATAGTTACCCAATTGTCCTGCTTGTGCTTGCCGTCTCCAATTATCGTAATCTCGCGCACTGTAGTTTCCCAGGTTGCGACGCGCTGAGGTGGTAAGATTAGCTTGTTCTAAGTTATTCAACAAGTTGTCGGCGATCGCGTACCATTCATTTCGTAAAGCGGTATCTTCTGAATTACCTGTAAGAGTGCGTCCTTTAGCTCCAGGATTTTTAGTATAAAAAATTTTATCTACCATTTGTATAAAAAATACTTGTGGAATTTCTAGCTGTTGACGGCGACGCATAATTTGGTTGCTGCGACTTGTTTCTTTGCTAGCAGTTGGTTTTTCAGGAGAATCTGATCCTCCCGGAATTTTAGGTAATGATATGGTTGGTATAGAAATAGATGATACAGCTTGAACAACGACATTTACTATCGCCCAAGTCCCAGCCAAAGTTAAAACAATGACACTTGTACTAACAAGACTGAAAGCAAAAGGACGAAGCCAAACCGGTAAAGGGAGCGATTGAGCAACCATTTGAGTTTTGTTATGAAACTGGCTGACAACAGTATTGACACGTTTTCGCCCAGGAGCAACGACCATTGTCTTGAGCTTTGTCATATAAGTATTTATAGGTTTGGTATTTGCAGGTTTGGTATTTACAGGTTTGGTATTTACAGGTTTGGTATTTACAGGTTCGGCAACAGGAATGTAAGGCTGTAAATCTTTGAGAACATCATCGGCTTTTTGATAGCGATCGCTTGGTTTATAAGCCAACATCTTTTTTAACACAGCTTCTAGTTTCGGGCTGACTTTGATTTCTTCTCCCCAGCGCCAATTTCCCTCAAAGCTGTCGTAGAGTTTTTGCGGTTCCTGCCCAGTTAATAACACCAGCGCCGTCACTGCCAAAGAGTACAAATCGCTACTGGGAAATGCTTTTCCCTGCCGGAGTTGTTCTTCTGGTGCATATCCTTTTTTACCTAAAAGAGTACGAATTCCACCGAGTTGGGTAAACCAAAAACCCTGAGAGGCTGGCAATTGTTTTACACCACCAAAGTCAATCAGCACAGGTAAATTATCAGTATGCCGCAAAATCACATTATCAGCAGAAATATCGCGGTGAACAACATTGAGAAAGTGGATGTAAGACAAAATGGGCAACATCTGTTGTAACAGTTTGACAACTTCCTCCTCACTAAAAGTTTGCCCCTGAGTTTTGCGGTTTTCTAACAAATCCCAGTAATTGTCACCCTCCACATAGTCTTGCACCAAAAAGAAAAAATCTTTGTTGCTCAACTGCACTTGTAGCGAGGCGTGGAACCGTGGAATTTGAGGATGCTGAAGTTTTTTCAACACACTTGCTTCTCGTTCAAACAGTTCTTTAGCTTTTTCTAAATCTTGCTGTTCTTCAACTTGGGGTGCAAATTCCTTCAGCACGCACTGTAGTTGCGATTGATTTAAATCCTCCGCTAAATAAGTGCGTCCAAAGCCTCCCTGACCCAAATGACGTATAATACGATACCGTGTAGCGACAACTTGCCCTACCCCAAGAGGTAACGGTTCACCGCATTGAGTGCAAAAGCGGTTCTTCTCATTGTTTACGTGTTGTTTGCTGCAATAAACATCCATAGCGCTGAAGGATGAATAAAAAGTTTTTATTAAGTTGCTACAAAGTGGAAAGCCGCGATTACGCATATCTCGCCCTTTATCTTTATTATTTTGCCCTTCTTTTTTTATGGGTGAGCCAGAACTTCATATTTGATTTTTATAGCATTGAAGAATAATCAAGATTTTTTGCTTTGTACTGAGAACAACTTATACCTATCTGTTGTGCCCCAATAATACTTTCGTTGTTTTTGTTTCGATCAAAAAAATGGGAGATTTCTGGAAATGCCTCTTATCGATTTGAAGAAAGTGTTAGAACTGAGTTCATCAATATCAATTTCTCAATAATGTTGAGAAGCTCTTCAAGATTTATTGAAGCTATCAACAATAAAGTAAGAATTATAGAAAATTCCTTTAATGAATTTTTATGACAACCAAAAGAGATGAACTGAGTCTGATAATTTGTAAAACGACTAAGAGAGGTTTTCCAATGACTGAGCGTGAAAAAATCGAATTAACGAAAGCAAAAGTTGAATTAACAAAAGCTTCTTATCCTATAGTATGCTTTGGATTAGCAGCCATAATAATGGTGGTGGCAACGGTAGCTTCAGCCGTTCCAAATTCAAAATTAAGTGGTGAGAAATGGGCTGCCATACTGGGAGTCGTGAGTAGTGCAATAACAGCAGGAGCGGGTATTGCTCAAGCACCCCGAAACAATGGGAATCAAGACGGAACTTCCTTTACAGCTCAAGAACACACTACCGTGCAAAACAAAAATGGTAAGGTGGACAAAGAAATAACAGTTGCTGGGGAATCTACTCACAGCACTTAAATGAGTATATCTAGGTAACTTTGCACATTCTACGTCGCAATCCTCGCAAACAAGGAGAAAATAGAGAAAAATACTCAGATTTTTGCAAATGAAAGCAGAAAAACAGCACCGTGCAATTACGGCATTTCAAGAGTTTTTAACTACACCCCTAGAAACACTACTACAACAGCATCTCAACACGGATACTTCAACAGTAGTGGCATTATTTCACCATATGGCTGCTACTGTACCCGCTTACAAAGATTTCTTAGGAAATCATGGGGTAAATCCTGAGCAATACCAAACCTTTGAGGATTTCCAAAGACTACCGCAACTCACCAAAGAAAATTACCTGCTACGTTATCCTTTAGCCCAATTGTGCCGTCACGGAGAGTTACAAACGTGCGACATGATAGCTGTTTCCTCTGGTTCCACAGGAAAACCCACATTTTGGCCGCGTTTTTTTGCAGATGAAATGCAAATTGCTACGCGTTTTGAGCAGGTATTTCATGACAGTTTTTATGCAGATACTAAACGCACTCTAGCTGTGATTTGTTTCAGTCTAGGAACCTGGGTAGGCGGAATGTACACTACCAATTGCTGTCGCTATCTTGGCAGCAAAGGTTATCCTATCACTGTGGTGACTCCCGGCAACAATAAAGAAGAAATCTTTCGAGTCGTGCAGGAACTTGGTTCGGGTTTTGAACAGGTTGTGCTGTTAGGATATCCTCCGTTTCTTAAAGATATTATTGATACTGGAATTGCCCGTGGTATTGAGTGGCAGCAATATCAGATAAAGTTGGTTATGGCGGGAGAAGTCTTTAGCGAAGAATGGCGTAGTTTGGTGGGTGAAAGAGTTGGTTCCCAACATTCCTGCTACGACTCAGTATCACTCTACGGCACAGCGGATGCGGGTGTATTGGGTAACGAAACTCCTTTAAGTATCTGTATTCGGCGGTTTTTAGCAAATCACCCAGAGGCAGCGCGTGCCTTGTTCGGGGAGTCTCGTTTACCTACACTGGTACAATATGACCCCGTAAGTCGCTTTTTTGAAGTGATAGATGGCACATTATTATTTTCTGGAGACAATGGCATTCCCCTCGTGCGATATAACATCTTAGATAGTGGGGGAATAGTTAGTTACGATGTCATGCTCGAATTTTTGGCAAAATATAGCTTCGACCCAGTGGCAGAGTTACAAAATCAGGGTGGAAGAGGCGTTCGTCAGCTACCTTTCGTTTACGTTTTTGGACGTTCTAACTTTACAGTTTCCTATTTTGGAGCGAATATTTACCCAGAAAATGTGACGGTGGGATTAGAGCAACCAGTCATTAGAGAATGGGTGACGGGTAAGTTTGTGTTGCAGGTGCAGGAAGATGCAGACAAGAATCGATTTTTATCCGTGGTTGTGGAGTTAGCACCAGGAGTGGAAGATAGTGAAGATAAAAGGGAAGCCATAACATCCTCTATTCTTACCCAACTCAAGCGCCTCAACAGCGAATTTGCTAACTACGTTCCCCCAGAATACCAAATGCCACAAGTTGCATTAGCGCCAACAGGCGATCCAGAATATTTCCCAGTTGGGGTGAAGCACCGCTACACGCGTAAGTAGTGCGAAATTGCAGCAACTTGGCAATATTAGGATATTTTTAGCAAGAAAAGAAAAGACAATGGTGAGCGGCAAGCCTTAAAATCAATTCCAACCTTGACATTAAGTAGATACAAGAACTATCAGCTGAGTTATGGTATATTCACCAACATTGCTACTAAAGTGTTCAAGCGTTAACTACTAGGCTTGCCATAACAGAAAAACCTCACCATTATGTCACTACATTATGCGGCAGCCAAAAACTGATTCTTTCTTGGTCAAAGCAACTCTGCTTATGACAAGCACCCTGACTGTTATGGCAGGGGCAACGATCGCACCTTCACTACCTGCAATGCGGGAGCATTTTGCCAGTATTGCAAATGTAGACTACTGGGTGAGGTTGGTTTTGACGTTTCCAGCACTCTGCATTGCAATAGGCGCTCCTTTTGCAGGCCTAATCATCGATCGCTTTGGACGAAAACCATTGCTGAGCATAGCTGTGGTTGTGTATGGTTTGGCAGGTAGCTCAGGCTTTGTATTGAACTCCATAGGAATTATTCTACTAGGACGGGCGTTGCTGGGCTTGAGTGTAGCGGGGATTATGACCACAGCCACAACTCTGATTGCTGACTATTACATTGGTGCAAACCGCGCCCAGTTTCTGGGATTTCAGGCAGCATTTATGGGTTTGGGGGGCGTGATTTTCCTCACTGTCGGCGGTTTTGTGGCAGATATCTCTTGGCGGATGCCGTTTTTAATTTACCTGGTTGCCTTAGTGCTTTTGCCCTTTATCTTGCTTTTGCCGGAACCTAGTCGCACAGGTAATTCCTCTACTCAACTCAAAGATACACCGCCAGAACCAAGTGATTTTCCGTGGGTGTTGCTGGTGCTGACCTACGGAATTGCTTTTCTCACCCAGGTAGTGTTCTACATGATACCAGTGCAATTGCCCTTCTATCTCCAACAGTTGAGCAACGCCAATGCATCCCAAAGTGGATTAGCGATCGCCTTATGCACGCTCTTCAATTCTGCGACTGCTTTTGGATATCAGGGCATCAAAGCACGTCTGTCATTCATTAATATTTACGCGATCGCCTTCCTGTTTATGGGCATTGGCTATGAGATCATCGGTTTTGCTCCGGCATATGGAATCGTTCTTGTTGGGTTAGCAGTTGGTGGTTTCGGACTAGGACTGTTGATGCCAAACCTGAATGTTTGTTTAACCTCCGTCATCCCTGCTGTCTCGCGGGGTCGAGTGTTGGGAGGATTGACAACCTGTTTTTTCCTCGGTCAGTTCGCTTCACCAATCATCAGTCAACCCTTAAGTCAATCGCTTGGCTTGGGTACTACTTATGGTTTAGCAGGAGGATTCATGCTGGTTTTGGCTGTTATTACCTTTGGGGTAATGACGCGGTGGAAGTGACACACGCAAGTCAAAAGCCTCAATTACCCACAAATTCTGGAAAACCCCACCCCGCAAGCGGGGTGGGGTTGTGTGATTGTGGATAATTTCCCGGACATCATAATTACCTCTGCCGATAAACTTTAGGTGTCACTCCTGTAAGTTGGCGAAAGTTCTTAGTGAAATGGCTTTGATTAGCAAAACCGCATTCAAGCGCAATATCGGAAATCGCCCTCTCCCGATGCTTCAACAACACCTTTGCCCGTTCTACCCGTTGCTGAAGTACATACTGATAGGGCGTCACTCCCATAGATTGCTTGAACAGACGCACAAAGTAATACCGACTCATCCCCAGTAATTCCGCAAGGTCAGCAAGTTGAATATCCTGTTCGATATGAGCGTCAATATACTCAAGTGCTTGTTGTAATTTGTATCTAGGTAGACCGTCTTCATATTGCCGAATGTTAGGCTTGGAGGTCGAGTATTGTCTGAGCAGGTGTACTGCTAGAGCAGTTGCCAACGACTCCGCGTAAAGACGACCACACAAACCTTCAGTTTGAAGCTCACACAGCAGTGCTTGTCCAATATTTTCGATAAAAGGGTCACGGGCTTTGAAGATGGGTAGGAGTTCTATTCGCTCTGGATTATGACTTGCTGAATCAGCAATGACTCGTTTGATAAACCACGGCTCAAAAAAAACATTGAGGATATGACATTCACAGTCCCAATATTGAGACTCTGGAGCATAGGCAGGATTCAGCGTAATATCGTTTTTTACGTGTACATCCTCATGCCTCTTCCCATCCTTAATTTGCTTTAGAGTATGAATTGTGTTCCCTAGGCTGAGCGTAAGAATGTTTATCTCAAAGCTTGTTTCATCAAATCCATATGGTTGATGATGGTGAACATTACATTGGAATCCTTGCCATCGTTGACCACTACTTAGAACAATGTGCCCACCAGGGATGACATCTTCAACGTTGACTGGTGTAGATAAGTTTTCTGTAGAAGTTTTTTTATCAAACATCATTATCTCTGCTGATAAGCTTTTGGAGTCTTTCCCGTGAATTGGCGAAAGTGCTTGGTAAAGTGACTTTGATTTGCAAAACCACATTCAAGCGCAATATCAGAAATCGCCCTCTGCCGATGTTTCAACAGCACCTTTGACCGTTCTATCCGTTGCTGAAGTACATACTGATATGGCGTTATCCCCATTGAGTGTTTGAACAAACGCACAAAGTAATACCGACTTATGCTCAGTAATTCCGCAAGGTCAGCCAGTTGGATATCCTGTTCGAGATGAGCGTCAATATACTCAAGTGCTTGTTGTAACTTATACTTTGGTAGCCCATCCGAGTAAGTTGCAATCCGAGGTGTGCAAGTGCAGTACTTTCGCAGCAGATGAAGCGCTAGCGTGGTTTTGAGTTGATCGACATACAAGCTACCACCAATGCCTCCCGATTCCAGTTCCTCTTTAAGGCTCAACAGTATGCCTTGAATCAGTGGGTCTTGCACCGTAGCAAAATGGGGAATCAATTCTATGCAATCAGGATTGACCAACTCTTGTCCTACTTGTTTCAACAGAGTTGGTTCAAGTGCCACAAACATGAACTGAGCCTGTTGCTGGCATTGGTTTTGATGAAGAGTGCCAGCAGGGATGATGGCAATATCTCCTTCATTGTGGAATTCCTTTTGAAAGCGTCCATCTATCCATCGCTCGACTGCAATAGAACAAAGGGTAATAGGAAGGACATGCATCGTATGACGATGCTCTCCTGTATCAAGTCCGGGCAACTGGTGATACTCAAAGTGAATGTTTGGCCATTTGGCTTTGTAACTGGATAACTTCACTGGCTCAGGAAAAAGTAGATTTGATGCTTTTTCTTGCCGAAAATCAATCAGTTTGACCTGCTCATTTGGCATGGTTCTTGCCTCTGTGCCTAAGCTTTAAGTGTAATATCTGTAAAAATTTTAACTTATTTGCTGAAGTGGCTTTGGCTGATAACACTAGATTGACAAGCCACTTCAGCAATTCTTACAGTGAGCCTTGAACTAAAATACTCTTCGGCAAGCTGCCTTGTAAGGCTCTACAGGCTTCAAGCTCAAACCCTGATTTAGGTTGCAATATTTACTCAGTAAACGTTAACTTACTTAAGCTATGAGCCGCATAATTGCTTTCATAGCGCCTCTTTCCTAGTTTTCTCAGCAAATCTATTGGAGGATGCCCATAAACTTCAGTTACTCAGTAGATAACTTTATTCTCATGTTTTACTAAGAAAATTTAATTTTGTTGAAAATTTTATCCGAATCTTTAGGTATCTAGGACTTACGCATTGACAAATATTTAATATTGTGTCTTCAAAAGAAGGTGGGAGCAATCCACATTTCATTTCTTAAAAAGAGAAAGGATAAAAATTTCCGAAAAGTCGCTACAGTAAGGTTTT